>DASYAY010000091.1:0-21530 GCA_036501065.1 Chthoniobacter sp. | reverse complement strand
AAGATCGATGGGATCACCTTCCTATCTCCCATTCAACCGGACCGGAACTCTCCTGACATGCGGCTCAAAGTCGCTCGA
The DNA here is from genome assembly GCA_036501065.1 of Chthoniobacter sp. GTDB lineage: Bacteria > Verrucomicrobiota > Verrucomicrobiia > Chthoniobacterales > Chthoniobacteraceae > Chthoniobacter. Next base: position 21,452 of record DASYAY010000091.1, on the reverse strand, counting down.
TTCGAAAAAAGCGCCGCTCTCAACCAGTTCCATGAAAGCTTCGATAAATTCAGCGCTTCCCTAGGAAAAGGCTTCCAACACGATACCCGCGTTCATGTGGTCATTGTAGACTTGAGGCCGAATATGGCTTTCAGTCCAATAGATGGAAGGCCACTCCTATATCGAGGTCCATGACCATCACAACGGGAACGCGATGGCCTCTTTTCCCCCATTCGGCCCGCGACTGATTTTGGGCTAACGGCTTGGGAGATGACCAACGTTAGTAATCTCAGTCCTCGGGCGCTTTCATGGTCAGGGTCAACATCTCCTCTTGGAGGAATGCGCGTTGCTCGTCGGTTAACGGAACGCCGGCCATTGCTGCTTTTACCGCTGACTTCATCTCCATCCAAAGCTGCTCCAGCTCGATTGTTTGACGTTCTTGCAAGGTGCGCCCTTGCTCATTCATTTCCCCTCCGACGGTGCCCAGAGCCAAGCAATAACCCATACGCGCATGCCACAAAGCAAGGAGCAGTTCGCGGCGTGCCTCATCAAGCATCGGAAACGTCAGAGCGATCTTGAGCTTCTCGACATTTGAATCCAGTTCGTCGTCCTCAACTCCAACAAAGTAAGACGGGGAAGCTATTGCTTCTAAAAATTCTTGGGGCAGATAATCTAATACCTCATTAAGTTTCATAGCTGAGAGGACGTTGGTGATAGTTGATTCGAGACATGGGTGCTCTCGAAGAGCGCAGGAACAAACCTTTAATCGGATAATCGAATGGCAATTCGCGAGGTTGCGAACTTACCATTCACCTTCGATTGCAATAATCGAACCGGCGCATACCGAGGGCACCACGATTTGTCGTCTACCTCTCGCCGGATTCGGAGTCTAGCGCAAAATTAAAAGACCATCCATCACCACCTCGGTCGCTCGCGCAATCATTCTTGGGATACCCCTGAGGGGAATAGCCAACCCCGCCGTCCCGTTCAGAAAACTTTCTCACCTTTCTCCTCCATGTCCCGGATCGCGCTGGCCCCACTCGCCTGAACATAGTGCTGTGCCGTTCGCAGCTCCGACCAGCCGAAATGATGCTGAAGCCCGGTGATCGAGTAGCCGGCCTGCGCGAACCAGGTCGCGCCGGTTGCCCGCAAGCCATGCGGTGTCACTGGATGCTTGATTGCGGCGGCAGACGCCATCCGCTTCACGCGGTTCCAAATTGCAATCCGGGAAATGCCAATCCGGTGCTCCAGCGCGAAGAACGCAATTATAACCTCCGAAACAACTTTGATTTTCCCGAATGGCACGATCCGGTCCTTGCCGCGTTTCGCGGCCCGTGGCGGAATGACGATGGTCCGGTTCGAAAAGTCGACCCAGGGCGCCTCGCATGCCGAAATCTCGGACGCGCGCAGGCCAAGCACGCCAAGGCAAAGGATCGCCTTGTCCTTCGAGTCATTCCCCGCCTTCATCATTTCCAGGAACTCCTCGCGGGTCAGGAGGGAGTCGAGGGCTTTGGTCCGATCGCCTGACAATTCGACCGCGACGGGCTCGGCACAATTTTGAGGTTCGATCATTTTCATAAAGTCACGCGGCCAAGCATTCCAGGCGGACCGGCCCGCGGTAATCGTGATCCGCATTCGCGGCCTCGAAATCAACCACCTTGCCGCTGGTCAAGGCTTCCGCATAGCCCTTTTGGAAATCGACAATCTCGGTCGGGGTCTTGGCGATTATCTCGTCAATCTCACCCGCCGGCAGCAAGCCGGTATTCCGAATGTAATCGGTCATCAAAGCCGAGCGGCTCTTGGTGGCCGAACGCCACAACCCGCGGCAGCCGTCGCCAACTCTCGGATGCCGTGGCATCTTCGGAACGGGCTTGCCGGCGGCAATCGCCTTGTGCCGGCGTTCGCTCCAACGCTTCAACCGGGCCTGATAGACCACTTCGAGTTCATCGGCGCTCATGTAACCTTCCAGGCGCGGCATAGCGCGGGCTTCCATGCGCACGATCCGGCGCAACAAATCCAGGGGCATCTCGTGCAACTCGTGAGGCTTGGTTGCCGGGCAGAAGAAGCAGGCCGACTTGGGCGGCACGGGCAAGCCGGCAGCGGCGATCTGCCTCATGCACTCTTCGCGATCCCAGCCCCATTCCATCAAGGGATACCAGAAATCGTTTTTCGGGTCATCTTGCTGGCCCACGTGATTTCTCCGGCGAATGTCCGCGGGCGAGCAGTCGTAACCGATGGCCTTGCGGATCGTGACGTCGGCAGCCCAGCCGCACGCGCCATCGGCCAAGTCTCGGTCCAGGCGTTCACCGGCGCCACCTTCCACTTCAAGGAGCACGACTTGTAGCCGAAGGCCAAGCTGGGCAACGTGCCGTTCGTCAGGCAATTCTCCTCCAACGAGTGGTAGGCGGGCCAGTTCTTGAAGTTACCGGGCACGTAGCGAACCATGGTGATTTCGGGGAAACCGGCTTCGCGCAACTACGCGTTCATCACCATCCGGTAAGCGTAGGTGGCCGGCTTTTCGCCGCCGGTGTCCGCGGTCAGGATCGCATCCGGGCTAATGCCGCGGGCTTTCAATCCGACCAGGAGCGCGGTCGAATCAACGCCCATCCCGTAGCAGACGATGAGCGGTTGACGGAAACAAAACTCCCACTGGCCATCGAGGATTTTTGGCTTGCTCATACACCCTCTCTCGACGTGGAAGAAGGCAACGCGTCAGCCAATATTCTTAACTATTTTGCAGAAACGTTTTCCATACGAAACTAAGCCCCACCGCGCCTACTCAGAGCCAGTCACCCGCGACTTAACCGTTTCCGGGATTGTGTAACGACGCAAACGGGCAAGCAACGTCTACTCAAAGTGAAACCACACCACCATGGGAACGATTTCAGAGGGATGTTCTGCGGAATCCATTCTCCACTTCGGAATACTGATCGTCCCCGTCCGTTGAGTAACATCTACTGGTCTATCATAGCTGCGGAAGCGTTCCACGCTGCCATCAGCCTTCCTACTAAGAATCTGTATCTGCACGGTCGTGTTACGAAGCCCCACCGGGAGTGGAAACCGCTCGGGTAGTTGGTGTTCCCCGGCGTTAAACTCTGATGATGGAAACGAATATGGTTGGCCACCAACGCGAGCGACGACGCGGACTAACGAGTTGGATGGCTGGAACTCGATTCGCTCGATGACCAGCCAATGCTGCTCGGAGACTTCCGAAGCTTCGAGGGTCGGGGAAGATGAGATTGGGGTGGATTGTTCGGACGGAACCTGGGTGTGGGATTTTGAACCGAGCGAAAAGGTGAGAATTGTTCCGATGATGCTCACACAACTGGTTATCGCAGCGACGATGACTGTGCCTGTAACCGTGATCCGAGCAACTTCCACCTCGTTAGCGGCCTTTTTTGGAGTATTATTGTGACCCATGATTATTGGCCTTCCCTTTGGGGGAACATCCTTTTCTAAAGGGACCGACGTTCGCCGTCGAATCGAATTCTAGCGTCTCGGGTTCATCTGCAATGTTCGTTTTCTGAACGAGCAAAACAGCGTGCAAATTACCATCCGGCTGCCGCCCTAGCGCATACGCGGCGGACCGAATAATCCCCAACATAGGGATAGACGGGCGAGCCAGAGTTAGATTCTTCGAGTTTTATAATGTTGAATTGCAACGAGGATTACAGAGGACGGTAGACGGACGAAGTTGTGCGGATTTTAGCCAGCTTCATCAAGCTCCTTGAGCGTCCTGCCGTCCCCCGTTTTCCAATCCACGAGCCCGTTCGCGCTGCCCCCCACGACGACCGCCGCCGCGGCGCTGGGACTGGAAAACTGTACGTCGCACGTGAACCGGTAAAACTCGCCGAATTCGATGAGCTTCCCGTCTGCCACCAACTGCGCTCTCAATGTAGCGGCCCACGGCCATTTCTTCACAGATTCTCGTTCCTGCAACACGGCAGTGGAGTCTTTCAGCACCACGAAGCCGTCCGGTGTCCGGTGGCCCCTGGCCTCGGCGCCTTTCCGTCGACAAATTAGGGTGCCACCCATCTGCGGTTTCGCGGAGGGCTGCGCCGCAGGGATAAGTATTTCGCAACCAAGCACGGGCAAAAGCTGGCGAATGCGTGAAAGAAAAACCTCCATATCCTCGCGTTCGCATTCCGGGAGTTTGGCACCACCAGCCTGGTTCTGCTCCAAGGTAAACCTCTTCACGTGCATTGCCTCGGAAAGCAGCCTGTTCTCCAGGTATCTCACGTGCGCCTTCGTCAGGTTTTCGTCCTTGCTGACGAAAACGATGGCAGACACCCAAAATTCCTTGTTCTTGTGCTGCTTCAGCCGTTCGCGAATTACCTCGGCCTCGCCGATATACGCGTGCGCAGCCCCTGACTCCGGGTGCGTGCCGATCAGGATGTAAACTCCAGGTTTGTCGAGTTCCTCGCGCTGGAGAAGGTCATCCAGCTCCGTCCTTGGGGCCGCGACCACCTTGCCCGTCCAGTTTGAGATTTCGGCGGTTCGGAGGCTCTTTGCGTCCCCGCGCGGGAGGAAAAGTTTAATGGTGGCCGATGTCATCGAGGAGATGCTCAGCTAAAATGGGTGGAACCAGATCGGCTGCGGCTGATTCTTCGGCTTCATCCGCCTTCCCAGCCTCTTCGGGCGAGCCAGTGTCCAGTGATAGTCGTCTCGACCATTTTCAATGCAGTCGACGATTTCGACAGTCCCAACGAGCACGCCAGTCGGAAGGTCGCCAGGCTGACAGTGCGCTTTCCGCCAAGCCTCGTCAGGACCCGGCTTGGTGCTGGCGTAAATGTAAACGCGCTCCCGAATGCGCGTCGGGATGACCCGATACTCAGTTTTCTTTTTGCCCCGCAGAATCATCTCGGCATGGGGTTGCCTAACACTTAAAGCTCGCGTGATTTTCTCAGCCATTGGTTCGGGGAGGGATGAAACAACGATGCTTTTACGCGGTTCTTGGCGCCCTGCCAAGAGGCTCCTGCTAGCCGATCAGGATTTCAGAAGGTCGCCCTCCTCACCGGCTACAAACCGCCGCACGAGCGCCACAATCTGTTCATCCGTCGTAGCGCCGCGAATGGTTACGCGGTTCCCGTCGTCGGTTCTGAATTCCGCGGAAATGTTCGCCGCCCAGTAACCTTTTCGATCAAGGAGCACGACGAGGCCCGCTTCGAGGAGCGTCAGCTTCGGCTCGAAGACCTGGGCCGGGTGACCGTCGATTTCGAGTTCGAGGACAGGATAACCGCTGATCATGGAGGCATTGGCTTTGGTGACGACCATGCACATTCTTTACTCCAATGCCGGGTGATGTGGGAGTCCTACCTTCCCACCGCTGCCCACTCTCACGGCGTGAGAGTGCGTGAGAGTGTTTGCCTCACGAAATCGCCATCCACTCGATGCTGCAGCGCCGGCTACAGAGTGGCACAGCACGTTTCTAGCGCATCCGGTGGTGGGAAGAGCGACTCTCACGGCGTGAGACTTCCATGTGAGAGTGCGCCAGCCTTTCGACCGCCCAAGACGCGCGCGCAGATCGCCGGACCGTCCGACGAGCAACCGTGCTCGGGCTAGCAGATCCGCCGCCGGCCGCGACTGGAGTGGCCGTTATCTTGAATCGTGATCGCTGGTATAATTACACGCGGCGAGCGTGACTTTGGCGTGGTGTGAACGGCGCCGTTGCGGGCGTTACGGCTGACGCAGGGCTGCCTTCCACGCTGCCTCTTCGAAGTCACGCCCCGCCATCGCGGCCACGTAATCTGCTGCCTCGCGCTCATTGTTTGCGTCGAAATGCACGCTCACCCCTGCGATCACCTCATTGCCTAGATGGTGCAGGAGTTTGGACAAACGCATTCCCAGGTCCAAATTGAAGACACTGTGTGGCATGTTGCCGGGTTTGAGCTCGCCGGCGAGGTCCAAGATGTCTTCACGCGTAAATGCCGCCACGGGAACGTAGCCGTCCATAAGCTCGCGCAAAGCATTTTTGCAGGCCGTTTCCTCGTCGAAGGCCCACGTGAGGACCCGATGGTAATTGCTGAAGCGTTTATCGGCCGCGGAATATGTCGCCAACTCGGCGGCAATGACGATGTAAGGCTCTGATGTTGGTGGTGGGATTTGAGGTGTGGTGTTCATAGATTGTTGGTTTGGTTGAGGTTGGTCTCGTCGCGTGGAGGCTGTTCGGCGTCGGCTACCGGCTGAATCTTCGCCAGGGCTTCGGCTGCAAGCGCGAGACTGCAAGGAATCGTGATGATCGTCACCTGGCGCCGCGGCGGCCCACACCGCAGCCGGAGGAAGCGTTTGAGCGCGCCACGCCGTCGACGATGATCGGGCACCACCTGAGCGTGCTTGCCCTTGCCGATGACCCTGGTGGCGTTGAAGTCTGCTTCCAGTTTCTTTAGGTCGATGTCTTGGTTACTCATGGTGGTTTTGTCGTAGTTGATGTCGGTGGTGATCGGTCATTTCCGGCGCGGGTCTTCCAGCTCGGCGGCGTGAGCAGCCAGCCATTCCTCGCTGACCAAGCCGGCCTTGAGGAGGAACGCTCGCCCGCTGGGCGTCCGGGCCAATTCGAGCAATTCCGTGTGGCGATCCTTGAATGGGATTTCCTGCCTCAAGATTCGCTGGACCGGCAAGCCGACGGCTTGGTTGCAGATGGCCACGGCAGCCGCGATCTGTGCGGTGGGGTCCGGCACTTCGACGTAGCACTTCTCGTCCTTGTCGTAGAAGCGTTTCGTGGCCGTCAGGTTGCGGAGCAAGGTCGCCTTGGCCTCGGCCAGCTCCTCGTTGGTCCAGGTCTGCGCTAACACGCCGTTGGGCACGCGGGTGAGCGCCCCAGTTTCTTTTTTTCGCGCGCGCGCGAGGGGCGGCGAATCTTTCTCACCGTTGGCGCGATCGCCAGGCTTAGCGTTCGTCTCAATCATGTTCGCTTATGCATCGTTGATGACGCCATGACGCTATGTTTTCGACCTATACGCATGCGCGCGCAGGTGGTGATGAACTGGAAAATAGAGCGTCATGGCGTCATTGGCGGGGTTTCTTGATGATCCAACCACGTTTCTTGGCCGTGCGACCTTCCTCGACTCGCTCCGGCTGGTTTTTTGCCAAGCGTCCGAGATATGTCCCACAGGCGTGAGCCCAAGTGAGTAGGCGGCGCGCCTGCTCGCGCACTTTGGAGTTGTTGCCCAGCAGCCTCGTCTCCAGCTCTTGGGCCGTTCCTTCCCACGAATCTTCAAGGGGGCTTTCCCACAGTTCAAGATCCACCAGTTCCAACAGGACTACCTCGGGTGCCTGCTCTTCCAAGGCGAGCACCAGCGCGGGATGATGGAAGGCGCGGATGCCGAACCGGGTATTTTCACGACCGGGAGGCGGTATCACGGTCCGGCAATGAGTTAGTAGTGCCGGAAGCTCACTCCTCAACCGCTCCCAGTAGTCCGCCATGGCCGCAGGCGTATCCGTTGGAAACGGTGACGACGGCGGGAAGCATTTCAGCAAATGGATCTTGTCGGCAATGTCTGCACGTAGCGGAGGCAAGACGAGGAGGCATTCACCTTCGTCGTTCAAGGACACGGTGCACCGCCACAACGGACGGAGATTCACGGCATCGCGACCCTTCCCGTGGCAGTTGTGATCCCGTCCCACGGCCAGGGACTTCAGGTTCGCGGCCATCTGGAGGCGAGTCCGAAAATCAGTTGATGCCTGTGCGTCATCGACGACCAAGTGTTCCGCGCCGAACAGCTCCCGGTTGAATTCTGTGCCACCGCTCAGATAACGGAAGGGATCGGCCGCCCGGCCCCCAAAACATTCGGTGATCAACCGCTGCAATAGCGACTTCCCGCAATCGGCTGGCCCGGCAAGCGCCAGAATCTGGGCTGGGCGCCAATGGCCGGTGGAGATGGACTCATGGCCGCTCCATAGCCAATAAAAGAAGGTTTGAACCTGCACTTCACCATGTTCTTCGTCAGCTCCAAGGAGGCCGTAGATGAGCTGGCGAAGCATGGGCCACTCGCCGGGCGCCGGGGTCAAGAGACGGGGGCTCTCGGTCACGAGCATGCGGACGCCGTTTGCATCGTAAAAGCCAGCGCGATGGCCGGCCAGACTGCCGGTATAGTGAACGTCCCGCGTATTGATGGTCTCCACCATGACCGCCTCGGTCTCTAGTTTGGAACGAGCGATCCCTGCGGTCGTCAGCAGCATCTGGAACTGCCATGCGGGGTGCGAAAGCCACCGGCCCGCTGTATTGCGGATCAAAAACTCCTTCTTGTTGGAATCGTAATAGGCGTCCACTACCTCAACAGCACGGGCAACGCCAAGGTCGGCGACAGAGGGGAGTGGCGGTTCATCATCTTGCCATTTTTTCGCCAAAACTGGGGTGACCTTTGTGCCACTCATACGATTACCGCCGGGTTGAAGAAGTATATGGTCTGGTGGTTGCCATCGTGCCGGGTGCCTCCGGGCATCCGGACAAATTGGCTGCGCGTCCAGGTCGCGGGGTCAGCCCCCAGTGTGACCGCAGAGCACATGAAACGGCGGAGCCGATCTTCACCCTGACCTGCCGCCATGAACCACCCGTGGATTGATTTCCCTCCCGAATAGACCGCGAGCGCCAGCGGCGCGGCCTTGGCCAAGTGCAACAGGACCGACGCCTGATCGTCCAAGGTGCCTTGGTCCTGCTCGACGACGAGGAAACGGCGAGGGCCGGTATTGGAAAGGGCATGCTCCGACGGCCTACCTTCCTTCGTGATTCCAGTCCGCGCCGTCATTGGTGATGGCACCATGAACTGCAACTCTGCCAACCCCCCGCTCCATTCGGAAAGTGGTCGCGTGGCGAACTTGAAGTTAGACTTTCCGCAGCACAAAAGCGGGTTGTCTGGAAAAAGCTTGGGAATGACTTCTTCGGCATATGAGCCTCGACGATCTAGGCGCATTGGAGAGGCTTCCCACAGGTCCACGACGCCAACCCCACCACCGGCCACGATAGCCGCCTCGCGCTGCTCAGGGTTTAAGGGCGGCCACGCATGGACCTTGTGGATCACGGCCGACGCGCCAGGCTGCCACGCGACCGCCTTGGCGCACTTGACTTGACGTTCAATCTCGCCGGGCGCGATTGGCTCCCCAGCCGTGGCAGCGCGCAGCAGAGCGACTATTTCCGCCTCCGTGCGAAAGGCGTGGAGCACGCGGGCTACGCGGAAGAGCCAGAAATTCAGACCCTCGCCGCGTTTCGGCGGCGCCGACAAAAGGTCGCGGGCAAACTGCGGCAGTTCGGTCGCGGCGTTCATTTCTCGCAGCTCCGGATAAAGTCGATGAGACTCTGCGTGTAGATCAGGCGTGTGGCACGGCGTTGAGTCGGTCTGCCCTTCACGGCGACCGATCGGATGTGACCCGTGTTCAGGTGGACGTAGAGCGTGCCGTGCCCTATCTGGAAAATCTCTTCGGCCTTTTTGGGGCGCATCATCAGCGGAAGAATTACGCCTTCGAATAAGATTCCGACGATGCTACCTTTCAACGCACCCCCGGATCGCGACAAAGCATCGCGTTCGTTGGGGATGTCGTTTGTTTCGGTTATGTCGGCCACGTGTCACAAATGACAGGAAACGTGGCCCTGGGAATTTTTGGCTTCCCTGCCCCTAGACGCCAGGGAAGCCAAATTGGCTATTTTCGATCCGAGGAACGAGACTTGCTTACCCCTGGTGCTAGGTCGAGGAATCGCTCCCGCAACTGCTTCCGATACTCGTTTATTTTCTTATCGACTTTCTCTTCCCCAGCCTTGCGCCGCCCTCTTTTCTGTGGCTTTAATTCGGGGTTCACCGCGATGGCAAGGGGAAAAGCCACGGATTCCCACCAGGTCCAATTCGTCTCGGTGGAAAAGGGGGGCAATTTACGCGCCAGCTTAATCAAGGCTGGGTGTTCTTTTCCTAACTTAGTGGCTAGCGTTGCGACTTGCCCAACTGGGCTTGGCTCCCGCCAGTAACCGATAATATCAAGAAGGGTATCGGCGTCCTCTGCCGCGCGGCTTTTTGCACTGTGACGGCTCGCCTTATCTGCTGCGCGCAGTGCTTGCTTGCCGAGACCTTCCTCTTCCAGATGGCGAATCACCCTTTCATAGTAATCGGCACGCCGAGGATGGAAGCTGATCGTGCACGGCCACGATTCGCGCCTCCGGATTTCACCCGTCATCAAACCGTGTTCGCAGTATCGCCGAATCCGGTCATTGATAAAAAGGCCAAGTTCGACCATGAGACGCGCTGTTTTCTCGTGCGTCTCGTCGGGGGGCGAAAGTTCCTCTACCGGCGGTGGGTCATATTTCGGGTCCCAAGGACGCCCCACTAACGGCGGACGGGAAATCCTTTCGAACAGATCCGAGAATACTTCCAGTAGTTCGTGCTTGGGCAATTTCCGGAGCGCAAGAAGTAACTCATCTCGGTTCATAACTTTCGCTTTGCCGACAGTTAGGTCCCAGCTTGGAGGTCAGGCAGTGCCGCTAATGCCGACCGCTTGGCATCTCCATCAATGTGGGTGTAATGCGCACTGACCGCCGCCGATTCGTGGCCGATGATGTCCTGCACGATAGCAGAAGAAATGCCGGCGTTCTTCATCAGGCTCGTCGCGGTGTGGCGCAGGCTGTGGAAGGACAATTCACCGGGCGTGCGCTTTCCGCTGCGGCCACCGGCCTGCCCTTGTGTGTGATGAGAGCGGTGCGGAACCAGACCCGCGGCCACCATCACCCGGTAAAACTGGCCGCTGAGCGCGCCGGTGCGCCCTTTCTGTTTTTCCACAGTCTTACACGTCGCCGGAAACAGCGGCCTCCGGGGATTATCGCCCGCTGGGAGTTCATCCTCGATGTATCGGATGAGAGCTGCATGTAGTGGGATGATTTGCTGGCGCCCAGTCTTGCCAGTCACGAGCCGGAGTTCCGGAGCGTCAGTGCCAAGACCGTGCAGGTTTTGCCAGGTCAGCCGAGCCAGATCACCAATGCGCTGACCCGAATAAAGGCCAAAGAGAATCAGCCCGCGCCAATCCTCGGAAGCTTCCGCCAGCAGGCGCCGGAGTTCGGGCAAAGTAAACGCTCGGCGCACCGTTTCCTCCCCCTTCCGCTTGATGATGGTTACGCGAGTGGCAGGATTCTCGTTGATGAGTCCGTCGCGATACGCCTGACCGAAAGCCACGCGCAGAATCTTCAGGGACAAGTTGGCGGAGGCAGGCGTCAACCGCTTGGCCAATTCATCGCGAAATTTGGTCAAATCCTTCGCGGTGACGAACATCAACTCGGCATCGGCGCGCGTGCCGAGAAAATCCACGAACTGGCGGGTCACACTGCTGTAGCGTTCAGCGGTGGTTTCCTCATTCTCGATCCGCTTTCTGCTCACCCACGCGGTCAAGAACTCACGCACGGTGGAGGAGGCGAGTGGAGCGCCGCTGATACGTTCGTAGAGGTCCGAAATCACCCGCCGGACTTGTCCCTCGGTCATGCGCTGCCGCGCCGCTTGCTCGAAGCCGTCGGCGATCTTCTGCGCCTTCTTCGCGTCCGTCTCGCGGGTGCTGCGGTTGGTGCGACCACCACTCGCGAGCGTGAAGTTGGCGTGCCAATACTTGGACTCGGGATGCTTCCAGATGCTTGCCATACCTAAGGTATATACTAAGGGCAGTCACTTTGGTCAACCATGTCACTACGGTTTTATTTTCAGAGTAAATCGGTTTTACGATTCTGCAAAAAGGGCCGGATTCGTAACGGGGGTTCGAATCCCCCCCATCCGCTCCTGTTTATCAGGGTTTCCGGGCGATTGGCCGAAAATCGTAGCAAAAGTGTAGCAAAAAAATGGGCGTGCGCCGTTGGCCTCACCACTTAGCTTAGCGCCTGTGGAACAATTTCAAATTAGGACTCTACCCGGCAGTGTGGCGTTCCGTGGGTAGGGTGGCGTCTCCCCTGCCGAATCCGGCGTCCCGCCGGATTCTATCGACCAAGGGGAAATCGAATGATTTCGGCAAGATGCCGAAATCGGCAGGCGGGATGCCCACCCGACCCACGGAACGCGCTATCGTGCTCGCCCCGCTCTTCAGAGCGGGCGCCGGAATACTCGCCTGGCAGTGTGAAAAAATAAATCGCGCGCCTGGCGTCGTTGCCGATAGCCTTGGGCGCTTCCATGAATCTCGAAGGCCAGCAGCTTGGCGAATTTGAAATTCTCGAACGTCTTGGCCAGGGCGGCATGGGGGCCGTTTACAAGGCGCGGCAGACTTCGTTGGGCCGCATTGTGGCGCTCAAGACACTACAAGCCTCGCTGGCGGAAAACGCCGAGTATATCGCGCGCTTCCGCCGGGAGGCCCAGGCGGCGGCGGGGCTCAGCCATCCGAATCTGGTGCAGGTATATTCGGCGGGTGAGAGCGGGGGACTGCACTGGTTTGCCATGGAGTACGTCGGGGGCGAGTCGGCCAAGGCGCGCCTCAACCGCAAGGGGCGCCTTGATCCGCTCGAGGCCCTGGCCATCGCCACCCACGTGGCCACCGCCTTGGAATACAGTTGGCACAAGGCGGCGCTCATTCATCGGGACGTCAAACCCGACAACATCTTTCTCTCCGGCGATGGCGAGGTGAAGCTGGGCGACTTGGGGCTGGCCAAGAGCGAGGGGCAGACGGAGGGATTGACTCTGAGCGGCGCGGCGATGGGCACACCGCATTACCTCAGCCCTGAGCAGGCCGAGAGCATGAAGGAGGTGGACTTGCGGGCGGACATCTACAGCCTGGGCTGCACGCTGTATCACCTGCTGGCCGGGCGGCCAGCTTATGAGGGCCGCAGCGCGGGGGTAGTGATGATGAAGCACATGACGGCGCCGGTGCCGAACCTGCGCGGCGGCTGGCCCGAGTGCCCGGTGGAGCTGGCCGCTGTGGTCGCGAAGATGATGCGGAAGAAGCCCGCCGACCGGCAACAGAGCTACGAGGAAGTCAATGCGGATTTGCGCCGGGCGTATGACGCCGTGAGCCGGGTGGGTGTCCGCCCTCGTGTTGCCGCCAGGCCGAAGCCCGTCGTCGTGGAGAAGAAGCGCGGTGTGCCCGTGGGCGCATGGGTGAGCGGAGGTGCCGCTCTGCTCGCCGCGATTGCCGCGTTGCTCTATTTCGTGCCATGGAAAACGAGGCTGGCGAATCCTGGAGGGACACGCTCCGTCGTGTCCTCGGGTGCAGGGCCGGTGTCCCCGCTGGCCGTGGCCGGCGGGGCCGCCCCGGCGCGTGGGGAGACGCGCCCTGCACCGGCCGCAACGCCCGCCAGCCGGATGCTGGCGGTTGCAGCCACCCCACCGCCGGCCGCCGCACCAATTGCCACAATTCCCGCATCGACCCCGCACCTATCGACGCCAACCACGCCAGCTCCTTCAACACCGGCCTCGTCCACCACCCCGAAGCCGGCGACCGAAGTCGAGAAATGGCTGGCGGAGGTGGATGGGCCGCAGCAGGCGGCGTTTCAAAAGCAGGCGCTCAAGCCGTTCGAGGCCGGTGTGGCCGACCTGCGGGCGCGCTACCTCGCGGCGCTCGACGCGGCCATCGCCAAGGCCAGTGCCGCCGGCCAACTCGCCGAGGCGCTCGTCTGGCGCACGGAACGGCAAGGGTTCGAGAAGGCGCAGAACGTCGTCGAAGACGATGCCGAGACGCCGCCCCCCATAAAGACATTGCGCGTGGCGTTTCGCCAGCAGCTCGCCAAGCTCGATCAGGATCGGACTTCCCAAGCCAGGGCGCTCTTTGCCCCGTACGACGCGATCCTGGCGAAATACCAGACGCTTCTCACCCAGCGCCAGCGCCTGGACGACGCGCTGCTGCTCAATACCAAGCGCGCCGAGATCGCCCACGCCTGGCTGGAGCCGTCGCCGCTCATCTCGGTCGGCGATGCCGGCTCGGCAGGTCCCGCGCCATCCGTGAAACCGGCGACTATGCCGGCGGCCACCCAGGACATGCCCTACGAAAACACGCTGGGGATGAAATTCGTGCCGGTGCCGATCGTCGGCGGGCCGACGGCTGGCAAGACAGTGCTCTTCAGTGTGTGGGATACACGGGTTCGGGATTATGAGGTTTTCGTGAAGGAAACGAAACGCGAATGGTCGAAACCAAGCTTTCAGCAAGGCCCCACACATCCAGCGGTAAATGTGAGTTGGGAGGACGCGAAAGCCTTCTGCGCGTGGCTTACGACCAAAGAGCGGGATGCGCGACGCATCGGCGCGCACGATGAATATCGCCTGCCGAGCGATCACGAGTGGAGTTGCGCGGTGGGGATTGGAGCGAGGGAGGATGCGGCGATGCTGCCGTCCGAGAAAAGCGGCAAGATCGACGATGTGTTTCCGTGGGGCACGCAATGGCCACCGCCGAAGGGAGCAGGCAATTATGCCGGAGAGGAAGTGAAACAGTCGGGTGGCAAGTACAGCCACTATTACCTTGCAGGCTATCACGATGGTTTTGTGAATACTTCGCCGGTCGCGAGTTTTGCGCCCAACCAGTATGGTCTTTACGACATGGGCGGTAACGTGAAGCAGTGGTGTGAGGAGTGGTTCGACGAGCATCAAAAGGACCGTGTGCTGCGGGGTGCTGGGTGGAATGGCGTAACCCGCAATTATCTGCTGTCATCGAGCCGCTATCCCGACATTTCCATCTGGAAAGACCCCGAAGGCTACGGCTTCCGTTGCGTCCTGGCCCCCGTTTCCCTGGCTCCATCCGCGCGCATCTCAGAGACGCCGCGCCAGCTCACGGCCGATGGCTTTCGCCCGTTATTCGGCGGCAGGACACTTGCCGGCTGGCGGGCGTCGGTTCGCGATGCGGAGCCGGAAAACTGACGCGTGACCGATGGGGCGCTGCCCCCCACGGCGAGGGTGTCTCATCCGCCTGGCCAACGGAATACGGCGCGCTCTATCGAGCGGGGATTGTCGCACTGTTGCCGACGCCTTCTCCTGCTCTATCGCCCCACGCCTATTTCCCAACCGGCGCAGCCTTGTCGGCCGCTCCATCCAGAGCCGGCAACCCGAACAGACTTTCCAATCCGCCGCCCTTGCCGGCCGGTGCGTTTTGCAATTGGGTGCGCATCATCTGCACGATCGCTTTGATTTGCGCGGTGGGCATCATGGATTTCGTGGTATCGGCGGTGAAAGCAGTGTCCCACATCTGGACGCCGGGCGTGTAGTGCAGTTCGGTGGTGAGGCGTTCCATGATCTGGTCCATGTGCGCGGCGCCGTAGAAGACGGCGATGGTGTCACCCGGGCCCAACTGGGGGAGGCGGGCCTCGAGTTGGCGGATCACATTTTCATTCCGTTCGGTGAGAATGACCTCGAACAAATCCCGAATTTCCGGGGAGGCCGCTTTGGCCGCGTTGATGATATCACCCGCCTGCGCGAACGATTCAATGAACATGAGCTTCACGGTTTCGCGCATCTCCGGCGTGCTGCCCATGATGCCGACCATGCCGTCGAGCTTGCGGCCGATGTCTCCTTCGCCACGAATCGCCTGCATCAGGGTATCGAAGGTGGCGTTGTCCACCTTCGCCGGCAGCGTCGGGCCGCGGCGCTTTTCCGGCGGAGCAGAGGGGTCACTGGCAGCGGGTTTCCCGGGGCTGGAATCGGTGGCCGGCGGTTGGGCGTTGTGATTTGCCATCGCTTTTTCCAGCCCCGCCATCGTCAGGTCACAACTCACGAAATTCGGCCGCTGGTAATTGATGCCATCGAGCTGGAACACGAGACCCAGCGCGGTGGCGAGTTTTCCCTGGAGAGACTTTTTGTTTTCGGGCTTGGCTTCCCGCGTCAGCTTTTTCGCGTCCACGCCTTCGAAGAGCACGGTGGATTGCGCATCGAGCCGCTTTTGCAGCGCGGTGTAATACTCGGGCGTCCCGATATGGGCGACGCCAATCAGCCAGATGGATGGTCCCCGCCCGCCGGCGGGTTTGAATTCCGCGGAGAGGGTCTGGAGGGACGCGATCTTTTCCCCGTCCTGAGAGCGGAGAAAGGCGAGTTGCCCCGAAGGCTGCGGGGGCTCGGCCAGGAGGGCCGGAGCGAGCAGAAGCAGCGGGAGAGAAGACCGGAGGAAACGCAACATAAGGGGCAAGGGTGGCCGTGAATCTGTCGGAAAGCGGGCCGGCGTCAATGGATAGCGGAAAGAGCGCCCTGGAAGATCGACGTCACCGCGAAACGCGTCGCGCGTGAAGGGCAGCTCCACAAAGATTGACCCACTCAGATCCCCGACGATAAATGGCATCCATGAGCACAAAACTCCTCCCTATCGCCTTCTCTCTCTGCCTTCTGGCCACCACGCTTTCGGCCAGGGCGGCGAACGCGCGCGATCCACACACGCCGGGGTACGTCACGGCCAAGGATCTGCCCGACGGCGCCGTTCCTCCAGCGGATGCCGATGGCAACTTCATCGTCGGCCCCACGCACACCAAGGCGCCGGAAATGACCGCGCATGAAGACGTGCCGAAGGGAACGATCTTCACCCTCACGATGAAGTCCGAGGACAGCAAGTTCTATCCCGGCATTGCCCGGGAACCGAAAACCTTTGGCACGCCCGACCCGAGCAATCCCAACAAACTCGACGTCACGACCAGCCACCCCGCGCCCTACACGCGCCGCGTGGGAGTCTATGTGCCCAAGCAATACGTGCCCGGCACCGTCGCCCCGTTCATCGTCGGCGCGGATGGCATCGATAAGTCGCTGTTCACCGCGCTGGATAATCTCATCGCCGCGCATCGTGTGCCGGTGATGATCGCCATCTCCATTAGCAACGGCAGTGGCGACGCCCAAGGCAGCGAGCGTGGCCTGGAATATGATACCATGTCCGGCCGCTACGCCGAGTTTGTAGAGAAGGAAGTGTTGCCGCTCGTCGAAAAGGAATGCGCTGTGAAGCTGACCAAGGATCCCGATGGCCGGGCCACGACCGGTTGCAGTTCCGGCGCTTCCTGCGCGCTCATCATGGCCTGGTATCACCCCGATCTCTACCATCGCGTGTTGAGCTTTTCCGGCACCTTTGTGAACCAGCAATGGCCTTACAATCCCGCCACGCCCCGGGGCTGCTGGGAAATCCATCAGCATCTCATTCCCGAAAGCCCGGTCCAGCCGCTGCGCATTTGGATGGAAGTCGGGGACAAGGATCTGCTCAACCCCAACGTCATGCGTGACGACGCCCACGACTGGGTGATCGCCAACGAATCCACGGCCAAAGCGCTCGCTGCCAAGGGCTATCACTATCAGTTCTCCTTCGTCGTGAACGCCGGCCATTGCGACGGCAGCATGAAACAGCAGTTACTGCCCGAAGCCCTGGAGTATGTCTGGCGGGGCTATCCCATCTCCGGCGCGAAAACCAAATGATGCGGGACACGGCCGCAATCCCTCGCGGCTCTTTTTGGGGCTGATGCCTCTCAGAGTTGCAGCAACCATTCTTCAATCTCGGCACCGCGTCCATTAGCGAAGCCCCTGCTCTCGCCAACAATCGCGAACCCGCACTTTTCGAGAACACGAATGGAAGCGGCATTATCCTTGGCAGCGCGCGCGTAAATGGGCCTGATTTGGTTTCCGTGCAGCAGAAACTCAGACAGGGCTCGGGTAGCGAGTCCTTTGCCCCAGTATTCTCTGCCCAGCCAATACGTCACTTCCGGGTGCCCATTCTCTTCATAACTCATGACGTGCCCGGCAATCTGATCATCGACCACAATGGTTCTGCTGATGATCGCAGACTCCGCCAATATCCGTTCCCAGTGTGCGATGAATGCCACGCGATCGGTGGGGTCTTTTGCGGTAAAGGCAGCCATGTGGATAGCTTCCCTGTCTAATTGGTGTTCGAAGAAAATCGTGAGATCGTCTTTCGTAACGGGACGAAGTAGGGAGTCCATTGTGGTTTCTGGAGTTGCTTCTTCCCTCTACTCCGATACGCAATGCTCTTAGTTTGCGGTGATAGGTTCCGCAGCCCAAATGCGCAGGTCCTTGAAGAGCGCATCATGACCGGCGACGGCGAAGTAGAAGTCGCTTTTCATCGGATGCGCGAGCCCGGAGGACTTCAAGTATCCCAGGGCTTTCCCGTCGAGACTCACGCGCATTTCGTCACCGACGATTTCGATGAGCAGGTCGTACCAGCGCTTCGGATCGAGCTCCATGGGAATATTTCGGGTGCGCCCGGCAACCGCCTTTGCCACCTCGGCCTGGCGCGCCGGATCTTTCCGCATCTTCTCGATCTCCTGACGTAGGCGCTCCTTGTCGTCGGCGAGGAAAATCTGTTTCGGCGAAAGGGACACGCGACAGATATGGCCGCCGTGCCCTTCCTTGTAGGCGCTGTCATTGCACACGGCGTTGATACTACTGGCCGCGCCAAGCTTGAACTTGAAAGCGATGATCAAATCCTTTTGCCCGACCTTCACCTCGCCGACGGCGCTGTGTTCCGGCTTGGCCTGGCTGATGTTCAACGCGCCGTCGGCGACGGTAAGCGCAGGCCAGAGCACGCGCCACGCTTTGCCCACCGCGGGTGCGGAAAAGTCGTCGGAGAAAATGAGCGCGCCCTTTTTGCCGAGCGGTTGTGAGGGCACGGGCGGCTCGGCGGCACGGAGCACACCCGGCGACAGCGCAAACGCCACGAGCAGCAGGCCGGTGAGAAGGGAAAGATGGAACGTGTGCTTCATGGGGGGCGATGCAGAAGGAAACATCCCATATTTCACCCTGCAAGGAACGGAAGAAAAGACTTCGATGAAGTTTGCATTCTTCTTCTGTCACGGTCTGGTATCCAAAGCGGCCATGTCCCCATTCCGTCCTTCACCCGCCATCGCTAAACGGCAATTCCAAAGCGGCTCACGCGGCCCTCAGTGCGGCGCGCACCGATGAGCCAGGGGTGCCTTGATTTCCGCGTAGAGGCGCAGGCCACCGGTTCGCGCGCCCGGGCCGCGACCTTTCGCACGGCGCACAATGAAGTGCGCACGCCGCTCTTCATGCCCGTCGGCACGCAGGCCACGGTGAAGGGCCAGCTCACGCAGGCGCTCGAGGATGCCGGTTCACAAATTCTCCTCGCGAATACCTATCACCTCCTCCTGCGGCCGGGGCCGGAAGTATTCAAACGCGTCGGCGGCATCCATCGTTTCATGAGTTGGAAGAATTCCGTGCTCACGGATTCCGGCGGATTCCAGATTTTCTCCCTGCCGCACTCGCGGGACATGACGGAAGAAGGCGCCGCGTTTCAGAGTTATCTCGATGGGCGCACCATCCTCCTCAGCCCGGAGCTGAGCATTGAGACGCAGAGGGCCATCGGCAGCGATATCATGATGGCGCTCGACCAGTGCATTCCTTCCGTGGCCGATGAAGCCACGGCGCGCGCCGCGCTCGGCATCACCCATCGCTGGGCAGCGCGCAGCCTCACGGCGCGCGGCGAATCGACGCAGGCGCTTTTTGCCATCGTCCAAGGCGCTCTCTTTCCCGATCTGCGGCGCGAAAGCGTGGCCGTGCTCACGGAGATGCCCTTCGATGGCTTCGCCATTGGCGGTCTCGCGGTGGGCGAAAGCCGCAGCGAACGCCAGGACACCTGCGAGCTCACCGCGCAACTCCTGCCCCACGATCGCCCGCGTTACCTCATGGGGGTCGGCACGCCGCTCGACATCCTCGAGGCCGTGCACCGCGGCGTGGACATGTTTGATTGCATCATCCCCACCCAGGTCGCGCAACGCGGCGGCGCTTTCACCTCGCGCGGCTTCCTGCAATTGCGGCGCGGAGTTTATAAGTATTCCGAGAGCAATCTCGACCCGCTCTGCGCCTGCCCGACTTGCTCGCGTTACTCCCTCGCCTATCTCCATCATCTGACCAAGACGGGCGAACATCTCGGCTGGCAACTTATCGGCCAGCATAACATCTACTTTTACCATCAGCTCATGCGCGATATCCGACAGAGCATTTTCGAAGGGCGCTTTCTCGAGCTCTATCATCAAAGGCGCGAAATCCTCCACGCCTCGGATGCGGAGAATCCCATCAAAAAGCAAAAGCCCCGGCGCAAGATGGCTTTTCACCGCGGGGACTACGAAGTGCATCGGGCACCGGCCGGCTTTGCCAGCATCCGGCAGATTTCTTCCGGCGAAATCATGCATTCGCGCACGCCTCCCATGGAGGAAGCGCAACGCCTCTACATCGAGCAATCCGCACTCGCCACGCGCTTGCGAATATCGCCGGAAGAAAGCGCCGCGAATGCCGAGCTGGCGCCCCTGGTCATCTGGGACGTCGGCCTCGGCGCCGCCGCGAACGCGATGTCCGCGATCCTCTGCTACGAGACGCAGGCCGCCGCCGGCCCCGTGCGGCCGATGCACATCGTGAGCTTCGAGAACGATCTCGATCCGCTCCACCTCGCCTTCCAGCACAATCGCGAATTCACCTATCTCCGCCATAGCGGCATCGGCGGCATCCTCGCCATTGGCCGCTGGCAATCGCGCACTTACCCCGGCCTGCGCTGGTCGCTCGTGGAAGGCGATTTCCTCGACTCGATCCCAAACGCGCCCGCGCTGCCCGACCTCATCTTTTTCGACATGTTTTCCAGTAAGACGAGCGGCGACCAATGGACCCTCGGCGCCTTCCGCGAAATCTACGCCGCCTGCGCCGGACGCGCTGTCGAGCTCTTCACCTACAGTTGCTCCACACCCATCCGCGCCGCCCTCCTCGCCGCCGGTTTCCACGTCGCCAAAGGCCAGGGCACCGTGGACAAATTGGATACGACCATCGCCTTGACCCCCGCCGCCATCGACCCGCTCCTCCCACGCACCCACGAATTGCTCGGCGCCGAATGGCTGGCCCGCTGGACCCGCTCCAGCGCCAAATTCCCCGCCGATCTCCCCGCCGACCAACAGCCCTCCTTCGAGCAAATCATCCGCACCCATCCGCAGTTTCAGAATCCCTGATTGCTCCGCCGGCATGGGCAGTCCTCTCGCTTTCGTGCAACCTGACCCTTTTATCCGACGGTCGTGCGTGAGTTCGTGTTTGAAGATGATGCGTACCTGCCTAGTCTGGAAATCGCGTTATGGCGCGTGACGAATTCTCTGCAAAAACGCGTAGGATTATTGCCGAGCGCGCCGGACATATGTGTTCAAATCCGACGTGTAGGCGGTTGACGATAGGGCCACATTCTGATCCCGATAAATCATTAAATGCAGGTCGGGCATGTCACATCCGCGCAGCCGCATCTGGTGGTCCGCGTTACGATGACAGACAAACCTCCGACGAGAGGATTTCAATTGATAACGCGCTGTGGCTCTGCGCCGAATGCAGCGACAAGATTGACAAGGATTGGAGGGATTATCCGGCAGCTAAATTGATGACTTGGCGGAGTGAACACGAAGGATGGGTGGCCGGGAATCCATCAATTCCAAAACTTCCGGATCTAAGAGGGCGTCTAAAAAATAACTTCCAAATAGTACTTGTACTTTTTATGGCAATTACAGACAAGGCTGGGGATGCCAACCAAAGAACCATATTCGAGCAGCCTGACGAACAAAGAATGGGCGTTCATCAAGCCGATGT
>DASYAY010000090.1:0-11768 GCA_036501065.1 Chthoniobacter sp. | reverse complement strand
GAAATTACCCCTGGAAGGCGACTCCGGCACACCCTCCGGGGTGCATCCGTTGTGTGGGGTGTCGCCTCCGGGGGTGTTACCCCCGGCTACAGTCCGTCAGCCCTTCGGGCTGGGCCGCAACTTACTTTTTAGACGCCCTCTAAAGTAATACTCGGTTGATTGAAGTGCGGCAGCGCCGTGAAGTGCGGCGCTGCCGCACTGCTTTTGGAATTTCTGCAGATTTGCGCCAGTACTCCGTCATCTCGTCCTTTGCCAAAGCGCGAAGGAACGCTGTCGATATGAAGAAGCTCCTTGAACCTCGCTTTCATTACAGATAAAGCGAATCCCGCGCCCGCTTTATCGGAGACTCGCTGCCGTGGTATCGTTTTCCCTCCAAACACCATGAAACACCTCATCGTCGCCCTCACCTGCATCCTGAGTTTCGTCGCATCGCTTCAAGCGGGTTTCGCAATTCCCGACCCGGCGACACAAGCTGTCGGTGCGACGGACGAAGAGACTTACAAGCTTTACCAGGCGGTGACCGGTGCGGAGTGGGATTACCTCTGGCGCCGTACCACGGTGCAAATTGCTTTCGGCCCGGATGGTCACATCACCCACGGTCCGTGGGGACATCCCACGTGGCGCATTATCGGTTCGCATACCATCCTTTTGAAAGAACCCGATGGCTATGGCAAAGGCGCCACCGAGATGATCATCCGCTTCAATCCAGAGCTGACGAGGTGGACCTGCATCGACTGGAGCAAAGGCCGTGGTGAAGGAATTCGCCGCAAGCCGAATCCGGCAGCGAACTAAGTCCCCGCGAAAACGAAAATCTGAATTGGGGTCACCCCAACGAAGTCTCCGGCTCCAAGGAGAGACTGATTACTGAACCCTGATTACTGATTACTTGTCCGGCTACCGCTTCTTCCCCTTCGCCGCAGTCTCCAGCGATCCGCGAAGTTGATCGAGAGAGGCCGGCGAGATCGAACTGTCAGGTGATTTCTCCAGATCGGCCTGGAGGTGTTTCACCAGTTCCAGCGCTTCCTTGTATTTCTTCTCGGATTGCAGCGTGGTGGCGAGTGCGAGTTGTGTTTGGTACGTCTCGTGTTTGCCCGGACCGGGGCTTTTCTGGCGGATCGCCAGGATCGCCCGATACTCCTTCTCGGCCACGGGATAATGGTTCTGCTCGCAGAGAAGATTCGCCACAAACATTCGTGTCTCCAGCGTATCCGGTTGTTCCGCGCCCGAGTCATGCGTCTGGAGCAGCAGCGCAGCGCGCGCCTCTTTCTCCGCATCGAGATACTTCTGCTGCGCTTCCAGCGTCCGGCTAAGTCCCAGGAGGCACGATATTTTCTGTGCGTTCGGCGCTGCCGGGGCGCGATTCAAGATTTCGAGCACTGCGCGATATTCCTTTTCCGCGCCGGATTGGTCACCTTCGTCGCGCAACGCTTCGGCCAGGGCCATCCGCGCCTGTAAAGTCTGCGGACTCTCCGCACCCAGCGCGTTGGTGCAATCGGAGACCACGGCGGCAAAACCCGCGGGCCCTTTCGTGCCGGCTTTCTGCTGAGCCCGCGCCAGGCCGAGACGCGTTTCCAGGGTGGCCGGGTTGGTCGCGCCGAGCGTGCGCGTCTGGACGCCTAAAACTGCGCGAAAGACCTCGAGCGCCTCTTTGTATTCGCCTGCGTCTGTCATTATCCGAGCCAGGTCCATGCGGGCCTTCAAGGTCTCCGGCGCCTCGGCTCCGTGCTTGATCTCCTGCAGGGCCACATCGGTGCGGGCTTTCATTTCCTTTTCGAAAGCCGATTTTTTCGCCGCCAGCGCCTCG
Source organism: Chthoniobacter sp. (assembly GCA_036501065.1). Lineage (GTDB taxonomy): Bacteria > Verrucomicrobiota > Verrucomicrobiia > Chthoniobacterales > Chthoniobacteraceae > Chthoniobacter. The sequence continues at coordinate 9,964 of DASYAY010000090.1, read as the reverse complement.
CGATACTCCTTTTCCACATCCGCAAATTTTCCTTTGTAGGAAAGCTCGCTCAGCACCTTCATCGGCAGCAGCGAATCCTCCGGGCGCGCCGGGTTCATGATGTGTTCGCGAGCGACCAGAGCCTCAATGTATTCCTTTTGGGCGGCGCCGAGTTTTCCCTCGTCGTGAAGCATGTCGCCCAGGCTCTCGCGGGCGCCCAGAAGTTGCAGATCGTCCGCCGGTCGGCTGCCGGAGAGGCCCGCAATTGCCGCGCGATAATTCGTTTCGGCCTCGGCATAACTGCCGACCGCGGCGAGCATGTCGGCCTTTTTCAATTGGGCTGCCGCGGCCGCTGCTCTTTCATCAGCGCCGGTCTGCGCTTCCCTGGCTGGTGTGAGCGTCGCCTCTTTTTTCGGGAGGTCGCTGGTGTCGGGGGCGGCGGCAAGCGGTCCCGTCCAGGCGGTGAGTGTGGCCACCGCGGCAAGGACCATCGCCGCGGCTGGATCAGTGGCTTTGGTCGTCGTCATCAAAGTAATGGAAAGTGAGTGCCGCGAAACCTTACAACAAGGAGAATCCGCGAGGCAATCACCTCCGAACTGGTGGAACTGGGGCCAGGACTGCGTGCCAATGCGTCCGGGAGAGCGGGAGGAATGCCGTTCCTATTTCGGACGTGGTTCCAGGGACGAGTGCGTCCGGGCCGTTTTCATTTCACCAACGGTCTTGTCTGAACGGCGGCCGCTCCCCAAAATCCCCCCATGCCCCTCACCGTCTATCAATTGGCTTACAGTCCGTTCTGCATCCCGATTACCGCTGCATTGACGGCCTGCGGAGTGGAATTCACCACGCGCGAAATTCCCAATTGGGACCGGAGTGAACTGCTGCGGCTGACGAATGGCGCCTACTACCAGGTGCCGGTGCTGGAGCACGATGGGCGGATCGTGACGGAGTCCGGCGCGGACAGCGAGGACATCGCGCACTATGTGGATCAGCACTTCGCCGGTGGCCGGCTTTTTCCGGAGCGGCTCGATGGGCTGCAGCAGATCGTCATCGAATTTCTGAGCGATGAGGTCGAGTTCCAGACGTTTCGCCTGCTCGATCCGCATACCCTCGACAAGATCGAGGATCCGGTGGCGCGGGGATTGTTCCTGCGGCACAAGGAGCGGAAATTTGGGCGCGGTTGCGTGGAACAATGGCGGCGGGACGCGGCGACGATTCGCGCGGAAGCGGATCGGCTCCTCGCACGTTTTGAGATCACGCTCCGGCATTCGCCGTTTCTCTTCGGCGAGGCGCCGGTCTATGGCGATTTTCTGCTCTACGGAGTCCTGGGGAATCTGACGTATGGCGGGCACAACCGCCTGAACGTTGCGCAACGGTCGCTGGCCTCATGGTCCGAGCGGATGGGCCGAACCAAGATCCGGTAGGTATCCGGTTTGCGCGGCGCAGATTTCTTAATCTTAATCTTACTCTTAATCTTAATCCTCCGAAGCGACAGGCACCGAAGATGAAGATTAAGATTAAGATTAAGATTAAGAAAATGAGCCCTCCGCTCAGCCCCTGACCACGGGCTTCGGCATGGAAATCACCTGCGTTTCCAGAAACTCGCGAATCCCTTCCTCACCGCCCTCCGCGCCGATGCCGCTTTGCTTCACGCCGCCGAAGGGGATTTCAGCCTTGAGCGGACGCCATTCGTTGACCCCGACGATGCCGGCTTCGATGCCACGCGCGACGGCGAGGCATTGGGCGAGATCGCCGCCGTAAACGTACGCGGCCAGGCCGTGTGGAGTGGCATTGGCGCGGGCGAGGGCGTCGGTGACGCTCGTGTAGCGGAGCAACGGGATCACCGGGCCGAAGACTTCCTGCGACGCCACTTTCATTTCGTCGCGCACCTGCGTGAGGAGCGTGGGTGGAAAGAAACTGCCGCCACGCAATTGATCATCGCCTTCGTAGGTGCGGTTGTCGGCCACGAGCCGGGCGCCTTTGGCTACCGCTTCCGCGACGAGCGCGCCGACTTCCTGGCAGGCCTGGCGATGAATCAGCGGCCCGGCGTCGACGCCTTCGGCCAGGCCGTTGCCGACATGCGCGCCACGGAGACGCGCCGCGAGCCGATCGGTCAACGCGGATTCGATATCGGCGTGGACGAAAACGCGATTGGCAGTGACGCAGACTTGGCCGGAGACGAAGAGTTTCAGGCGGATGAGTTGTTCGGCGACGAGATCGAGATCGGCATCGGGCAGGACGATGAAGGGAGCGTTGCCGCCAAGTTCAAGCGAGACGCGCTTGATGCCGGGGGCTCCCGCGGCCATGAGCGCGCTCCCGGTGGCGGTGGAACCAGTGAGGCTGAGGACGCGCACCGCGGGGTGCTCGGCGAGCACGCCGCCGACCACCGAGCCGCGGCCAGGGACGATCTGCAGGACGCCCGCGGGCACGCCGGCTTCGGCGAGGAGCGGCGCACAAGCGAGAGCGATCAGCGGAGTCAGCTCCGCCGGTTTCCAAACCGCCGCGCAACCGGCGGCGAGCGAGGCGGCGACTTTTTTCGCACCCTGGGCGATGGGAAAATTCCAAGGGGTAATGAGCCCGGCGATGCCCGCGGGACGCAGTTCGACGAAGAATTCGTGTCCGGGCTCGGGGTGGGGAGTGATCCGGCCATGCACGCGGCGCGCTTCCTCGCCGAACCACTGGTAAAAGCTGGCGGCGTATTCGACTTCACCGACGGATTGCGCGTACGGTTTGCCTTGCTCAGCGGTCAGCAGGCGGGCGAAGGCATCCTTGCGCGCGAGGAGAAGTGCGGCAGCGCGTTTCAAGACGTTCCCGCGCTCTGCCGCGGGAGTTTCGCGCCAGGCACGCTGGGTCTTTACCGCGCCGTCAATGGCGCGCTGCACCGTGGCGGCATCGGCGCGTGTGACCGCGGCAAGCTTTTCACCGGTCGCCGGGTTGACGACGTCGACCGTCTCCGCGCCGGCCTGCCATTGACCATCGATCCACGGGCGCGGCTCGAACCAAAAATCGGGAAGAGACTTCATGTTCATGGGGAGAATTTACGCTGCTGCGGACTAAGGAACAGGAGGAAACATCCAACACCCAACATCCAACATCCAACATCCAATGGCTCGATTCGGATGCGGCTTTTGATTTGAGGGCCGCACGGCGATTCGGAGAAACCCGAAACCCGAAACCCGAAACCGTGGCTCGCCGGCGGTGGTTATGCGGCGTGAAGAACGGTTTGGTAAATTCGCGCGGCGTCGGCTTCGGTCACTTCGCGTGGGTTCGGGTCCATGAGGCGGCGGATGGCGACGGCGTCGCGGGCCATGGGCGCAAGAGCGTCGACGGAAACCGGGGTGCGGTGGAGTTGTGCGCGCAGGCCGATGGCATCGGCAATGGAGTCGAGCCGTGCGGCGAAGGCGATGGGATCGGTCGTGTCCCAGCCGAGCGCGGCGGACAGCGCGGCGAAATCTTCAGCGCAGGCCGGGGCATTGTGCCGCATCATCTCTCCGGCGAAACAGCCGGTAATGACCCCATGCGGGATATGAAAGCGTCCGCCGAGCGGAAGGGCCAGCGCATGCACCGCGCAGCAGGAGGAATTGGCAAAGGACATTCCGGCGAGATGTGAGCCAATGGCCATGTCGTCACGCGCCGTGGTGTTGGCGGGTTCGCGGCAGGCCAGTTCGAGCGATCGGCCGATGCGTTGCGCCGCTTCCAGCGCCAGGCCGCGCGCCAGCGGTGTCGCCACCCGGGCGATGAAACCTTCGATGGCGTGGACGAGTGCATCCATGCCCGCGGCGGCGGTGATCTGCGGTGGCAGACCGTCGGTCAGCGCCGGGTCGACGACGGCAATATCGGCGAGAATGCACGGGTCAACGACGCCGACTTTGTTCCCGGTCACCGGGTCGGTGAGAATGGCGACAAAAGTGGCTTCCGAACCCGTGCCGGCGGTGGTGGGAATGAGCACCGTAGGCAGACCGCGTCCGCCAGCCTTGCCGATGCCGACGAAATCCCGGGCGCGCTTCCCGTGCCGGGCACAGAGCGAAGCGACTTTGGCAGCGTCCATCACGCTTCCTCCGCCGAGGGCGATGACGGCATCCGCGCCGCTGGCCTTGATCCGCTCGGCGATCGTGTCGACCACGTCGATCGGCGGCTCGGGCGGGATTTCTGTGAAGGTCTCGGCGCGCAACGGCAACGCCACTTTCCGCAGCAGACCGGCGCTCTCGACGCCCGCATCGCTGACGACAAAGACGCGACCCCAGCCGTAGGCCTGGCAGAGCGCGGAGAGATTGTGGCTGGCTCCACGGCCAGTGATGACCCGGCGCGGAAGATGATTCTCGAAGATGGTGGCTGGGGTTTGCATGGGAGAAGGCTCGCTCGGGGGTGGGCGGCGGATGCGGATAGTTGATCGTTGATGGACGTCCGTGTCACCACCGGAATGACGCCGTGGCGAGGACGCAGACGCCATCGGTTTTTCAACCACGCTGGCTGGAATTAGAGTGCCCCAGCGAAGTTGATGGTGATGTGCGTGCCACCTTCCTCGGCTTTGATCGTGACGAGGGCATTGAAGCGGCCGCCGTCTTTTTTCGCTTTGAGCACGGCGCTTTCGACACCGTCTGGCGAGCCGGCTCCGGAATCGACGGAATAGCCCGACTCCTTGAAACGTGCGAAATAAAATGCCCGTATCCTCGCCACGGAATCCGCGCTCGCGAAATCCAGCGTGCCGCTCTCGCCGCCGGCCCCGGGATTCGTCACGACGTGCAATTCTCCTTTCACCGATGGATACAGCGGCACCCAGACCGGCGCCGATTCCCGCACTGGAGCCGTCTCCGGCGTGACGCCCGGATTGGGCGAAGCCGCAGCGGCAATGGCCGGTGTTTCCGCGGGCACGTTCCCCCTGTCGGCGTAATCGACGTTGACCGTGGTGCGCCCTTTGGTGCGATGCATGATGGTGCGCACCGTCCGCTTCCCGCCGTCCTTGCGGGCGGTGATTTCGGCGTGCTCGCCGTCGCGCGTCACCGAGGTGTCGACGGTGAGTTCGAAGCCTTCGTCGGTCAGTTTGCCTTTGTAATAGTCCTTGATCTTGTCGAGAGGATCGGAGGTTTCGAGCGTGATGATGCCTTGGATGCCGCCGCTTTCGTCGCGTCGCGAGCCATGTGCGGGGTTGACCCCGTCGGAATACATCGGCACCCAGGCCGGCGGCGCTTGGAAGCCGGCGACAACGTGCACGACTTCGCCCTCATCCGCCGCCGTTTCGCCCGCGGCTGCTGCCGCCGCTTTGCCCTGATTGGCAAAATCCGCGGTAGCGGTCAGCCTCGATGGAGCGACCGATTTTGTCACCGGTTTTGCCGGCAGGATGCCGTGGATGATGAGAGCGAATCCTGCCAATGCACACACGAGCGCGGCCATCGACCAAAGCGAAGAGTCTCGCTTCACGGTCACGGGGTTATTGCTAGTGTCATCCATCGCGATCGAACGCTAGGCGATGTCCGCAGCACGGACAAGCGCCGGACATCGCTGGCAATTTGGCAGCGTCAAATTCGAAACTCGAAACGTACCTCCACGACAAACCGGCAACCTCTATCCCGATTCTATCCGCCTCCCGAAAGACGATGCATCATCGCAAAAAGCGGCATGTAGATGGCAATGACGGTATAGGTGACCTGGAGGGTGATGAGAATCGCTGCCGAGACGATGTAGAGCTGCGCCCGCCGCGTCCAAATAGCGCCGATCGCGAGCAGAGGCCAGAGGCACGCTAGCACCACGAATGACCAGCGGCCGTCGAGCAGCGCGGCGGTGATGGCGGGCAGGGATTGGCGCGGCAGCCGATCGTGAAAGATCCCTGCGAAGTGCGGAATCTCATAAATTGCCAGATAGAGATTCAGCAATCCGCCCGCGACCGTGGCTGCTGCGGCGGCGCCGGCCCGAAAGGGCGCCCGGTGCGAAACTTCGTCGGAAATGGATTCAATCGGGGGTGGCTGGCTCATGGGTGTGGTGGTCCTGAATGGATGCGCCTATCCTGAATGCAGCGAATCCCGTGCGCAAACGAACGAAAACTGGCGCTCAATGAGGCGAAAACCACGAGCGGGTGGGCAGGGGAGGCTCGCGGCCGCGGTCTGATTCGCGCCGCCAGGCTCCGCCGTCTCGGACGTCGAAAGCCTCCCTTCTGCCGGATGTTCGAATCCTCAAACCCAAGGACACCGCAGGCTTGAGGATCACTATTCTATATCGAACATTTCGTTAGATTCCCTATCCAATCTTTCCCCATGCGTCGCGTCCTTCTTCTTTTCACCTGCCTTTTTACCGCTGCTGCCACGATCACCCTGGCCGATGACGCCGCGAATGAAGCCCGCTTCATCACCAATGCGCGCCAGCTCATTTTCGAGGGCAAACGCAGCGGTGAAGGCTATTTTAGCCCCGATGGGCAGAAGCTCATCTTCCAGAGCGAGCGCGAGGAGGACAATCCCTTCTACCAGATGTACATTCTCGACCTGCGCACCGGCGACACCACCCGGGTCTCGCCCGGCTTTGGCAAAACCACCTGCGGCTTTTTCCAGCCGGGAACCAATCGCGTCCTCTTCGCTTCCACCCACGAAGATCCCGAAGCCAAGGCCAAGCAAAAAGCCGAGCTCGACTTTCGCGCCAGCGGCAAGGTCCGCCGCTACTCCTGGGATTACGACGCCACCATGGACATCTTTTCGAGCAATCAGGACGGCTCGGACAAAGTGAACCTCACGCACACGCTGGGCTACGATGCCGAAGGCGGTTATTCACCCGATGGCAAGCAGATCGTCTTCTGCTCGCTGCGCGGCGCTTTTCCGCTCGACAAGCTCTCCCCGGAACAGCGCGCCCGTTACGAGAAAAATCCCTCCTGGTTCGGCGACATCTACATCATGAATGCGGACGGCTCGAATGTGCGCCAGCTCACCAACGCCCCTGGCTACGACGGCGGTCCCTTCTTCTCACCCGATGGCACCCGCATCGTCTGGCGCCATTTCGACGAGAACGGAATGATTGCCGATGTCTGGACGATGAAGACCGACGGCTCGGACAAGCATCGCGTCACCGACTTCAAGTCCATGTCCTGGGCGCCGTTCTACCACCCCAGCGGCAAATACATCATCTTCACCTCGAACAAACTCGGCTTCACCAATTTCGAATTGTTCATCGTCGACGTGAATGGCGAACACGAACCGGTGCGCGTCACTTACACCGATGGCTTCGACGGCCTGCCGGTCTTCTCGCCCGACGGCAAAAAAATCAGTTGGACCTCTGGCCGCACCAGCGACGGCAAATCGCAGATTTTCCTCGCCGATTGGAACGACCAAGCCGCCCTCCAGGCAATCGCGCAATCGCCCTTGCGCGCGCCGTCTACCAGCGCCACCGGCAGCAGCGCCGCGCAATCCGCGGCGAATACGTCGAGCACCTCGCCGTCGACCGCCTCCAGCGCCGCGTCGACCTCCGCCGCGAAGTGGACTCATTCCTCCGAAGTCACCGCGCCGGAATTGAAGTCCTTCGACGAATGGCTCGCCGATCCGGCGCGCGAAGGCCGCGAAACCGGCACCGAAGGCGCCAAAGTATCCGCCGATTATATCTCCGGCATCTTCCACGACATCGGCCTGCAACCGCTCGGCGGCGATTACCGCGAGCCCTTCGAATTCAACGCCGGCGCCCGCGTGGATGAAGCCAACACCGCGCTCTCCGTGGAGGCCGGCAAAAGCGCCGAGACCTATAAGCTCGACCAGGATTTCCGCCCGCTCGCCTTCAGCGAGAGCGGCTCCGTCCACGGCGAAGTCGTCTTCGCCGGCTACGGCCTCAGCGTTCCCGAGGACGCCAAGAACACCCGCTACAACAGCTACGACAACCTCGACGTGAAGGATAAAATCGTCCTCTTCTTCCGCTACGTTCCCGAGAGCGTCGACCAGTCGCGCCGCGCCCAGCTCAATCGCTACGCCGGCCTGCGCTACAAAGCCATGATGGCCCGCGAACGCGGCGCCAAGGCCGTGCTCATCGTCACCGGCCCAAATTCGCCCGGCGCTGGCGAACTCGTCCCGCTGACCAACGACGGCAGTCATTCCGGCAGCGGCATCATCGCCGCCTCTGTCAGCACCAAGGTCGCCGACGCCCTGCTCGCCAGCAGCGGCAAAAACCTCAAAGACCTGCAAACCGGTCTCGATACCGAAAACCCGCACGCCGACGGCGGCTTCCTCCTGCACAACCAGGTTACTCTCAGCGTCGGCATCGTCCGCCTGAAAAAGTCCGATGCGAATGTCGTCGGCATGATCCCGCCCAGCGGCGGAAGCGATGAATACATCATAGTCGGCGCGCACTACGACCATCTCGGCCACGGCGGTTCCGGCAGTTCCATGGCCCGCGCCGGCGAAGAAGGCCGCATCCATCCCGGCGCCGACGACAATGCCTCCGGCACCTCCGTCGTTCTCGGCATGGCCATCGCCCTCGACGCCCAACTCAGCGCCGCCGCCAAAAGCGCTTCCGGCTCCACCGTCACCACGACCACCGCGATCTCCAGCAGCAGCGCGCCGGCCGGCAGCAAGAGCGATCCCAGCGCCGCCAAAGGCCAGCCCATCGTCGCCACCGCTACCGTCACCGTCAAAGCCAGCGAAGCACCGAAACCGCGCCGCGGCATCATCTTCGCCCTCTGGTCCGGCGAAGAAATCGGCCTCATCGGGTCCGCCGCGTTTTGCGAGCATCCACCCGTGCCGCTCGCGAAAGTTGCCGCCTACGTCAATTTCGACATGGTCGGCCGCCTGCGCGACAACCGGCTCACCATGCAAGGCGTCGGCTCCTCCCGATTCTGGCGGCGCGAACTCGAGAAGCGCAATGTCGCCGCCGGCTTCAACCTCATCCTCCAGGAAGACCCCTATCTGCCGACCGACACCACCAGCTTTTATCCCAAGCGCGTCCCCGTGCTCAACTTCTTCACCGGCTCGCACGAAGATTACCATCGTCCCACCGACACGCCGGACAAAATCAACGCCGAGGGCATGGAACGCATCGAGAAACTCGCCCAGCAGATCGTCCTCGACCTCGCCACCACCCCCGAGCGTCCCAACTACGGCCGTGTCCAGCGCAGCGACGCCGGCATGAGTTCGCGGGATAACCTTCGCGTCTATCTCGGCACCATCCCCGACTATTCCACCGAGGTGAAAGGCGTGAAACTGAGCGGCGTCCGCGGTGGCAGCCCCGCCGAAAAAGGCGGCCTCCAGGGCGGCGACGTCATCGTCGAATTCGCCGGCCAGAAAATCGCCAACATCTACGATTACACCTACGCCCTCGACGCCGTAAAAATCGGCACCCCGGTCAAAGTCATCGTCCAACGCGACGGCCGCCGCACCGAACTCACGGTGACCCCCGAAGTCAGGAAGTGATCGTTGGAGTAGCCCCGCAGGGACTTTACGGAAGCAGTCCAGCGCTTTAGTACGCGCGGAAGTGATTGCTGAATTCGAGAGATGCTTTAGTCCCGCAGGGACTCTGCGAAAATAGCCCAGCGCTTCAGTAAACGCGGAAGTCATTGTTGAATTAGTCCCGCAGGGACTTTGCGAAAATAGCCCAGCGCTTTAGCGCTGGGACTTGCAATAAAAGGCCAGATAGTCCCGCAGGGACGGAAGACGCTGCCTCGGCCGTCTCACAAAGCTCCGGCCCCGGCTCTCCCTCCTCGCTGCGAGATCGGCCCCGCAACGGTTGCATGGAACAAAGCACTGAGAACTAAGCACTAGGAACTCAGAAGGCGTCTAAAAAGTAAGTTGCGGCCCAGCCCGAAGGGCTGACGGACTGTAGCCGGGGGTAACACCCCCGGAAGCGACACCCCACATAACGGATGCACCCCGGAGGGTGTGCCGGAGTCGCCTTCCAGGGGTAATTTCCAGCACCCCGGCCGGGGTGCGTGAGTTATTTTTTTGGGGTGCATTCCGGGGGTGTTACCCCCGGCTACAGTCCGGCAAGCCTCCGGCTTGACCCGTGCGCACTTACTTTTTAGACGCCCTCT
>DASYAY010000089.1:0-55349 GCA_036501065.1 Chthoniobacter sp. | reverse complement strand
GAAAAGATCGATGGGATCACCTTCCTATCTCCCATTCAACCGGACCGGAACTCTCCTGACATGCGGCTCAAAGTCGCTCGATTCGAAAAAAGCGCCGCTCTCAACCAGTTCCATGAAAGCTTCGATTAATTCAGCGCTTCCCTAGCGGCACTTGGAAGTGGAGCACCAAGTCGCCGGATGGTGGTGAAATCCCAACCACGCTCAAACTCGAATGGAAGGACGGCAAAATCGCTGGCGCTTACTCGAATCCATATGGCGACACTGCGATCAGCAACGCCTCCCTCCGAGACGGCGTGATCATGTTCGATGTTGTGCGTGATCTCGGTGGCCAGAAGTATGTGGTGAAGTATCACGGCAATATCGAAGGCGACACCATCAAGGGGACCATCGAAGCACCTGGCCACGACGGCGGCGCAGCGCTGAAGCTCGATTGGAACGCGAAACGCACGACGACGGAAAAAGCGGGCGACGCGAAGCCAAAATGAACGAAGCGCCTAACCATGCGCTGCAGCGCCGCTCCGAGCGTCACGGCAACATCCTTCCACCGCCGCCTTTCCCGAGAAGCGGCCGCAGGACCACGCGGAAACTCATCGAACGAACCGCGCTCTCAGCCGGGCCTTGGCTTCCTCCCAGGGGACCGCGCTTGCAGGATTGCGATCATGTTCGGCCAGTCTGAATTCAATGAGCCGCTTCTCCTCCGGGCTCAGCCCATCGTCACCATCAATCCAGTCACCATTCAACTCCAGGACCCTTTCAACGACCTGATGCCGCTGCTCAGGTGTGAGTCGCGGAAGTTCGTCAAGGATTTCTGAGAGACTCATCAACTCCAGCTTATCTGGCAGTGAACACACCTTCAACTCGATTCCCGACAGTGGGGTGATGCGCTATGGGAGGCGCGGTCCTGCAAAGGAGCGGCACCTTCGTTGCGAAGTTCATGAGTCTGCATTGACGAAATTCGCGGCGGCGCGTGGCGACTATGCCGCCGCTTGAGGATGACGGGAAACAAGTTGTATGATGACGCCCATCATGAACGTAAACGGGAAACACTATCGAACGATCTGGCTTTCGGATCCCCGGTGTGTCCAGATCATCGATCAACGGTTTCTGCCACACGAGTTCGTCGTCGAGGATCTGACCACGGTGGCGCAGGTGGCGAAGGCGATTCGGGAGATGCATGTCCGCGGGGCGGGCTTGATCGGGGCGACGGCGGCTTACGGGATGTATCTGGCCACGCTGGAAGTTTCGGCCGATTTGCTGTCCGCGGCGGCGGACGATTTGAAAGCGACACGACCCACGGCGGTGAATCTGGCTTGGGCGGTGGATCGTCAGTTGCAGGCGATTGCGGGCGGCGCGACTCGCGGGGAAAAGACGGCCATTGCGCTGGCCACGGCGCAGCAAATCGCCGATGAGGACGCCGAGTATTGCCGCCGGATCGGGGAACATGGAGAGCGGCTCGTCCGGCGTCTCAGCCGCAAAAAGAAGGGGGCGCCGGTGAACATTCTCACGCACTGCAATGCGGGCTGGCTGGCATTTGTGGATTATGGGTCGGCGACGGCGCCGATCTATGCGGCGCACGATCATGGAATCGCGGTGCATGTGTGGGTGGATGAGACTCGTCCGCGCAGTCAGGGCGCGAAGCTAACTGCTTGGGAATTGGGGCGGCATGGGGTGCCGCATACAGTCATTGCCGACAATACCGGCGGGCATTTGATGCAGCATGGCATGGTCGATCTGGTGATCGTCGGGACGGATCGCACGACTTATACGGGCGATGTGGCGAATAAGATCGGCACTTATCTGAAGGCTTTGGCGGCGCGCGATAACCGGGTTCCTTTTTATGTGGCGCTGCCTTCGTCGTCTTTTGATTGGGTGATGCGCGATGGGTTGGCGGAAATTCCCATCGAGGAACGAGGGTCGCAGGAGGTGAAGTATGCGGACGGCTGGCTCGATGGCGCGCGGGCGGAGGTGCTGGTGGCTCCGCCGGACAGCGCGGCGATGAACTATGGGTTCGATGTCACTCCGCGACGGCTCGTGACGGGGCTGATTACTGAGCGGGGTATCTGCAAGGCGCGCGAAGAAGACATTCTCGCGCTCTTTCCCGAGCGACGAAGGAAAATCTAGGACGTGGAGGTTGCAGTGCGATGGAGCTGCAACTGAAGGCGATAGGCACGGAAGAACGCAGAGGGCGCAGAGGGATTGGAGAGGGCCGCAGAGGGAATTTTCGGCTCGTGAGGGTCGATCTCGCACGGAGGGTGTCTGCGGGGGATAGACGCGGCCTACCCGCAGACACCCCCGCCATGCGAAATGGAATTTCGCTCCTAATTGCGTACCCAAATGGAGTTTGGGCACGAGGGCGGGGGTGCGTCGCCGGGGAATCGCCGTGGCCCACCCGCGGACACCCCCGCCTGCGAGATGGAATCTCGCTCCCAATTGCGTGGTGCGGGCCGCACGGGCATTCAAATGGAGTTAGGGCACGAGGGGAGACTATCGATTCACCAGCGGCTCCCGCACTTCGCTTGCGCAATGGATGTTGGGTGTTGGGTGTTGGGTGTTGGATGTTTTTCCGAGGTTCCTCCGGCGGGTTAAATCACACGTTCGTTTCCGCCATCGACGGGCACTTGTGCGCCGGTGGTTTTGGCAAATACGGGGCCACACATTTCGGCGGCGAGCTCGGCGACGTCGTGGCTGCGGACTTCGACTCCGAGGACGTTTTTCGTCTTATATTCGTCCACGCTGACGCCGTAGCTGCGGGCGCGTGCGGTGAGGATTTCGTCCGTCCAGAGGCCGGTGTCGAATACGGCATTCGGATGGATGGTGTTGATGCGAATTTTGTCCGGGCCCCATTCGAGAGCGGCGACGCGGGCGAGTTGCTGCAGGGCCGCTTTGGAGGCCGAGTAAGCGGCCACGCCGGGGCCGGGCGCGGGGACGTTTTTGGAGCCGATGACTACGACGCGTCCGCCGTTCGGGGCCAGCGCGAGGAGTGGGTGCGCCTCGCGCAGCAGGGCGAGATTTGCGTCGAGATTGATCTGCATGACCTGCCGCCACGCGCTGGTGGAGAGGGCAGAGAGCGGCGTCGCTTTGGGGAAGATGCCGGCGTTCAGGACGAGCATGTCGAGTCCGCCGAAGGCTTGCACCGCGCTTTCCATGGCCCGCGCGATGTGGCTTTCGTCCGTCAGGTTGCAGATGAATCCGGCATAATCAGGACGCTGGTGCATTTCGACGATGGCTGGATTGAGGTCGAGGCCGACCACGGCTGCTCCCCGACGGAGCAACGATTCCACGCAGGCCTTGCCGATCCCGGAAGCGGCGCCGGTGACCAGTGCGATCTCCCCGGCAAACATCGGCGGCGTGGCGGCTGAGCGCAGTTTCGCCTGTTCCAGGTCCCAATACTCCACGTCGAAGAGATCGCCGGCGGGCAAGGCCCGATAACTTCCGAGTGCCGTGGCCCGCAAAATAATGTCGATCGTGTGCCGGTAAATGTCGCCGGCGATGGCGGCTTCCTTTGCCGTGGGGCCGGCGGTGAGTAATCCGAGATCGGGGTCGAGGATGACCCGCGGGGCGGCGTCGAGCATCCGTAACTCGCGGCCGGCACGCGCGGCATTTTTCTGAAAGTATTGCTCGTAGGCGGCCCGGAATGTTTCGAGATCACGGCCGAGCATCGGCAGGCGTTTCGTTCGCACGACGTGATCCGGTGTAGCCGGTCCCTGTTGCGAAAGGGTGGCGATGTCTTCGCGACGGGCAAACGCGGCGTACTTTTCGCCGGGGTGCGAGATGAGGATCAGCGGTTTGCCTGCGACCTGCGAGAGGTCGCGGCGGAGCCGGGCGATTTCGGTGCGTGGCTCCCGCACCGAAGCCGGTTGCGCGGGAGCGGGCGCGGCCAGATTCCAGGCGGCATGGCGAGCGAGATACTCTTCGGCGAGCGTCACCAGTTCGATCATGCGCTCGTAGGAATCGCGGGCGGTTTCGGCAAAAGTAAACAGGCCGTGCTGGAGCAGGACCATGCCGACCGTCTGCGGCCCCGCTTCCTGGGAAAATCTCTCCGCGCACAAGCGCGCCAGTTGGAAGCCGGGCATCACGTAGGGCAGGATGACCACGCGGTCGCCATAAATCTCCCGCACGCGCGCGGCGCCGTCCGGGGTGTTCATGACCGCGATCAACGCATCGGCATGAGTGTGGTCGACGAACTTGTGCGGCAGCAGCGCGTGCAAAATTGCCTCGACCGAGGGAGCGGGCGCGGAGGGATCGGTCATGCTGCATTTCAACTCCCGCGCCATCTGGGTATCCGGGAGCGCGGGCAACTGGGTGAGCCGGAGCAGTGGCGCCATCCGGCAGGGCGAAAATCCCGTGGCGTCGATCGTTTGCAAATCGCGGCCACTGCCCTTGATCCAAAGGACCTGTTCCTCTTCGCCGAAGAGATTCGTCTCGCGAATCTTGACCGAGGTATTGCCGCCGCCGTGGAGGACGAGCGCGGGCTCCCGCCCGAGCAGGCGCGACGTATAGATGCGCTGGCCGAGATCGCCGGAAAATTGCGCCGCATCCTGATGGTTCCAAAGACTGATCATTCTCCGCTCTAGCGCCGCGCCGCCAGCTAGGCTATTCGATTATTTTCGAATCCTGCCCAAATGCGATTGGTCCCCACAACCATGCGACTCTTTCCCTGCCCTATGATTTCTTCTCGATTCCTCCGTGCGGTCCTGGCCGTTTTTGCTGTCGCCTGCGCTTTTCCGGTTTTGGCGGGTGCTGAGACGGAACCGGGCCTTCACTATTACTATCCGGTGCCGGCGGCGAATCCTCCGCAGACGCTGAAGGTGGATGTGTGCGTCTATGGCGGCACTCCGGGTGGCGTGGCGGCGGCGGTGCAAGCGCGCCGCATGGGGAAGACCGCGGCGCTGGCCGTTTTCCGGCGGCATGTTGGGGGCATGACTTCCGCCGGCTTGACCGCGATGGACCTGGGCAACGGTGCTTCGCTTGGCGGGCTGGCCCGGGAATTTATCCAGAGCGCCAGCCAGGCGAAACAGGCGGCGAAAAATAATCCCAGTCCGGAGCTGGGCTTTCGTCCTTCGCAGGCGGAGGAAATTTTCCGCGCCATGCTCAAGAAGGCGGATGTGCCGGTTTACTCCGAGCATCGGCTGAAGACGGTGGAGAAGGATGGCCCGCGCATCACCGCACTGGTGTTTGAAAATGGCGACCGCATCGAGGCGCGGATGTTCATCGACGCGACTTACGAAGGCGACCTCTTCGCCCGGGCGGGGGTGAAGTATTTCATCGGGCGCGAAGGCAACGCGGCCTATGGCGAGACGCTCAATGGTTTCCAGATCGCCAGGACTCATCAGTTCCGTTTTCCGGTCGATCCCTATCGTGTGCCTGGCGATGCTTCCAGCGGCGTGCTGCCGGGTATCACGCCCGGCCCGCTGCCGGCCACTGGCACGGGCGACAAGCGTGTGCAGGGTTATAACTTCCGCATGTGGGCGGTGAAGGCGGAGGTGGGACTTCCGTGGCCGAAGCCGGCGGGTTATCGCCGGGAAGACTACGCGCTGCTCGAGCGCTACCTGACGACCGACCCGACGGCGGAGTGGAAGTTCACCTACACGACTGGGCCGGTGAAGCTGAACGTGGGCGACTGCAACAACGCCGGTCCCATTTCCACCGACTTCGTCGGCGGGAGCGATGCCTGGCCGGATGCCGACTATCCGACCCGCGAAAAGATTTTCCAGGCACATGTGACTTATCAGCAGGGGATGATGTGGTATCTGGCCAATGATGATGCGGTGCCGGAGCGGGTGCGCGCCTTCGTGCAAAAGTTTGGCCTGCCGAAAACGGAGTTCACGGAAACGGGCGGGTGGCCGCACGAATTGTATGTGCGCGAGGCGCGCCGGATGGTTTCCGACTACGTCATGACGGAGAAGAATTGCCGCCGGCAGGTGATCGCCGAGGATAGCGTGGGGCTGGCCAGTTATCAGATGGATTCTCATCACACGTCGCGGGTGATCGTGGACGGCAAGGCCAAGGCCGAAGGCTGTCTCGAGGGCTCGGTGAAGGTGCCCTACCCGGTGAGCTATCGGAGCATCGTCCCGCACGAGACGGAATGCACCAACCTGCTCGTGCCGGTCGGTCTTTCTTCCACGCATGTGGCTTACGGGTCCATTCGCATGGAGCCGGTCTTCATGGTTCTCGGCCAGTCCGCCGCCACGGCCGCGGTGATGGCGATCGATGGCGGGAGCGATGTGCAAAAGGTGAACTACGCTGCCCTTCGCGAGCGATTGCTCAAGGATGGTCAGATTCTCGACTGGAATCCCGCGCCCGCGAGTCCGCCCAAGGCGAACTGAAGGCATGCCGATGGGACCGGAGAGCTCTGGCGCGTTCGGGGAGGCAAAGTGGTGGCAGGCTCGTCCTACCTGCAGACCTTCCAAAAGCGGTGCAGCAGCACCGCACTCCAAGGACGCAAGCGTCCTTGCTCGATTTTCTTGAATTCGTGAATAGAGGCTAACGCATCTGCTGGTCGTGACTATTTCCCGGTCGCGGCTTTATCGAAGAGCTTGGGCAAACGGTTCGCAAGCTCCGCGAGGTGGGGCTGATTGGAGTCCACCTTGAGGATGTGTCCCTGGTAGACGACGCGCAGAATCCAGCCCTCGATTTTGCTTCCGAGTTTGGTTTCGGATTCGACGGATTTTCCGCTGGCATCGACCAAGTTGCCGCCGTCTTCGGGAACTGAGGAGGGAAGTGAAAATGGAATGCCGATCCAATCGGTCTTCGAGGCCAACAGAGTTCCGGAATGAATCTCGTCGCTGAAAACAGGCTTCTTGGATTCCGTGGAGACGACGTTGAAGATGTAGCGAGACCTGGTGGTTTCGTTTTTCGCCATGAAAAAGCATTGGACGTCGAACGGACCCGGCGGCGGTGAGAAGAATTGAACGGAAACGGTCACGCTCATTTCCCGCTGGGGTTGCGATTGGCTCAACGTCAAACCGCCGATGCTCAATGCTCCGGGCTCGGTGACCGTCTTGCTGGAAACCATGTTCGTCTGCGCGGAGACAAAGGGGGCGGGAATCGGCGGGGACGGCGCTGGGGCAGGTTGTCTGGCGGGCGTTGGCGGTGGCGCGGATTTGCTCGCCACGCCGGGTTGGGAGGCTGCCAATGAGACTTCCATGGTGGTCGCGGCGACAGCCAGGAGGAGGCTCCAGAGGAAAGGGAATTTCATGCGTATCGGATCAGGGCAAAAGGGGATTTCACAGTGGCCAGGGCGTCAGCTACTTTTTTTATCGTCCGCGGAGGATTTTCCGGCTGTCACCAACTTGGGCGAAAATTGGTTCTGGGGCCGCGCTAGGCGCCGCCAAATGAGCGTGAAGAAATGAGAAAACCGAATCGCAACTATGGGGCCTGAAGTTACGTGGCAGCCCTTATTTTTATAATAGCTATATCTGTTGTAAATTCTCTGTGGGGGTTACGTGCTTTTACGCGATTTTCTTCTCCCAGGGGCGTACATCGTGCTTTACCACCGTTATGATGCTGCGACTGTTGCGAAAGTTGTTGATGAAGGCCGTGACGATGGCGGTCATGGTCTTGGTTTTGGGGAGTGTCATGCGGTACGGTCAGCGCTATATTTTAAAGGCGGCGGGAATGGCGCCGGCGCCGAACGGGCAGATCGGCGGAGTCAAATTCTCGTCCGAGGAGGCGGACTTGATGACCACGGTTTTCAAGAGCGCGATCAAGCTCTTTACGGGGCAGGCCAGCCGGAAACAACTGGCCGGTGAACTCAGCGACAAGCTTTACGCCGGGAGGAACGGCTCCGACATGAAGGAGCTGGGTATTGAAATGGTGCAGCCCGGGGACAATTCTCCAGCGACCGGAGCCGACGGCACTCCGATTGCGGGTAAAGACACCGCTGCCACGGGAGGAGCAAGCGCGGCGGCTTCGAAAGGCACGGCAAGTTCGCAGCCGGCCGCGAGCGGGCCGGCGAAACAAAGAGTGTCCGCCGAGAAGGCCACCGACGAAAAGGGAATGCCGGATTTGAATTCGCTGACCGATGCGGCTTCGAATGACCTCCGCGTCGGCATGCTGACGAAGATTTGGAAGCAGTTGAAGGCCAACTCGATTGAATTGGTCCTCATTCCGGTGGTGGGTCTGGGGATGCTGCTGATGCAGCGCAGGCGGGACCGGAGGTCGGGGGACGGCGATTTTCTGCCTTCGATGGGGGTCATCCAGACCCCGGCGGAATCCGAGCCGTATGATATGAAGCATGCGGTGCATGCGCTCTCGGCGGAGGATTTTGAGATGTTGGTGGCGCTGATTTATCAGCGGCAGGGTTATCGCGTGTCGATGGTGGCGGGCCTGAGCGGTGGACGCGGCGGCGATTTCACACTCGCTCGCAAAGCGGAGCGGATCCTCGTGCAGTGCAAGAAACTGAGCCAGGATCACCGGATCCCCGTGGAAAGAGTGCGCGAATTGCAGGAAGCCATGATCACGGCGGGGGTCACTCGCGGTCTGTATGTCGCCTCGTGTGGCTTTAGTTGGGACGCACGCAATTTCGCCAAGGGCAAAGGCATTACCGTGATCAATGCGCGCACGCTCGACGCCTTGATCTCGGCAGCCCGCAAGACGCCGGACGAAGATTTGCTCGCGGTATCGGAATGGGCGCCGGCCTTGATGAGCAAAGTGCAACTGACGCCGCCCAAATGTCCCTCCTGCGAAGCGGAGATGGATCAACTGAGCGTGAGCGCGGGCTCCGTTTGGGTATGCAGCCAACGGCCGGAGTATCGCGGACGGCGCAGCGCGCGTAAATATCAAAAGCCAACCCCAGCTCCGGCGGCTGAGAAAAGCTCGGAACAGACGGCCGAAGAGGCGATTGCTTGAGGAGAGAGGGGTTTTCGACGGAGGCGGTTTCCAAAAACTCGCGTGACCATGACTCGCACGGTTGCGGTGCGATGGGCACCTCATTTTCGCAATTTTGACCCTGGTGTGGCGCCTCGCCGGAATAAAAACGATTCGACACGTTTGCCCGCCGCAGAGGCGATGCCCGGTCTTCGAATATTCACGTAATGTCCGGGTTCAGAGCCGGTAATCCGAATTACGCATAACATCCTCATAACATCGCGTTGCGGTACGCTCGAAAATCTTTCGCTCGTGGCGTCCGAATTACGTACAAGAAGGGTGAATGTCTTGCGCGACCTTGGAAGCAGTTGTTAGCGTAGTTAGCTGAGACGTTCTGAGTCATTGTCGACCCGGGAACGGAGGGGGGAGTTAGGTTCAATGGCATATGCGATGCTGAAATGTTGTCCATGCCCACGTCATTGAAAAGCCGCGCGAACGCGCCCCGCCCGTATCGCATTCTGGCCGTCGACGACGATCCGAATTCCACCGAGCTCTCCAGGATCGCTCTCGAACGCACCGGCCGTTACACCGTGTGCGAGGTCAATGATGCCGGCGTCGCCGCCAACGCCGCGCGCGCCTTTGGTCCGGATCTCGTCGTCATGGATGTCGACATGCCGTGTCTCGATGGCCGCGCTGCCGCTCTCCTGATCCAATCCGAGCGAGGCCTGCAGGAAGTCCCCATCCTTTTCGTGACGAGCATGATCGCCGAAGGTGGCGGGGCGAGCAGGAATCCTTTCGGCTGGCACGGCCCGCTGGAGAAACCGGTTTCGCCGAAACGCCTCGCCTCGGCCGTCGATAGCATCCTGCAACACGGCAAACTCGAATGCTAATGGCCTAACTTCGATTTACAGCCCGATAGCTGCGCAATCGTCCTCGTCTCATGCAACTTCCCAAGAGCACTTTTGAAAACGCCCGAGTCCTCATCGTCGATGACGATGAACGCAGTCTGGTTCTACTTCAGCGCATGCTGCAGAATCATTTCCAAGTGCACATCGTCTCGGACGAGCGCGAGACCTTTGAAGTCTTCGAGCGGTTGCGCCCGGATATCCTGCTCCTGGATATCTACATGCCGCATATCAATGGGTTCGAGATCATGCGGCGGCTGGCGAGTTATATCGCTCCCGATGAGTATTACCCCATTCTCGTGCTAACGGGGGATGAAAACCCGAAGACCAAGTTGCGCGCGCTGACTGCCGGCGCGAAGGATTTCCTGAACAAACCTCTCGACGCCGCGGAGGTCACGGCGCGCATTCGCAATTTGCTCGAAACCCGCTTTCTGCATCTCGAGTTGCAGAGCCACAATATGTTTCTCGAGGAGCGGGTGCACGAGCGCACCGGGCAGCTCGAAGCCACGCTCGCCAATTTGCGCGCGACCCAGGCGCAGGTCATCAAGCAGGAGCGGTTGGCCGCGCTTGGCATCATGGCCAGTGGCATCGCCCACGACTTCAATAATACGCTTTCGTCGATCCTCGGTTATGGCGAACTCTTGCTCGAGAGCCCCGAACAAACCGAATATCTCAAGCGTATCCTCAGTGCCGGACAGGATGCCCGGCAGATCGTCCGCCGATTGCGCGAGTTTTATAAAGTGGGAGACGAGACCGAATCCTTCGCCGCGGTCGGTGTCAATACGTTCATCGACCAGGCCGTCTCGATCACCATGCCGCGATGGACCAATCAAGCGCTGACCTGGGGCGCGCACATTACCGTGGAGCGGCAACTTGGTCCGCTCCCGCTGATTGCCGGCAATCCTGCGGAATTGCGTGAGCTCTTTACCAATCTCATCTTCAACGCCGTCGATGCGTTGCCGCATGGCGGCCGGATTTACATCCGCAGTTACACCGAGAGCGACGCCGCGGTCGTGAAGCTGAGTGACAATGGCGTGGGGATGGATGCCGAGACGCGGCGCCGCTGCCTGGAGCCCTTCTTCACTACGAAGGGGGACCAAGGCACGGGCCTTGGGCTGAGCGTCGCCCATGGCATCGTCAAACGCCACAAGGGCACGATCTTCATCGAGAGCGAGCCGAATGTCGGCACGACCGTGAGCCTGCGTTTCCCGCCCACGACGGAAGCCACTTCGCCCGAGACCCTGCCGGTCACGCCGGCCCTGGAGCGCCCGTTGAAGATTCTCTTCGTGGACGATCAGCCGATCATTTGCGAACTCGTCGCCGAACTCCTGCGGTCCGATGGGCACGCCGTGGACGTCGCCGGGAGTGGCGGCCTCGCGCTGGAGAAATGCCAGCGGGTGAACTACGACCTGGTCATCACCGATTTCGCGATGCCGGGGATGAACGGCGGCCAGCTCGCCAGTGTGGTCCGGCAGTTGAACCCGACCAAACCGATCATCATGCTCACAGGGTTTGTCGACCTGGCCGGCGAAGCGAGCGGGCCGGGTTCCAACATCGACTTGATCCTCGCGAAGCCTGCCAGCCTGGAAGAACTTCGCCGGGCGATTTTCGACGTTTTCACCCGTAGTCGCACTTGCCCGGTGGCTAGGGATGCGATCATCAATGCGACGGCGGTATAGGTCGGGGCGCACGGGTGAGTTAATGCGGGAGGAGGAAGCTGCGGCCTCTTCGGATAATGAGGGAAGATCAAAGACATTTTATCGGCTGCGATTGTCCTGACACTCGTTCATGTCTTCTCGCCCGATTCTTGCCCTCCTCGCTGTCGTCTCGATCCTCCCGCTGTACGCTCATGCCAGTCCGACGGGCACTGAAGATCGTCAAGGGCTTCGCTGCATTAGCCGGACGGCTTTTCCGGTACCGTCGGGTGTGGAGGCGGTCGTGGAATGTTCGTTCGAAGGCAGTGCCAAAGTTCCGCCCGGATGGTCGCCGGGGAATGGCGAGGTCGTGACGGCGCCGGATGCGCCGGAGGGGAAGGCCTACTTTCGGATGCGCGCGAAGAAGCAGGGCGGTTTGGTCAGCCCTGTCTTTCAAGGGAAACCGGGCTCGGGATATTTTCTCTCCTACTGGGTGAAGACGGCGGCGGACCCTTGGACCACGATCAACTTCACCTCGGACGAACGGGAGCCGAGTTACTCGCCGATTCACACGCCCATTTTCTATCAGGACTTTCCGCTGAACACCGGCGGCGAGTGGCGGCAGGAAGGGTTTTATTTTGTCATGCCGCCGCAGTGCAAAACGCTACAGTTCAACATCGGGCCGCGGGAAGACGGCGCGGCCGACGAATTTGTGTGCATCGACGATGTCCGGTTGCGGACGGCGACGGCGGCAGAAGTGGACAAGGCTTATCGGGATGAGCGTGCCAATTACCCGGCCTACGAGGTGAATCCGGGGCCGGGAGATGGGAAGAATCTCGCGCTCTCGATCGCGAAGTGGGAGGGCCGCGCGGGGATTCCAGGAAAGCCGTTTGTCATCTGGGCGCTGGGATCGAGTTTCACCGACCGGCAAGGGGACGGCGAGGAATTGATCCGGGCGATTCGCGAGCGATTTCCGAAAGCGCCGCCGATCATTTATCGCAAGCATGGTGGCCCGGGCGAGCCGTGGGAATTCATCGATGGTTGGATCCAGCAATTCGTCGCGACGGAAGATCCGGATCTTATTTTCACCTACACCTCGGGCACGCTCGAGGGACTCGATGCCATGCTGACTTCGATCCGGCGGCGGACCACGGCGGAGGTGATTCTTCCGACGCTGCATTTCAAACCGGATAGCACGATGACGCCGGATGACATCGAAAGAGGCGCGGGAGTTCGCTGGGATCAAGTGCGTGAAATCTGCGCGAAGCATGGTGTGGAATTCGTCGAGAATCGGCGGGAATTGGCCGATTACATTCGCGCGGCTCACCTGGTTCCCGATGATCTACTCGCCGATCACAATCACCAGAATATGCATGGGCGAATTCGCATTTGGGACGATGTCATCGCGCATCTTTCGGCGGCGGCTGCGCCCGGGTACGCGCCGGATTCGCGAGAACGAATGATTCACGGGGCGACACCGAATCAGTCCGGCGTGCTCAGTGTTTCCGGCAATTGGCGCACCGAGCAAGGAAGCCTGCAAAGTCGGGATTCGGCCGCGCGATTGAAACTGACTTTCACGGGCAACCGGGTGGACATCATCGGACGGGCCGTTCCTGGTGGGGGCTCCGTTCGCGTTCTGATCGATGGTGTCTCCGCCGAGTCCACGCCGGTCTACGTCATGAATTATATCAAGCCGATTCCGAGAAACTGGCGCATCCCGCATCTCGTCGATCTTGGCGGAAAGATTACGCCACAGAACTGGACGATCACGATGACCAACGATACGGGCGACTTCCGCCTCGATGGAAGTGTCACGGGATCGGATGGGACTGGTAATCTATCGACTCCCTTTGTCAGCACCTCGAAACAAATCTCGCTCGATCTCAAGTTCTGGCGCCAGGCGAAAATCGAGAAGAAGGGGCAGCCCGTCGAATATGGCGTGAAGAGCGGGGACAAATATACCTTTGATGTTTTTCATGCCGCCACGGCGCGAGTGAGTTTTCAAGCGGAACAACCGACGCGACTGGAAGAGCCTCTCGCCCGTAATCTCCCCAATGCCGAGCACACGGTCGAAGTCATTGCTAATGGCGATGGCGAGGTGGCGATCGACGGCTTTTATGTCTTCGAACCGCCGGAGAAGTAAGGCCAAGATTCCCCGCTTCGCCTATTTCGCGGATGGCTCTGCGCTTCGTTCGCGGGGACAGATGGCCAGCGCCAGCCAACCGGCAATCAAGCAGGCTCCGCCGATAGGAGTGATGGCTCCCAGCCAGCGAATGTTGGTGACGGCTAGGAGGTAGAGACTCCCGCTGAAGATTACGATTCCCGCGACGAAGAGGGTGAAAGAAAGGCGCGTGACGGTCGGTCGCAAGGCGAGCACGAGCAGGACCACGGCGTGCACGAGGTGATAGTGCGCGGCGGTCTGCCACGTCGCCGTCCGTTGATTGGCTTCGAGCAGCCTCGTCAAACCGTGGGCGCCGAAGGCGCCGAGAGCCACGGCGAGAAATCCGGTGACGGCGGCGATGCGGAGTGCGGTGGTCGATTTCATCTCGCGTATTGAACTCCGATTTCAGCAGAATTCGAAATCGAAAAGCCACGATCCAACATTCCGCCTCCGAAATGGCAGGGCTGGCAGCCGCGTGAGCGGGCCAATCTTTGCTTCATCGTCGAGGACCGCCGCGTTTTGCTCATCCGCAAGAAGCGCGGGCTGGGCGCGGGCAAGATTAATGGGCCGGGCGGCAAGATCGAGCCGGGGGAGACTGCGCTGGACTCGGCGATTCGCGAGGCACAGGAGGAGGTCGGGGTGACGCCTGCGATGCTCGAGGAGCGTGGGGAATTGCATTTCCAATTCACCGACGGTTACAGCCTCCATTGCACTGTTTTCATCGCCCGGCAATTTACCGGCGAGCCGATCGAGACGGTCGAAGCGACGCCGATGTGGTTCGATTTCGATGCGGTGCCTTATGAGGAGATGTGGGAGGACGACCAGCATTGGCTGCCGCAGGTGCTGGCTGGGGAGAGGTTCATTGGGTGGTTTGATTTTGATGGCGAGAAGATGCTGAGCATGGAAGTGCGGTTTGGGTGAAGGGGGGAGACGCCGCTTTCTCGACGTCATTCAGAGCGAAGCGAAAGCCGAGGCTTTCGCTTCGCTCTGAATGACTCCGAAAAGAGGGTGGGGATCTATTGCCGGACGGGTTCCGAAACCAGCTTTTCCCAATGGAGGCGGGCGACTTGCCACATGTAGCCGGCCTGGCGCGCTTCGGGGTCGTCGACGGCTTTGCGGAGCATCGTGATGGCCTGTTCCCGATGGCCGAGCAGGGCTTCGTTCAGGCCGCCGTAGTAATTGGCGAAAAAGACGGCGACGTGATCTTCGCTGAGTCCCTTGCGTTGGACCTCGGCGAGGACGTCGTCGGCCGTGCGATGGCCGGCGAACATTTCGTAGAGCTCCGGGAACGGTTCCCGATCGAATTGCGTGTACTGGAGCATTCCCTGGCGCGCTTTTTCGATTCCCTCGGCCCTGGCCTGCGCGAGGAATTTCCAGATGCCATTCTCCCGGTCGTGGCCGTCGTAGGCGTGATACTTCTCAAATTGCCGGGCCGATTTGGCGAACTGCCCGGCGAAATAGTAGGCGATGCCCAAGCGCCAGTGCGGCGCGTCCTCGGCGGGATCGAGCGCGATCATCTTCTCGAAATCCGCGACCGCTTCCGGGAAGCGTCCGAGGAAAAGAAGGACGTCGCCACGGTGAGAAAGCGCGGGAATTGAATCTGGCGATTGCGCGACAGCAGCATCCGCCTTGGTCAAATCTTCGCCGAGCTTCGTGAGCAGCGTCGCTCGCCATTCAGGCCACGGCTGCGCAGACTCGGCAGCGGAGACGACGGGCGCGACTGGCAAGAGAAGACCCAACGCCGCGGTGCTCGCGGCCCGGAAAATCTGTCGCCAGAAAAGGCGCATCTCGCGTCAGGCGTGCGCGGCAAACTTGGCCTGCACCATTTCCGTCAACCGGGCGCCGATGGCCGGTTCTTCCAGTCGGGCGATGACCTCCTGGAGGAATCCGTGGACGATGAGCTTCTGCGCCGCCCGCTTGGAGATGCCGCGTGACATGAGGTAAAAGAGTTCTTCCTGCTCGATCTGACCGCTGGTCGCACCGTGGGTGCAGCGCACGTTGTCGGCTTCGATTTCCAAGCCGGGGGCGCTGTTCGCTTCGGCCTCGTCGCTGAGCAAGAGGTTGCGCACTTTTTGGTAGGCATCGGTCTGATGCGCCACTGGATTCACCCGGATCAGGCCGGAGAAGATGGTTCGCGCAGTGTCATCCAGCGAGTTCTTGTAGAGCAGATCGCTCGAGGTGTTCGGCGCCTCATGAATCTGGAAGGTGCGCGCGTCGATTTCCTGGGCGGCGTCGGCCACCGTCAGGGCGAGCATGTCGCTGCGACCGCCTTGGGCGCGAAGATGGCTGACACTCTCGGTGCGCAAATGCCGGGCGCCGAGTTGGGCAAAAAGGGAGCGCGCCCGGGCATCACGGCCGACGACGGTCGCATTGATCTGGAAGGCGAGCGCTTTGCTGCTCCAATTTTGCGCGCAGACGTAAGTCACGCTGGCGCCGGCGCCGAGCCAGAGGTCGTTCACCCCGCAGGCGAGACCCGGCGCTTCGGCATCGGCACTCTCGTAGTAATCAATGAATGTCACCTTGGCCATGTCCTGAGCCATGATGAGCGTGTGCGGAAAGCAGGAAGCGTTGTCGCCGTGCAGCCAATGAAATGCCTCGATCGGGAGGTTGATCTCCACGCCTCGCGGCACGAAGAGAAAGGTCCCGGTGCGCACTTGGGAAGCGTGCAAGGTGGCAAATTTCTGGCCGCCGAGGATCGCTTCTTCGCGCATGAAGTATTGCTGAAAGAGGTTCGGATGCTCGATCATGGCCTGCTCCAGCGGCAGCCAGATCACGCCGATACGACTCAGTTCCTCCGAGTAAGCCTCGCGGGTCAGGAGTTGGTCGTTGGCGAAGACCATGCGGCCCGCGCTTTTTTCGAGGCCACGGCTCCGGACGAGCAGTGCCTCGCGCACGGCTTCGTCCACGGGCGCCGGCGGCAAGTAGGAGCTGAGGTCGAGATCCTTGACGTTGGCGAAGCGCCAGCGTTCATCCGTGCGCGTGGGCATGGGGATCTTCGTGAATTGGGTCCAGGCGGCTTCCTGCCCGGGGGCGGCGGGTCCGGCGCTCAAGAGTCGGGTAGGCGCGGCGGGCGTATCGGTCATGGGTTCCAGAACGGAAGTCATCATACAATGCTGCGGCCACTGGCCGTCGATGGGGCGGCGATCATCAACCGACGGACCCTTCCATTTCGAGATCGATGAGGCGCTTGAGTTCCACGCTGTATTCCATGGGGAACTGGCGCACGAGATCGTTGACGAAACCGTTCACGCTCAGGCTCATGGCCTGTGCTTCGGTGAGTCCGCGTTGTTGCATGTAGAAGATTTGCTCGGCCGAAATCTGGGAGACGCTGGCTTCGTGCTGGCACGAATTGCCGGTGCCGCGCACGGTGATCGCGGGATAAGTGTCGGTGCGCGACGTGGAATTGATGAGCAACGCGTCGCATTCGGTGTTGTTCTTGCAGCCCTTGAGATGCTTCGGCACGTGGACGAGCCCGCGATAGGTAGCCCGGCCTTTGCCGATGCTGATCGACTTCGAGACGATGTTCGAGGTCGTCTCATCGGCTGCGTGGATCATCTTCGCGCCGGTGTCCTGATGCTGTCCGTCATTGGCGAGAGCGATGCTGACCACTTCGCCGCGAGCTTTGCGGCCCTTCAGGACGACGCCGGGATACTTCATTGTGAGGCGGCTGCCGATATTGCAGTCGATCCATTTCACCTCGGCTTCCTCGTGGGCCAGGGCGCGCTTGGTCACGAGGTTGAAGACATTTGCCGACCAGTTCTGAACCGTGACGTATTGGATTTTCGCGCCTTTGAGGGCGACGAGCTCGACGACCGCGCTGTGGAGCGTCGCCGTCTCGAATTTCGGGGCGGTGCAGCCTTCCATGTACATGACCTCGGAACCCTCGTCGGCGATGATGAGCGTGCGTTCGAATTGCCCGAAGTTCTCCGCGTTGATCCGGAAATAGGCTTGCAGCGGATGCTTCACTTTCACGCCCGGCGGCACATAGATGAACGAGCCGCCGCTGAAGACGGCACTGTTCAGCGCGCTGAATTTGTTGTCACCAGTCGGGATGACTTTGCCGAACCACTTCCGGAAAATTTCCGGGTGCTTGATGAGGCCTTCGGTCGAGCCGCAAAAGATCACGCCCTGCTCGCCGACCGCTTTCTTGATGTTCGAATAGACCGCTTCGGAGTCGAACTGCGCCTCGACGCCGGCGAGGAATTTGCGTTCCTGCTCCGGAATACCGAGCCGCTCGAAGGTGCGCTTCATGTCTTCCGGCACTTCATCCCAGGAACGCGACGCCTTCTGGCCGCCGGCGAGGTAATAACGGATGTTGCCGAAGACGATGTTTTCCAGGTCCTTCGATGCCCAATGCGTGGGCATCGGCTTGGAAAGAAAAACATCGAGCGCCTTGTGCCGCCATTCGCGAATCCAGTCCGGTTCGCCCTTCACATTGACGATATAATCGATGGTTTCGTGGGTGAGGCCGGTGCCGGCGTCAAACTCGTGTTTGATGTCGTAACGAAAATCGCCGCGCGTCCGGTCGATGTCGAATTGAGTCAGTTCTGCCGTGGACATAAGATCCTTTCGGTTAAGCGGCCCCTGCCAGGTCGTCCTTAATAAAGTCGTACCCCTTATCCTCGAGTTCAAGGGCCAGTTCCTTCGGGCCGGTGCGGACGATGCGACCATCGACCATCACGTGCACCACATCCGGCACAATGTAATCGAGCAAGCGTTGGTAGTGTGTAATGACGAGCATGCCCGTCTGCGAGCCGCGCTGCGCATTGACGCCGGCGCTGACGATCTTGAGAGCGTCGATATCCAGGCCGGAATCGGTCTCGTCGAGGATGGCGTATTTCGGCTTGAGAATGGCCATTTGGAGAATTTCGTTGCGCTTCTTTTCGCCGCCGGAGAAGCCTTCGTTGACCGCCCGGGCGGTGAATTCCCGGCGCATCTCCAGCTTGTCCATCTCCTCGTAAAGCTTCTCGTAAAAGTCGGTCGCTTCGATTTCTTCGCCTTCCGGCTGGCGGGCGTTGAGCGAGGCGCGGAGGAAATTGGCGTTCGAAACGCCGGGAATCTCCATGGGATATTGAAAGGCGAGGAAGAGGCCTTTGCGGGCGCGTTCATCCGGTTCGAGGCCGAGAATGCTTTCGCCGTCGAGGAGCACGTCGCCCTGGGTCACGGTGTAGTCCGGGTGGCCGCCGATGGCTTTGCTGAGGGTGCTCTTTCCGGAGCCGTTCGGCCCCATGACGGCGTGCACTTCGCCTTTGGGGATCTCCAGCGTGAGGCCGCGGATGATCTCCTTCTCGCCAATGCGAACGTGCAGGTTTTCGATTTTCAGTGAATTCATGTCAGTCAAAAAATTGGGGCGATCTATTTGGTTCGATTTTGCGGCGGGTTCTGCGCGCTCCCGGCGGCGCTCTGTGCGCTCGCCGTGGCGCATTTCGGGCAGAGCCCACGGAAGGAAACCTCATGTTGCAAAATCGACACGTCCTCGGGGAGTTCCCAGATGTCCTGGGGATTCCGGCGCGAGCGCAGGGGAATGTCCATCACTCCGCCGCATTCTTCGCAGAAAAGATGGGCGTGCTCATTCAAATTCGGGCAGTAGCGGGAAGGCTCGCGGTCGTGATTGACCGCCTTGACCAGGCCGCAATCGGTGAGCGTTTCCAGGCAGTTGTAGACGGTGGCCAGGGAGATCGAAGGCATCTTCCCTTTCACCCGCATGAAGACCTCGACGGCGGTCGGATGGTCCCGCTGGGCCATGAGGGCGTCGTAGACGGCCCGGCGTTGTTCGGTCATACGCAGACCGCGCCCGTGAATGTATTCATCGGGCGTCGCGGTAACTTCGACGCTGTGTGGGTCACGCGTTTTCATAGGGCAAAGAGTGCTTCGCACCGCTCCCTAAGCTTATCAAGAATTATTCTAAATAAAGTTTACCCACGGCAAGCCGCGACATTGACCTTGAGCTGAGCGTTCCCCGTCGATTAACGTTTTGGCGTTTATGCACTATCGACTTGAGCACGGAGTTCAAGGTGGAGCTGTGGCTGCTTTCCGAAGGGGATTCATCGGGGCAGCGCCTCTCCGTGCCACGGCCCCTTGGCGTAAGCTGTTTGTGGGCGTTTTGTTCCTCGCTCTCGTTTGCCTGGTTGCCGCGAAGCCGCTGGTTGCGGCGGATCCGCCAGTCCTGGGAAAATTGATTTCGGATTATCAGGCCGCCCGTGCCGACGTGCTGGGCAAACTCAACGAATCGTATGCTTTGCAAGCCGATGCCCAGGCGAAGCAGTACCTGCAGTTGAGCGATCTGAACGGTGCGAATCGTGCCGCCGATTTTTCCAAGCGTCTCCGCGACAAGGACGAGAAGAACGATCTCGACGGCATCTCGGGAAACGCCCCGGCGACGGACCGCCTTGCCGCATTGCAGGCCAATTACGCTCGGGCGCGGGAAGAGACACTGCGCAAAGTCGACGAGTATTACTATAATGCGGGCCAAAATCTCCAACGCGAGTACATGCGCGGAAGCGATCTTGCCGGCGCCAACTCGACGGCGGCTTTCCTCGACAAGATCAAGCCAGGCGCAGCCCCGATCTCTGCCGAGACGACCCTCACCAAGGGGCGCAATCTTCTTTCCAAAGACAACGAGCACAAGTGGAAGCAGGGCAAAGGGGACTGGCGAATTGAAAACGGGGTGATGACCGGTGCGGGCGACAGCGAGACCCTCTTTGCGGATACGATTTCCGCGCCGTTCACGCTGCAATTCAAGATCAACGTGCTCGAAGGCACGCGCCCGCGAGTGCGCATCGGGCCGGTGGAATTTGCCAATGAGGGTTACAAGACGACGTTCGGCCTGTATCCGGATGCCGAGGCGGCCAAATTGTTCCCTTATCAACACAATACGATCTACAAGGTGAGTATCGTGGCGAGCCACAAGAGCGTCGAACTATTCATCGACGATAAGCCGATCATGTCGCGGCCGGGGCTGAAGGACCGCGTGGACAAACTCACTTTTTCCGCGGGTGACGGTTGGTCGAAGGGTCGCGTCGAATACCGCGACATTGTGCTCATCAAGTGATGCCCCAAGGCGGCGATTCGTTGGCGTTGCGTCCGCGGGGAGCGCTTGCACGATTTCTGCTGTCCTACGCCATGCACCCTGATTCACGCTTCATGAAGATTCGCCCCTTGATTCTCTTTGCCATGGCTTTGTTCTTCCTTGGCCCGGTGCTCCAGGCCGCCAAGGCTCCGAAACTCGAGACGTTGCTCGGTGAATACAAGAAGGCCCGAAGCGACGTGCTCGCCAAGCTGAACGAAGCTTATGCCGGCCAGGCCGAAATGCTCGCCCAGCAGCTTCAGGCCGTCTCGAATCTCGAGGGAGTGGACCGGGCGAAGAAGTTTGCCAAGCGCCTGCGCAATCCCGACGAGAGAAACGACATTTACTCGGGGCTGGCCAATGGCGGAATCAACGACCCGGTAGCCGAGTTGCAGGGCAACTATGCCACCGCCCGCGAGGCCAATTTGAATAATGTTTACGTGTTCTACGCGTCCACGGCGGAGAACCTCCGGCACGAACTCCTGCGGACCAAAGACGAGGCCGGCGCGAATGTCATTGCCGAATTTCTGGCCAAGATTAAGCCGCCCGGAAAAGCGGCGGTGGCCGCCGGACCGACTCCGTCCAAGTCGCGCACGGCTGGCTCGAAATAAGCAAACAGGCCAAACTGGCCGTCCCGAATCTCAGCGGCTAAGTTCCAGCTATGCGACGCTGGCTGAAGCTGTGGACTTTATTGTTTCTCGCGGCCTGCGTGCTGACGTGGCCGTGGGTTTCTGCGTATGTCGAGGCATGGCGTGGCGCCCGTTACTTTCGTGAAAAATTTACGCTCGTTCCGGGCCGTGATCTCTACATTGCCCTCGCGGACGAAGAAGTGGCTGAAATCTTCGGTGGCCACGCCGGGCTTGGAAGGTTGGCGGCGCTATCGCGGGATTTGTCGATCACACCCGGCGCTCGCGCCAACGCTGCGGCCGTGGCCAGCTACATTCAAACTGGTGGGTATCTTCGTGAATTGCAATCCACGGAAAAACTGGCGGATCACAGCGGAGACTGGGAGTGGGCCATCTCGCTGCGGTACCGATATTTTCGAGAATGGATTTTCATGCTCTTCGCGTGATGTTGCCGATGGCTTCTGGACAAGCCGATGGGCGCCAGTGCGGTGTCACGTAGGTTCCTTGCATAAGTTCTGCCGTCCCTTTGGGACTGGTTGGCTCTTTGCGGAAAGTCTCAGCGCTAAAGCGCTGGGCTATTTTCGGGAAGTCCCTGCGGGACTGAAGACTTTGGTGACACCACACGATGCCACATTCGTCATGGCCAAAAAATTCGTGAACAGGTCCTGGTCTCGCCTACTTCACCTTCGGCAGCGAAACCGCCTTGCCGTTCGGGGCGAGGACGATGTCTACGCCCTCGGCAATGTTGCCCGGTTGAAAGGCGGCTTCGATCGTCCAAGTGAGCGTGATCAATGTCCCGGAGAAGCTGTAGGGGCCTTCGGGCAGAGTGATGGTGAAGGGGCGCGTCTCCGAGGCCTGCGGGTCCGGGAAGGGGATCGTCTCCGCGGTCGCGTAATCTCCGTTGCCGCGTCCGCTTGTTCTCCACATCAGCCGGAGTTCGCCGCGCTCCGGCGTTTTGTCGAGCTGCCAGGTCACCTTTCCGCTGACCTTCTCGCGCGGCGCAAAGGCGGTGCGATGGTCGGCGAGTTGGAGGGTGATGTTGGGCATGAGGAGAGGGAGTCGGGGACGGGGGCCGATGACGATTAAGACGCGGAGAGTGGCGCGGGGAGGACGACGATCGGATATTCTTCCTCGAGCGCCGGCAAGTGCGGGTTTTCACCGCGCAAACGCAGCCTCCAGGTGATCCGATTGTATTGCCCCGTAAAGGTGTGCATGAGATTGGCCGGGACCATCACCCGCGCCTGTCCCTCCGCGACCACGTCACGATCGACCATTTCGATCACGGGGATGTCCGCGAAGACATGGGTCGCCGTCTGCGTGCTCTTGCCGCTGTGATAGCTAGCCTGTTCGCTGCCCTCGAGCCGGATGCTCAACTTCTTCAACTTCTCGGCCGGACCGAGAATCTTCCACTCGAAGCGGAGCTCTGCGCCGAGCGGTATCGCCGGGGTTCGTGTCATGAGTTTCACCCGGGGATTGAAGAGCGCGAGGAATTTGCTGATCGCGGCGAAGATGACGAGCACGCCAATAAGCACGAATACCCCGATGAAGATCTTGGCGAAGATGGGCGTATTTTGGTGACCGGGCGCAAAGAAGATCAAGTAGACAAAGATGCTGGTGAAGGCGTTCCAGAAGAGGCCGAAGACGAGCAATCCGATGAATTTCGAGAGCGGCGTGACTTGCGGTTTGATTTCCACGGACTCGCCGCCCGTGGAGACGGCCGCCGGCATGGCCTTGGTCGAGGCGGCGCGCTGGGGCGTGGCCAGCCGCGGGGCGTACCACAATCCAAAACCGCCAACCGCCACGAAGACGAGGAACGCGCAACCGATGATCATCGTGGAGTTCGCGCTTCGATTGAGCACCGCTTCCGCAGGTGCGTTGGGGTTGAGATAGCAGACGGTATTTCGTCCCGGCGGATATTGCTTCGCGATCCGGTCCACATCGCTCTGCCGGCTGATCGAGCCGCCCAGAAACTGGTAGCGATCCGATGAGTAGGGGTAGCCGTGAAATTCGTAGTGGTAGCGGATTTCCGGCGAGTAGGTTGGCCGGTCCCGGGAGCGTGAGCCGGGCTGGACGATAACCCCGCTGAAGTCCACCACGCACGGCGTTTTCACCCACTTCGTGGCGGCTGCGATCTGTAGCAGCGGATGGAGAGTGATGGTATAAAATACTGCGCATCCAACGACCAAGAACAGGCCGAAAAACACCCGGATACAGCCGAGACCGGCGGTGCGCTGTTGGCGGGCTGAGGCGGCTTGGCGGGGCGAGGTGGGCACAACGACGCTTCCTTTGCCGGAAGCCGGCCGTTTTGGCAATGCCGCTCGCTGGCGCTCAGGTTTCGAGTTTCGTGTTTCGTTGGATGTCACGGCGAAGCCGCCCAATACGCTTTGACCCCGGCGCGCCGTCCGCTATTTTGGCGACCCAAACCCTCAACCTGCGCAGAAAGGACCACTACACTATGGGCCTCATGGACTTCATCAAAGGCGAACTGATCGAGATCATCGAATGGACCGATGACTCTCGCGACACCCTCAGCTACCGCTGGCCGGATCAGGACAAAAACATCAAGAACGGCGCCCAGCTCATCGTCCGCGAATCGCAGACGGTGCAGTTCGTTTATCTCGGGCAATTTGGCGACACTTTCGGACCGGGCAAGCACACGCTGACCACCGACAACATTCCCATTCTCAACAAGCTGCAGGGCTGGAAATATGGGTTCGCTTCGCCGTTCAAAGCCGACGTCTACTTTCTCAATACCCGTCTTTTCACCGGCAACAAATGGGGCACTTCCAATCCCGTGATGATGCGGGATGCGGATTTCGGGATCGTGCGCGCGCGGGCCTTTGGCACCTACGATTTTCACATCACCGACCCGAAGCTCTTCCTCAAGGAAGTGGCCGGCAGCGACCAGCATTTCCGGCTCGACGAATTTGCCGATACGATGCGCTCGCGCATCGTCAGCCTGTTCAGCGAAGCGCTGGCGCAGTCGAAAATTCCCGTCCTCGACGTGGCGGCGCGCTACCAGGAAGTCGGCAACGCCCTGCTCCCGCTGATCAATCCTGTGGTCACCGCCAAGTATGGCCTGGAGATGAGCAGCTTCATCCTGGAGAACGTCAGCCTGCCGCCGGAAGTCGAGCAAGCCATCGACAAGCGTTCCTCGATGGCCGCCGTGGGGAATCTCAACGACTACGTCAAATTCCAGATGGCCCAGGGCATGGGCACGGGAGGAGGCGGTGGCGCGGCCGGTGGATTTGCCGCGGAGATGGCGGTCGGCATGGCCATGGCGCAGCAGATGGTGCAGCAGCCAGGCGGGATCCTCGGTGCGCAAACGACACCGCCCGCCGCTCCGCCGCCGTTGCCGACGCAGGCTGCTGGTGCGGCTACCCCGCCACCAATTCCGGCCGCCAGCGCCGCGCCGTCTGCCGCACCCGCGGCGGAACTCATGAGTCCTGCCGATGCGGCCAAAGTCCTCGGCGTGAGCGAGACGGATGTATTGCAGTCGCTCGAAGCCGGCGATTTGAAGGGAAAGAAAATCGGTTCTTCGTGGCGGATCACCAAGGCCGCCTTGGACCAGTTTCTGCAAAGCTAAGTTCATGGCCATCCGCTTTCCGCACCATTCACGACTTCGCGATCGCTGGCGCGCCTTTACCCTGCTCGAAGTCGCGCTGATCGTGGCCATCATTGGGATGATGCTGATGATGATCGTCGGTTACCTGCTGGCGCCGAAGCAATCGGGGCCCTTGCCGCCGGTCGCTGCGACCACGCCCATTCCACCCGCGGCCACGCCGGCCCCGACGTTCCTTTCGGTGCCGTCTACGCCGGCAGTGCCCGCCACTCCCTCCGCGGGAGCGGACGCCGTTCCGGCTGGACCCACTACACCCGCACCGGCCTTCCGTTGAGCACTGTCCATGGCTGAAATTACCGCGAGGTCGAAGTTTTCCTGTCCGGCTTGCGGCGCCGAGGCGCAGTGGAATCCCGCGAAGCAGGCGCTCGTCTGCCCATTCTGCGGCACCGTTGCGCCGATGAAGACACCGCCGGAAGGCGGCGCAGTCGAGGAGCACGACCTCGTCGCCGCGCTGCGCAACATCCCTGACGATCAGCGCGGCTGGCAGGCGGAGAAGAAATCCGTGAAGTGCCAGAGCTGCCAGGCGATCACCGTCTTTGATCCCACCCACGTCGCCCAACGTTGCGACTTTTGCGGTTCATCGGCGCTCATTCCGCTCGACGATATCAAGGCGCCGATCCGTCCCGAGAGCCTGCTCGAATTCAAGATCCCCGAGGACCAGGTGCGTGATCATGTGCGCGCCTGGTACGGCAACGTCTGGTTCGCACCCAGCGCGCTCAAGTCGCGTGCGCTCACCGACACCGTGCGCGGGATTTACCTGCCGTACTGGACTTTCGATGCGCAAGTGCACGGCGACTGGACGGCCGAGAGTGGCTATTACTACTACGAGACCGAGTACTACACGGACAACGACGGCCGGCAGCAGTCGCGCCAAGTGCAGCGCGTCCGGTGGGAGCCGGCGAGCGGCGCGCTCGAACACTTTTTCGATGATGAATTGGTGCCGGCGTCCAAGGGAGTTCCCCCGATGTTGCTGCGCAAGATCGAGCCATTTCCGACGACCACCGATCTCAAGCCGTACGATCCCGGATTCCTCAGTGGCTGGGTCGTCGAGCAGTACCAGATCGACCTCGTGGCCGCGGCGCAAAACGCACGCCAGATGATGGACGGCGAAATGCAGCAGATGTGCGGCAAAGAGGTGCCGGGAGATACCTATCGTTTTCTGCAAGTCAGCAGCGATTACTCCGGGCAGACCTTCAAGCACATCCTCGTTCCCGTGTGGGTGCTCGCCTACACCTACGGTAGGCAATCCTATCAGGTCGTGGTCAATGGCTACACCGGAGCGATTGCCGGCCGGTATCCGTACAGTTGGGTCAAGATCACCTTCCTGGTGCTGGCCCTCATCGTCGCCGTCCTGATCATTGTGGGCATCGCCCAGCATCAACGATGACCTTCGCCATCGAAGGCCTCACCGGAGAATTGCGGAAGGGCAACGAGCTGGATCCAGCGGAGATCGACCATGCCGTCGGCGCGCTGAC
This sequence comes from Chthoniobacter sp., assembly GCA_036501065.1. GTDB lineage: Bacteria > Verrucomicrobiota > Verrucomicrobiia > Chthoniobacterales > Chthoniobacteraceae > Chthoniobacter. The sequence goes on along the minus strand of DASYAY010000089.1, from coordinate 29,052 downwards.
CTCGCCGGAGATTTCCGATTCCACCAAGGCGGATTTTCTCCGGGCGTTGCGGGTGAAGGGCGAGACGGCGCGTGAAATCGCCGGCTTCGTCCAAGCGTTGCTCGCGCGCGCTGTCGATCCCGAGCTGGATTCCACGAAATTGCCCGGGCCGATCATCGATATCTGCGGGACTGGCGGCGACAAGCTGGAGCTCTTCAATATCTCCACGACCGCCATGTTCGTGCTCGCGGCAGGTGGCGCTTGCGTGGTCAAGCATGGCAACCGGGCGATCACCAGCAAGTGCGGCGGTGCGGATGTGCTCGAGGAATTGGGCATCCAGATCGAGCTCGCGCCTGCGGACTTGCGGCGTTGTCTCGAGATGCACGGTCTCGGGTTCGTCTTCGCCCCAGCCTATCATCCGGCGTACAAGGCCATCGGCCCGGTGCGCAAGACGCTGGCCGCGCAAGGCATTCCGACCATCTTCAATCTGCTCGGCCCGCTGCTCAATCCGGCCCGGCCGCCGTATCAACTCGTCGGCATCTTCTCGCCGCTGTTGTTGCCGAAGTATGCCGAGGCGCTGGCCATTCTCGGACGCGCCCGGGCCTGGGTGGTCCACGGCCGTGGCATGGACGAACTTTCGCTCACCGGCCCCAGCATGGTCATGGAACTGGCCGACGGCCTGATCAGCGAACGCACCGTCGATCCGGCTTCGCTGGGCCTGGCTGCGTGCACGATCGAAGAGTTGCGCGGGGGCGGTCGCACCGAGAATGCAGCGATCGTCAGCGGAATTCTCGATGGCAACGATTGCGGCCCGCGGCGCGACATCGTCCTCTTCAACGCCGCGGCGGGTTTCGTCATCACCGGCCTGGCATCCGACCTGGCCGCCGGGCTAGCGCTGGCGAGGGAGCAGATCGCCTCCGGCCGCGCCATCGCCAAACTTCGCGCGTTGCAGGGTTTCTAGGTATACGGGCTGGCTTCTGATCAAGCCGGAGGCTTGCCGGAGCGTAGCCGGGGGCAACGCCCCCGGAATCGACCGCCACACGGGACAGACGCACCCCGGAGGCGGTGCTGGAAATGTCCCGCCGCTCTCCGCTCCGGCACGCCCTCCGGGGTGCATCCAGTGTTGGGTGTGCGTTTCCGGGGGTGTTACCCCCGGCTACGGTCCTACAGCCCTTCGGGCTGGCTGATCTGTTCCAGCCGCTTCGTCGTTGCTCTTTGCGCTGACTTCCGAGCGGGGATCGGGCGCTCCGCCGCCCCCCGAATAGTTTGCCCCGCCCGCAAAACCTCTGCTTACCTGAATGCCCCATGCTCCGCTGCCTCCTCGCCGTTTCCCTCGCTGTCGTCGCCACCGCTTCCGCCACCGACTGGTATGTCGCGACGGATGGCAACGATGCCTGGTCCGGAAAGTTCCCGGCTCCGAACAGCGATAAAACCGACGGCCCATTTGCTTCGCTCGCCCACGCCCGCGATGCCGTCCGCGCCGCGAGACACGGCGGCGACACGACTCCCGAAAACGTCTCCGTGCGTGGTGGACTCTACGAACTGCCATCCGGCCTGAAGTTCGACGCACAGGATTCCGGCACGGCCGATTCACCCACTGCCTGGAAAGCCTTCGAAAAGGAAAAGCCGATCGTCATCGGTGGCCGGGCGATTACCGGATGGAAACCGTGGAAAGATGGCATTCTTCAGACGGACGTCGGCAGCCAGGGCTTTCGCGGCATCCCCTTCAAACAGCTTCTCTTCGCCGGCAAACGCCAGATCCTGGCGCGCTATCCCAACTACGATCCAGCGAATCCCTATGGTGGCGGGTGGGCGTATGCCGACGGCGAGATGTGGCCGATGTATGCGGAAAAGGAAGGCGAGAACCGCCATACTCTGAGCGTGAAGCCGCAGGACTGGCGGCACTGGTCGCGGCCCGAGGATGTCGAGGTTTTCGTCTTTCCCCGCTACAATTGGTGGAACGATATTTTGCGCGTGAAGAGTGTGGACGAGAACACGCACACCGTGACCACGGCGAAGGACGGCAGCTACGCCATGCGCGCCAATGACCGCTATTACTTCCAAGGCGCCCTGGAGGAACTCGACGCGCCGGGTGAGTGGTACCTCGATAAGCAATCGTGGACCCTTTATTTCAAACCACCCGCGGCCATCGAAAGCGCGCCGGTCTATGCGCCGACCACGCGCGATATCCTCAGTGTCGATGGGGCGAATTATTTCACCTTGCGCGGGTTCACCCTCGAATGCGCGGAAGGCAGCGCGGTGGCCTTGACGAAGGCGAATCACTGCCGGGTCATTGGTTGTACCGTGCGCAATATTGGTGACTTCAGCGGCACCGGAATCGTCGTTCACGATGGGACGGACAACGGCATCGTCGGTTGCGACATTTCCGAGACGGGGAGCAATGGGGTGAGCCTCAGCGGCGGCGACCGGCCGACCCTGACGAGTGCGGGAAATTTCGTCGACAACTGCTACATCCATCACGTCGGCGTTTTCTATAAGCAAGGCGTCGGCGTGGGGCTCTCCGGCGTCGGACAGCGCGTGTCGCATTGCCTCATTCACGACACGCCGCGATTCGCCATCCAGCTCGGCGGGAATAATCACATCATCGAGTACAATCACCTCCGCCATCTGGCGCTCGAAACTGAGGACGTTGGCGCCACCTATTGCGGCGGTCGGGATTGGCTGACCCCGCGCGGCACGGTGATCCGCTATAATTTCATTCACGACGTGCTCGGCTACGGCTGGAATGGGAAGTGGACCTCGCCCTATTTCGCCTGGGGCATTTATCTCGACGACAATTCCGGCGGCGTCGACGTCATCGGCAATATCGTCGCCCGTTGCGGACGCTCCTGTCTCCACGGCCACAGCGCCCGCGACTGTCGCGTGGAGAACAACATCTTCGTCGAAGGCGGCCAGCGGCAATGGGAGTTCAACGGCTGGACGACGAAGTCCCGCTTTTGGGAGACGACGCTGCCGCAAATGGAAAAGGGTTACGATTCCGTCGCCAATTTGCCGGCGTGGAAAAACCTGCGCGGCATGGACGTTCCTCCCGCGCAAATCCCGGACAGCGAAGGGCGGGTCATGTCCGGCGACGTCTTCACGCGCAACATCATCGCCTGGAAAAATCCGGAGGCGAAGGCCTTGAATGTCGTCGCCTTCAATCCCGAACGGAACCATTTCGACGGCAATCTTTACTGGCACGACGGTTTGCCCTTGAAGACCGGCCAGCACCAGGCGGGAAAAGTCATCAGCGGGAACCTGGCTCCGAATCCGGCCTTCGATCAAGGCGGGCCCGAGGTTCTGCCGGAGTTATGGCAATGGCAGATTCATCCGCCGGCGGGCAAAGCGGGCGTCATTGAAGAAGATGGCCGGCGCGCCTTGCGCATCGACGCCGCCTTCAATCACGAGAAGAAGCGGGACAACTATCCCATCGTCGTCAGCCACGAGGTGGAACTGAAACCGGGGGCATCCTACGTCCTGCGCGGGCGTTTGCGCACGGACCAGCCAGCCGGCAAAGCGTCGCTCATGGTGCAGTTTTATTTGCCGCCGAAGGATGGCCAGCCGGGCCATTTCTGGGCGAGTTCGCCCGCCGATGTCAAAGTGACCAACGAATGGCAGAACGTCGAATTTGCCTTCAGCATCCCAGCGAAGGGAGAGAAGGGCTGGCACGAGAAGATGAAAAATTTCCGGGTGCGCCTGGACTGGCCGGCGGAGCAGGGAACGCTCTTCGCGGAGAACGTCGTTCTCGAGGAAACCGAGGCTCTCGATGAATGGCAGAGCTGGCAGGCGCTCGGCGACCAGCACAGCGTCATCGCCGACCCGAAGTTTCTCAACCCGGACAAGGATGACTATCGACTGGCGCCCGATTCCCCCGCGTGGTCGCTGGGTTTTCAGCCGATCCCGGTCGAAAAGATCGGCCCCTACGCCAGCCCCGAGCGCGCGAGCTGGCCCATCGTCGAAGCCGAAGGCGCCCGCGAGCACCCGCTCGCGCCGTAGACCACGCGCATACTTCGAACGTGGAGGAATTCCCTACACCGGAGCCACCGGCGGCAGGGGCGGTGGCTGTTTAGGGAGGTGCTCGACGCAGTATTCGTGTCCATCCTTGGCCACGCGGAATTCCAAATCGGGAGCCTGAAGTTCCGTCTTCCCACACACCGCACAGTGATGCATCGCCGAATCATCGGAGGGCCGAACGGCCGCCTCGAAACGCTGCCGCCGCGAATGGACCTCGCTGCGGTGCACGGCTTCTTGAAAAATCTCGTGGCCGAAGAAGATGAAATAGTTGGCGAGGGCCACCAGGAGAGAAAGACGATAGTCCCACGAATTGAAAATGAAGCCGACGAGGAGGAAGAAACCAGTGATCCAGGCGAGCCATTTCACTTTCACCGGAATCAGCATCATCAGGTAAATCATAGTGTCCGGGTAGAAGCGGGCGAATGCGAAAAGGAGCGAACTATTGAGCATGGCCGTGGCAAAATTGGCGCCGGTGAAAAATGCGGCCACGGTGGTGCCGATCATGCCGAGGAGATAGAAGAGATTCACCCGAAAGCTGCCCATGGCGCTTTCGAGCCCATCGCCCAGCCACCAGATGTACAAAATGTAGAGTCCCGCGATGAGCCAATCGACCACCGGCGTGCCAATCGTCGGTATAAAGACGTAAGTGATGAGGCGCCAGATCTGACCGTGCTTCACTGCTTCCGGATCGAGGGCCAGCATGCCGAAAATCTCCGGGTTCACCGCCCTGTAGAGCACGAAGACCAGCGCGTTGAACACGGCGATCAGCCGGATCAGGTGGGGAATGGCAAGGTGTCCGAAGTTGCGCTCGGCGCGGTCGATCCAATTCATCGGGAAAAGTAGAGCGCAGACTCTGGATTCATTCCTCTCAAATGCAATCGGGGAATGATTAGGCCGGTCGCAGATTGACAGGCTAACGCTACCACTTAGGCTGCGGCACGTGTCCGCGAACTCCGCCCTCAAACAGACTCCTCTCCATGACGAGCACGTGCGTCTCGGCGCCAGGATGGTCGATTTCGGTGGCTGGTCCATGCCGGTGCAGTATTCCGGAATCATCAACGAACATAACGCCGTCCGGACCGGCCTCGGCGTCTTCGATATTTCCCACATGGGACAGTTTTTTGCCGAGGGCGCCGGAGCGCTCGCCTGGCTGAACGAACTGCTGACCAATAATGTGGAGCGCCTGGCGGTCGGCGAATGCCAATACACTTTTCTGCTCAATGATGCGGGCGGGGTGATCGACGACCTGATCGTCTATCGCATCGGCGACACCAGCTTCCTGATGGTCGTGAACGCGGCGAAGATCGACGAAGATTTCGCCTGGATGCAGTCCCATCTCGCGGACGGCGTGGAGTTTCACAATTACAGCCACGAATTTGCCGGCCTCGCTGTTCAGGGGCCGCGATCGGCGCAGCTCTTCGACGCCTTTTTTCAGGGCAAATTCTCGCGGCCGGCGCGGAATGAAATCCTCACCATCAAGATTGACGATGAGACCTACTACATCGCGCGGACGGGCTACACCGGAGAAGATGGTTTCGAGGTTTTCTGCTCGGCGGATCGCGCGGTGAAATCGTGGAACGACATCCTGCGAAAGGGCGCGGAATTTGGCATCAAGCCCTGTGGCCTTGGCGCGCGCGACACGCTTCGTCTGGAAATGTGCTATCCGCTCAACGGGTCGGATCTTTTGCCCGACACCACGCCGATCGAAGCGGGCCTTTCCATCTTCGTCGACCTGCAAAAGCCGCGGTTCATCGGCCGCGACGCCCTTCTTCGCCAGCGCCAGGAAGGCGTGAAACGCCGTCTGGTGCCTTTCAAAATGGCCGACGCGTCGCCGCCGCCGCGTTCGCATTATGCGATCTACAAGGACAACCAGAAGATCGCCGAGACGACCAGCGGGACGCTCTCGCCGACGCTCAAGATCGGGATTGGCATGGCTTACATCCCCACGCAGTTTGCCCGCATCAACGAGCAGATCGAAATCGAGATTCGCGGCAAACGTTTCCCGGCGGTGATTGAGAAAAAGCCGCTGCATCGGGCCGGCACCGCCGCTGTTTGATCCTCTTCACCCACGCCCACTACCCATGAATGTTCCTGAAGATCTCCAGTATGCCTCGACCCACGAATGGATTCGCCTCGACGGAGCCGACGGCACCGTCGGAATCAGCGATCACGCCCAGGCGGAATTGACGGATGTCGTTTACGTCGAGCTGCCGAAGGTCGGCGCGCAAGTTACCGCCGGCCAGCAGATTTGCGTGGTGGAGTCGGTGAAAGCCGCCAGCGATATCTATTCGCCCATTTCCGGGACTGTTACCGCCGCGAACAGCGCGCTCACCTCCAACCCGGCCTTGATCAACACCGATCCCTACGGCGAAGGCTGGATCTTCAAGATCAAAGTCGAGGCCGGGGAAGAACTCGAGGAATTGAAAAGCCCGGCGCAGTACCGCGCACAGATCGGCGGGGATGAAAGTGCCGGCGGCGGCGAGGGCGTATAGGCCCATGAATACCGCGCCCTATCGCGCTATGCGCCATTGGATGTTGGGTATTGGATGTTGGATGTTGGATGTTCCCCTCCTCATCGTTGCTCTCCTCGTCGCCGCGCCCTCTTTAACGCAAGCCGATCTCACCCTCGTGCAGCATGTCGAAGGCGGTGGACAAGCCGGCGACCAGACCATCCGCATCAAGGGCGACAAAGGCCGGACCGATCTTACCCCCACGGTCAGCATGATCACCGACGGCGCCACCGGCGAAATGGTCACCCTCATGCACTCGGGCAAGACTTACCTCAAAATTCCGCCCGACCAGACCAAGTCGATGATGGATCAGTTGCAAAAGTACCGGACCAGCCCGGAGCCGGCCAAGCTTCAGCCGACCGGCAAAAAGGAAAAGGTCGGGGAATACGATTGCGATATCTACACCAGCAGTCTGGGGTCGATCACGGTCACCTATTGGCTGGCCAAGGACTATCCCAACTATCAGGAAGTGCTCGCGCAGCTCATCAAGTTTCAGGCAGGCACCATCTCCGCCATGGGGAAAGGCCTCATGCCCGAACTCAAGGATTTCCCCGGGATGATCATGAAAACGGAAGTGGACAAGGATGGCAAAAAGGTGGTGAGCACGCTCGTCTCCGCGAAGGAAGAGAACGTCGACCCGAAGATTTTTGACATTCCCAAGGGTTATACCGAGATCACTTCGCCGGCCCTCAATTTTCAGCCGAAGTAATCCTTCTTCCTCCAGGCGCGCCATGCCGCCGCTGATTCTCGCTTCCACTTCGCCACGCCGTCGGCATCTGCTGACGGAGCATGGCTACGCCTTTCGGGTCGTTCCCGCGGACATCACCGAGATCAAGCCGCCGCACATGTCCCCGGGGGAAATCACGCTCTACAATGCCCGCGCCAAGTCGATGTTTGTCTCGCGGGCCGAGCCGGGTTCGCTGGTGCTGGGCGTGGACACACTGGTTGCTTTCGAGGGCGTCGTGCTCGGCAAACCGGAGAACATGAAGGCCGCCTTCCACATGGTGAAGCGCCTCAACGGCCGCACCCACGACGTCTATTCCGGGGTGTGGTTGCGCCACGCGGAGTCGAAGCGGGAGCGGGGCTTCATCGACATCACCCGGGTGCATTTCCGCAAACTCACCGACGCCCAGCTCCGCGCCTACCTCGCGCGCATCGGTCCTCTCGACAAAGCCGGCGCCTACGCCGCCCAGGAAGACCGCGGCGAATTGATCGAAGGGATTGAAGGATCGTTCAGCAACGTCATCGGCCTGCCGATGGAGGCCCTCGCCAAAACACTCGAGCACTTCGAATAGCGCTTTGGACATTGGCGGCTGCGCCGGGCCGGTGCATGCTCCCAATCGTAATGGACCTCCTGACTCTCGAACTTCCCGGCGTGCGCAAGATTGCCAGTGGCAAGGTGCGCGAGATCTTTGATCTCGGCGAACATCTGCTGCTCGTGGCCACGGATCGGATCAGCGCTTTTGACTGCATTTTACCGAACCCGATTCCGCACAAAGGCGCGGTGCTCACTTCCATCTCCGCCTTTTGGTTTCGGCGATTTGGCTTTGTCGAAAATCATGTTGTCGCCACGGAGGTCCGCGATTTTCCGGCGGTGCTTCAGCCCTTCGCCGCGCAGCTTGCGCAGCGGGCGATGGTCGTGAAAAAGGCGAAACCGCTGCCGGTGGAATGTGTCGTGCGCGGTTATCTCGCAGGCTCGGGTTGGAAGGAGTACCAGGAATCGAGAACCATCTGCGGCATCCAATTACCGGCGGGTTTGCGCCAGGCGGAAAAACTGCCGGAGACCATCTTCACGCCGGCCACGAAGGCCGCCAGCGGGCATGACATGAACATCCCGTGGGACGAATGCCGGCGACTCGTCGGCGACGATGTTGCGGAACAGGCGCGCGCCTTGAGCATCCGCATCTACGAGGAAGGCCGGGCGTATGCCGCGGAGCGTGGGATTATTGTCGCGGACACCAAGTTTGAATTCGGCCTCGTCGACGGGCGCGTGATTCTCATCGACGAATGCCTGACGCCGGATAGTTCGCGGTTCTGGCCGGCGGATCAATATTCGGTGGGGATCAGTCCGCCGAGTTTCGACAAACAGTTCGTGCGGGATTACCTCGAGACACTTCCTTGGAATAAAACTCCGCCGGCGCCGGCTCTGCCCGCCGAGGTGATCCAGAAAACGAGCGAGAAATATCTCGAAGCCTTTGCCCGCCTCACGGGTGAGGCGCTGGCCAAGACCTGAGCGCCATGCGCGAGGCGATCGAAGATTTCATTCTCTATCTCGCGACCGAGCGTGGCCTTTCGGATAACTATCAGCTTTCCACGCGGCTTTCGCTGGAGGGATTCACTGCCTGGTTGGAACGCCGGACCGTGGTGGAGAGTGTCAAAGGCGGAGCGGCGAAGTCCGAGGAGCCGGCCGAGGTGGAAGCGCCGGTTTCGCCGGTGTCCCCGAGTGCGGTGACGCATCAACAAATCAGCGACTATCTCGCGCACAAGAAGCGGTTGGGATTGTCCGCGGCTTCGATCAAGTTGATCGTCGTCGCCTTGAAGATTTTCTTCCGCTGGTTGCAGGCGCGCAAGCGCATCCCGCGCGACCCGGCGGAAGTGCTGCCGCTGCCTCGCACCGAGCGTTATCTCCCGGAGACGATGAACGAGCTGCAAATCGATCATTTGCTGGAAGGCGTCCCGGTGAATGCTCCGCGCGGTCTGCGGGATCGCGCGATCCTGGAATTGCTCTACGCCAGTGGCCTGCGTGTTTCGGAATTGGTGAATGCCCGGTTGGAGAACCTGGACATGGATGCGCGGATCATTCGGGTGACGGGCAAGGGGAACAAGACGCGCCTCGTGCCCGTGGGACAGAAGGCCTGCGACGCCATCCGTGCGTATCTCGAAAAGGAGCGGCCGGAGATGGTGGGCAAACGTACTGGCAGCGAAATCTTTCTCTCCTCACGCGGGACCAAGCTGACGACAGTGCGCATATGGCAGATCGTCAAAGCGTGCGCGAAAAACGCCGGCCTGGAGATTAACGTCTATCCGCATCTGTTGCGGCACAGTTTTGCCACGCACTTGCTCAGCAATGGTGCGGATCTGCGGATCATCCAGGAAATGCTCGGCCACGCGGATATCTCGACCACGCAGATTTATACGCACGTCGATCAGCAGCGGCTGAAGGCGGTTCATCATCGTTTTCATCCGAGAGCAAAGTGACGTGGCTGGCGGGCAGAATCCGCCCGAGAACCTACTGCGAGGCTTCGTCTACCAGCTTGCTGAACTTCTCGAGCTGGCTGTAGTCGTGCTTCCAGGTCGTGTACATGACTCCCTGCACGCTTCCGGGAACGGCTTTGGCTGCGGTGAGCCAGTCGCGGATTTTTTCCGGTGGAGCGTCATAGTAACCGGCGATGACCTGGGTGTGGCCGCGGTCGGCAAAAAACTTCAGGCTCTCCGCGCGATGACCGAAGTTCCATTGCATGATCGTCACTTCCTTGGGCAAACCTTCCCATGAGCCGGTCAAGGGACCGTTGACCAGATAGTAGGGACCGGGAACGGCATTGTGGTGTGGGTCGAACATATCGTTCCAGACGTAGAGATGGGCGCCCGGCGCCGTATCGTGGAGGATCTCCACGCAGCGCTTGACGTTGTCCGCGAGGAGTTGCCCTGGCGTGAGATGGCGCGCCTGGCAGGCGTCACACCAATCAGCGACACGCATTTCATCGTGCGACATCATGTAGGATTTGGCGTTCCAGGCGGCGTGGACTCGCTTCGCCTGGTCGCGGAGCAGTTCGTAGGTCTTGGGTTCGGAAAGGCAGATCGTCGCCTGGTGTTCGTAGATGGTCGCGGCGTGGAAATAACTGGCGAGCAGCCGGGTGCCGTCCGGGAGTTTCGTGTGCAATTGCGGCGGTTGATGCCAGGTGTCGTACTCGCCGGCATAGGGCGTCTGGCCCAGTTTCGGATCGGCCAGTGGTGAAAAATCGCGTCCCTCCACGAGTGGTTGGCCGTCCGCGGTTTTCACCACGAGCGGCGTGCCCGGGCGTCGGGTCATGTTGAGGAAAGCGACTTCCTCGATCTTCGCATCGCGCCACCAGAGTGAGCCGGCGCCCGCGCCCCACACGCCGAGATAAAGGCCGACGTCGGGATATTCGAGCGAGTTGAAAACCGCGTCGTGTTGCTTCCAATCCTGGGTGGGCGCCACATCGAGATTCGTCCATTGCAAGGAGCGTCCATCCTCTTTCGAGGGCAGCACCTTGATCATCGGTTCGCCGTGAAAATCCTGCGTCTTGATCCAAACCGAGACGTGGTACTGGCGCCACGGTTTGACTTTCAGCCGCTGGACGATGCGCGCATTCCGGCCATTGGCATCGCTGATCCGCGCCGCGCCCTTGTCGGCGACGATGAATTCGTCCTTCCACGTCCATTTCTTGAGATCGGAAAAATCGCCTCCCGGGAGTGTCGGCGCGTCGGGATCATCGAGGTGGGCGAAGCCGCCTTGCACGACGAGCGGCACGTCTTTCACCGGCGGGCCCTCGACGAGATTCGGGTCGCGGCTGAGCATGTCGTTCGAATAGCCGATGGGAAAAAGCGCCGGCACAATCTCGATGTTCAGTTCGGCGGCAATCTTTTTCACCCGCTCGACGTTGCGAAAATAGCGCGCATCCATTTCGCCGAGCCGATTGAACTTGGAATCGGCCAAAAGAACGTGCGTGTAACCCGCCGCCGCGGCCCGCCGCCACAACGCTTCGAGGTCGGTGACGCTTTTGTCTACGAGCAGATTGGTCGGGCAGTAGAGCCATTTCTCCACGGCGTGCGCGGACCCGGCCGCGAAGCTCAGCAGGCAGATCATGAGAAGCAGCAACGACGAGCGGGGGGCACTCATAGGCCCGCATTCTGCAAAAGCGCGGGGTCACTGGCAACCGCGTCGAAGAACGAAGGAAATCGCGGCGTCCAGCCCAGCGCGCGCAGCCGGGCATTGCTCACGCGTTTGTCGGTCCAGCCACGCTTGCGGTTCGTGTCGACGGGACCGCTCGGCGGAAGCGGCCGGCCGAAACGCTCGGACAGCCAGCGATAAGCTTCGATCTGCGGGAGCGGATGATCGTCGTTCACGTTGAAAATGCCGCAGGCATCGGTGGTCACGAGATGGACGAGCGCCGAGGCGATGTCGTCGCGGTGAACCTGGTTGATCCATTTCGCTCCTTCGCCCTCGATCGTCGCCGTGCCCTCAAAAAATTTGCGCAGTAGGACGGAACGTCCCGGGCCGTAAATGCCCGCGAGGCGGGTAACGAGGCCGCCATGCGCGAGGACGACATCCTCGGTCTCGCGCAGGATGAGTCCGGTCTCGCGATCGGGTGTGGCGGGGCTATCCTCGGTCACCCAGCCGCCGTCGGTCTGCGCATAAACCGAGGTGCTGCTCGTGAAAAGTAACGGCGCGGGAGCGAAGACTTCTGCGAGATTTCGTGCGCCTGCGAGATAGACGCGCCGATATTCCTCTGCTCCGCCGCGACCGGAGCTGGCGCAGTGGATCACCGCGTCGAATGGGCCGAGGTGCCTTTGTGCCTCCACGGCCGAGCGGTCGCTAATATCGCACGCGATGACCGGGAACGATTCTCCTGAAAGCTGCGCGGCGGATTCCGGCGAATGGGTGCAGCCAATGACTTCCCAACCCTTTTGCGCAAAAAGATCCGCGGTGGCGAGTCCCACGAAACCGCAACCGGCGATGAAGACCTTGGGCATCAGTCAGGGCATGTACCGCGCGCTGTCGCGCTCCGGGTAAGATTTATCGACTGCGATGCGTCCGCGCTCTGGTCCAAAGCGCATGGGAGACTACGGCATGGGTTCGCCGCGAGCGGCGATGAGCAGCTCGTACCACTCTTCGCGGGTCAACTCGCACTCCACGGCCGCGGCGGCGGCACGAATCCGCTCAGGATTGGTGGTGCCGATAATCGGGATGATCTTGGTCGGGTGCTTGAGCAGCCAGGCCAGGGCGACACTGGTGCGGCTGGTCTCGCGGGCCTTGGCGATCTTGTCCACGGCCGCGACGATCGGCGCGGGCTTGTAACCTTTTTGGCCGGGCAACAATTCCACGGCGCCATCGCCCAGCAAGCCGCCGGCGAGCGGGCTCCAGGCGAGAGGCGTGATATTCATCGCCTGGCATTGGTCGAGGGTTCCATCTTCAAAAGCCGCCAATTGCGAAAGGCTGATCTCGACCTGGTTGACGATGAGATTCTGCTCGAGCTTTTGCTGCACCACGCGCTGCAGGAGGCTCACCTGCGACGGGCGAAAATTGCTGACGCCGAATTCGCGGACCTTGCCGGATTTGTGGAGGCTGGCGAAAGCCAGGCCGACTTCATCCACATCCATGAGCCAGTCCGGCCGATGGAGTTGGTAAAGGTCGATGCGATCGACGTGCAAGCGCACGAGAGATTGTTCGCAGGAGCGGATGATATGCTCGGCGGTAAAGTCGTAACGTTGCGGTGCGCCAGGCGGTTCGTCGCAAAAACGAATGCCGCACTTCGTGCCGATGAGGATCTTTTTCCGCAGCCCCGGATTCTCGCGGAGCACTTCGCCGAAGGCGCTTTCGGCGCGGCCGTGGCAATAGATATCGGCGTGATCAAAGAGGGTGTAGCCTGCCTCCACGGCGGCGAGCACCGCTTCCCGGGTGATTTTCAGATCCTGCTGGATGTCGCCAGTGCGCGCGAGGCGCCAGCAACCGTAAGCCAGGCGGCTGGATTCGAGTTTGCTATCGCCGAGGAGAACCTTCTGCATGCACGAATGCGTAGCGAGCGCCGCGCACGGCGGCAAGACCGCAAATGATTTCTCGATCCGGTCAGACCTGCCAGACGGTCTTGCCGTTGACGATCGTGCGCACGGCGCGGCCTTTGAGCGGCCAGCCGTGGAAAGGCGTGTTGCGGCTGCGCGAAGCGCTGGCCTGTTTGTCCACCGTCCATTCCAGATCGGGATCGATGAGCGTGATGTCCGCGGGCGCGCCGACATTGAGGGTGCCGCGGTCCAGGCCCAGCAGACGTGCGGGTTCGATGGTGAACATCTCGACCAATCGCGCGAGCGAGATCGCTTTCTTTTTGTGGACGAGAATGTCGATGAAAAGGCCCAACTCGGTCTCGAGGCCGAGGATGCCGAAGGGCGCAAGGTCGAACTCGACTTCCTTTTCGTAGTTGCAATGAGGCGCGTGATCACTGGCCAGAACGGTGATGGTGCCGTCGGCGACGCCTTCGATCAGAAGATCGATGTCGCGCTGGGTCCGGAGCGGCGGATTCATTTTGAAATTGGTGTCGAAGCTGCGGATCGATTCGTCGGTCAGAGCGATGTGGTGGGGACAAATTTCTCCGCTGAGGGCCACGCCTCGCGCGCGCGCTTCGCGGAGAATGCGCACGCTGCCGCCGCTGCTCAGGTGCTGGCAGTGGATCGGTGTGCCGGTGAGTTCGGCCAGTTGAGCGTTGCGGGAGACGATGATTTCCTCGCCGATGGCCGGCCATCCGGGCAGGCCGAGCACGGTGCTCCAGTAGCCTTCGTGCATCACGCCTTTGCCGACGAGAGCGTAGTCCTGGCAGTGATCCATGACGGTGAGATTGAACATGCGCGCGTACTCCAATGCGCGGCGCATGACCTCGGGATTTTGGATGCAATGTCCGTCGTCGGTCAGGGCGACGATCCCGGCTTTGTGCATCGAACCGATGGGAGCGAGTTCTTCGCCGGCGATGCTTTTGGTGATGGCGCCGCTGGGGAAGACATTGACGCAGGCTTCCGCTTTGGCCTTCTCCAGGATCCACGTGACGACGCTCGGGTTGTCGACAGAGGGCGCGGTATTCGGCATGCAGACCACGCTGGTGAAGCCGCCCGCAGCGGCGGCTTTCGCGCCGGTGGCGATCGTTTCCTTCGCGGATTGGCCGGGCTCGCGAAAATGGACGTGCAGGTCGATCAAGCCGGGAGTGACGACGAGTCCGGTGGCGTCGATGATCGTCTCATCGGTCTCGACGTGACGGGCGGCGCCATCAAGATCGATCCTGGCGATCTTGCCGTCGGTAACATAGACGTCGCCGACACGGTTAACGCCGTTGGCAGGGTCGATGATGTGGCCGTTGGTTATGAGGGTGGTGGGCATGGCAAGTTTTTGAGATCCGTATCGAACGGAGTGGCGCAGTATGGGCAATACCGCGCGCGTTTCCCGCCGATCCACGTCGGCCTGCTATACGCGAAAAAGAAACCCAAATTGCCCCGGCAGACCGGGCATCTCAGCACGAAGTACACATAAATAGTGCTTCCACAGAGCGCCACAAGCGCAGGGACGAGGATCCAAGCGTGGTGAATCATACCGCCGATTACAGAGGCGAGCCAAGCGGGTAGGAGCGCAAAGCAAAAACCTTGGTAGCGCTTGCGATTGAGTTGCTCCCGGATGGTCATGCTTCAGGCGGGCTTTCGAAACACGACGATGCGGTTCGAATTGGTGCCGCGTTCGTTGTTGTCGACGCCCCAGCAATTGGCCGTCTTGGTGAAGACTTGCGAATTAATGAGGATGCACTCGGGAATGAAACCGGTGGCCAGTCCGACGCGGACGACTTCATCCTCGAGGCGAACTGACCCTTTCCGGACTTCGCCGACTTCAAAGGCCATGACGCCGGTGGGGCGCAGGACGCGGAGAAACTCCGAGAAGGCTCCTTTCATCGCCTCGGACCAATCGCTGAGTTTGCGGAAGGTCCAGACGTCGACCTGGTCGAGATCGATGCCGCAAAACCAGGCGCGCAGCCAGTTGTCCTGCTTGTATTGCACGATATCGAGGAACGGCGGGGAGGTGACAATGAGAGCCACGCTGGCGCTCTCGATGCCGGGCGTGTGCGCGGCTGAACCGGTGTGCAGGGAAGAAGCCGGGCTGGCCTTTGCGGGGAGCGGATCTTTGAGCAACTGGCGCGATTTTCGGAGCATCAATTTCCGAACGTCGCGGTACTCGGGAGTCTGGTTCCGCTTGGCGTTGATTTTCCGTTGGGCGGTGACGCTGGTGGCTTGGTTGGGCGGGAGGGTGTAGACGGAGAAAAATCCGGGACTATGGCCGGTGAGGCGATTGGTCGCGACCATCTGCAACCAGCGATCCAGGTCGTCCAATTCGCCCGACTCGCGGCGTTGCAGGAACCAACTACGCAAAGCGCCAATCTCGCGCAGTGTATCCGGGTGATAGAAGACCAACAGGTCGTCTGGAGTGTCGCTCGCGGTATCCAAGGGGATTTCGTCGAGGCGCTTGGAAATGGCCTCCAGGGACGGCGGCGTCAGCCGCGGCTGGACGAGCACCCGGCTCAGGGGATTGACATCATTGCCGACTGGCCGGCGACCGAGGAGCGAAGCTTCGACCAGCGTCGTCCCCCGTCCCATGAAGGGGTCGTAGATGGCATCACCGGCGGAGGTGAAACGCGAAATGAAAAAGGCCGGGAGCTGCGGCTTGAAACACGCGCGATAGGAAATCTCCTGCAGGCTGTGGCCGGCGCGTTGCTTCGCTGTCCAGAATTCGTTTTCGAAGACCGGGACTCGCGAGCCGTCGCAGTCATGTTCGGTGACAACCGTCCGGGCTCCGAATTCGGAAAACGCAGCCAGTTCTTCCCGGAAACCTGACACTTCCCGGGGACTTTGCACAGCAGGCTCAAAGCCGGGAAGGAAAGACGCGCTTTGATCTTTTCTTTTCGTGCTGGTGGCCATGGTCCTCATTCCGCGCCGCGGACCCCGGCACAGAGGTAAAGCACCGCCATGCGTACGGCCAGGCCATTGGTGACTTGATCGAGGATCACACTGCGGTCGCTGTCGGCGAGATCGCTGTCGATCTCCACGCCGCGATTGATCGGTCCCGGGTGCATGATGAGGGCATCCGGCTTGAGCCGTTCGGCGCGCTGTTTGGTGAGGCCGAAGAACTGGGTGTATTCACCGAGGCTGGGAAAGTACTCCTTACGCTGCCGTTCGTGCTGGATGCGCAGCAAATTCACGACATCGGCCTCGGGCAGCACCCGGTCCAGATCGTGAGTGACTTTCACTCCCAGGGGTTCGAACTCCCGCGGCACCAGCGTGCTCGGGCCGACCAGGGTGACCCTGGCGCCGAGCTTGAGCAGCGCGTGAATGTTCGAACGGGCCACGCGGCTGAAGAGAATGTCGCCGACAATGACGACGTGGATGCCGGCGATGCGGCCGAGCTTTTCGCGAATGGTAAAGGTATCGAGCAGCGCCTGGGTGGGATGCTCGTGGGCGCCATCGCCGGCGTTGATGACGCTGGCCTCCAGCCGTTCGGCGAGGAATTGCGCCGCGCCCGCGCTGCTGTGCCGCAGCACGATGATGTCGGCATGGAGTGCCTGGAGGTTTTTCGCCGTGTCCTTGAGCGTCTCGCCTTTGGTCAGGCTGGAGTTGGACGCCATCATGTTGATCACGTCGGCACTGAGGCGGTGGGCGGCCAGTTCGAAACTCACCCGCGTGCGGGTACTGGCTTCCACGAAGAAATTAACCAGCGTTTGGCCGCGCAAGGCCGGCACCTTTTTGATCTCGCGGGCACCGACGTCCTTGAACGCCGAGGCGGTATCGAGAACGTGGTTGATCTCCGCGGCCGTGAGGTCCTGGAGACCCACAAGGTCTTTGCGGGTCCAAATGTCGGGAGCTTTCGTGGTGGCGGTAGTGGCTTGGGGCTTGGCGGGGACGGCGGCTGCTTCCATGGGGGGAGGGTTCAGGTCTGACTCATCCAAACGGAATCTTCGATGCCATCGGTGGCTTCAAAGCGCACATGCACCCTTTGGCCGAGGGCCGTGGGGAGATTTTTGCCGACGTAATCCGCCCGAATGGGCAATTCCCGATGGCCGCGGTCGACCAGCACGGCGTATTGGATTCGGGCCGGCCGGCCGAAACTGGAGATCGAATCCATGGCCGCGCGGCAGGTGCGGCCGGAAAAGAGGACGTCGTCGGTGAGAACGATCGTCACATCCTCCAGATCGTGGGGCAGGATGGTGCGCTCGACCCGTGGCGGCAGGCGGTGCCGGTGGAGGTCGTCCCGGTGCATGGCGACGTCGACAACGCCGGTGAAAGGTTCGGTGCCGCTGAACTCCTTCAGGTAGCCGGCGAGGCGCCGGGCGATCTCAATGCCGCGCGAGGGGATGCCGATGAGGGCGACCTTGGACAGGTCGGGGTTGCGCTCGATGATCTCGTGCGTGATGCGCTTGAGGCAGCGCTCGATGGCCGCGCGGTCCAGAACGAGCGCGGCCCCGGGAATGGGTGGTGTGGGAGCTGGGTTCATGTTCCTTGGCGATCTCACAGGATCACCTTAAAGAAACCTCAGGGGAACTACGTCATGCGTGCCCTGGATGTCGTTGCGCCCGCCAGGAGGAACGATGCTTGACGATCCAATCGAGCAGGGCTTTTTCAAAACCGATATCGTGGCCGGCCTTCTCGCTCTCGATCCACTTATGGCGCAGAATCTCCTCCCGTTCCGCGAGGAATTCCTTGTAGAGCAAGGACTCGCGAACAAATTCAGACGTATCGTCTGTGGAGGGGTTCATGGCTGTCAGCATAATTTCTGTAAATTCTGTCAGGCGTCAATCGTTTTGCCACTCCTATTGCATTCGTCGAAACCCGCAGTTGTGGCCTTAAAGTGACATTGGTTCGGCAAGTTTGCGAGCAATCTGAAGAAATACCTGGGCGACGGGGTTGGCCGGATCTGCGCTGGTCACGGGCTGGCCTCGGTCGCCCGCTTCGCGCGTGGCGATATCGATAGGAATCTGCCCGAGGAGCGGAACTTTGAGCCGCGCCGCTTCCCGTTCGCCTCCGCCGGAACCGAAAATGTCGTAGCGCTTGCCGTCACTGGGCGACAGGAAGTAGCTCATGTTTTCGATCAGGCCGAGGACCGGCACGTTGACCTTCTGGAACATGGACGCCGCCTTGCGGGCATCGATCAAGGCGACTTCCTGAGGCGTAGTCACGATGAGAGCGCCGGCGAGGGCGACGGTTTGCACGATGGTGAGCTGGATGTCGCCGGTCCCGGGTGGAAGATCGAGGACGAGAAAATCGAGCTCGCCCCATTCGACCTGCCGGAGGAATTGCTGGGTGTATTTGGTGACCATCGGCCCGCGCAGGATGGCCGGCGAGGCGTCATCGAGCAAAAAGCCCATCGACATGAGCCGTAGACCGTAACGCTCGATGGGCAGGATGCGATTGTCTTCGGTGGCCATCGGCCGTTCGTTGCTGCCAAACATCAGACCCATGCTCGGCCCATAGAGGTCGCAATCACAGAGGCCGACGTTGGCGCCGTTCTTCGCCAGGGCGATGGCGAGGTTGGCGGCCACCGTGGATTTGCCCACGCCACCCTTGCCGCTGGCCACGGCGATCACGCGCTTGATCCCTTCGATGGAGCCTGCGGTCATCGGGTTGCCGCCCGGCTGGGGCGCTTGCGGGGGCGCCTGGATGTCGATTCGCACGGTCACCTGCCCGACATCGGGGAGTTGCCTGAGGACGGCCTCAGAGTGCTCCTTGATGGCCTGCGGGACCTTGGGATCGTTCGTCGCCAGGCTCATCTGCACGAGGACATCGGCGCCGGTGACCCGCACATCTTTGACCAGGCCAAACGACACGATGTCGCGGCTGAAGCCGGGGTATTTGACGGACAAAAGCTTTTCTCGGACTTGGTCGGGTGTGATCATGCGGGCGGACACTGTCTGGCAGGCAGGGTGTGAATCGCAACAGGGAAGTTGGCGACTATTCCCCCGGCCGCGGCCTATAGGCGCCTGTCTACGTGTTCGACCCACGATTTTAGCCATTCCTGTCCGCAGCCGTTCGGGTCGGCAGGCCGATTTTTGGCCAGGTGATATTATCCAATCTTGGCGCAAGCCGGTGGTTCGACGGTCCCGCCAGCCAAAAGAGCGGCCACCGCCAACGCCAGGGCAATGCCATGAGTCGCCTCGGTGTCGCCGAGGATACAAGCAGCTCCGGTATCGTTCGGCTCTGACGTTTTGCAGCGGTGGCCGATGGAGAGACCGATCAGATCTCCTGGCTTCGTGGCGTCCTCGAGAGCCGCGGCGATGACCCTGGCCAAAGCCGAAACGTTGTCTGGATTATGGATCCACTGCGCTTGAGTTTTGTTGCTGACGAACAACGGCTCGGTCAGGACGGCAGGACTTTGGTAATGACGAATAAAGGCCGCGCGCGTTCCTGGATCTGCGGAGTTGGTTCCACGCACTGGCAAGCCGACCGTCGAGTATCCTTGCAGAATGGCGGCCGCCAGATTCTCGGATGCATCATCATTGGGTTTAAACCAAACCTCCCCGCCCGTCGCCGTGGACCCGTTGCTATTGAAGTGGAAATCAATGGTCACTGCGCAACCTGCTTTGGCCGCTTGTTGTTGTCGCTTGGTGGTATTGGCGTAGTCGCCGACGAGCCAGAGGGTGTTTCTCATAGGGGGAATCTAATTGGGTTCAGTTTCGGTGGAGGTGAGTCAGGTGAGCAAAATCCCTTCGCGATAAATGCCCTGCCAGTTCGCGGAGCCATCGCGCATGGCAACGAGCCGGGCAGGGGATGTCCAGAGGCTGTAGTGCCAGTTTTGTCCGGCGGTTTTCTGCTTCCAAGCCGGAGGGACCTTCTCGGAGGGTGCGAAAATGGTCACGTCAAACCAGCCGGTGAGTGTGGCCAATTCATCCGCTGTTGCTCCCGCCGTCCATAGATCGAAACGCGGCGCATTGGCCAGTCCGGCCTGGGTCGAATCTTCGTTGAGAAACCAGCCATAGCCGTCGATGAAAATTCGCGATCCGTAAGCCGCGCCCGCTTCCGGGCTGAGGGAGACGGACGTTGGGAGTGAGAAATCATTCCGCCCGATGTCTGCTCGCGCGTTGCCATCGGTGACATGCCGTCCGCGGGCTACGAAGTCGGTGTACGGTGGCGAGTTGTCCGCGTAATTGTAGGCAGTCACGTATCGGTTGCTGGTTTCCATACGGAGGTCTGTTTAATGGGTCCGGACCGGATGTCCTAGAAACTTCCATTGGCGCGTGGCTAGCGAAGGGAAGGACACGGGTGCGCGAGAATTGTGAATCGCGAAGTGCAAGTCCATCGGGTCGAGTCCGCGAATTGGCAGAAAGAATACCGCAGGTCGGATGCGGGTTTTCCCGCAATTCAAACGCGAGGATGGCGACGGCGAATCGGAGTCGGGCCGCGGGGATCACCTGGGTGATTTGCGAACGAGTTGACCGGTATTCCGGGCATGAACGACCGAACGACCAGGAACGTCCAAGTCAACGTCCAAGGTCGTCGAACGTCCAAACGACCATCCGCCTATATATAGGCGGTGGTGTTCTGGTCGCTGAAACCGCCGTTTGGATGCCTCTCAACGACCAAGCTTCGGACAACCGGCAAACGTGGTGCTTTTCTGTGGCAACGATGGCGGCGACGAGAATCGAGGTATCGATTGACGCGCTCACTTGCTGGAAGAGGCATCGATCCGATTCACTGGTTCCTCACGCATCTCCCGAACCGCTCCAGCAGCATCGAAGCCTTCCCAACCGGCGACGACCCGGCGCTTGCCGCGTTTGGCCAATCGCACCTCGGGAAACTCTTGCGTCAGTTCGAGCTTATCACCGACGACTTCCATCCGAAGTTTGGCACCTTCAGTGAGATGGAGGAGATGGCGAATTTCCTTTGGAAGGACGATTCGGCCGGTCTTGTCGAGAACGACGGTAATTCTCATGGATTGCAGTGTGCCACTGAATTGCCATTGCCCAACGGTGGGCGGATCGCTTGAAGGTTCGGGAGGCGAAATCGTTTAGTAGCGCTTCCGCATGTTGCTCGGCAGGATATTGAGCTCGCCGCGGTATTTGGCGACGGTGCGGCGGGCGATGGGAATGCCGCGCTTCTCGAGAATTTCGACAATTTCCTTGTCGCTCAGCGGGGCCTTCGGATCTTCCGCCCGGACGAGGTCGGCGATGGCGCCTTTCACGCTGGTATTGCTCATGGCCTCGCCGCCGGAGGTCTGGTAACCGGGGGTAAAGAAATATTTCATGTCGAACACGCCCTGCGGCGTGGCCATGTATTTGCCGGAGATGGCGCGGCTCACGGTGGTCTCGTGGACGCCCACGGCATCGGCGATTTGCACCATCGTCATCGGCTTGAGCGCACTCGGGCCGGCCTCCAGGAATTCTTTTTGCCGCGAGACGATCTCGTGGGCGATGTTCGAGATGGTCTGCTGCCGCTGGTGGATCGACTTGATGAGAAATTTTCCGCTGCGGATTTTGTCGCGGATGTAGTCCTTCACATCGGCCCCGCCTTTGTCCTGCGACATGAGGTCCTTGTAGGTGTTGCTGATCCGCAAGTGCGGGATCTGTTCGCCGTTCAGCGAAATGGTCCAGTCGCCGCCGATCTTTTCCACGGTGACGTCGGGCAGGACGTAGTTGTTGGGGTCGGGAGTGAAAATCTGGCCCGGTTTCGGGTCGAGAGTGGCAATGAAATTGGCGGCCCGCTGGACTTGCTCCGGGGTGGTGCCGAGGCGCCGGGCGATTTCCGGGAAACGGCGTTTGCCCAAATCCTCCAGATACCGGTCGACGATGCGGAATTCGAGGCTCTGATCCTTGCTCAGCCGGCGGAGCTGGATGAGGAGGCACTCGCGCAGGTCGCGGGCGGCGACCCCGATCGGGTGAAACGTCTGCACGACATCGAGCACCCGCGTGAGATCCTCGAGTTCCATGCCGGTATTCTGGGCAATCTCCTCCGGGATGGTTTGGAGGAATCCGGCATCGTCGACGTTGCCGATGAGGAGTTCGGCGACCTTGCGGTCGGCGGCGCTCATGTCGCTGGAGTTGACCTGTTCGAGCAAATGCTGCTGGAGGGTCTCCTGGCCGACGATGGAATCGAAAAAGAATTGCCGCCGTTCCTCTTCCTCCGCGGAACGCCCCGAGTAGCTCTGGCTTTGGGACATGTAGTCGCGCCATTCCTCGTCCAGTTTGGCCAGGCGATCGAACTCCTCCTGAAATTCCTCGTGCTCGGCCTTTTTGTCCTCGATGGTCGGTTCGCTGATGTCCTCCTCGAGAGTCGGGTTGGTGCAAAGCTCCTGCTGGATGAGGTTGCGTAACTCCAGCATGGGCGCCTGCAGAATCTGCAAACTTTGCTGCAACTGCGGGGCAAGGACCTGCTGTTGCGAAAGAGTCTGCGATTGGGAAAGTCCGGCCATGGGCAGGAGAGTAATGAAAGCGCCACCGCACCGCAAGCAGTATTCCTGCCAATATCTGAAATTTTCGTCGTTGACAGGTTTGCGGCATCGATTTCGCTTTGTAGGTGGGCATGAAACCCAAACCTTTCCCGGTGGCGCTTCTCGTGGCCGCTTGCGTCGCCGGCGCCTATTTCCTCCCCGCGCCGTCCGGTGGCCAGACGGGCGAAGAAATCCAGACGACGCAGATCCTCAACGACGTCATCGAGCAGCAGAAAACCCTCACCGACAACCAAGCCAAGATCGACGCCAAGCTGGTGACCATCGGAGAAAACGTGCGCCAGGCGCGTCTCATGGCCGGCCGCGGCAAATAACGCCATGAAACTGACCACCCCCAAGCTCATCGCCCTCGGCGCCCTCCTCGTGCTGGCCGTCAACCTTCATTCGCAAGGGATCGCGCCCAAGTCACCTCTCGACAAACTCAAGGACATCAAAGCGAAAAACGTCGAACTGCTCGAGAAACAAACGGCCACCTTGCAGAAGCTCGACGAGATCGACAAAGCTGCCCAGCAGTTGCGTTTCTTTGCGAAGCGGTCGTAGGGGAAGAGAAAGTTGATTGTTGAGGATTGATAGCCGTCGCCGGTTTGCGACGCATGATCCCATCGACAGACGCATTCTCGTGTCTACGAGAATGAGCAGTGCGCGTCGAAGTCCCGGAGCCTTCCGGGGAAGAACCAGCGTACGGGCTGCTTCATGGCAAACCAGCGATGGCTATCAACTCTCAACTCTCACCCATCAACTAACTCGCCGCCGCCGCCCCTCCAGCCGCCGCCGCCCGCTGCGCCTTCACTTCCAGCTTCCGATAAAGCGTGGCCATGCTGATGCCCAGCATCTTCGCGGCCTTTTCCCGGCTGTTGCTGTTGAATTTGATCGTTTCCTCGATGTAGCGGCGTTCCTGGTCGCGGATGTACTCGTCCAGGGTCTGGCCGACTGGCAGTGAGCCCGAATGCTCGACCGGCGGCGAGGTGGCATGGCGGATCACCTGCGGCGGAAGGTCGGTCGTGCGAATGAGCCCGTCGTCGCACAAGGCACAGGCCCGCTCGACGGCGTTCTCCAGTTCGCGGACATTTCCCGGCCAGCGATATTTGGCCAGCATCTCGACCGCCTTGGGATCGATCTTCTTCGGCTCGGTGGCGGTCTGGGAGGCGTTCTTTTGCAGGAAGTGATGGACGAGCAGCGGAATGTCGTCCGGCCGTTCGCGCAAGGCGGGCATCTCGACGGGAATGACGGCGAGCCGATAGTAAAGGTCTTCGCGGAAGTTGCCGCCCTTGATCTTGTCGCTCAAGGCCTCGTTGGTCGCGGCGAGCACGCGCACGTTGATGGGAATATTCTTGGTTTCGCCCACGCGCCGGATCTGGCGTTCCTGGAGGACGCGCAGCAGCTTGGTCTGCAGCGGCTGGGCCATGGAGTTCACTTCGTCGAGGAAGATGGTGCCGCCTTCCGCTTCCTCGAACAGGCCGATCTTGTCGTTGACCGCGCCGGTGAACGATCCCTTCTTGTGGCCGAAGAGCTCGGATTCGAGCAGGTTTTCCGGCAGCGCCGAGCAGTTGATGGCGACGAAGGGCTGATGCTGGCGGGTGGAATTGAAATGAAGCGCGCGGGCCACCAGTTCCTTGCCGGTGCCGCTTTCGCCCTGGATGAGAATGGTGCTGTCGGTATCGGCGACCTTGGCGATGAGGTTGTAGATGTCCTGCATCTTGGTGCTCGTGCCGATGATGTTCTCAAAGCGGTACTTCTCCTTGACCATCTGCCGCAGGTTGCGGTTTTCGCGGACGAGGCTCTGGTTGTCCAGCGCCCGCTGGATGGTGAGCTGGAGCTCGTCGACCTTGAAAGGCTTGGTGATGTAATCGTAGGCGCCGAGCTTCATTGCCTCGAGCGCCGTCTCCACCGTCTTGTAGGCGGTAATCAGGATCACCGGGGTCTGCGGAAGCACCTCCCGGCATTCGCGGAGAATGTCGAGACCCCCGACCTTGTCCATGCGCAGGTCGGTGATCACGAGCTGCGGGGCGTGGGCGGCAAGATTGTCCAAGGCTTTCTGCCCAGAGGCGTAGGCCACCGTTTGATGTCCGCGTTCCTGACAGATGTCGGAAATCACCGAAACCATGGCCGGGTCATCATCGATAATCAAAATTCGAGCCATAGGAAGTGGAGTCGCGGAATTGAGACTATTTCATCTTTGAGAAAAAGAAAGCAAAAGTTTTGCAGTGCCAAAACCCCTCTTCTTCTCAGTAGCGAGAAAGTGGTTTTGCTGCCGGCGCTTTTGAGCGCAATTTTTATCTGAAACCGAAGCCCTAGATCTGCCGTCCCTCCGGGACTGGTTGGCTCTTTGCGGAAAGTCCCAGCGCTAAAGCGCTGGGCTATTTTCGGAAGTCCCTGCGGGACTGTCGATCCGCTACATCATTTTCGGAATTGCCCTAGTTTCCCGCGGCCGCCCCCGTTACCGCCCCGCTACTGGTGGCGTCCCGCGCCAGTTGATCCAGCCCGTAGCTGAGCAGGAGCATGCTGTCGTTCCAGATGCCGGGCTTGTCCGTGTGCATGACTACCGAGATGACCTCGTGAGTGCCCCGCATGGCCGAACTCACGAGCACCTGCTGGGCGGGAATGGTGTAACCGGTCTTCACTCCGGTGCAGTTGGGAAACCGCTCGAGCAGGCGGTTGTGATTGTGCAGTGGGTCCGGGACGCCGTTCACCAGCCAGGTGTAATCACGGGTGCCGACCACCTGGCGAAAAAAGGGCTGCTGCATCGCCGCCCGGGCGATGCAGGCCAGATCGCGCGGCGTGGTGTAGTGGTCGGGGTTGTGGAGACCGTTGGGATTGGCAAAGTGGGTATTGGTCGCGCCGAGTTCCTTCGCCCGGCGGGTCATCTTCTCGGCGAAGGCCTCGATCGACCCGGCATTGTCGCGTCCCAGCGCGTGGGCCACGTCGTTGGCGCTCTTGAGCATCAGCCCATAGAGCATTTGCCTCCGGGTGAAGCGTTCGCCGGGCTTCAGATTCAAGCTGCTCTCGCCGACCTTGCTGTCTTCGAGATCGCATTCCACTTCGTGGTCGAGGTCGCCTTCCTCGATGACCAGCAGGGCGGTCATGATTTTCGTCGTGCTCGCGGGATACTGGGGCGCATCCGCGTTGCTCTCGTAGAGAACCTTTCCCGAAAGAGCATCGATGCAAATCGCTCCCCAGGCCGCGAGCGGCAGCGCGCCGTCAGGACCGGGCTGGGGTTCTGGAGGCGGTGCCGGAGTCACAGGCCCCGGCGTGCTGGGAGTCCGTCGCCGCCGTTTCGTGGCGCAGAGCCGTTGAAGCGATCCTCTCGACGCGGAGGCATTCGAGTCTCCGAATACACGGAAGACCTGGCCGGCATCGCTGCCAGACGACCAAACCGGCAGCGCGAAAATCGCGATACCGGCGGACAACAAAATATTACGGGCGAATCTGGCCATCGATCATCATCCAGGATACCGGCTTGTCATAATTGACGATATCCTCGTAAACGCCGCCGAGGGTACCGGGTGCCGGCAGGGCAATCAAGTCAGCCAGCGCCCCTGGGGCAATTTTTCCCAACTGCCCGCGACGGCGCAGTGCACGCGCAGGATTGACCGTGACCATCCGCAGCAACTCCTCCGGATGAAGCCAGGGCTCGGTCCGGCGGAACATCCGCATCTCTTCGAACAAGCTCAGCGACTCCGTGCTCGCGAGGCTGTCGGTGGCGAGACAAAGATTCATGCCGAGCTCGTGCAAGCGGTGGGCAGGGAACGGCGGGTGGCTGAAATAACGATGGCTGCCGGGACAGTGCACGATGTGCGGCCCGGAGCCGCGGGGCAGTTCAGCCAGCGTCTGAAAATCGTCTTCGACCAGTGTGTTCATGTGCACGAGCAGCCATTGCGGGCCGACGGCGCCATTTCGCCATAAATGACCGAACGGCGATGTCCGTCCGCAATCTTTCATCGGCCGTTGCAGCGAGTCCATGAAATCGTGGAGGGCGCCGGCTCCGTAGCGGAACATTTGATATTCCTCGGTGGATTCCGCCAGGTGCGTCGTCAACGGCATCGTGAAGGACGAGGCGCAGGCATTGGCGAGGTGATAGAGGTCGAGCGAAGCGGTGTAGGGGGCATGCGGATTGAGACCGAAGCTGTCCAGCGAATTGGCCCGATGTTGGAAGAATGCGAGCGCCCCCGCGACCACGTCATCGGTCGTGATCCGATGGCGAATATCGATCATCTCGTAAAACCACCAGGTGCGCAGAGGAGAGCGCCCGAGATGGACCATCAGTTCCGGGAAAGCCTCGATGTTGCACACGCTGGTCGTGCCCCAGCGGAGCAACTCCGCGAAGCCGCGTTGGATGGCGTTCAGGTAATCGGTGCTGTCGAGGCTGCGTTTGAGGGCGTTGATCCGCTGCACCCAGGCGGTGAATTGCTTGGGCGCGTTGATTGCTCCGCGCATCATCGTGTAGTCGAGATGACAGTGGGCGTTGATCAGGCCCGGGAGCAGCACCTGCTCGCCCAAGTCGAGCACCGGACCGGCGGAGACCCATTGCAAATCCGGCACCGTGCCGACGGCAACGATACGATTGCCCTCGATGGCGACCCCGCCGTTTTCGATTGGCGGGCCATCCATGGTGACCACCTGGCGGGCGCGAATGATCATGCGGGCGCCTCCCCTTTCTTCACCACGACCCGCGCCTGGGCGACAAGGAGATTGCAGGCCTCGTGGCAGAGCAGAGGCAGAGATTGCGGCGGCGCTGTCGCCTCGAATTTCTCCGCAGGCAACGAACTCACAGGAACGCCCGGAGCGATCGGCCAAAGAATCCGCTTCAGGCAGCCGCCATCCGTCCGGCAAAATCCGCCAATCATCGTCTGCGCCTGATCGTCGGAGATTTTTTTGGTCACGGCATACATGCCCGATTGTCGCGCCAGCGTCTCGCGCAAGGGGATGACGGTGAGCGTTCCGCGCTGACGGCTGGCCCAGATGCCGACCATTCCGGGGTAGAAGTAATCGAGCGCGCGGCGTAGTTCGGCCAGATCCGCGAGACGCAGGCGCCAGCCGTGCCGCAACGTCGGCGCACTCTTGAGAGGGCGGAATTTGCCGGCATCATCGAAGTGCGCGAGTTCGCGCGCCGCCTCCGGACCGGTGAACGGAGCCAACGCCGCGCCGGCCGTCGTCTCATTGCAGTGCGAGAGCGCAAAGCCATTTCCCGCCGGTTCGATGTGGATTTCGCCCACCTGCCGCCCGCCGTCCGCGATCCAGTCTGCGAAGGCCTGGGTGAGAGCCGGCGTCATGCAAGAGCGAGGCCCGCTTCGGCGGCATCAAAGGCCGCCACTTGTTCGAGGATGAGGTCGGCGAAGAGCGGTTCGGTGCCGACGGCGCTGGCGTAATAGAGATTTCGTCCGCGAAGATGCGAAGGGTTCCGACGAAAGATGTCCCCAGGTGCGGCGCCGGCCGCCGCATCCGGCGATCGGGCGATGCCGAGCAACTCCGGGATGTCCTCGTAGCTATGCAGGCCGTCGGAGATGAAGAACGGCACCACCACGACGTTCGGCTGCGTGGCGTATTCGTCCCATTTCGAGATGAGCGGTTCCTCCTCCATGTAGGCATTGAGCACCTCGGCGTAGAGGCCGCTTTCGGCGATGTGGCGGACTTCGCGTTTCGCGGCGACCGCGGAATTCTCGTTCAGATCCGTCCCGTGGCCGACGATGAACAAGCTCGTCTCTTTCGGCGGCACTCCGGGCGCCACTTCCGCCGCACGGCGAAGCAGCAACTCGGTCATGCGCGGATGATTGCCCACCGGTTCGCAGTACTTGATGGTGCGTCCGTGGCGGCGTGTGACCGGGCCCGTCAGTTCGAGTTCGCGCGGAATGACGGTGCGCGTGAAATAACCCTCGCTGATGAAATTCGGCACGACGTAAATGTCCTCGGCATCCACCATGTAAAGCACCTGGCGCAAGCTCGGCTCTTCCTTCCAAAAGGCGCAGCAGACCTCGCCGAAAACCCCACGCCGGGAGATCTCCGCGGCGTGATCAAACGTCGGAGCGCTGGAGTCGGCGTTCACGGTGGATCCGTGCCCGACAATGATCAAGGCGCTGTGGGGCTTGGCGATCATGCGAAAAGAGGAGCGTTTAAAACTTGGCTGAAGGCAAGTCGAACGGAATTCCGCATCCCGCAAGCGGCAACTCTTGAGCATTGCGCAATAGGGGGGACATCCACACAGCCCGAAGGGCTGTTGGACCGTAGCCCCGGATAACATCCGGGGATCAGGCTCAGCAAAGAACATTCACCCCGGAGCAACTGTGTTTTTTTTGGCGGGGTTTTATGAGGGGTGAGGGGTGGAGATGGAAGGCTTATGAAGCGGTGGTGAGTAGTCGG
>DASYAY010000088.1:0-13675 GCA_036501065.1 Chthoniobacter sp. | reverse complement strand
CGCGGCGGTTTGCCGAACGTGGCTTCGAATTTGTCGATGTCCGTGGTGAGCGGCTTGTAATGTTTCCGGCCTTCGGCGACCTGGGAGACGCGCGTGACACCGGCGGGGACGCCTTCCAGCGGCAACGGCGTGGCCAGGACGGCGCTGATCGAGTCGAGCATTTGCTCGGCGCTCAGGCGGCGGACGAACGCGTGGAAATTGTTGTCTTCGTCATCGGCGTTGGGCACCGCGGAGAGCTGGTAGACACGCGAGGCCATAATCGTGCGGATGAGCCAGTGCAGGTCGTAGCCGTGGCCAACGAAATCCTTCGTGAGTTTTTCGAGGAGTTCCGGATGCGCGGGCGGGTTGCTCGCGCGAAAGTCATCGACCGGATCGACAATACCGCGCCCGAGCAGATTGAACCACACGCGATTGACCTGCATCCGGGCGAACATCGGGCTGTGCGGCAGCCAGTCGGCGAGGGCGAGTAGTTCGTCGTGGTCCTTGGAAATCTGCGGCGCTTCGGCCACCCCCAGGAAGCGCGGTTTGGCCGGGTCTCCGGTGCGGACGTTGAGGAAGACCGCCTTGGGTTTGATGAGCACCGTCTGGTCGCCCTTGAATTCGTTTTTGTCGTTTTTGTCCGTGCGCTTGTCGTCGGAAACCTTGTAGTCGATACGGGCGAAGAGGCCGGCCCAGTTGTAATAGTCGTCCTGGGTCCAGCGCTCGAACGGGTGGTTGTGGCATTGCGCGCATTTGAGTTGCGTGCCGAGGAAAACGCGGGCGGTATTTTCCGCACGGGTCACCGGGTCGCGATTGGCGCGCCACCAGTTCGCGGGCGGGTTTTGCAACGTGCTGCCGCGCGCGGCAATAATCTCGTGGGCGAATTGGTCGAGCGGTTTGTTCTTGGCGATGCTCTCGCGAATCCAATCGTGGAAGACGCGCATCCCGTCGTAATCGAGCTGCCGCTGTTCGATCTTGAGCAGGTCGGCCCATTTCAAGGCCCAGAAATCGGCATACTCGGGCCGCTGAAGAAGTCTCCCGACAAGCTTGGTGCGTTTGTCGGGATCTTTGTCGGCAATGAAAGCGCGCGCCGATTCGGCGTCGGGCACGAGTCCGAGCAAGTCGAGCGAGGCGCGCCGGATGTAGGTGGCGTCGCTGCACAGGTCCGAAGGATTCATGCGCAGGAGGCGCAGTTTTTGGTAAACCAGTTCGTCGATGTAGTTATTCGCCGGCGGATCGCTCCAGACGAAATCGGGCCGCGCGGGAATGAAGGCGATCGGCACCGCGACCTGCTTTTCCAGATAGCGAACGAGGATGGTGGTTTCGCCGCTCTTGTCGCGAGCGACGTCGCCATCGACGGAAACTTTGGCGATCTCGTTGTTTGGCTCGTAGACCGCGAACCGGGTGACATCGCGGGTCGACCCGTCGGCGAATTTCGCAGTCACGCTCAGCTTCGCGTCGGTGGCCGGTTCGATGACGACGTGCTCGGGGATTTTGACTTCGAGTTTGGTGACCTTCGGGGCGTTGATGCCGGAATCCGGCGCGCCATCGCGCAGCCAGCGCAGGAGGATTTTGTATTCCGGCGAGCCGATGCCGAAACGCTGGCCGCCCTCGTGGGCGAGCATGGCGGTAGGTTTGAGCAGGATGAGGCTGTTCTCGGGTTGCAGGAGATTCACCCGGCGCCCTTCCTGGTCGCGCGTCAGGGCCTGCCAGTCGAGGTCGGGGTCCTGACCGCGCAGCGAAAGCTTGAACCCGCCTTTACCGGTGGCATTGCCGTGACAGGAGCCGGCGTTGCATCCCGCCTTGGAGATCACCGCCATGACATCGCGGCGGAAAAGCACGGCGTCGTCAGCGCGCAGGGCGGCCGGTCCCAGAAGGAGTGCGGCGACGGCCAGGATGGCCGGGGCGGTCCGGTTTGAGGGCGTGAGGAACGGCAGCATCGTCTGGGTGGGGGGCAGCCCAGAAGAGAATACGGTCGCTCTCTCAACAATAGGGAGTTTTTTCGCGGGAGACGGGAGGGGAGTCTTTCGTCCCTCCGGGACTTGGCGTTCTTTTTTAGGAACGGTCACCCAGCGCTGAAGCGCTGGGCTATTTCCGAGAAGTCCCTGCGGGACTGGGGGCTTTTCTGGCGAAATCCGGCATGGTATTTTGCCGAACACATCCTTCGAGACTTGGGTTCGGAGTTTCAGACGGTTACCCAGCGCCAAAGTGCTGGGCTCTTGTCAGAGATCGCTCACCCAGTCCCGCAGGGACTTCCGAGAATAGCCCAGCGCTTTAGCGCTGGGTTGATGGACATCCCCCCAACGGAATTAGTTCCGCCAGGGACGACAGATCAGTCGAGCACAGAATACTCGAATTCCAAGCCACGACGGCTTTCTCAGCCTTGGTTCCACTTCAGTGTCGACTGGGCGACGGGCCAGATTTTGTCCTGAAGCGGGCCGTCGAGGTCGGCCATGAGCGGGAGCGCCGGGCCGGTCTCGGCGATGCCGGCGAGGGCGACGGCGTGGTGCAAGACCGGGATCGGGCCGTGGGAATTGCGGAGGGTCTCCAGGGAAGTGAACCGTTCGCGGATCGCTTCGGCGGCGGCCGTGTCGCCGGCGCGCAAGGCATTGAGCATCTCCTGGGAGCGCCGCGGGGCCACACACACGCAGCCGCTGGTGAAGGCGTGGACGCCGAATTTCTGCCAATGAATGATCGCCGGCTGTTCGCCGATGCCGCTGACGATGAGGCGCGGATCGACGGCCTCGACGAGCCCGGCGAGAAGGTCATCCTCGGCGGGATCCTGGCGGACGACCGCGTACTTGATCCAGGAGATGACGCCGGCGGCGACGAGCGCTTTGACCACGTCGAGCGTCACGTAACCCTGATCCTTGATGTAAAGGACGATGGGTTTGCCGACCTTTTCCGCGAGCTTCAGCGCGGCCGCTTGCACGCCTTTCGGCGAGCTGACGGCGACGGTCGGCAGCAACATGGCGGTGGGGAATTTCTTCCGCGCGAGGATCGCCGCCTGGTCGAGGGCCAGGCCGAAATACGGGCCGAAGGCGGGGACGATGAGCGTGTCGGGCCCGGCGGCGGCTTCGAGTTGATCGAGGACAGCTTCGTACTCGCTGAGCGCGATGTTGTAAAAGTTGGCGTTGCCCCCGTAGAGCAGGGTGGAAACACCGCCGGATTCAATGTGCTTGATGAGCTTGGCGTTCTCGGCAGCGTTGGGCCGGAGCTGCGCATCGCGGCAGAGAGGCGGGACGGAAATGACGGAAGCCTGGAGGTCGGCGAGTGAGAGAGTCGTCTTCATCGGGATATGCTAGTTCCATCTGTTCCGGCGGCTTCGGGCAAGCGGAAAGGGTGGGGGAAGATGGAAGAGGGAAAATGGGAAAGGGAAAAGCGCCTTCGTAAGACAGAATACGTACGCTCCTAAATCAGGGTTTTCCCCGAGGGACGAACATTGCCGTCAGGCATGGCTCAGGCTACGATGCATATTCTGACCGGACCGCCTCCCCGATGAGCGAACCGACCAAAACACCTCCATCCAGCGCATCATATTCCAGCACATCCGATGCGCTCCGGCCGCCTGCCGTCGCGGATGGCGCGGCAGTGCGCCGAGGTCGCCGGGTTCCCGTGGTCCTCAAGCTGACGCTGCTCGTCGGCCTCACCCTCGCGCTGCTGCTGGCGGTGCTCGTCGTGGCCAACGAATTTTTCTGGCAGAATGTGCTGCGCAAAGCGGTCGATTCGCAACTCAGCGCCACCGCCAATACCCGGCGGGACATGATTCGCGCCCAAGTCGCCGTGCTGCGCGAAAGGGTGGAACTCGATGCCGACCGCGGTGAATTGCGCGGCCTGCTTTACGATCGGGCCCGGAGCTTGCCGGAGGAAGAGAATCGCAAGTGGTCGCAGACCACGCTCGAGTTGATCGCGACGAGCAGGCCCGTTTACTCGGCGTCGCTGGTCGATCCGACCGGCGTCGTGGTGCTCTCCAGCAATCCCGCGAGCGTCGGCCGCAACGTGGCCGCGGAGCCCTCTTTCAAGGCCGGGTTGAAGGGCGCAGCCATTGGGGCGCCCGAGGAAACTTCCCGCCATTTCGGCTCCACGCTGGGGGCGCCGGTCCGTTCGCGAACCGACCCGAGTCGCATTGACGGCGTCCTGTTGGAAGGGGTGGACGTGACCAGCCTGGACAAGGTGCTGCACAATACGACCGGTCTCGGTGAAAGCGGTGAGGCCATTTTGGGAATGCGCTCGGGCGACAAACTTCGCTTCCTCTTCACCGAAGGCGGGAATGCGGAGACGGCGAAGGTGGCGCTGGATGCCGCGCCGGCCTTGAATGCGGCGCTTCAGGGCAACGAATCGCTCTTCAAGTATCGCGATTCCCGGGGTGTGCCCGTGCTCGCGGTGGGGCGGGCGATAGGCTACGGCGGTTGGGCGCTGGTCGTGAAGGTGGATGCGCGCGAGGCTTACCAGCCGATCGTCAAGGTGCTCTGGCTGGAGGTGCTGGCGGGGATCGTCGTGATGGTCATCGGATTGGTCGCCGCGTTTCTGCTGGCGCACAGTTTCACCCGCTCGATGCGCCGCATTGCCGCGGCCGCGGAGCGGGTCATCGGTGGCGACTACGAGACGATCGTGCCGGTCAAGACGGCGGACGAATTTGGCGCGCTCTCGGGCAGCTTCAACAAAATGACGGCCGCGATTCGCACCCGGCGGGAGGAACGCGACCAGGCGGAACAAGCCCTGCGCGAAGCGGATCAGCGCAAGGATGAATTCCTCGCGGTGCTCGGTCACGAATTGCGCAATCCGCTCTCTGCCATCGCCAATGCCGTGCGTCTTTGGAGTGTGGCCGGCAACGACGCCGGCGCCGTCGAACTGGCCCGGAACGTCATCGAGCGGCAGACCGGCAATTTGAGCCGCCTCGTCGACGATCTTCTCGATGTCTCCCGCATCACCGCCGGCAAGATCGACTTGCGCAAACAACCGGTCGACGTGGGGGAGACGATCCGGCGCGCGGTGGAGGCCGCCAGGAGCATGATCGGTGAGCGCCGTCACGAACTCGAAGTTTCACTCGCCTCCGACATCGGATTATTCGTCGACGCCGACCCGACACGGCTCGAGCAAATCATCGCCAATCTTCTGACCAACGCGATCAAGTACACGCGCAAGGGAGGCAAGATTCGCATCGAGACCGAGTTGGAAGACCGCGACGCCGTCATTCGGATCATCGACAGTGGGATCGGCATCGCCCCGCGGATGCTGCCGCAAATCTTCGATCTCTTTACGCAAGGCGACCGTTCGCTCGACCGCACCAGCGGTGGGTTGGGGATCGGCCTCAATCTCTGCCGGCGATTGGTCGAACTCCACGGCGGGACGATTACCGCAGCCAGCGAAGGCGTTGGCCGCGGCTCGACCTTCACGGTTCGACTTCCGGCGATTACTGTGCCAAATCCTGCCATGCAACCTTCGACACCCTCCGGGCCTGCGCCCACCGGCCGGCACCGGCGCATCCTGCTCGTGGACGACAACCAGGACACCGTCCATTCGCTGGCCCGTCTATTGACATTGCGAGGGCATCAGGTGGCGATGGCTTTCGACGGCGTGGCCGCGCTGAAAGTGGCCCAGGAATTTCAGCCCGATTTTCTGCTGCTCGATCTGGGCCTACCCGGGATCGATGGCTACGAGCTCGCGCGGCGGTTGCGAGCTGGCGGCTTCGAGCGCACGCCGATCGTGGCCATCTCCGGTTACGCGCAGGAGAACGATCGCATTCGCTCCCGGGAAGCCGGTTTCAATTATCATTTTGCCAAGCCCGTGGATTTCGAGGCGCTGGCAGAGCTCATCCTGGAAGATCCAATTGAGGAATAGGCACGAAATGCAGGGCGCGGGGGCGTATTACTATACGCCGCTCGACGCGCTTTCAGTGAATCGCCGGCTCCGGCGTCGGCTTGCCGTTGAAGTGGAGGAATCGGAAATCGCAGCCTTCATCGGCTTGCGTCACTTCATTGAGGAAGAGTGAGCCGTAGCCGCGCTCGTAGTGGCGAGGTGCGGGTTTCCAGGCGGCGCGGCGACGGGCGAGTTCGTCATCGGCGACTTCGAGGGTGAGGGTACGTGCGGGCACATCGAGCGCGATGATGTCGCCGTCGCGGACGAGCGCGAGTGGCCCACCGACGGCGGATTCCGGGGCGACATGCAGAATACACGCGCCGTAACTCGTGCCGCTCATGCGCGCATCGGAGATGCGCAAAAGATCGCGCACGCCGGCTTCGAGCAACCGCTTGGGCAGCGGCAACATGCCCCATTCGGGCATGCCAGGTGCGCCGATTGGGCCGCCGCTTTGCAGCACCATCACGCTCTCCGCCGTGATCGGTGTCGCCGGATCGTCGAGCCGCTTCGCGAGGTCGGGGTAATTCTGAAACACGACCGCCGGCCCGCGATGGTGAAGGAAACGCGGTTCCATGGCGCTGTGTTTGATGACCGCACCATTCGGGCAAAGATTGCCGCGGAGGACGGCGGTGCCGCCTTCGGCCGCGAGCGGATTTTCCCGCGAGCGGATGACTTCGGGATTCCAAATTTTCGCGGCGGCCACGTTGTCGCGCAGCGACCGGCCGTTGACCGTGAGGCAATCGCCATCGAGCAGATCGAGCAACTGCGCGAGGGTCGCGGGCAGGCCGCCGGCGAAGAAGAAATCCTCCATGAGGAACCGGCCGGCGGGCCGCAGATCGGCGAGACGCGGGGTCTTGCGGGAGATCGCGTCGAAATCATCCAGCGGGAGTTTTATGCCGGCGCGCCCGGCCATCGCCACCAGATGGACAATGGCATTGGTCGATCCGCCGACGGCCATGTCGGCGACGATGGCATTGTGAAAGGCGGCTTTGCCGAGGAAGCGCGCCGGATTCAAGTCCGTCCAGGCATTCTCCACGATCTGCCGGCCGCTTTCCGCGGCCATGTGCCAATGACGCGCGTCGCTCGCGGGAATGGAGGAAGCGCCCGGCAGCGTGAGCCCAAGAGTTTCGGTGACTGCGGTCATCGTGCTCGCTGTGCCCATGGTCATGCAATGGCCGTGCGAGCGGGCGATGCCTTCTTCGATTTCGCACCAGTCCTCCTGGCTGATTTTCCCGGCGCGCAGTTCCGCCCAGTATTTCCAGGTGTCTGTGCCCGAGCCGAGGGTCTGGTTGCGCCATTGCCCGTGCAACATCGGTCCGCCCGGAACGAAGATGAAAGGCAGCGCTGCCGAGAGCGCGCCCATGATCAGCGCCGGCGTGGTTTTGTCGCAGGCGCCGAGCAGCACCGCGCCATCGACCGGATGACAGCGCAGCACTTCTTCCGTCTCCATCGCGAGAAGATTGCGATAGAGCATGGTCGTCGGCTTCATGAAATTCTCCGAGAGCGAGAGGACGGGAATTTCGATTGGCATGCCGCCGGCCTGGAGCACGCCTTTCTTCACATTCTCGGCGAGCACCTTGAAATGGAGGTGGCAGGGATTGATCTCGCTCCAGGTATTCAGGATGGCGATGACCGGCTTGCCGACCCAATCCTCCGGGCCGAGCCCCATCTGGCGCAGGCGCGAGCGCTGGCCAAAGCTGCGCAAATCATTCGGGCCAAACCAGCGAAAGCTGCGGAGTTGTTCGGGGGTGCGTCGAGTGGTGGTCATGAGGGAAGGGCATCAGAGCGCGAATTCCGCGTGCATTCAACCTCGAGCTGTTGGAACAAAGAGAAACCACAATGGAAAACCCACAGCGCGCTTTCGTGGTGACGATCCTCATCCTCGGCACATATGTCGCGTCGTATGTCATCGCGCTGAAGCCTTACCGGGTATCTACCAGGAGCCCTTGGGCATGGGGGCCACCGGAACCGAGCTATTCCGTTTTCGGCTTTGGCAATTCCTTCGGCAACCAGGGGTTCCTCGGACACTTCTATGCGCCGTTGAACGTGATCGACCAAGAATTCATCCGGCCTGCCTACTGGGAAATCGATCGCAAACAGACTGGAGCAATGCAGATCGTGCGATAGGTCGAGAAGCTTGGCGGGTGAACTTCATTCACGCGCCGCGCGCCACCGCAATTTCGCTTCAGCCCAAGGTGAACCTGCCGCGGGATTGCGTTGAAACTCCGCCATGCGGGCGTCCAGGAGTTCCACGACCTCCGGTCGCGGCTCGAGTTCCTCGGCAGGGAGAAGCTCCTGCCACAGTTCCTGAATGAGCGTCCATTTCTCGTCATGTGAGAGCCGCTGAACGTCGGGCATTTTGTCGAGGATCATGTCGTCAGATTGTGCCACAGCGACCCGCTTGTCGCAACGCGAACTGGTGGTCAACCGCTCAGGTTGTCTCCGATAGAATCTCAGCGCGAGACGCTGGGGAAGTTGGCATTCTTCACGATGAGCGTGCGCTTCTTCCCGTCCATCGAGAGACGATAGAGGGACCATTGCGTCGTCGCCTTCTCCGGCTGCGCCGAGCAGATGATCTCGCTGTCACTCACCCGGCAAGGCAGCCAGGCAAAAAATCCTTTCGGTGAGATCCGCGTCGCTTTGCCGCTCGTGAGATCGACCGTCCAGACGGCGGGCGGCGGCCCGTCCCAATCCTTGTGCATGACCTTTTCATCCATGTCCGCATCGACCAGCAGGGTGTGGCCGTCGGGCAAAACGGTAAACTGGTTGTTGCTGTTGAAGGCGCCACGTGGGATCAGCTTGTTCGCGTCGCGCTTGTCCTTGAGTGTGCCGTCCAGGGCAAAGTGATAAAGCGAATCGAGATCCTGCGCGTAGAAGCCCTGGCTGTCTGGCGTCCAGGCGATGGAATTCAAGCCAGCAGTGCCAACCTGGACCTTGGGCTCGAAATAGCGGAAGTGCCCTCCGTCCGCCTCCATGAGCCCGAGCTGCCAATCCTTGTCTTTCATCGCATGAAAAATGATCGTGGATCCGTCGGGCGACCACACCGGCCCGTAGCAATTGTTGCTGGGGATTCCCTGCACGATCTTCACTTTCCCCGTGGAGAGATCGGCGATGGCAATGTGACGCTCGGCCGATGTATTCGTCTCGGTGTTGAAGGCGAGGTGCGTGCCGTCCGGGGAAGGATGGGGGTTGGCACCTTCGGCAATCTTCTTCTGGGATGTGCCATCCAGATTGGCCACATAGACCCCGTCGCGCTCGAATGCCAATTTGCGCGGGGCGTCGCCAGCCCGCATGGCCACTGTTAGACAAAAGAAAACAGCGAGAAAACGAAACGGATACATGGAGAGGATACGCGGCGAAGCGCTGCGCCCTTACAAGGTTTTCCGCTGGGCTAGATGCGCTCCAACTTGCCGGTGCTGTCGCCGAGTTTGTCCGCCTTCACCCCCATACGATCGAGGAGCGAGAGGTAGAGATTGGTCATCGGCGTTTCCTTCTGGTACTCGACATGCCGACCGGGCTTGAGCGAGCCGCCGCCACCGCCCGCGAGGATGACCGGCAGGTCGTGGTGCTGGTGAGCGTTGCCATCAGCGATGGCGCTGCCGACGACGACCATCGAGTTGTCCAGCACGGTGCCGTAGCCTTCCTTCATGTCCTTCAGTTTGCCGAGGAAATAGGCTACCTGTTCCATGTGAAAATGGTTGATCTGGGCGATCTTCGCCTTCTTCTCCGCGCTGTTCCCGTGATGCGAAAGATCGTGGTGACCTTCGGTGACGCCGATAAACGGATACGGGCGGTTGCTGCCTTCGTGCTGGACCATCATCGAGATAATGCGCGTGGAATCGTTCTGCATGGCCAGCGCCATGAGGTCGTACATCATCTTCACGTGGTCGGGAAATTCCGTGGGGATGCCTTCCGGCTTCTCCATTGTCGGGCGTGGCTTGGCCAACTCGGCGGCGTGGAATTTCGTCTCCTGCTGGATGGCCATCTCCGTCTCGCGCAGGCCGGTGAGATACTCGTCGACCTTGCGACGGTCCGTGGCGCCGAGGTTCTTCTCGAACGCCTTAGCGTCGGCCGCCACGACATCGAGAATGGAACCGCGGCAGCTTTCGCGCAACGCACGCCCGGCGACCAGATCCGGGTCTTCGTCACTGCTCGAAAAGAGGCGCTCGAAAATGAGGCGCGGGTCGCCGATGGCGGGCATGGGCGAGTTCTCATTGCGCCAGGAGATATTGTTCTGGTAGGCGCAGGCATAACCGGAATCGCACGCCCCGGCCTGGCGCAAGGAGGTTTCGCAGCTCATCTCCAGCGAAGAAATGCGGGTATTTTTGCCGATCTCCAGTGCCGCAACCTGATCCGCCGAAATGCCGACCTGAATGTCCGCGCCGGAGGTCTTGCGCGGATGCACGCCGGTGAGGAAACAGGCATTGGCGCGCGCGTGATCACCGGCGCCGTCGCCCAAAGCCCGAGCTTGCACGTGGGCCAGTCCGCTGAGCACCGAGATGTCCTTCCGCAGCGGCTCTAAGGGCTGCAAGGTGGACGGAAACTCGAATTGTTCCCCCACGCCTTTGGGCGTCCAGTTCTGCATGTCCATGCCGTTGGGGTAGTACATGAAGACCATCCGCCGCGGTGGCCCGCCGATCCCGGCCGCATTGGAGACGCGCGGCATCATGCATTCCAGGAAGGGAAGCGCGATGGTGACACCCAGACCGCGAAGGAACGTACGACGCGGCAGATAAACGGACTTGTTTGGGATGTGCATATCAGTGACCTTTCAGTATAGGACTTCCTACTGTCGCGGGCAATGCCGCAGTCATGGGTGCTGCGGCGCCGGTCGCCGCGGTCTTTTTCGCTTCGATGAATTTCCGGTGGTCGCCCTCGCCGCGCCGCATTTGGAACGGCACGCTGTTGACCACTTCGAGGATGAGGTTGGAGAACTTGGGGTCCTTGTCCAGGGAATCGGCGATCTTTTCGATGGCCGTGCGGTCGTAGAATTCGAGCCCCCGGCCGAGCGCGTAGGTGAGCGTCTTTTCCGAAATACAGCGCAGGAAATCGGGCTTTTTCTTGGTGAGCAGAATGTTTCGGAGTTCGGCTGGACCCTGGAATTTCTCGCCGCTGACGAGCTGGCCAGTGGGATCGATTGGCGCCCCGTCGTCCTGCTCGCGCCGGGCACCGATGCCGTCGAATTGCTCGAGCCCAAAACCAATCGGGTCCATGCGCGCATGGCAACTGGCGCAAATGGGATCGACGCGGTGCTGTTCCATGCGCTGGCGCAGCGTGCCATGCAGTTCGGTCCGGGCCTTGTCGTCGAGGTTTGGGACCTCCGGCGGCGGTGGTGGCGGTGGCGTGCCGAGAAGGTTTTCCAGCACATACTTGCCGCGCTTCACGGGCGAGGTGCGCGTGGGATTGGAAGTGAGCGTCAGATAGCTGCCCTGGCCGAGGATGCCGCCCGGACGATCGGCCGGAAGGGGTACCTTGACGAAGGCTTCACCCTCGATGCCCGGAATGTGATAGTGCCTGGCCAGACGCTCGTTCACGAAGGTGTAATCGGCCCCGATGAAATCGAGCACCGGCCGATCTTCGTGGATGATGTTTTCGAAAAGCATCTGCGTTTCCCGCTCCATGGCCGTGGCCAGGGCCTGGTCCCAATCGGGGAAAGTCTTGGCATCGGGCTGGACCAACTTGAGGTTGCGGATTTGCAGCCACTGGCCGCCGAAGTTTTCCACCAAGGCCGCGGCCTTCGGGTCGGCCAGCATCCGCTTCACTTCGGCGTTGAGATTCTTGCGCAGGGTACCGTGCTCCGCCTCGGCGAAGAGGGCGTCGTCGGGCATGGTGCTCCAGAGGAAATAGGAAAGCCGGGAGGCCAGGGCCCATTCGGTGATCGGCGCGGCGACCTGCGGGTTGTCGGGTTGGGCTTGAAGCTCTCCGCGGAAAATGAAGTGCGGAGAAACGAGAATCGCCGTCAGCGCCGTCTGGACGCTTTGCTCGAAGTTGCCGCCCTTCAAACCCGCCTGCTTGTAAATCCAGACAAACCGCTCGACTTCATTCGACGAGAGCGGCCGGCGGAAGGCGTGCTTGCCAAAGTTCTGGATGATCGCCCGGGCGGAGTATTCGAGGTTGGGCTGCCCGGCTCCGGGCTTGAAAATGCGATACTGCGATTCGGGCGCTTTGACCGGCTCTGGTGGGGAGTAAAAAGTCAGTTGCCGGATGGTGAAAGTGCGCCTGGTTTCCTTTTCCTGCTTTTTGTTTTTGTCTGGTTTTGCCGTGGAGACCTCACCGGGAGCGAGGGGATTGAGCACGCGCAGGGCAATGGTGTGCGCGCCGGGCTTATCCACATGGATGACGCCCTTGATCGCTTCCTTGAAGTCCTTGCGTCCACTGAGTTCCAACGAACGCATGGGGACACCGTCCAGCTTCCAATCGATCCTCGTCGGGTCGGCGCCGATCTTTTGCGATTCGATGACGAGCTTGAGATTGTAATCCCCGGCGACCGGCAAATCGATCGGCACGGTGGACTCGCTTTCGTCAATCTTGCGCGAAATCGACGTGGAACCGGTCTTGGGGCCGCCCTCGATTTTCATGAGATCGACATCGATCTTTTCCGGACGCGGCTTGTGATCGTTGAGGATGGCCAGGCTCATGACCTTTTCGGCCGCCGAAAGGTAACGCTCGAAGAGGACCGGCGAGATCGTCAGCACGTCGCCGATATCGTCAAAGCCATAGCCCGAGTCGTCCGCTGGAAAATCATCCGCGGGCTGGAAATCGACACCGATGAGGTCGTGGATGGTGTTGTTGTACTCCACCCGGTTGAGCCGGCGGATGGTCACGCGTCCGGGATCGGGATTGTCGGGATCGACGGCGAAAACGGCGAGGTCGATCCATTTCATGATCTTCTCGCGCTCCTCGATCGTCGGCTGCTTGGTTTCGTCGTCGGGCGGCATTTCGCCGGTGCGCAGATTTTCGAGGATGTGCTCCCAAGTTTTGTCGTCCTTCTGCGCCGCGGCCGAGGCGACGAATTCGTCGAGGGCCAGTCCGCCTTTCTTCTTCCCGTTGCCGTGGCATTTGAAGCAGTA
The DNA here is from genome assembly GCA_036501065.1 of Chthoniobacter sp. Taxonomy (GTDB): domain Bacteria; phylum Verrucomicrobiota; class Verrucomicrobiia; order Chthoniobacterales; family Chthoniobacteraceae; genus Chthoniobacter. Next base: position 767 of record DASYAY010000088.1, on the reverse strand, counting down.
GTTCTGCATCAAGGGTTTGACCTCTTTGACAAAATCCGGCGCGGCGGCCATCCCGCGATCGGAAAGCGCGAGCAGGAGGAAGCAGAGGAGGGAACGCTGAATCTTCACGGAACGGTTAGTTTACCCGCAATTTGACCTCCGTCGAGTGCTGGGTGGGGATACGCAGGTTTGGGGCGGTGAAGGGTGGTGACAAATGTTGACTTTTTAAAGGCTTTCACGGCTTTCTTCCCTGATGGAGACGGTGAAATGTTGAGCGGAGAATCGAGGGGAGTTGGGTGGTTTTCCGCAACATCGAGGTGGGGTCGGTGGATGGCGCGAAAGGGGGCGTGCGGTGAAGTCGGGTAGTGGCATTTCGCATGGGTCGTCGGAAATGCGTCTTGGGACTTGCGAGGTGAATTGCAAGCGCAAAATGTGCGCTTGGGAAATGCTGTGCGGGTATCTGTGGGCTTGGGTGTGGCCTGCGATGAAATCGCCCCCCGCAGACCTTCCGAAAGCGGTGCATCAGCACCGCACTCCACGAACGCAAGCGTTCCTGCCCGATTCTTTCGAATTCGTGAACAGGTCTTTGTGCAAGGCCTCTTCCTACCCGCAGACACCCCCGCCATGCGAAATGGAATTTCGCTCCATATTGCGTGCCCAAATGGAGAGACTGTGTGAAAAGTCGGCGGTGCTTATGCAAGTCATTGATGAACTTTTGTAAGTCATCGAAAGTTCGTCGGCGAAACTCGATTTTTCGGGCTTTTCACACAAACTCGGAGTTTGGGCAC
>DASYAY010000087.1:0-31202 GCA_036501065.1 Chthoniobacter sp. | reverse complement strand
TCCGTCGCCCTCCCGTGCATGTCTCTGGTCAATACACGCGGCAACTTCAGGCACGCCTAATTTGAGTTTTACTCCAGCCATCGCTCTCTTTTGCCAGCCTCCCTCACATATGTCACGTTATTTATGAAAGATGGTATGACTGAAGTCGAAGGACCTCCAATATCCTTCTTCCTCATCCCCATGGAAGTGGAAGACACTCCAGGGAAAAGGGAGCGCGCACCGCTCCGCCCAGGAACCTGCGGAAATTGGAGATCCTTCGACTCCGCCCATGCTTCCCCGCTCCGCTCAGGAGGACAGCGTTGGCTTTTCGGCGCTGGCGCTCCTGATCGCGCGACTGACTCAATCGAAAATGGTCCTAGGCCATGATCCCGCGGATCACTTCGCCGGAGACGTCCGTGAGCCGGAATTCGCGGCCGTCGTGAAAATAGGTCAGCTTGGTGTGATCCAGGCCGAATAAGGCGAGGATCGTGGCGTGGACGTCGTGGATGGAGACTGGATCGGCCGCGGCCCGGTAGCCGAGTTCGTCCGTCTGGCCGATGCTCGCACCGCCCTTGACGCCGCCGCCGGCCATCCAAAGAAGAAAGCCGTAGGGATTGTGATCGCGTCCGCCGGCCGTTTCGGTGATCGGCAAACGGCCAAACTCGCCGCCCCAGATGACCAGCGTGGAATCGAGCAGCCCGCGCTGTTTCAAGTCGGTCAGCAGCCCGGCGATGGGCATGTCGGTCTCGCGGCAGCGGCTGCGATGATTCGCCTCCAGAGTCTGATGCGCATCCCAATCGTTCGGAGCGCCACCGTTGTAGGCCTGAATGAAGCGCACCCCACGCTCGACGAGACGCCGGGCCATGAGCAATTGCGTGCCGTAGGGCTGGCTTTCCGGGCGATCGATCCCGTAGAGCGCCTTCGTCGCCGCCGATTCCTGCGCGAGGTCCACGGCGTCGGGCGCGGCCATCTGCATGCGATAGGCGAGTTCGAAGCTGGAGATTCGGCCGAGAAACTTGGCGTCCGCCGGATGCTTTTCCTGATGGATGGCATTCATTTCCGCAATGAAATCCAACTGCCGCCGCTGGGCGGCATCGCTCATTTCCTCGGGCCGCTGCAGGTCCATGATCGGGCTGGCGCCACCGTGGAAGATCGTCCCCTGATAGGCGTTCGGGAGAAAACCCGACGACCACAAGGGCGGGCCGCCGACCGGCATGCCGCGCGGATCGTGCATGACGATGAAGCCGGGAAGATTCTGGTTTTCGCTGCCGAGCCCGTAGGTGAGCCAGGAGCCGGCGCTGGGATAGCCCAGGCGGGTGAACCCGGTATTCGACTGGAACAAGGCCTGGTCGTGGACGTTGGTCTCCACATGGCACGACCGGATGAAGGCGATGTCGTCCACGTGCCGCGCCACGTTGCTGTAAAGCTCCGAGACCGGCGCGCCGGAATCTCCATACCGTTCGAAGCGAAACGGCGACTTCATGAGCGGGCCGACTTTCTTGGAGAAAGTGACCAGCGGCCCCTTGTTCATCTTCAGGCCGTCGCTGCGGTCCAGTTCCGGCTTCGGGTCAAAGAGATCGATGGAGCTCGGGCCGCCATTCATGAAGCACCAGATCACCGACTTGGCGCGAGGCGCGAAATGCGACAGCTTCGGGAGGAGCGGATCCGTGCCGATCGCGGAGGTGGCATCGCCGCGGGCCTTCGTCAGGCCAAGCTGATTGAGCATCGCCGCGAGCGCCACAGCGCCAAATCCCGCGCCCGCTTTTTGCAGGAATTCCCGGCGATTTTGATAGCCCGGGCGAAGATGGGGTCTTCCCGATAGGTAAAACGGATCGCGGGTATTCATGAGGCAGTCTAATCTATATAGGAGAATTCGTTGAGCGCCATCATCCCTTGGCAAAAGTCGGTGAGAGCTTTCAGTTCGGCAGTGTCCTTCGCGGTGGACGGGCAATCTTGTGTCTGGGAGGCGATGAAGTGCAGCGCCCTGGCCGATTCCTCGGCGTTCGGTTTCCGGCCCAAGGTCATTTCGAACGCCCTTTGCACGCGGGCGTCCATGGACAGCCCGGTGGTCGAGAGGCGGCTGGCAAAGGCCCCGGCCTGCTCGCGAACGAAGGGGTCATTCAGCAGCGTCAGGGCCTGCGAGGCCACCGTCGTTTTGTTTCGCCGGGTGCAGCTCCCGATGGCGTCCGGCGCATCAAACAACTGGAGAAACGGGAAAAGATTCGAGCGCTTGGCAAAGATGTAAATGCTGCGACGCCAGGTCTTCGGACCGTCGACGACCCGGGCAGGCCATTCATCGTATTTCTTTTCCCGATTGGTCACCGAAATCGCGTCCGGGTTCATCCGCGGCTTGATCGCCGGTCCGAAGAATCGGGGGTTGAGACAGCCACTCACGGCGAGCATGTCGTCGCGGAGGATTTCGGCCTCGATGCGGTGCGGGGCGCGCCGCCAGAAATAACGGTTGCTCGGGTCGATGGCCAGGCGCTCGGGGTCGGCGGTGTCGTCCTGCCGATAGACGGCACTCATCAACACCATCTTTTGGATCGGCTTGAGGTGCCAGCCATTGTGAATGAATTCGCCGGCCAGCCAGTCGAGCAACTGCGGATTGGTCGGGGCATCGCCGCGCATGCCGAAGTCTCCGGGCGTGGTGACGATCCCGTGGCCGAAGTGATGCTGCCAGAGCCGATTCATCTCCACGCGCGCGGCGAGAGCGCCGGCGCCGTGATTCACGTCGGTGAGCCAGCGGGCCAGGTCCGCGCGGTTTTTTCGGAAGTACGAAAAGCGTTCCAGGAAGCCGAACCCGGAAGGTGGAGTGAAAGCCGAGAGAAATTCCGGGTTGGTTTCGGAGACTTTCTGGTCGGGATTACCGCGCATCAGGAGGTAGGCTTTCTTCGCCGGCCCTTCCGTGACGGTCAGCATCTCGGGAATGGGCGGCGGCCTGGTAACGAGGATAGCGTCCTCCGCCTGGTCAAAAGCGATCCATTTGGCGAGATCGTCTTTGTTCAAGCCCTTTCGGAGATCTCCGTCGCTGATCGTGAGTTGGCTGGCGTATTGGTTGAGGAGCGCGTACTGCCGCTGGTTTTTCTTGTCTGCGGGCGCCTCCATGAGGACCTTTTCCCCGGCGGTCACCGGGAGCGTTTCGATAATCTCCTTTTGCGCCTCGACGCGCTTCGAGGCCTTCCACTCCTTCTCCTCCTTCTTGATCCTGTCGAGGCCCTTCTGGTCGTAGTGGGCCATGGCCTTCTGGTAGACTTTGCCCTGGGCCTCGTCGATCGGGCGATCGATCCGCTCGGTGCTCGTAAAGAAAGCCGCGAAATGATAGTAATCCGCCGCGGTGATCGGATCGAACTTGTGGTCGTGGCAACGGGCGCAGCCGAGGGTCAGACCGAGAATCGAGCTGCCCGTGGTGGAAACGATATTGTCCAGTTCGTCCCAGCTGTCCTTCTCGCGATAGTTGATGAATTCCGGGCGGACATGGGGAGCCGCGGCGATAAACCCGGTGGCCGCGACCGCCTGCTGGTCGTGCGGCGCGAGCAAATCGCCGGCGAGTTGCCACTGCACGAAGGTGTCGTAGGGCAAATCTTCGTTGAGTGCGCGGATGACGAAATCGCGATAGGTGTAGGCATTCAGGCGAGGCCGGTCTTCTTCGTACCCATTGCTGTCGGCATAGCGGGCGGCATCCAGCCAATGGCGCGCCCAGCGCTCGCCGTAGTGCGGATCGGCCAGCAGCTTGTCCACGAGGCGCTCGTAGGCGGACGGTGAAGGGTCGCGCTCGAAGGCGTCGATTTCCTCCGGAGTCGGCGGCAGACCGATGAGATCAAAATAAAGGCGCCGGATGAGGGTGCGCCGGGAAGCCTCGCCATTGGGATGCAATCCCTTGGCCTCTTGCGCGGCGAGGACGAGCCGATCGATCGGCGTCACCGCCCATGCCGAATGCTCGACCTTTGGGATCGTGACCCTGGCGAGCGGCTGGAACGACCACGGTTTGTTCTTTCCCGCACCGGCGGTTTGCGAACCACCGGCCGAGGCTCGGTTATCCGGCCAGGGCGCTCCCCCGGCAATCCAATGCTCGAGCGTCGCCACCGATGCCGCCGGCAGCCGGTCGCCCTTCGGCGGCATTTGTTCGTCCGGATCGTGAGACACGATGCGGTGGAGAACAGCGCTCTGCGCGGTGTCGCCCGGTGCAATAGCCGTGTCGCCGGACTCGCCCACCTTGAACGCCCCGTCCTTCCGGTCGAAGCGAATCCCGCCCTTTTGCTTGTCCGGTCCATGGCACTTGAGACAATTCTCATTGAGAATCGGCTGCACATCCCGTGCGAAATCGACACCGCTGCCTCCCGCGGCCAGGGCGGCAGCGTTTTTCCCATAGGGCAGCGCCGCGACCAGTCGCGTGGCCCAATCGGGCTTGAGCCGCCAGACCAAAGCGAGCGCACACGCTACAAAAATAGCAGTACCGCTACACACTACTGTAATGTAGTGCATCATATTACTGAATGGACCGCGTTGGGTCATGAGCGGGCGCCGCTCCGGCGCTTCGCTGGGAAAGCGAGGTGACGAATGGCAAAGCATTGGCCACAGGGCAGCAAAAACGAGGCGATGCCGGACACCGCAGCGGAAGATTTCACGGCGGGCCACTCTAGCCAACGACGCAAGTGCTGCAAGCAGAAGAGGGCCTGTCGCGTTAAATCAAGGTTTCCACGACAAGCAGCCGGGGTCGCGCCCTTCGACGACCTTTTGAGGTGGACCGGGCCAGTCGAAAGCCGATTTTCTTCTAAGCGGTGGTAGCACGCTTGTGGAAATGTTCCACAACGCAGAGGGTATATTTGTAGCGTTTCCTATGTCATGTACGACATTACATCAACCTCGGACTTCATCCGAAAGTTGCGCCGATTTGCTCTTTGGATGGAGTCGCCCTACTCAGCAGGGAGCCGCAGTCCCGGATCGGTGGGGATTGGCGAAAGCAACCTGAATCCGGGCGAATGGTTGTGTTTTCAGGAACGACAACGGGATCAGGGACAGCCGTAGACGGGAGTTTCGCATTGAGAAAGGTGCGTTTTGCGCCATCGTTGGTTCCCAATATGACGTTGAAACCCATCATTACGGCGGTGGCGCTCCTGGCCTGGGGCGTCGGCGCACCCCTGCTCCACGCCGAGGATTCGCCGCGCAAGTTCGTCCAGGATTTTTATGATTGGTACGTCCCGCTGGGCCGCCATACCCATTCGCAAGAGACCAGCGATGTGGCCTTGAAGAAGAAAAGTTCCGCCTTCAGTGCGGAGCTTTCGAAGGCGCTGAAAGAGGATACGCTGGCGCAATCCAAGTCGCCCGGCGACATCGTCGGCATCGACTGGGACCCCTTCCTCAACAGCCAGGAGCAGATCGATCGCTGCGTGATCGGCAATGTCACGAGCAAGAATGGCTCGTTCCGGGTCGAGGTCTACGACATTCTGGAGGGCAAGAAGGACAAGAAACCCAATGTCATCGCCGAGCTCAAACAGGAAAATGGACATTGGATCTTCGTCAACTTTTGGAATCCCGATGGCGGCAATTTGCTGAGTGAGCTCCGGGAACTCGCCAAGTCGCGGAAGAAGACGCCGAAGTTAGGGCACGATGAAGGTTGGCCGCGCCCGCCAGCTCGCATCGGAATACCTCTTCCAAAAGAATCCTTCTTTTGAGCTCGTTCTTGAAGACATGTTGATGGCGTTCGACTCGATATTTCGCAGATGAGGGAGAGCGATATTCCGGCATTCCTTTAGAGTTCGACGACCCCGCACCGGTTGGAGTTTCATTCTGACAAATTTGTCATGCGCTGTCAGCAATTCAGCTCCAGAGCAGGCGGGTCGGCCCGGCGCGGCTGGTCGCACAGGATTTCGTGGAAGCGTCATTTGTCCCTGCCCTGAGTGTTTTTCTTTATGAACCCGAGTTCCAAGAATCCTCGTCCCCCCGTCAATCGCACCCGGCCCGCCATCCTCGGCACGTCCGTCGCGGCGCTGCTGGCGCTCTGCCTCATCCCCCGCCCCGTCTCCGCACAGACGTGGGTGGGCCAGCCCGGCGTCACGAACGGGAGCTGGAACACGGCGGGCAACTGGACCCCGGCCACGGTGCCCAATGCGACCGGGGCCACAGCCACCTTCGGTTCCTCCAGCACGACGAGCATCCTGCTGCCGACCTCCATCCAGCTCAGCGGCCTGACGTTCAACGTCAACGCGACGGTCCCGTATGTGTTGACCAACGCCGCCAGCCTGACCCTCAACGGCGCGGGTGTGACGAACAATTCCGGTGGTTTCAACGAGTATTTCGAGAACCTCGGCGGAGCGAGCGTCTCTTTCGCCAACAGTTCCAGCGCCGGTCTTTTTACCGAATTCACCAACGACGGAGCCTCGATCACCGGTGGCAGCACGGGTTCGCTGTTTTTTGAGAACACCTCGACGGCGGATGCCGCGACGATCATCAACCAGGGCGGCGCGGTCAGCGGTGGCGCCGGCGGGACGACTGTTTTCAGTTCCGGTTCCACGGCGGCCTCAGCGACGATCATCAGCAATGGCGGCGTGAGTTTCGGCGGGTCGACTTTTTTCGAGCAGACGGCCAGCGGAGGCACGGCCAGCGCGCTGACGAATGGCAATGGGGTCTTCGACATCAGCGGCCTGACGAATGCCGGGATGACCATCGGTTCCATCGCGGGCAGCGGCACTTATTTCCTCGGGAGCAAGACGTTGACGGTCGGTAGCAACAATGCCACCACGACCGTCATCGGGAGGATCGCGGATGGCGGGCAGTTCGGCGGGGCGGGTGGTTCGCTGGTCAAGACGGGCACGGGCACTCTCACCCTCGCCGGGACGAATACTTACACCGGGAGCACCGTGATCAATGGCGGCATCCTCCAAGTCAACGGCGCGATCAACAGCACCGCCGCGGTCACGGTGAATAGCGGCGGCATGCTCGCCGGCACCGGGACACTGGCCGGGCCGGTGACGGTCAATTCCGGAGGCGTGCTCGCCCACAGCAACAGCAGCACCCCGGGCACGATCACCGTCGGCGGGCTCACGCTCAGCACGGGCTCGAAGGCGGACTATGAACTCGGGGCGCCAGGCACGAGCGGCGGAGGGGTGAACGATTTGACCATGGTCAACGGTAATCTGGCACTCGGCGGCACGCTCAATCTCACCGAGTTGAGCGGGTTCGGCGCGGGAAGCTACGAGCTCTTCAGCTATACCGGCACGCTCACGGGCAGCAGCATGAGCTTGGGCACCCTGCCCGCGGGTTTCACCGCGTCGGAATTCACCTTCCAGACCTCGATCGCGCACGAGGTCAATCTCGTCGTCAGCGGCGGACCGGCGGTGCAATACTGGGATGGGGCGATCACCTCGCCGAACAGTGCGGTCAATGGCGGCTCGGGAACGTGGAATGGCGGGACGACCAATTGGACCAATGCCACGGGCACGACGAACTCGAGTTGGGGGCAATCGGTGGCGATCTTCAGCACCAGTTCCGGCACGGTGACGGTGGCGTCGAATATCACCGCCGGGGAGATGCGTTTCACGTCGGCCGCCGGCGCTTACACCTTCAACATCAACTCCTCCGAGACGCTGACGATCAGCGGTGTGGGGATCACGAATACTTCGGCCAACGCGCCGGCGTTCACCATGGCGGTGGACAACGGCGGCGGCAGCGGAGGCCTCCATTTCACGAACGCCGCCACGGCCGGCAATGCCAGCATCACCACGCCGGGAGCGATCGGCGTGGCTCTCGGCGGCGGTTCCGTGCAGTTCCTCAACACCTCCTCCGCCGGCACCGCGACGATCACGAACAGCGCCGGCGGCATCGAAGACGGCGGTGGGGGCATCACCTCGTTCCTCAACGGATCCACGGCGGGCAATTCCACGATCAAGAACAATGGAGGCGGAGCGCCGGGTGGGATGGATTTCGATGGCAACGGCGAGACTTTCTTTTCCAACACCTCCTCGGCCGGCACCGCCGAAATCATCAACCACGGCTCGGCGATCAGCATGAGTGTGGGCGGCGCGACCACCTTCTCCGACAGCACGACGGCCGCCGGGGCGACCATCTTCAATGAGGCCGGCGTGGATGCCACCAGCATGGGTTCAACGACCTTTGCCAGCAACTCCACCGCCGGAAGTGCGACGATCAGCAACCAGGGCGCGGCTGCCATCGGCGGCCTCGGCGGCCTCCTCAGCTTCGATGGCAACGCCACGGCGGGCAGCGCGAACATCATCAACGGAGGCGACAGCAGCGGCGGCGCCCTCGGCGGCAGCACGCAATTCCTCGGCACCTCTTCGGCGGGCAACGCGACGATCGTGAACCAGAACGGGGCCGGCGGAATAGGCGGCGCCACTTACTTTGATCAGAACGCCGACGGCGGCACGGCCCGCGCCGTCACCGATGGCAACGGCGTCTTCGACATCAGCGGGCTGACGGGCAGCGGAATGAACATTGGCTCGATCGAAGGCACCGGCACTTACTTTCTCGGCAGCAAGACCTTGACCGTTGGCGGTAACAATCTCAGCACCACCGTCTCCGGATCGATCGAGGACGGCGGCCTGTCCGGCGGCAGCGGCGGCTCGCTGGTCAAGACCGGCACGGGAACACTGATCCTGACGAACACCAATACCTACACCGGGTCCACGGTGGTCAATGGCGGCGAGCTGCAGGTGAACGGCTCCCTGCTAAGCAGCACCATCACCGTCAATGCCGGCGGCACTCTTGGCGGGTCCGGTTCACTGGGAGGGCTGGTGACGGTCAATGCCGGCGGGATGCTCACCCACGGCGCCAGCGGAACGGCGGCGACTTTGACTGTGGGCGGTCTGACTTTGAACAACGGTTCGGCCGTGGACTATCAACTCGGAGCGCCGGGCACGAATGGCGGCGGCGTGAACGACCTGACCATGGTCCAGGGCAATCTCACCCTGGGTGGCACGCTGGATATCACCAGCCTTTCGGGCTTTGCTCCCGGCACCTACGAACTGTTCAGTTACACCGGCGCCCTTACCGGGAGCACCTTGAGCATCGGCACCGTGCCCGCGGGATTTGTCCCGCAGAATTTCACCGTCCAGACATCGGTCACCGACGAGGTCAATCTCATCGTCACCGGCCCGCTCTATTGGAACGGCACAGTCACCACGGCCGACGGCACCGTCCATGGCGGCACGGGAAATTGGGATAACATGACGATCAACTGGACGGATGCCGCGGGCGCAACCAGTTCAGCCTGGCAGGGCGCAAACGGCATTTTCAGCGGCGCCGCCGGAACTGTCAGTTTGACCGATAACATCGCTTTTGGGGCGTTGGAATTTTCGACGTCTGGTTACGTCATCAAAGCGACCGGCGCGTTTGGCTTGAGCTTCAACGGCGGTGCGACGATCACCACGGATACCGGCGCAAATACGACGATCGGCGCGCCCATCCAGGGGAACGGCACCCTGCTCCTCTCAGGCTCGGCCGGACTCACGCTCTCCGGCGCCTTGAGCGACCACGGCGGCTCCATGGCGCTGACGCAAAATAGTTCCGGCACCACCATCCTGAGCAATGCCGGCAACACCTACAGCGGACCGACGACGATCAACAGCGGTGTCCTGCAAATCGGCGCTGGCGCGACCGCGGGCTCGATCGGCGCCGGCCCCGTCGGCGTCAACAGTGGCGGCACGCTGTCCATCTTGAATCTCGGGGGAAATCCTGCGGGTGATACCTTCGCGAATAACGTCAGCAACGGCGTCGGAGGAACCGGAACGCTGAACGTCAATTCCGCCAATACCAACATCCTTTCCGGCGCGCTGACCAACGGCACGGCTGGGACCCTGGCCCTGACTCAAAGCGGGTCCGGGATGACGATCCTCACGAACGCGGGCAACACCGACAGCGGCGCCACCACGGTGACGGCTGGGACCTTGCAAATCGGCACCGGGTCTGCCGCCGGTTCGATCGGTGCGGCGAGCGCGGTCAGTCTCGGCACAGGGACCACGCTCGCGCTCATCAACGTGAGCGGAAATGTCTTTGCCAATACCGTGTCTGGCGGCGGCACCTTGATTCTTCAGCCGGCCAACCCGCTCACCGTCTCCGGCGACCTGTCCGGGCAAATGGGCGTGAACGAAATCGGCGGCACCGCGATTCTGACTTATGTGATCAACAACTACTTCGGGGGAACCACGGTCTCCAATGGCGGGACTCTGCAACTCGGTTCGCCGAGCGCAAGAGGGTCCCTTGGCCAGGGCAAAGTCAGCATCAACACCGGCGGCTCCCTGGTCATCGTCAGCGTCAATGGCGGCCTCGTGAGTGAGAACTTGTCGAACGGCGTGGGCGGCATGGGGACGGTGATCGTCAATTCCAGCTTGAACAACGAGTTGGAGGGGACGCTGACAGATGGAGCCGCGGGCAAATTGGCCGTCGTGCAGTCCGGCTCGGGAATGACCGCTTTGCAGAATTCGGGAAACACCTACTCGGGCGGGACCACGGTCAACGGAGGGATCCTGGAGGTCACCAATTCCAGCGGTTCGGGAACAGGAATGGGAACGGTCACAGTCAACGGCGGAACGCTCACCGGGACCGGCACGATCGCCGGCAACGTGACGCTGGCCGGTGGCAGCTTGATTCCCGGAAGTATTCCATTTGCCGGCAAGATCACCGTTGGCGGCCTCACTTTGAACAGCGGCACCGTCGACTTCCGATTGGCCGCGCCCACCAGCGCACAAAACGATCTCGTCGACGTGGCGAATAACATCACCCTCGGTGGCACTTTGAATGTGGAGACGCAATCCGGCTTTACCACCGGCACCTACACCCTCTTCGACTTCAACGGGACGGTTAGCGGAAGCTTCAGCTCGATCACCGGATTGACCGGCTATACGACGTCGATCGTCACCACCACACCCGACGAAGTGCAACTGGTGGTTTCGAGCATGGGAACGGTGCAGTCGTGGGTCGGTGGCAGCGGGAACTGGAGTGCCACCGGCACCAACTGGCTCACCGGATCGAACAATTCCGTATGGCAGAGTGGCACGGGGGTTTTCAACTCGCCCAACGGCACCGTCACTCTCACCACCCCGATCAGCGCTCAGTCTCTCATCTTTAATACCACCGCTTACACCCTGGCTGGAACCCAGACGCTGACCATGACCGGGTCCGCGCCGGCGATTACTGTTCCCAGTTCCGCGAACAGCGTGACCATCGGCGTGCCGATCGCCGGCAACACCGGTCTCGCCATCGGCGGCCATGGAACCGTCATTCTCACCAATTCCGCCAATAGCTTCACCGGCACCACCACGATCGACGGCGCGGTCCTGGAAATCGGCGTGGCCAATGCTACTGCCGGCTCGCTCGGCGCCGGCCCCGTCGTCGTGCAAAACGGCGGCTCGCTCGAACTCGAAAGTGTGGCTGGCACGACATTCGCCAATAACGTCAGCGGCGGCCTTGGGGGCGGCTTTTTGGAGTCCGCCTTCCTCAATAACATCACGCTTTCCGGAGCGCTTACCGATGGCGCGGCGGGGCCACTGGCGCTTTACGTCGAAGTGGGTGGGACCACCATCCTGACTAATCCTGGCAATACTTACAGCGGCCTGACCTATGTCTACATGGCCGGCTTGCAAATCGGCACGGCCAGCCTCGCGGGCTCGGTGGGCCCGGCGAGTCCGATTCAGCTCCAGCCAGGCGGCACCCTCACGTTGGTCAACGTAGCTGGCAACACCCTCGCCAACCCCATCAGCAACACTGACGCCGGTGTCGCCACCGTGGTCGTGAATTCGACCAGAAACATCACCCTTTCCGGGCCGATCAGCGATAACGCCGGAAGTGGCACAGGCTCGATCACCCTCACCCAAAGCGGTAGCGGGACTACGACTCTCGCTGCGACCGACACTTACGTCGGCCCCACGAATGTCACCGCCGGCGTCTTGCAAATCGGCAATGGCACGACGGGTAATTTGACGGCGAGCAACGTCACTGTTTCCAACAGCGCGAGCCTGCTCCTGGACCAGGTCGACGGATCATCCTCCAAGATCAACGTCACTCTCAGTGCCAGCGGCACGACGCTGAAGGCGATCCAATCGGGACACTTGACGTTGGGCGGCGTGATCAGCGGCCCAGGGGCGCTCGATCAAAATGGTTCGGGTGTCACCGAACTGCAGGCCGCGCAGACTTACACCGGCGCGACTAACATCAACGAAGGCACGCTGGAAGTCGATACGTCACTGGCCGCCGGCAGCATCGTGCATGTCGGAACCAGCGGGATATTAGCCGGCGCAGGCGCTATCGCGGGCAATGTTACTTTGACCGGAAATGGAAACGTCGACCTTGCCGGCGGTAGCATCGGCGGCACACTCACCGTCACCGGTGGAAACTGGACCGGCATGGGCGCGGTCAATGGACTCATCACTTCCAGTTCGGGCGCCTTCACCATCGGTAGTGGCGCAACCCTCAACGCCGAGGGTGGCCTGAACGTGACTGGCGGAATGCTCGTCGGAAACAGCGGAACGCTCTCCGGCAATCTGACCTATGCCAGCTCGTCGAGCAGTGTCCTTGGCGATGCCATCACCGGGACCGGCGCCCTGACTCTCAACAACGCCGCCGCCACTCTCGATCTTACCGGCACCAACACTTATACCGGAGTAACCACGGTCAATGCGGGTACGCTGCAAGTCGATGGCTCGCTGGCCTCGGGCACCGCGGTGAACGTCCTCGGCGCCGGCGTCTTGAGCGGGGCGGGAACGATCGGTGGCAACGTCAGCGTCTCCGGGAACGGCATCATCAATTTGGGATCGACGGGCGCAATCGACGGCGCGGTAGTTGCCACCGGGGCGCGTTGGAACGGCCAGGGCGCGGCTGGCTCGGTGACATCCAACTCGGGCACTTTCACCCTGAGTGGCAGCCTGACGACCAGCACGCTCACGATGAACGGTGGCACCCTCGCTGGTAGTGGAATCCTCAACGGAAGTCTGGTCTATGACAGCACAAGCAGTTCGACATTTGGCGGGTCGATTGCCACCGCGATTTCCATAGCCGGAAACGGAGCCACCCTCACTCTCACGGGAGCAAGCACCTTGACCGGCGCGGTCACCGTCAGTGCGGGCACCTTGCAGATTGGCAACGGCACCTCCGGCAATCTCAGCGCCTCGTCCGTGTCCTTGACCAATTCCGCCCTCCTCGTCACCGACCTGGCGAATAACTCCACTTTCACTTCCACCGTCAATCTCGGCGGTAACACTTCCACGCTCAGCGCCGTCCAAACGGGTAGTAATACCCTTTCAGGCGTGATCAGCGGCGTCGGATTCATCAACCAAAAAGGCACGGGCACGACCATCCTCAATAACACGGAGACTTACACCGGGTCGACCAATGTCAGCGTCGGCACCTTGCAGATTGGCGACGGGACCAATGGCAATCTCTCCTCCACCAGCGGCGTCGTGGTGACGGGCAGCGGTGTGCTGGCCTTGAACCTTGTGGACGGCACGGCCTTCACTCCGACCATCGCTCTCAATACCGCCGGCGCCACGCTCAAAGCCATTCAATCGGGTACCGTCGATATTTCCGGTGTCATCAGCGGCGCCGGGATGGTCGATCAAAACGGGAGCGGCACAACGGTTCTCCAGGTCGCGGAAACTTATACCGGAACCACTAACGTCAATTCCGGCATACTCGCGGTCGATGGTTCGCTGACGGCAAGCAGCACGGTCAATATCGGGACCGCCGGCGAACTGATTGGCACAGGCACGATCAACGGAAAAGCGGCGCTGACCGGAAATGGCACCATCGATTTCGACAACGGCACAATCGTCGGCGCGCTCGCGGTGACCGGCGGTAACTGGCTCGGCATGGGCACGGTCAACGGACCGGTGACATCCAGCTCCGGCACTTTCACCATCGGCGCGTTATCGACACTCACCGCGCCGGCCGGTCTGGCCGTGACTGGTGGGATGCTCTCCGGCGCCGGCCAACTCATGGGCACCCTCACTTATACCAGCAGTTCCAGCAGCACCTTCGCCGGGGTGATCGCCGACGGGACCACCGCTTCCTCGCTGACGATGAACAAGGCCTCTTCGACCCTCATCATCACCGGAACAAACACCTATTCCGGCACGACCACGGTGAGCGCCGGCACCCTCCAGGTGGGCGACGGCGTCACGTCCAACACTGCGCTCAGCAGCGGCGCCATTACGGTCAGCGGGACCGGCATTCTCGCCGTCGATCTTCCCGACATGTCGACTTTCACCTCCAGCGTCAAGCTGAGCGTCGCTGGCGCCACGCTCAAGACCGTGCAGGCGCACACCAATACCATTTCTGGAGTGATCAGTGGCACGGGCGGCTTGAATCAAAGTGGCACGGGGACGACAATCATCCCCAACGCGCAACCTTACACCGGCACGACGAGCGTGAGCGCCGGAACGCTCCAGATCGATGGTGCGCTGGCTGCGGCAAGCACCGTCAATGTCGCCGCCACCGGTACGCTCGACGGCACAGGCACGATTCCTGGCACGGTGAACGTGCTCGCCGGCGGCAACATCAACGCCGGCGACAGCTCCACTCCCGGCACCCTCACGGTGGGAAAACTGGTTTTGAATGCTGGATCAAATTCCACCTTTCGGCTGGCCGCACCGGGGACGGTCGGAAACGGAGTGAACGATCTGGTGCAAGTGACGGGCAATCTAACCCTCGCCGGCAATCTCAATATTACGCCGTTGATGGGCTTCGGAGCGACCGGAAATTATACCCTCTTCACTTATGGCGGGACGCTGACCAATACCGGCTTTACGGGTATCAATGGCACCGCGGGTTACACCGTGTCCGTGGTCACCGGGGTGGCCCATCAAGTGGACTTGCAGATCGTCTCGAAGGGCTTCGCCACGCAGTATTGGGACGGAACCGGAGCGATTAATAACAATAACATCGCCGGCGGCAGCGGGACTTGGAATAACACGACGAGTAACTGGACGAATGCCGCCGGCTCGACGAACTCGGGATGGCAGGGCGGCATGGCGGTGTTTGACGCGCCCGGGGGAACGGTGACCCTGGCCGCCCCCATCAACACCCAGGGGATAACTTTCGGCAGCACCGGCTATACGCTGAGCGGCAGTTCCAATCTGAACCTCGTGGGCCCTGCCGGGGCGCCGCCGGTCATCAGCGTAACCAGCGCTGGGGCTACGGCCACGATCGGCGCTCCGATCACGGGCACTGCCGGCCTGAGCGCCAGCGGCGCAGGGACATTGATCCTGACCAGCATGACCAATAGTTATACGGGTGGGACCAATATCGCCATGGGCGTCGTGCAAATTGGCACGGCTGCGGCCAGTGGGTCGATCGGTGGCGGGACGATCAGTATCGCCAGTGGCGGAACTCTCTCGTTGATCAATCTCCACGGCAATATCCTGGCCAACAGCGTAACCAATACCGGCGCTGGCACCGGCATCTTGATGGTAAATGCGACCACGGCCAACACCCTCTCGGGCGCGCTGACCGACGGCACGGGCCAACTGTCGTTGACCCAAAGCGGCACCGGCACAACGACTTTGACCAACGCGGGCAACACTTTCAACGGCCCGACGACGATCAGCAAAGGCACGCTCCAGATCGGCACGGCCACCGCACCTGGGTCGCTCGGCAGTAACAGTGCAGTGAGCGTCGGATCGGGCAGCACATTGTCGCTGGTCAACGTGGCCGGAAATAGCCTCGGCAATAACATCAGCGACGGAGCCAGCGGGACCGGGACGGTCAGCATCAATGCGGCCAGCAGCCTGACGCTCGGCGGCACGTTGTCCAACGGGACCGGGACGCTCGCCTTGACCAAGGCCGGGACAGGGACAGCCATCTTGACCGGAACCGACAGTTACACGGGAGCGACCACCGTCAGTGCCGGTATCCTGCAAATCGGCAACGGAACCGCCGGCAATCTGACAGCGACCAGCGGAGTCTCGGTGAGCGGCACCGGCCTTTTGGCCATCGACCTGGTGGATACGTCGACCTTTGGCCGAAACGTCAACCTCAGTGCAACCACCGCCTCGCTCAAAGCGATCCAGGCCGGAACCAATACTCTTTCCGGAGTCATCAGCGGCGCCGGCAGCGTGAATCAAAACGGCAACGGGACGACGGTCCTGAATACCACGGAAACTTACACCGGCATGACCAACGTGACGACCGGCACGCTCGAGATCGACGGCATCCTCGCCGCCGGGAGCACGGTCAATGTGGCCACGGCCGGAACGTTGAGCGGCCTCGGCACGATCAAAGGCAAGACCACCCTGAACGGCAATGGCACCATCGATTTAGGCGGGCTCGGGGTCATCGACGGAACCCTCGCCGTGACCGGGGGTAACTGGACTGGCCTGGGTATGGTCGACGGATTGGTAACCTCCAGTTCGGGGACCTTCATCATCAGCGGCGATCTCACCGCCCCCGCAGGCTTGGCCGTAACGGCCGGGACGATTGCCGCCACGAACACGGGGAAACTCACCGGCAGCCTCAATGATACGAGTGGCACAAGCATGACTTTTGCCGGAGCGATCGCCGGGGCCACTTCCACGGTGACGATGAACAAAGCGGCGAGCACCCTGACCCTCACCGGCACGAATAGCTACGGCGGCGCAACGACAGTCACGGCAGGGACCTTGCAGTTAGGCGACGGCACAAACACAGGAGCCTCCCTCGGCAGTAACAACGTGACGGTGGGATCCAGCGGAACGTTCACCACCGACCTGGCCGCCAACGGAAACCTGACCAATGGCGTGATCGACAACGGTCATGTCGTGGCTACCGGCACAACGAATAATTACAAAATCTCCGGCATCGTCTCCGGGACTGGTAACTTGACCATGACCGGCTCCAATACCGTGATGCTGACCGCCGCCAATAGTTACAAGGGCGGCACCACGGTAAGCAGCGGAACACTGTTGATCGACAACACCGCCAGCTCGGGAACCGGCACCGGAGCGGTCACGATCAACAATGGCGGAACCCTCGGAGGCAGCGGAACCATCACCGGAGCCACGACCTTGAACAGCGGCGGGGCCTTATTTCCAAGCGCCGGCACACCCGGCACGGCGGGAACAACCCTGCATGAGAGTTCATTGTTGTGGAACGGCGGTGGCACGCTGACCCTGCAACTTTCCAATGGGCCTGACGACGCCCTGGCTTTGAACGGTGCGCTGACCAAAGGCTCCGCTGGAACCTATACCCTGGACCTCCTCAACGCCGGCCTCCTCTCGACGAGCACCTACAACCTGACCCTGATCACCTTTGCCTCGACGACCTTTACCGCGGCAAATTTCAACGTGGAATTTCCGTTGAACTACGACGGGACATTGGTGGTGACGAGCACCAGCCTGGAGATCGAAAACCTGACCGATCCGCCGCCCGGCGAAGGCCAGCAACCGGAACACGCTGACCTTCCCGCCACCGGAACAATCGGCAGCGACTTCAATACCCCGTCCGACCTCACCATCACGCCCACCCCCGAACCCGGCAGCACCCTGCTCCTGGCCTTCGGCGGAGCCGCACTCCTCGCCTGGCGCCGCCGCCGCGGATAACCCGTGCAAATGGCGGCGTCCTCAGGATTCGCTGCCTTCAGCGCACCGCAGAGAGTTACTCATTCCGGCGTTTTCGTCCGGAATCCGGCTGTTTTCCGGGCGCTGCGGGGGCCGCAAAGAGACGCTCATGCTCCTCCAATAGGTAGCGGTCGGTCATTCCCGAGAGGTAATCGCAGACCGTGCGATACAAGCCTTCCTTCCCGATCCGTTTTGCGGTTGTTTTCCCCAGAAGAGCTGGTTTTTCCAGGTAACGCCCGAAGACATTTTTGAGGAGTTCGCAGGCGCGCTCGTTGGCTGTGGCGACGCGCGGATGATAGTAGAGATTTTTGTAGAGGAATTTGCGCAAGGTCTGGTTGGCCTTGAGCAGCGCGAGGCTGTAACGGATGAGCGGTTTCTTTTGCCGGCGCACGTCCTCGGCGCTTTGCACACCGGCGTCGGAGATGAATTCGTCGCTCGTGGTGATGACATCCTGCACCTGGCGGTCGATGATGCAACGGATAACATAGCGATGCAGTTCCTTCCCGCGCAGCTTGGGAAAATGGCGGCGGACTTCGTCATGGCTATGCTGCCAGACTTCCAGTTCCTCGAGTTGGGCCGGGGTGATGAGTTGGAAATCGAGCCCGTCGTCGAGGTCGTGACTGTAGTAGGTGATCTCGTCGGCGAGGTTGGCGATTTGCGCTTCCAGCGAGGGGCTGCTGTGTTTCTGGCGCCCACTCCCGCTGGGGGCATCGTAGAACTTCTGGTGCTTTTGCAGCCCTTCGCGCACTTCCCAGGAAAGGTTCAGGCCGTCGAAACGTGGATATTTGCGCTCGATCACTTCGACAATGCGCAGGCTCTGGAGATTGTGCTCGAACCCGCCGTGGCCGCGCATGAGTTCGTCGAGGACCGTTTCGCCGGAATGTCCGAAGGGCGCATGCCCGAGGTCATGGGCCAGGGCGATGGTCTCGGCGAGGTCTTCGTTCAAGGCCAGCGCCCGGGCGATCGTGCGACTGATCGACGCCACCTCGATCGTGTGCGTGAGCCGGGTGCGGAGGTGGTCGCCCGTCCCGCTGAGGAAGACCTGCGTCTTGTACTCGAGGCGGCGAAACGCCCGGGAATGAATGACTCGCGCCCGGTCCCGCTCATACCCGGTGCGGTGCGGATGCGGCGGCTCCGGATGGGCCCGCCCAGCCGAGTCCCCGGACTTCTGGGCGCAGGGCGCGAGCGCCCGCCGCTCCCATTCCTCCTTTTCAGTTCGAGTGCGAATCATGACGTTCGTCGGAATTCCCTTTGTCGGGGAAATACTTTTCGTGCAGCCGCCCCTCGGCGTGCCGGCCTTCCAGACGCACGCGGATCATATCGTAAACGGCGAGGACGGCGGCGAGGATAGTCAGCCAGCCGCACAGCGCCCAGTAGCCGAGGAACCAGACCGGGTTGGCGCGTAGCCAACTCCAGAAAAAGGTCGATCCGAGAAAGGCCAGAACGAGCACGGCGAGGACATTCCAGAACATGATCGTCCGCCGCACGCGATGCGAGCGGATGACGCCTTTGCAGATTTGGATGACCAACCGGAGATAATTCACGGCGGCGAGACCATCTGCCATCCATGGCCTTTGGTCGAGAAGGGAACGGCGGAGGAGAACATCCAACATCCAACATCCAATGGGCTGCGACGGTGACTTGGAAGATTGTGCGTTGCGGAAATTCGGGGAGACAATTGCACCAGGAGTTCCAGCCAACTGCGCAGCAGCCATCTTCTTCATCCTTCATCCCTCATCCTTCATCCTTCTCTTAAATCGCTATCGCATTTACGCCAAATTCGGCGAGACTCGGCCTTGCTGTGAAATCCCCCGCCCCCATCCTCTTCGCCAGTTCGTTTTCGTTGTTCCTGGGAATCGTCGGCCTGGCTGCGGAACCGGCGGCTGCTGCCCCGGAAAAGAAGCAAATCGACGAATGCCTCGGCATCGCGGAAAAGCCCGTTGCCACCCAGGAAGAGAGCAAGCTTGTTCCCGGTCATTCGATGAACGGCGAGGCCTTCAACGAAGGTCCACGGCAGGCGGCGGTGCTCATGAATGGCACTGGTAACATCACCTTTCCGGTGACCACTTCCAATCCGCTCGCCCAGAAATTCTTCACCCAGGGCGTGGGTCAGTTGCACGGCTTTTGGTATTTCGAGGCCGAACGGTCTTTCCGGCAAGTCGGGGCGCTCGATCCGCAATGCGCCATGGCCTACTGGGGCATGGCCATGGCGAACATCAACAATCCGAAACGGGCCGCGGATTTCATCAAGATCGCCGTGGCGAAAAAAGCCGGCGCCAGCCGGCACGAGCAGATGTGGATCGACACCTACGCCAAGTATTTCGCCGGCACCAAGGACGACGAAAATGGCCGGCGCAAGGCGCTCATCCACGGGCTCGAGGAGTTGAGTTACGAATTTCCCGACGATCTCGAGGCCAAGGCTTTCCAGGTCTTTCAGCTCTGGGATAACTCGGATCACGGCCTGCCCATTCCGAGCCGGCAGGCGGTCGACGCGCTTGCCCAGCAGGTCCTCGCGGTGAATCCGATGCACCCGGTGCACCATTACCTCATTCATCTGTGGAACAGCGCCCAGGGCGACAAGCATGCCCTGCCCTCGGCGGCGCGTTGTGGGCAGGCCGCGCCGGCGATCGCTCATATGTGGCACATGCCCGGGCACACCTATTCCGCCCTCCATCGCTATGCCGATGCCGCCTGGCAGCAGGAAGCTTCCGCGCGCGTCGACCACGCCTACATGGCGGCGGCGCGCATCATGCCGGAGCAGATTCACAATTACGCGCACAACAACGACTGGCTGGTGAAGAACCTCGTCTATGTCGGCCGCGTGCACGACGCCATCGACCTGGCGAAGAACATGATCGAGTTGCCCCGGCTCGGGCCGAAGCAGGAGAAAGCTTACGAGATGGGCCGCGAACGGCTGGCGACAACACTCATCACTTACGAGTTGTGGGACGACCTGATTGCCCTGCGCGACACCATGTATCTCGCGCCAGCCGAAGATCCCGTCGCGGAGACACGGCGTCTGGCTGCCCTGGGCGTGGCCTATTACCAGCGCGGCGACCAGGCACACGGTTACGACGTGCTCACTTCGCTGAAAACCGCCCTCCAGCAAGCCCGCGCGGCGCGTCTTGCGGCCGCCGACGCCGCCGAAGCCAAGGCGACCGAGGAAAAGAAGGACGACGACCAGATCGAGCGGGCCATGGCCGACGCCATGCACAGCTTCACTTATCGGATTTCCACGACGGAAGCGGCCATCGCCGAGGTGCAGCTTTACCAGGATCTGACGAGCAACAAATTCGACGAAGCCAAAGCGCTCCTCACCAAGGCGCGCGACATCCCTTCCGAACGGCGCGCCCGTATTCTCTTCACTCTCGGCGACGAAACGGGCGCCGTCGACATGGCGCGGAGCGCTTCCAAAGCCGACCCGCAACAAGTGCAACCGCTGGCCAATCTGGTCGCCTTGCTTTGGAACACCAAGCAGACGGACGCCGCGAAGGAAGAGTTCGAGAAGCTGCGCAAAATCTCTTCAGGCATCGATCTCGACCTCCCGGTCTTTAAGCGTCTCGCGCCCCTTGCCGCCAGCCTCCATCTGGCTCCCGATTGGCGCGTCCCGGCGACGGCGGCACCTGACGTCGGGAACCGCCCCGATCTCGCGTCGCTCGGTCCATTCCGCTGGCATCCGTATACCGCGCCGACCTTTGCCCTTCCCGACGAGCATGGCCAGGTGCAGTCGCTCGCGGATTATCATGGCCGGCCGGTGCTCGTCGTCTTCTATCTCGGCAGCGTCTGCTCGCGTTGCATCGAGCAGCTCAACATTCTCGCCCCGCTCAATTCGGACTTTGCCAAAGCGGGCATTTCCATCGTGGCGGTGAGCCGCGATTCCCCCGACGGCCTCCAGCACACTTTCGCCCAAGCCAAGGAATCCCACGGGTTCCCCTTCCCGATCGTCTCCGATCAATCGTTGAATGCCTTCAAAGCCTATCGCGCCTACGACGACTTCGAACAGACGCCGTTGCACGGTCTTTTCCTCATCGACGGCCAGGGCCTGGTCCGCTGGCAAAACATCAGCTTCGAGCCCTTCCGCGACGCCCAATGGCTGCTTGGCGAATCCAAGCGGTTGCTGAGCATTCCAGAATCCGAGACGAAGACGGCGGCGAAGTGACCACCGGGGGCTGCGATCAACGCGATCCGGCTTGAGGGGGCGCGGCGTTCGGGACAAAGGAAAAGTTATCCAAATACCCGCGGTCGTTTCCGCCCCCAAACGTGCCGAAATGGAACATCCGTATCCTCGGAGTTTTGGTCACAAAGGGCATTTTGGCCGCAACCGTTAGGCCGTCGAACAGGACTTCATAGGTTTGCGCATTGATATCGACCCGAAGTTCCACGTAGACCCATCGATCGCGCGGAAACGTCGTCATGTTTTGCGGCCAGCCGGGCGAGGCCATTTGCAGGCTCCGACTGAAGTAAATATTAAAGCCGGCATCGGTGTTATCCCCTCCTTCGGGGTCACTAACGGCGAAGGCCCAGTCCGACTGTTTCGAAGAGCTGGAGAGGTAGACATCGGCGGCCACCACCACATACGGCTGGGAATGCTCGTAGCTAAACTCGACCGCAACCTGCGACTTTCCCGCGCTGGCCCCATCCACCATCAAAGCCTGCTTTCCACCGCGGACGATCGCATCCTGAATCTGCGATACGCGTTCCAATTCCCCATCGTCGCCACCAGGAAAACCCCAGTGGCCATCTCCGATGCCGATACCGGATGGGTTGTGGAATTTGCCGAGCATGAATTGAGGAGGCTCGAAACCCGTCTCGTAACCGCCGGCGACCACTGGGGCCGCAGCGGGAGCCGTGGCAGACACCGCGACCGCTGCCGAATTTACGCGCGTGGCAGTCGCCTCGCTGCTTTCGATTTTCGCAACTGCTGGTGGCGGAATCTTTGGCTGATCGATGGGATGCAGGTTATGCGATGCTGTGCCGGAAGGGAGCTCTGTCCTATTGGACGGCCGCATCGCCCACCCGGCAGCTATCACCAGAACGACGACTCCGGCCGCCGCGTAAAGCAGCGGCCCCTTCCTGGCCCGCGCCGGTTCGGGCTTCGGCGCCACGGGCACGGCCCGCGGCGTGGTGCGGATCTTCTCGACGTCGGCCTTCAGTTCGGTCGTTTGCTGGTAACGCCGGTCGGGTTCCGACTGCAGCGCCTTGTTCACCACACTATCGATACGCACATCCACCTGCGCCTTCTGCGACGGTGGATCGAAGATCCCGCGCGGAGGTTCTCCGGTGAGCATCTCGTAGAGCATCACTCCGAGGGCAAAGATGTCCGAGCGATGATCGGCCTTGCTCGCCCCGAGGCGCTGCTCTGGCGCCATGTAATCCGGTGTGCCCATGACCACGTCGGTATTCGTCAGTCCCTCGGCACCGGCGGCCCGTTGCGTTCGAGCCAGACCGAAATCGGCCAGTTTCACATACCCCTCCCGGGTAATGAGGACATTCTCCGGCTTGATGTCGCGATGGATGATGCCCAGGCGATGCGCGGCGTGCAGCGCATCGCACACTTGTCCCACCGCGACCAGCACCTGCTCGAAATTCAGCCTCTGCCCACGGAGAATCGACCGCAGGTTCGTCCCGTCGATATATTCCATGACGAAGTAGAGGTTCCCCTCGGGCGTTTGTCCGAAATCGTGAATCGTGACGATCCGGGAATGCTGGAGCTTGGCGAGCGTGCGCGCCTCGCGCTCGAAGCGGGCGACAAATTCCTGGTCGGTGGCCAGTTCCGCGGGCAGCAGCTTGATGGCCACGCGGCGTTCGAGATTGATTTGGATGGCCTTGTAAACCGCCCCCATTCCCCCACGGCCCAGCAGTTCCTCGATAAGATATTGCGGCAGCATTCGCCCCACCTCCTCCGGTGTGGGCGGTTCCCACGCGTGGCCGCCCCCGGACGGCTTGACGCTATGCAAGCCGCGGGCCAGCAACTCGCCGGCGTCGAGTCCGCGCAATTCGGAGTTGTCGCGGTTCGGGAGTGAATCGGGGGCAACTTCGTGAGCCATGGGATTTCTCGGGCGAAATGAAACGCGGTGGAGAACGCGGCGCAGTTCTATCAAATTCTACGGAATCCGCCAGCGCAGGTTGCAAGCCCCCCGAGGAAACCTTCGAAACGGGCAACCTTTCAATTCTTTCGGCAATGAATGAACCTGCAACTTGGAGTCCGTGGACATGTCGCCGCACACCGAAGCCCGCCTACAGCTTCGCCTCGCACTTCGAGAGGAAGTCGATGAACTCCCCGCCCGTTTTCGCGGCGCGCAGTTCCTTCTCCGCGTCGCGGTCCTTGAAAACCCGGGCGAGCAAGCCGACGATCCGCAAATAATCCGCGGCGAGGGCGCGCGGCACGCCGATGCAAAAAATGTAGCGCACCGGCAGGGTGACATCCGGGAAGGCGATACCGGTCTCGGAGCGGCCCACGGCCATGACCATGCCATTGACGCATTCGCCCCGGGTGTGGGGAATGCAGAGCGCAAAACCGCCTCCCGGTTCCGGCAGGCACGGAGCCGACGTGTTCACCCCCTTGAGCAGGGAATTCCAATCGAGCACTGCCGGCACGTTTTTCAAAAGCGCGGCCACTTCTTTGATTGCCTCCTTCGGATCGCTGGCGCGCGTCTGGAGATTCACATGTTCCGGCTGAAGGAGATCGGCGATGGTGATCATATGGCGGTGCCGCTCCATTTTAACTTATGGCGGAGCACTTCAAAAAAGGACATTCCCGGCAACATCGCCAGGGGCAGACGTTGTGGTCCCTTGGTAATACGGATCACATCCCCCGCGAGGATGGGCGCAGCATTCTCGCCATCGAGGGTCAGGAAGATTTCCGGCTGATGCAGAGACGGCGTGATTTCGATGCACGAAGTGTCGCTGACCAGCACCGGGCGCATGGTGAGCACGTGCGGGCAAATGGGCGTGACGATGAAGACGCCGCTGTCGGGCGCGAGCACCGGACCACCCGCACTCAGCGAATAGGCGGTCGACCCGGTGGGCGTGGCCACGATCAAGCCGTCAGCGTTGTACTCGCTGAGCCGGTCGGTATCCACCGTGACGTTGAGCTTGATGAGCCGGGACAATTCGCCGCGGCTGATCACCGCATCGTTGAGCGCGATATAGCGGCCCAATCGCTGGCCATCCCGGAGGACTTCCACATCGAGCAAGGTGCGCTCGCTCACGCAATAGGTGCCCGTGGCGATAGCCTCGATGGCCTGCAACCAGGCCGAGGCGCTCACACAGGTGAGAAAGCCCAGCGTGCCCAAATTGATCCCGAAAATGGGGCGAAACTCGTCGCAGAGCTCGTGGAGCACCCGGAGAATGGTGCCGTCGCCACCGAGCACGAGAAGCAGATCGCAATCGTGCACCAGGTCGCGGTAGGTGGCTTTCGACGACGACCCGATCGTCGCGGCTGTCTCCGCTTCAATGATCACCGGCAACGACCGGCTTTCGCAGGCCCCGATGATGTCCCGGACAAGATCCCCCGCGCCGGTCTTCCCGTCGTTGGCGATTAAACCGATGCGGCGTGGAGACATGCCAGAAACTCCTTGTTGCCCTCGCCGCCCAGGATGGGCGACTCGATGAGACCGCTCCAGGCCAGGCCGGGCTGGTTGGCCACAAAGGCGCGGATTTTCTCCACGGCCTGCTCGTGCAAGGCCGGGTCGCGAACGACGCCGCCTTTGCCGACGTCCTCTTTGCGGAGCTCGAATTGCGGTTTGATCAAAGGGATGATCACTCCGCCATTGCTCAGCAGCGAAGCCGCCGGAGGCAAGATCAAAGTCAGCGAAATGAAGGACACGTCGATGACACAAATAGCAATCGGATCGGGAATGTCGGCCCGGGTGAGATGCCGGGCGTTGAGTTTTTCGCGAACGACGACGCGGGGGTCGCGGCGAATTTTCCAATCGAGCTGCGAGTGGCCGACATCGATGGCAAAAACTTTGGCCGCGCCGTGCTGGAGCAGGCAATCGGTAAAGCCCCCGGTGCTGGCGCCGATGTCCAGGCAGGTCGCACCGGTAGGATCGACCGCGAATTCCTTCAAGGCCGCCTCCATTTTCAAGCCACCCCGCCCGACATAGCGCTCGCCGGTTTTCACCTGGAGATCGGCGTCCTCCGCCACCCGCGTCCCCGCCTTATCCACACGCTGCTCACCAACGCTCACACTTCCGGCCATGATCGCGCGCTGGGCTTTTTCCCGCGATTCAAAGTAGCCACGGGCCACCAGGAGCTGATCGAGACGCATTTTGGCAACAGGCACGTTTTTCGGTTTCTGGTTTCTAGGGTTTCGTTGTCGGGTTCGCTTCGCTTCGGCGTAGCTTGCGAAGCTTGGCACTTTTGTAACGAATCCGTGAAAAGGCTTGAAACCGAATCATTTTCCAAAGAAATACACCGCCCCGCCATGCCCGACGACAACCTCCGCGAGGAGATTAAGGAAATGATGGTCGAAAACCTGATGCTGAAGGTGACGAAGGAGGAGATCGCTGACGATCTGCCGCTTTTCGGTCCCGGCGGCCTCGGGCTCGACTCTATTGATGCCTTGGAGCTGGTCGTTTCGCTCGAGAAAAAATTCGGGGTAACTGTCGCCAATTCCGAGACCGCCCGCCAGGCCCTGGCCTCGGTGAACACCATTCACGATTACGTGCTGGCGAACCGGAAGTAGGGGTGCGGCGGTTTCTATTGATCCTTCCGCGTTCGCTTAGAGCGCGTCGACGAACGACTTTGCACTGATGCCGGCCTGGCCAGGAGGCCGCTCAGGGTCCCTTTCTTTATCGGTCGGTGCATCGGCACGACAACGCCCCTCCCGTCAGTGCCCCGCATAATGTGATGGGAACCCGTTTGGTGGTCGCTTTCGAATCCCAACCGTCGCAACGCCTTCACGGCGTCGGCGCCATTGACATCCGCTGGCAGTTTCAAGCGATGGAAAAGGCGGGGTCTTCGACAAAATGGAGGCGCACGTTTTGCGGTGGCTTGCCTCCCTTCGCCTGAAAATAGCCTTCGACAGCGTCACGCACCATTTCCTGGAGTTCTCCTAAATCTTCTCCCTGTGTCGTGATGCCACCACCGAGCGGATCATCCCAAGAGGCGATAAACCCGCCTTCCTCCGCGGAGGTGACCGTTAGTGTGATTTCGGCTGCGCTCATGTTTGGAGAGAATATCCAAGACAGCACGTTCCGGCAAGCCGAGCGAAAATCCCTCTTCACTCGATGCCTTCCCCCTTCCGCCTTGCACCTTTCCCGGCTACCTTCGGCGCGTGAATCTCATTCCGCCCGAAGTCATCGACCAGGTCATCGCCGCGAACGACATCGTCGAAGTGATCGGCGGCTATTTTCCGCTGAAGCGGGCCGGGGCGGTTTACAAGGCGATCTGCCCCTTTCACCAGGAGCGCACACCCTCCTTCACGGTCAATCCCCAGCGCCAGATTTTTAAGTGTTTCGGCTGCGGCGCCGGCGGATCGGTCGTCCGCTTCGTGATGAATTACGAAAACCTCGAATTCGTCGGGGCGGTGAAGAAGCTGGCCGAGCGGGCCGGCATTCGCATCGAGCAGAACGAACTCAGCGCCGAGGATTCTGCCCGCTATTCCATGCAGCGGCGCCTCCTCGCCTTGCACGCCGAAGCCACGAACTTCTTCCATTGGCAACTCATGAAGAAACCTTCGGCGCAGATCGCCCGCGACTATCTGAAAGGCCGCGGCATCGGTTCGGAGATCGCCAAAGCCTGGCACATCGGCTACGCCCCGGACGAATGGGACACCATGCGCGAGTTCGCCCGGAGCAACGGTTTCACCGACGAAGAACTCATCGCCAGCGGGCTCGTCTCCGTGCCCGAAGAGAAGCATGCCGATCACCAACCTTCGCACCCGGACGAGCGCCCTCCCATCAACTACTACGACCGTTTCCGCGGCCGGGTCATGTTCCCCATCTGCAAGGACACGGACGAGGTCATCGCCTTCAGCGGACGGGTCCTCCAGGCCGACGCCAAGGCGGCGAAGTATGTCAATTCGCCGGAGACAATTCTCTTCACCAAGGGCTCCGTCCTCTTCGGCCTGAACAAGTCCAAGCGCGCCCTCATCAATGCCAAGTCGGCCATCGTCTGCGAAGGCCAGCTCGACCTCATCTCCGCCTTCGAGCACGGCGTCCAGAATGTCGTCGCCTCTCAAGGCACCGCCTTCACCCCCCGGCAGGCGAATGTCCTCCGGCGATTCGTCGACGAGGTGGTGCTCTGTTTCGATGCCGACGCCGCCGGGGAAAAGGCGACGGAAAAATCAGTCGCGTCGCTTCTCGCCGAGAAGCTCCTCGTCCGCGTCGCGGAAATGCCCGCGGGAGAGGATCCCGACTCGATGATCCGCGGCCAGGGCGCCGGAGCCTTTACCGCCCAGGTCACCGGAGCCAAGGATTTCTTCGATTTCCAAATCGAGCGCGAAAGTCGCCGCGCGGAATTCAGCACGACGCGTGGCCGGGTACAAACGATCCGCAAGCTCGCTTCGTTCATCACCCTCATCAAAGATCCGGTGACCAAGGAAGCCGTGACCAGCCGCGTGGCTGCGCGGTTGTCGCTCTCGCTGGACGAGTTTCGAACGATCCTGAATTCCGCCAAGCCCCCGGAGAGCCGGGACGCTGTGGAAGTCGCCCCGGTCTCCAAAGCCCTCGAGCTCAGTCACGACGGCGCCATGTTGTGCCTCTACGCCCTGCGCGACGAAGGTTCGAGAAACTGGCTGCTTGCGCGCGATTGGAAGCGGCTCCTCCAAGGCAGTGACGAGCTGGATCTCCTGAGGAAAATCCTCGAGGCGGACATCAATCCGGAAAACCCCAACACCTTCGCCCAGCTCTCCGCCTCCTTGAGCAGCGCGGAAGAATCCGCCATTTCCTCCCTCCTCCGGCAGCGGTCGATTCCGCCGCCGGAAAACGTTCCGCAATGCTGGCTGCGCTTCGAACTCGAGGAGCTGAAACGCACCGAAAATCGTGTCCGCAGCCAGCTCCAGGGCGGCGTCGAGTTCGACGACATGCAACGGCTCGGCCTGGAGCTCAATTCGACGCTTCGTAGAATCGCTGAAGCCCGCCTTTCCGAGCCCGGTTTACTCGGCGAAGAGCAAAATGCTCTCCGCGTGGAAGTTCGGAATCGCCTCGAAACCGAAATCAAGGCCTGCGAAGCCTATTTGCGGCCGGACAATTTGACCGACGAAGAAACGGCGAAAATGCAAAAAGAAATCCTTGACCTGCAAAAGCGACTCTCTGATATTCCGCCGCCTTTGTCCCCGTCTCTTTGAATGCCCCAGCGTTCCAAGTGGCGGGGACAAACATTCTCTATTCACAGCGCGGGTATGTCCAAAACAACCAAGAAAGTCGTCAAACCATCGAAATCCGCCGCCAAGAAACCGCACAGCCCGAAGAAGGAAAAGAAAGCTCCGAAAGCCGCTGCGAAAAAGGCCAAGCCAGTTTCGAAGGAACGGAAAACTGTCGCCGCGGCCGTCAAGTCCGCAGCGAAACCCGTTAAGTCCGCCGCCAAGCCTGCCAAGAATAAGACCAAGGCGGACCCGGCAGCCACACACGGGAAAAACGGGAAAACTCACAAAGCGGCCACGGAATCTGCGGCGGCCCAGAAACCGGCCACGGCCAAGGCCTCTGCGGCCAAGGCGGCCACGCCAGCCTCCTCCCTGATCAGCGTCATCGATCATCCCGACGTCCAGGAGAAGATTCGCGAGCTGATCAAGCTCGCCAAGGAGCAAGGCTACCTCACTTTCGACGATCTCAACGAAGCCCTCCCGGACAACGTCAATGATCCCGACGAGATGGAGACGATCATGAATCGCCTCCGCTCGATGGAAATCGAGATCATCGAGGCTTCCGACGTCGATCGCTTCAAGGACGGCAAGAAGGCCGAGGACCAGGAGGAGGAAGAGGAAAAGCCGGAGACCAAGCTCGACATTCTCGACGACCCGGTGCGGATGTATCTCAAGCAGATGGGCCAGGTGCCGCTCCTCACCCGCGAGCAGGAAGTGGAGATTTCCAAGCGGATCGAGGACGCGGAATTGAACGTCCAGAAGCACATCAACCGTTTCGGCTTCATCGCCCGCGCTTATCTCGAGCTGGCCCACAAGCTCCAGGAAGGCCGGGAGCGCTTCGACCGCGTCATCCTCGACAAGAAGATCGAGAGCCGCGAGCGCTACATGAAGAGTCTGCCGAAGCTCTGCGCGCACCTCGACGGGGCCGCCCAGAACTGCATCACCACCTACAAGCATTACGTGGCGCACGGCGGCAAGAATCACGACACCAAGTCCTACCACGATTTCAGGAAGGCCCACGAAGCCATCCAGCGCATCTATCCGAAGTTCTTCTTCAAGCAGAAGGTCACCGAAGAATTCGTCCATCTCGCCGACGAAGCGCACCGCCTCGTCTCGCAGTGGAACGAGGAGCTGAACAAGCCCAAGAAGAAGGCCGCCGGCCACGGGCACGCGCACGCCCCGGCGCCGATCGACTACGGCGCCAAGCTCAAGGAGCAGCAGATGCGCACCTGGCTGAGCCCGGAGGAATTCCTCGAGGAATACAAGGAACTGAAGGTGTGGCTGAAGAAAGCCCTCAAGGCCAAGACCGAGATGGTCGAGGCCAACCTGCGCCTCGTCATTTCCATCGCCAAGAAATACACCAATCGCGGCCTCTCCTTCCTCGACCTCATCCAGGAAGGCAACATGGGCCTGATGAAGGCGGTGGAGAAGTTCGAGTATCGCCGCGGCTACAAATTCTCCACCTACGCCACGTGGTGGATTCGCCAGGCCATCACCCGCTCCATCGCCGACCAGGCGCGCACCATCCGCATTCCGGTGCACATGATCGAGACGATCAATAAGCTCATGCGGGTGCAGAAGCAGCTCGTCCAGGATTACGGCCGCGAGCCCACCCCCGAGGAAGTCGCCGACGAAATCCAGCTCCCCGTCGAACGCGTTCGCGCCGTGCTCAAGATGGCCCAGCAGCCCATCTCGCTCCAATCGCCGGTCGGCGAAAGCGACGACACCAGCTTTGGCGATTTCATCGAGGATAAGGGTGCGGAAAATCCCTCCGACATGACCGCGATCGTCCTCCTCAAGGAGAAGATCAAGGACGTGCTCGAAACGCTCACCGAACGTGAGCGCCAGGTGCTCGAACAGCGCTTCGGTCTCGTCGACGGCTACAGCCGCACGCTCGAGGAAGTCGGCCGCCAGTTCAAAGTCACCCGCGAGCGGATTCGCCAGATCGAAGCCAAGGCCCTGCGCAAAATGCGCCATCCGACCCGCATCCGGCAGCTCGAGGGCTTCCTCGAAGCCACCGAGACGTAGGAAGGCGGGAGTTTTGGTCGCGGCATTTTCGGCGCAACTCCGGACGGCTTTCCATGGATACGTGTTTCCCCGCTTTCAGGGAAAGCGGGGAAAATAATTTGCTTTAGACTGGTCGCCGGTGAGGAGTGTTACATAAAAATGCAACTTTCCCGCGACCGCGGGTTTACACTGTATAGCCATGAAAACCGACGAGCCAGATGACCTGTGGCGCCTGCTAGGGCAAGCCAAAGCGCCGACCGTCTCCCCGTTCTTCTCCCGCAATGTCCTTCGGGCCATTCGAGAAGAAAAACAGGAGAAGCCGGGCCGCTTTGCCTGGATGTCCTGGGTGAGTGGCCGGTGGAATTGGAGTT
>DASYAY010000086.1:0-61630 GCA_036501065.1 Chthoniobacter sp. | reverse complement strand
CGCGCCGCCACGGACTCCTCCCTGCGGCCACAGCCGCGAGGCTTCACCGAATCTCGACGATTAAAAAAACACCACCTTAGTTGCAGCAATTGGAACCCATCCTCTGGCCCGAATGTGTAACCCATCCTGTGGCGCAGTTCCAGACGCATGCGCTCCCCGGAGTTCGCCGCTCCACACGTCTCCCGATTACGGCACTGCAATTGCCAGCCCCGATGGCCTTTTTGCTAAGGAAAATGGGGAAACTGGAGTTAGTTGGGACCATGTCATCGCTGTCGTTGTCCCG
The DNA here is from genome assembly GCA_036501065.1 of Chthoniobacter sp. Classification (GTDB taxonomy): domain Bacteria; phylum Verrucomicrobiota; class Verrucomicrobiia; order Chthoniobacterales; family Chthoniobacteraceae; genus Chthoniobacter. The sequence goes on along the minus strand of DASYAY010000086.1, from coordinate 61,347 downwards.
CTCTGCTTTCGCCGCAATCCTGGCTCTTCCGCTCGCCGTTCTCGCTCAGGACAAAACGGCGCCTCCGCTGACCGACCAGGAGATTCTCAAGAAGATTACCTGGCCTGCGGACTTCGATGCGACTGTTTTCGCCAAGCCGCCGGAAGTCTCCTATTGCATCTATCTCAGCTCCTCGCCGGATGGGACGCTCTTCATCGGGACGGATCAGAACGGCTCCATCGATCGTCAGCCGGGAAGAGGCAAAGTGATCATGTGTCAGGATACCAAGGGCACGGGCCACGCGGATAAGTTCACCACCTTCTGCACTGTGGACAGCCCGCGCGGGATCGCTTGGGACCCGAGCACGCGCACGCTCTATGTCATGCATCCGCCGAATCTCACGGCCTATCACGATGACCACGGAACTGGCGTGGCCAATCGCCAGGAGGATCTGATTAAGAATCTCGGTTTCGGGCTCGATTTCCGCGGCGCGGATCACACGACCAACGGCTGCCGCCTGGGAATTGACGGCTGGATCTACGTCGCCATGGGCGATTACGGCGCGGTCGAGGCGACGGGCAAAGATGGGCGCAAGCTCCACTCGCGCGGCGGCGGCATCGTCCGCGTGCGGCCCGATGGCACCGGCCTGGAGATGGTGGTGAAGGGCACGCGCAATATTCTCTCCGTCGCGCTCAGCCCGGAAATGGACATTTTCACCCGCGACAACACTAATGACGGCGACGACTGGAACGATCGTCTCAGCTACAATCCATTCGGCGCGGTCATGGGTTATCCCACGCTCTTCCGGAATTTCCCGGACGAAATGATTCCGACGATGATGGACTACGGCGGCGGCGCGCCGGTCGGCTCGATCTTCGTCGACGAACCGAGTCTGCCGAAGGAGTGGCGTTACGGTTTCTATTCGGTCGAATGGGGCCGCAGCGAAATCGATCTGCATCCTCTCACTCCCGCCGGCGCAACCTTCAAGGCCGACATCAAGCAATTCATGAAGATGACGCGCGCCACCGATCTCGAAGTGGATGGCGCCGGGCACATGTATGCGGCCAGTTGGGACGGCGCGACCTTCACCTACAATGGCCCGAATGTAGGTTACGTCATCCGCCTCACGCCCAAGGGCGCACAGCCGATCACCGTGCCGGATTTCAAGAAGATCTCGGACGCGGAATTGGTGAGGACGGTGGGCTCGGACAGCGGCGTGTGGCGACTCGCGGCCCAGCGCGAATTGCTGGTGCGCGGCGCCAAGCCGGGCATGAGCGAAGGCCTCCAGGAGATCGCGAAGAATAGCAAAAACCTCGGCGCGCGCGTCGCCGCTCTCTACACGATCAAGCTGCTCCTCGGGGAAAAGGCCCTGCCGATTCTCACGAAATTCGCGAAGGGGAACGAGGACCAGGGGCCGTCTCTCGGGCATTCTCCGAGTCCGATGCCGATTCTTCCGCAATTCAAGACAGAAGACCTGCGCCAATATGCGCTGAAAATCCTCGGCGATGATCAACGGCTGGCCGCCCAGGTTTCCACAAAGATCTTCACCGCGGCTTTGAACGATCCAAATCCACGCGTGCGCCTCGAAGCGGTGACCGGCCTCGGGCACCTCGGCAAGACCGAAGCTGCCTCGCAACTGCTCGAACGCACCGCGGACAGCGACTACACCGTGGCCCACATCGCCGTGCAGATGCTGCGCTGGCTGAAGGCGTCTGACGTTTGCCTCGAAGCGTTGGATTCCTCGGATGCCAAGGTGCAACCGGGCGCGTTGCGCGTGTTGCAGGCCCTCTACGATCCCGCGGTGGTCGATGGGTTGCTGCGCCGTTTACCGACGAAGAACGCCGAGTTGCATCGCGGCATCACTCAGGCGTTGTGCCGTCTCGACATCCAGGAAGCGCCTTACACCGACCCGCACATGTGGTGGGGCACGCGGCCCGATACGAGCGGCCCGATCTACAAGCCGGAGCGTTGGGACCAGAGCGACAAGATCGAGGCCACTTTGAAAAAGGAACTGGAGACCGCCCAAGGTCCCGAGGCGCAGTGGCTCGTCACCGAGGTCATGCGCACGAAGGTTTCCTTCCCCGGCCTCACCGATCTCATGCTTGCCAAGGCGGGCAGCGACACCTCCTCGCGTCTCGATGTGATCGCCAAACTCATTTCGCCAAAAACGCCGATGTCCGAGGACGTGCTCAAAGCGCTCACCGGCATCGCCGAGTCTCCGAGCGAACAGCCAGAACTTCGCGCTCGTGCTTACCGCATGCTCTCCAGCGTGCTGGAAAAGAATGCGCATGCGGTGATCGAGGCCTTTGCTTTGCTTGCCGGAAAACAGCAGCCTCCGCCGCTCGCCGCGGTGTGGGAGGAATTCACCCGCGACACCCGGCTGAGCCGTAGCGTGGGAGAATTCGCGAACCTCGCGAAAGGCAAAGATCCGGTGCGCCGCGCCTACGGAACCACGGTGCTGGTGAATCTCCTGACGAACGCGGTGAACAAGGACGCCAAGTCCAAGGACGCCGCGCAGAAAGCCATCGATGCGATGTGGAAGAACTCCGACCAGGCGGCGACCTTGCTCAGCGTCATCGGCAAAACCCACGCGGCGAAATTCGGGCCGGAAGTGCGCGAGCAACTGAACAACAAAGACCACGTCGTCGCCGAAGCCGCGGAGTATGCGCTCACCGAACTCGGCCTGGATAAAGCTGCTTCACCCGCCTCCAGGACGATCGGCGAAATGACCTACGAGCAAATCTTCAATCTCGTGCAAAAGGGCGGCGACCCGGTGAAAGGCAAGGAGATGTATCTGCGCGCCGGTTGCATCGCCTGCCACACCATCATGCCCAATGAACCGCCGAAGGGCCCGATCCTCAGCGCGGTCGCCAAGGTCTACGATCGCGCCGCGCTCACCGAATCGATCCTCAAGCCCAGCGCGAAAATCGCCCAGGGCTTTGAGAGCCAGTGGTTCAAGACGAAGAACGGCGAACAGATCGAAGGCTTCGTCACCCGCGAAGGCGGCGACAGCGTCGACGTGCGCAACATCACCGGCCAGGCCATTACCATCGAAAAAGCGGACATCGTCGGGCGCGGCAAACGCGACAAATCGATCATGCCCGAAGGCCTGCTCAACGCCTTCGCGCCAGCCGATCTGGTGAACCTGCTCGCCTGGTTGGAATCGCTGCGCGCGGTGAAGTAGGGCATTTCGTCAGCGCAAGGCTGCGAAAATCCGGGGAGCGCGCTCGTCCCGAGCGCTGGTTTTGGCGTCTCGCCGAAACGAACTTTTCTCCATCCTTTTTATCGAGATTCTTTCCGCGTTCTTCGGTGACAAAAGTTCGTGGCGGCGAGACGCCGCCACCAGCACTCGGGACGAGGTGCGCTCCTCGGAGGCGCTGCGCGCGACCTGTGAGATTTAGGGCCACACTTTCATGTCACTCCGCCAAACGTGGAGAGTGATCGCGGCATACCGCCGCTTAATGAGCCTAATACCAAGGTATAGTAGATGGGACCGGAAAGATGGGCGACCCTCCTGAATTGAACACGATTATGCCAGCGCTTGGGCAAATCAGCGTGGTTGACGACGACGAATCCGTCCGCGAATCCTTGCAGGGACTTCTCAGGTCCGTGGGATTTGGCGTATCGGCGTTCGATTCGGCGGAATCCTTTTTGGAATCGGAATCCATACCCAGCACGGAATGCCTGATCCTCGATCTTCGGATGCCGGGGATGAGCGGGATCGATTTGCAACGCGAGCTGACCGGCCGCGATGCCCGGATACCGATCATTTTTGTCACCGCGCAATGCGACGAGGCGATTCGTTCGCAAGTGGTCGCCGCAGGAGCCCTGGCCTGCCTGTGTAAACCGTTTGCCGAACAGGATCTCCTGGAGGCGGTCGAAACCGCGCTCGGAGGCTCGAGCGTCGCCCGCAACGAACGACAATCATGCCTCAAAATCACGAACCACCGGCGTTTCACCGACGATTACTCGTAATCCACGAAATTTCGTACCGCGCCTACGGGGTCGGTTGCGCCTCACAAGTCACTGAGTTCGACGTGGAAATGTCATTGCAATGCGGTTGGTACGGGACTTGTGTAAGAAGAGTGGTGCCATGAAAAACATGAAGTTCCAGCGGGGGATCCTAAAAGAGCGGCGCGGTCCGGCCGACGGCTTGGATTTCGTCCGTCCGGGCCGTCAGAATCCGAGGTACGGGGCGGTGACCCTCGGCGAATACCGATTGAGTTACCCGGGCGCAACATCGATTCCGACACTCACGCAGAGTGGGCTTGTCGGTTCAATCCTGGCGCGGCAGGAACGGAAAGCCTTGCGGGCTGCGCGACGCCGCGCCGCGCTGGAACGCGCGCTGGTGATGGTCGTCGATGCCTGGAATTGGCTGCGGAATCCGTTCGGCATTCCAACCCCGCGCCCAGCGAGCGCGGCCTTCCACGATCCGACGCCGCACCGCGCGTGACGACCACGTGGTCGCCTGCGCTGACTGACCTGCGCCGGTCTGCACGCGACTGACGAGGCGCTAGGTTCGATTGCGCCTCTGCCGAAAAGTCGTGCTTGCCTATCGCTTCCGCAGCAAGCACCGCGCAGGGGCGCCATCGCCTTTGTGGAGCTTGATCGGCAGGCAGACGAGGTCGTATTTGCCGGGCTTCACCTTGGACAGATCGAGGCCCTCAATGATCCAGACTTCCGGCTTGAGAAGGATGTGGTGCGTTTCGATGCCATCCTTGTAAAAACCGCCGACGCTGAAGTAATCGATACCCACGGTCTGCACGCCGCAATCGACGAGGTACTGGGCGCCTTCCTTGGAAATGTAGACGAAGTCCTTGTCGAACTCGGCCTTCTTCCAGCTCACCTTCGAGTTGCGCGTCTTGAAGAGCAACCGCTCGCCTTTTTGCGGCTTCAGCTTTTTCAGTTCCGTCGGCTTGATCGCTTTTGGGTCCTTGATCTCGACGACGCGCGCCGGGCCGATGACGGCGTCCCACGGCAGATCGTCCATGGTCTTCGCGCCGTGATAGAAATGCAGCGGCGCATCCATGTGCGTGCCGGTGTGGGAATTGAAATTGATCGCGGAAACGTTGCAGACGTCCTGCTTCGAAGTGCCGAGGTGCATGGTGACGAAGGTGGGCGGATTGCCCGGCCAGCCATGCATGCCGTTGTGAAGTGGGATGGAAACGTCGATCCAGGAGTGATTGCTCATAAATTCAAATGGCGCCCGCAGGCCGCTTAAAACTCGATGACGTTCTTGATGCCTTTGGCCTTGCCGACGAGCAACTCGCGATAGTCGTCGATCTTGTGCCGGCCGGTGATGAGGGCGTTGACCGCCTTCGGCCAGCGCTTCTTGAATTCGCCAAGGTCGCGGATCGCTGCAGCGAAATCCTCAGGACTGGCATTGACCGTCCCAATGATCGCCTGATTCTTGAGCGTGATGTTCCGCATGATGTTGTCCGCGAAAACCGGCACGGGCGGCTTTTCCGCGGGAATGCCAGTGATGATGAACACCCCATTGATCCCGAGCACGCGCATGACATCGAAGGTCACGTGCCCCTCGCCGACCGCTTCGTAAACGAGGTCAATATTGCCAATGTGCCTGGCGAGCGCATCGGCGCTGACGTCCTGGTTGGAAATGTATTCGGCGCCGATCTGCTCGGCGATGTCGGCTTTGAAATTCGGCTTCGGGGAGCGGGAGTAGACGAAGACGCGGAATCCTTCGATGGCCAGTTTCATCGCCCCGAGCAGGCCGATGGGACCGGCACCGAGGACCACGGCGTTGCGCCCGTGACCGCGGCCTTTCCCGTCGCGGTTGTGATGTTCCCAGATGAGGCGCTTCTGCACCTGCCAGGCTTGCGTGAGGCCTTTCTCGGCGATGGTCAGCGGCTCAGCCATCACAGCGACATCGCGCAAATCGCGCGGCACCGGCGTGAGATACGGCTCTTCCTCGACGAAGCATTCAGTCATGAAGCCGTGCAATTGATTAATCCCGCGCTCGGTGAACTTCCAAGTCGAGCAATAGTCCTGGCGTCCGTCGCGGCACGGTCCGCAATTCGGATCGGGGCAGGGCCGCCGCACGCTGGGCACGACGTAATCACCGACCTTGAACGACTTCACCGCCGAGCCCACTTCGACGACTTCGCCGAGACATTCGTGACCGAGCACGAGGTAATCGGATCCCGCCGGCCCCTGGCCATAGGCAAAGGTGCAAATCTCGCGATCCGTCCCGCAAATCCCAACCTCGATGGTGCGGATTCTTAGCTGGTTCGGGGCGGTGATCGAAGGTTCGGGGTGGTCGACGACGCGCAGCTCCCGCTGCTTGGGGAAGACGCCGACACCTTTCATCAATTTGGAGTTCATCGTTTACGGAAAAATTGGGATCCGCCGGGCAAAATGCGGAGCAGGTCGGGAAGGGAACATATCGCGCATAAATGCCGCGAGAACAAATTTTCCTGCGAGATCGGCGGGCACTGTAAAAATACGTATTTTTAGACTCAAATAAACCGCGGTGCCGTTGACTCTTAGGGAGCGGGGCTTTTGCTCGTCAAAGGTCTCTCCGGCGGGCGTAATGATTCACTTCGTTCGCTGCCGAAGCTCCTCATTTTCTGTGCAAAACGAACTCATTGAATCGCCTGTCGCGCCCTTGGTCACCGATGTCTTTACGGTGACGAACAGCCACGGTCTCCGCGCAAAATTGACGAACTGGGGGGCGGGTCTCATGGAAATGCATGTGCCGGATCGCCAGGGAAATCTGGACGACGTCACGCTCGGATTCGACACGGTGGAAGAGTACTTTAACGCGCACCCACATTTCGGAGTGACGACGGGGCGCTTCGCCAACCGGATCGCGCGCGGAGAGTTCAGGCTCGATGGACTGATGCACAAATTGGCGGCAAATAATGGGGCGAACCATTTGCACGGTGGCCCAACGGGATTTCACGCGCGGTTCTGGAAGTCGGAATCGATCATGAACGGGGTGCGCTTTACTTACACCAGCGCCGACGGAGAGGAGGGTTTTCCGGGGACGCTGAAAGTCGCCGTGACCTACACGCTGACCGACGAGGACGAATTGCGGATCGATTACGAAGCGACGACCGACCGGCCGACGGTGCTGAATCTGACCAATCACGCTTATTGGAATCTCGCCGGAGCCAGCGCCGGGAGCATTCTCGACCACGAACTCGTGCTTCACGCGCGCCATTTCGTGCCGGTGGATGATGCGGGCATTCCCACGGGAAGCGTCGCGCCGGTGGCGGGCGGGCCGATGGATTTCACCGAGGCAAAAACGCTGCGGCGTGACTTCGACCAACTTCACGGGAACCCGGGCGGATACGATCACTGCTACGTGATCGACGAAGCCAGCGAGGGCGCACTGACACTCGCAGCGTCAGCTTATGAATCCGGCAGCGGCCGTGTCCTCGAAATCCTCACGACGGAACCGGGAATTCAGCTCTACACGGGGAATTTTCTGAATGGCTCGGTGATTGGAAAAGGTGGTCACGCCTATCGCAAGAACGAGGGCTTTTGTCTCGAAACGCAGCACTTCCCGGATTCGCCGAACCACCCGGGTTTTCCGAGCACCGTGCTGCGGCCGGGCCAGGTATTCCGGAGCACGACGGTCCACCGGTTTTCAGTGCGGTAGGCCGCTACACGTCGCAAATGCCGACGGCCTGGCGTAGCGAGGCGATGACATCGGGTCGCGCGGGCATGAATTCCTGCGCGACGTGGCCGGTGTGGCCGGTCTCGACGATGGCGCGCATGATCGCGCCGTAATTGAGTTCCTGCGTCTCGTCGATCTCGTGGCGGCCCGGCACGCCGCCGGTGTGATAGTGCGCGAAGTATTCGTGATTTTTCCGAATGGTGGCGATGACATCGCCCTCCATGATCTGCATGTGGTAGATATCGTAGAGCAGCCGGAAATGCGGCGAGTCGATCTGCTTGCACAGTTCGATGCCCCACGCGCTTTTGTCGCACATGTAATCGGGATGATTCACCCGGCTGTTCAGGAGTTCCATGCAAAGGATCACGCCTTTCTTTTCGCAGGACGGCATGAGCCGCTTGAGGCCTTCGGCGCAATTCTTGAGGCCGGTCTCATCGTCCAAACCTTCGCGATTGCCCGAGAAGCAAATCAGGTTTTTGAAGCCGGCATCGGCGACGGCGTCGATGTGGGACTCATAGGCGGGAATCAAGAGATCGTGATGTTCCTTGCGATTGAAGGCCCGCGGGATGGGTCCCCAATCTTTGCCATCGGAACCTTTGACCGTCGGGTTATTGGTCATCGCGCAAATGAGGCCGTGCTTCTTCAGCGTCGGGTAATCGGAAGGCTGGAGCAGTTCCACCGAAGTGAGCCCCATGTCCTTGCCCGCGGCGCAGAGATCTTCGAGGCTGACCTTCGGATAGCACCATTTGCAGACGGAATGATGGATGTGGCCCTTGAGACCGGATGCGGCGTCGGCTGCAGCGAGGCGCTGGCGCAATGCGGCCAGGGAGAGCGAGGCGAGGGCGCCTGTTTGCAGGAATGAACGGCGGGGAACGGGAATGCTCATGGCGGGAGGATACGCAGCGAATGCGGCTTTGTCATTTCGAGATCGCAGGATCTTGAAGGATGAGGCCTGCACAGGAAGCGGGAGAGGCTTCCAGCCTTTTCAAATCGGATGAAGCGGCAGGGATGCCGCTCCTACTTCGCCGCCAAGGCCGCGTCGATCGCCTTGGCGAGAGTTGCGGAATCCGGTTCCACCTCGGACTCAAAATGGGCGAGAATTTTCCCGTCGCGGCTGATGAGGAATTTGTTGAAGTTCCAAGTCACCGGTCCGGGCACGGGCGATTCGTGGCCGGTGAGCGCGGCATAGAGCGGGTGCTGCTCCTCGCCTTTGGTGTGCAGCTTGTCGAAGAGCGGGAAAGTCACCGCATATTTCGACGAACAAAACTGCTTGATCTCGTCATTCGTTCCCGGCTCCTGTTCGCCGAAATCGTTGCAAGGAAAACCGAGGATGACGAGGCCGCGATCCTTGTACTTGCGATAGAGGGCTTCGAGACCTTCGTATTGCGGAGTAAAGCCGCACTGCGAAGCGACATTGACGATGAGTAGCGCTTTGCCCTGGTACTCTGCGAGAGTGGTATTCGTCCCGTTGATATCCTTCAGCGGGATGGCGTATAGATTCGGTTCTCCAGCGTTCAAGGCGGCGGCCATGAGCAGGGTGCAGCAGGTGATGAGGAGTGGAAGTTTCATTGAGAGGAGTCAGTTACAGATAATAGTCGAAGTCATGTTCACTATGGACCTTGCGGCGGACGCGGAAAACATGGGCCGGCTGGTCGGGCGTGAGGCGGACGAAATTGCGGCGGCCGGTCCAAGGGTAACGTTGACCGTGCAGAAGATCATGTACTTGATAAGTCTGGTCTTCATCCCAGCCGAATCGATCCACCGGAACATCGATGAAGGCGTCCTGGGCGTGAAATGGATCCAGAGAAACTACCACGAGGATGATGTTATCCCGCGCGGGAGTCATCTTTGAATAACAGATGACGAATTCGTTGTCGGCCCGCTCGAACTCGAGATTGCGCAATTGTTGCAGTGCGCGGTTCTCCCGGCGGATACGGTTCAGGACGGTAATGGTCCCCTTGATGTTTCCCGGAGCATTCCAATCGCGTTGCTTCCACTGGTATTTCTCGGAGTCGAGATACTCCTCGCGGGCGAGCTGTTTGTAGTCGTTGTCGCAGAGGCTGAGGAAAAGCGCGGTGGCCGCCGCGGCGTCCCAAGGCTTTTTGTCGAGACCCGCATTCTCGCATAACTCGAAGCCTGAATAAATGCCGTAGACCGGCGAGAGAGTCGTGGCGAGCACCGCACGGATGATGAACGCCGGCCGGCCGCCGAACTGGAGAAAGCTAGGCAGGATATCCGGGGTATTCGGCCAGACATTCGGCCGCATGTATTCGGCGCACTCAGACCGGGTAAGCTCGGTAAAGTATTCCGTGAGTCCCTTTTTGGTATTGCGCCAGGTGAAATAGGTATAACTGTGCGTGAAACCGCCCTTGGCCAGCGCTTTCATCATCTTCGGACGCGTGAAAGCTTCACTCAGGAAGATAGCATCAGGATAACTCCGCTGGACCCGGCTAATGAGAAACTCCCAGAAGGCCACCGGCTTGGTGTGCGGATTGTCGACGCGAAAGATTCGGACCCCGTGCCCGCACCAAAATTCGATGATGCTGGTCAGTTCGTCCCAGAGCGTGCGCCAGTCGGCGTTGTGATAGTTCAGCGGATAGACGTCCTGATACTTCTTCGGCGGATTCTCGGCGTATTTGATGGTGCCGTCGGGCCGCTTGTAAAACCAGTCGGGATGCTCGTGAACGTAGGGATGATCCGGAGAGCAATTGAGGGCGAAATCCAGGGCCACCTCCATGCCGCGCGCGCGAATCTCCTTCACCAGCCAATCGAAATCCTCGAGCGTGCCAAGTTCCGGCGCGACGTCCTTGTGTCCGCCGCCGTTGGGACATTCCTGGTGACGATTGCCGGTGGCGTAAGGCACACCGGGCTCACCGGGTTCGCACTGCACGGAATTATTTCGCCCCTTGCGCGCGGTAATGCCGATCGGGTGGATCGGCGGAAAATAGATGACGTCGAAACCCATGGCGCGGGCGTCGTCGACCCGGGGCAGGCAATCACGAAACGTGGAACCCTTGTCGCCACGCCCTTCCGCGGATCGCGGGAAGAATTCATACCACTGGGCAAACAGCGCCCGCGACCGATCCACCTGCACGAGCGGATAGCGCGGGGTAAAATGAAACTCCGCGACCGCCGGGACCGCGGGAGGGGCCGGTTCGGAGACGGTTTCGACCCTTTTCCTTTTCGTAGGTGAAGCTTTCTTTCCCGCCGGCGAGGATTCTTTCGGAAAGGCGATGACGTTCCCACCGGCTTTGCGTTTCCCGGCAATGGACGATTCGGCCACTTTGTCCGGCGCGGGCTGCTCGATGAGTTTCGCCACCGGTGGCGGATTGAGCAGGTATTCGGTGCTCTCACTGCGGTCCGAGTAAGCGGTCATCAGCGCCTCGACTTCCGGCGAATGCGCCAGGGCATTGACGTTTTCCGGCGTGCCTTCGCGAATCTTATCGGCAATGACAATGAGCCGTTCCGCATCGCGTTTCTGGTCCTGATCCTGGGCGAGTTTGGCAGCCCGCGCGATGAGCCCGGCGCCTTCGAGAGTTTCACTCGTGAGTTCGGTCTGACCGGCCTCGAATTTCACCTGGAACTCGTGCTGCCAGGACCGGAAAAAATCGCCCCACGCTTCGACGGTGTACTCGTAGACAGCGTTTTCAAAGACGGAGAATACCCCGCGCCACTGGTCGCGATTGTACGGGTCGATGCACTGCATGACGGTCTCGTACCACTTCGACTCGCCTCTCTTTCGCCATTTCAGCACTGCCGAGACGACGTCGTGACCGTCCTTGAAGACGTCCGCCTCGACCACGATATCTTCCCCGATGGCACGCTTCACCGGAAAATGTCCGCCTTCGATCAATGGCGACACGGCTTCGATCACTACAGACGGCGGACGAGGAAGCATTTTGAAAAGAATGAGGAAAACAAGGTGAGGATGCAGGCTAAAGGATGCAAGATGAAGATGAGGGACAGACGGCGGGTTTCTGGTTTAAAGTTTCTCGTTTCTGGTTCTCTGAAGCGACCGCCTTCCTTTTGTCTGAACTGGATCAGGTTCGCACATCAAACCAGCAGTCCCGCAGAAGAAAACCAGAGCCGAGGCTTTGCGAGACGCCCATGGCGCAACGGGGGCAAACCAGAAACCCATCCCTTCTTCTTTACTTGCGCTGAAACGCAACCTCAGCAAGGCTCCGACGTTTCACCCGTCAACACCCAGAACCCAATGAACAAAACCATCCTCACCCTCGTCGTTACCGCCGCCATGGCGGTCCTCGCCCACGCGGACAGCACCGTCAAACTCAGTGGCGTCCATCTTTGCTGCAAGAGCTGTGTGAAAGGCGTCGATAAAGCAGTCGGCGCAGTCTCCGGCGCGACGGCCACCTCCGATCAGGAAGCGGGCACCGTGAGCATCACCGCCGCCGACGCAGCCACCGTCCAGAAGGCCGTCGACGCCCTCGTCGCCGCGGGCTATTTCGGCACGAGCGACAATGCCTCGGTCAAAGTCAGCAGCGCGACCGGCGCGAAGGACGGCAAAGTTTCCTCTCTCACCGTGAGCAACATGCATCTCTGCTGCCCGAAGTGCGTCAAGGCCGTCAATGCCGCCCTCAAGGATGTCAGCGGCGTGACCAGCAATACCGCGGCGAAAAACGTGCCCTCGTTCGAGATCAAGGGTGATTTCAATCCCACGGACGTGTTTGTCGCCTTCCAGAAGGCCGGCCTCACGGGCAAAGCTTCTGAGTAAGACATTCCGCGGGCGGTCCATGACCGTCGCAGATTCATTCTCAACCGCGCTGTTTCCATGCTGTCCCTAGAGCTTGGAAGTTGGCAACCGGTGGCGGACGCCGCCACGCAGGATGCTGCCGTGGCGGCGCTCGAGCGCGGGGATATCGTCTACCTGCCGAAACTGGCCTTCCCGCTGGAGGATGCGGAGAAAGGGTTGGTCGACGAAAAGTCCGACATCAAACTCGCCTCGAAAAGCGTCAAATACGCGCCCCGCGATCGGCGAGTCTGGGGGTTTAAAGAAGAGCACCTCAAGCCCTTGCTCGGCGGAATGCTGGAGCGCTTTTCCGACAACGCGTGCAGCCTGACGAAGGCGCTTTTCCCGCGATACCGGAACACCCTCGTTCCCGGCAACGGGAGCTTTCGTCCGGCGGAAGTCAAAGGCCGCGTCCAGAGCAAGCGGCACGACGACACACGGCTGCACGTCGACGCCTTTCCCACGCGGCCAAACGGTGGCCTGAGACTGATGCGTGTCTTCAGCAACGTGCACCCAGGGGCGCATCCGCGGGTGTGGCATGTGGGTGAGCCTTTTCCCGAAGTGGCCGGGCGATTCGTCCCGAAGATCCCAGCCCCGCTACCCGGCAGCGCGATGCTCCTGCACCTGCTCGGCCTCACCAAATCACGCCGGACACCGTACGATCATTACATGCTCCAAATCCACGATCGCATGAAGCTGGACGATGATTACCAGCAGACGGCGAAGCATACGCGCGTGGAGTTTCCGCCCGGCTCCACCTGGATTTGCTTCACCGACCAGGTGTCACACGCCGCGCTCGGAGGACGATATCTGTTCGAACAGACCTTTACGATTCCCGTGGAAGCCATGGCGCAGCCGGAGCTTTCCCCGCTCAAAGTCGTGGAGGGCTTGGTGAAGAATCGCGGGTAACATTTAACCACTTGAAGCGCGGCGCCGCGAACTCCGGGGAGCGCATCCCGTCTCGGGTGCTGGTTTTGGCGTCCCGCCGAAATGAACTTTTTTCCGCCTTCTTCGACGAGTTGCTTTCGACGGCCTTCGGTGACAAGCGTCGAAATCCGAGGCAAAGCCTCACGGGTGTAACCGGATTGATTTCGGCATGAAGTCCCTCCAATTCCGATTCCTGGCGCAAGCCCTCGCTCTCGCGTTCGTCTTGTCCACCCGCGCGGCAGCAGCGGACGCGGCGCCCTCAGCCCCGAGCGATCCCACGGGTCCGATGTGGGACCTGGCGGCGTTTTCCCAAGCGCCCAAGACTTCTCCCGCCGATCCGATTCGCGCGGAAGGAATGAAGGGACTTTTTTTCGAGGGGCCAGTCTATCAAGGCAAACCGACCCGGGTTTTCGCCTGGCTCGGGATGCCCAAAACGGAGCCGGGAAAAAAAGTGCCCGGTATCGTCCTCGTCCACGGTGGAGGAGGCACGGCCTTTGAAGCCTGGGTGAAGCTGTGGACCGATCGCGGATACGCGGCCATCGCCTTCGATACCTGCGGCGCGATCCCGGTGCATATCGCTGATCCCAAGAAATGGCAGCACCACGACGCCGGCGGCCCGCCGGGCTGGGGCGGCTGGACGCAGATCGATGATCCGCGCGAAGATCAGTGGACATGGCAGGCCGTGGCGGACGCATTGCTCGCGGATTCCCTGTTGCGCGCGCAGCCGGAAGTCGACCCGGAACGCATCGGCGTCACCGGAATTTCCTGGGGCGGCTATCTCACGAGCATCATCGCCGGAGTGGATTCGCGATTGAAGTTCGCCGTGCCGGTCTACGGTTGCGGATTCACCAACGAGCATGGCTTCGCCAAAAGCGTGGAAAATCTAGGACCCGAGCGTGGCGCCCGCTGGATGCGCTGGTGGGATCCGTCTGCTTATTTGCCGGCAGCGAAAATGCCGATGCTTTGGGTCAACGGGACGAACGATTTCGCTTACACGATGAATGCCTGGCAGAAATCGTATCGGCTGCCGAAGAGTGCACACACCCTCGCCCTGCGCCCGCGCATGCCGCATGGCCACGGCGGCCCCGGCGAAAATCCAAAGGAGATTCACGTCTTCGCCGACAGCATTGTGAACGGCGGTGCGCCGCTGGCGAAGATCACGGGCCAGGGCCGCGACGCGCGCAACGTGTGGGCCACGGTTTCCAGCGAACACCCGATCAGCAAAGCCGAGCTGGAGTTTACCAAGGACACCGGTCCGTGGCAGAAGCGCCTCTGGGAAGTGGCCCCGGCACAAATCGAGAATGGCAACAAGGTTCTCGCCACCATTCCCGAGGGAACCACCGTCTACTATTTGAATCTCACCGACGACCGCGATTGCATCGTCAGCACGGAGCACGAAGAAATCGGCGTGCCGGAAAGATAGTTCGGATCGTCATTCAATCGGCAGACTCCCCTCCAGCAGCCCGTCGAATCGAGCCAGGCCGCTGCCCGGTTTCTTTCGCGAGCATTCGGGAAAAATAGGAGGCACTGGAGAAGCCGCAGCGAAAGGCGACTTCGTCGACGGTGGCATCGCCCTGGCGCAGGCATTCGACGGCGTAGGCGAGCCGGCGGCGACGGATGTAGTCGAGTGGCGTGGCGGCGAGTTCGCGCTGAAAGTGTTTACCCAACGTGACGCGGTTGGTGCCAACCGCACGGGTGACTTCGTTGACCGTGACTCGCTGGTGTCGGTGCGCTTCGACGTAGGCCTGCGCTTTGCGCACGAAAACGTCCTGCGCCATGAAGGCATCGGTGGAGGTGCGCACAATAACGCGGATGGGGGGAAGCCGCACGAGGCGTCCGGGCGCGGCGCCCTGCCAGCGTTCAGCCAGCAGGCGGGCGGCGGCGCGGCCGATTTCGCGAAACGGCAACTCGATGCTGCTGATGGCGAGGCCGGCGGCGGCATTGGGAAAGGGATCGTTGTCGACGCCAATCACGCCGAAATCTTCCGGAATGCGCCGGCCAATCTGTCGCGCCGCCTGAAGCACGAAGCAGGCGATGACATCATTGGCCGCAAAAATGCCGCAGGGTCGCGGCAACGCCGCGAGCAATTCGAGCAGCCGGGCGTGACGTTGCGCGAGGTTCCAGGACCAATAGACCGGCAGTTCTTTCGGCGAAAAGAGATGGACCTTCGGCGGCGATTCAGCGTGGTCGAGCACCTGCGAAAATCCGCGGGCGCGTTGTTGCGACCATCCCGTCGCAGTGGATCCGATGAAAGCGAAATGCCGATAGCCACGATCCCAAAGATGCCCGGCGGCCATCGCGCCCACGGCGAGTTCGTCGACCGACGCGGCGTCCGCATGGGCGTGCAGCTTGTCGGCCAGGCAATAGACGAGCGGAATCCGGCGGCGGCGAAGAGCCGGCACTTCGCCCATGGAACGTTCGGTGGTCAGGATGCCGTCGACCATGCGCAGATCGGCCAGCGCCGGAGCGTCTCCTTGCGCAAGGGAAATGGGCCAGGGATCAAATACCCACGCCGGATGTTCCGAAGCATATTCCGCGGCCCCCAGGCAGACCTCGCGATCGGAGTGACGGCGAAGTTCTTCGAGGAAAATGATGTGGCGTTGAACGCGCGGCGAGGGCAAGGAAGGAAGTCAGCGGGGTCCGCCGAGGTTTACAAATCTACCATGAAAATGTCCAACGGATTGCATGGCGTTTGGGGATGCACGGAATACAGTCGGCATCCCCAAACGTGTTTTCTGATTTCACGTTTCTGGTTGCGCTGCAGAACTGATTTTCGCTGCGGAAAACCAGAAACGCGAAACCAGAAACCAGAAACCTAAAATTCCCATGTCCATCGGCAAACTCATCCGTCTCAATCGCATTTTCTCGCATCCCAGCGGGCGTCTCTGCTCGGTCGCGGTCGATCACTTCATCGGCTACGGAAAGCTCGCGCCGGGAGGCGGCCTGGCGAATTTGCCGGAAGCGCTGGCCCGCATCGCCGCCGGCGGACCGTCCGCGATTACCATGAGCAAAGGCACGGCCATGCACGCCTGGACGCCGTATGCCGGCAAGATTCCGCTGATTATCCAGTCGGGCTGCTTTACGGCCGACGACCGGGTCATCGAATGGGTGACGGATCCGGAGGAGTGCGTGCGCCTCGGTGCGGATGCCATTGCCGTGGCCATCGGCATTTTCGGGCCGAATGAAGGGCGGTTCATCAAAATCCTCATGGAGGCGGTGAAGCAAGCCGCGCAGTACGATCTTCCGGTGATCGCGCATATTTATCCCCGCGATTTCAGCGGACCGACGCCGAAGATTGTTTTCGACCCGGAAGGAATCCTGTGGGCAACGCGCATCGGGATCGAGGCCGGTGCGGACGTGATCAAAGTCGGCTACACCGGCGATGTGAAATCGTTCCGGCAGGTCGTCGAAAGCTCGCCGGTGCCAGTGGTAGCCGCAGGCGGGCCGAAGGCGAAAAATCTGCGGGAAGCGCTCACCGCGATGGGCGAAGTCGTGGAAGCCGGGGCCCGTGGTGCGACAATTGGCCGGAATATCTGGGGCGTGCCGAAAACGGCGGAAGCCTTGCGTGCGTTCAAGTCGGTGATGCTCGAGGGACAGAGCGTGGACTCCGCGCTGGCGGCGGAAGGCCTGAGCGGCGAAGAGTAATCCATGAAGACTTCGTCGACCTGCTACGACGTGCTCGGTCTCGGGTGCGCCACAGTCGACGATATTTACCACATCCCGTCTTTTCCGGCCGCCGACGCCAAAGTGCGCGTCAGCCGGCATGAACGGCGGGGCGGTGGCTTGACGGGCAATGCGCTGGTCGCGGCTGCACGCCTCGGTGCGCGCTGTGCCTATGCCGGTTGCCTCGGTGAAGACGACGCTTCGGACTTCGTCGAGCAGGATTTCCTCCGCGAAGGTGTGGATGTTTCCGAGGCGCCCCGTCCGGAGGGCGCCGCGGTGATTCATTCGGCGATCATCGTCGGCCAGGATACCGGCTCGCGGAACATTTTCTATCGCGTCGAAGGAATCATCGGCGCGCATCCGACGCTCCCCCAAGAGAACGTCATCGCCAGTGCCCGGGTGCTCTTCATCGATCATTACGGCATGGCGGGAAATCTACGCGCCGCGCGGATCGCGCGTGCCGCGGGCAACGCAGTCGTCGCCGATTTCGAAGACGCGGGCCCACCGCCATTCGCGGAAGTCCTGGCACTGACGGACCATTTGATTTTGTCCGAAGAATCGGCGCTCCGCATTTCCGGAAAGGATTCGGCGGCGGAAGCGGCGATGGCGCTGTGGCGGGACGACCGCGCCGCAGTGATCGTCACCTGTGGCGCGGCGGGCTGCTGGAGCGTGACCACGGAACGCGAGCGTCAACCGCAGCATCACCCCGCCTTCCAAGTGAAGTGCACGGACACGACCGGATGCGGCGACGTCTTTCACGGCGCCTACGCCGCGCAGTTAGCCGCAGGCCGCAGCCTCGACGAGCGCATCGCCGTGGCCTCAGCCGCCGCTGCTTTGCGCGCCTCGCGCGGCCTCACTCCCAACCGTGCCGACGTGGAGGAATTCCTCGCGCGCCAGACCCTCAACGTATCCCCAC
This sequence comes from Chthoniobacter sp., assembly GCA_036501065.1. Classification (GTDB taxonomy): domain Bacteria; phylum Verrucomicrobiota; class Verrucomicrobiia; order Chthoniobacterales; family Chthoniobacteraceae; genus Chthoniobacter. Next base: position 43,473 of record DASYAY010000086.1, on the reverse strand, counting down.
CATGATCAACCAGAAGAACACCTACGCCCTTACCGAGTTTCTGGAACAGGCCCTGCCGGAAATCCCCATGCTCGACGTGCACACCCACCTGTGCGGACCGAAGCTGGGAGCGCGCGGCCTGCACGACATCCTCCTCTACCACATGGTGGTGAGCGATCTCTACGCGGCTGGATGTCCAAACGGTGCGCGCTTGACGCAATTTCCCAACTGGCCGGACGAGGCCGAAGCGCATCGGCGGATCGAAGAAGCGCTGCCGTATCTTCCGTTCATCCGCAATACCAGCGGATGGTGGGGCGTGAAGATCATTCTCCGCGACCTGTATGGCTGGCATGAGCCAATCACCGCGGACAATTGGCGCATGCTCGATGATCTCATTCGCGAGCGCGCCGACGACGGCGCCTGGGCGCGGTCCGTCCTCTGGCGGATCAATATCCGCCGGACCTGCGCGGAATATTGCCGGCGCGGCCATGGCGAAGGCGATGACGTCCTCCAATATTCGATCGAATGGGGCATGTTCATGCGCACGCAATGGGGCGAGTACGACACCGCAGTCTACGATCTCGAGCGAACCTGGGGGCGGCCGCCCGAGGCGCCGCTGGCCATCGGCGGCGGCCAACGTCCGGAAACCGAGCGCGTGATCCGAACGCTCGACGACGTGCACGCGGCGATCGCGCATTACGTGGCCAGCATTCCTTACGACGAGGTGATTACCATGGCGACGGGGATCTCGACGGATATCGATTATCGGCTGCCCTCGGATGCGGAAATGGAAGAGGCCTTGCGCCGGCGATCGAAGGCCGGCCCGGCGGAGCGCGATATTTACGCAGCGTATATCGGCGAGGCATTGCTCGCCGGCTTGGAGAAACGCGGATCGGAAATTGTCTTCCAATTCAGCCTCGGCGCCGAGCCGCTGCCTTATGAAACAGCCAGTCGCGTCTCGCAAAAGACCCTCGGACAACTCGGAGAAATGATCGGCCGCCATCCGGGTCTCCGGTTCCAATGCTTTCTCGGAAGCCGGCACGCCAACCAGACACTGTGCACCCTCTGCCGCGAGCTGCCAAACTTCAGCCTCGCAGGATATTGGTGGCACAATTTCTTTCCCGAAACGATCCGGCAAGTCATGGGCGAACGACTCGACATGCTGCCGGTGAACAAGCAGGCCGCCTTTTTCTCCGACGCGTATGTCGCGGAGTGGTCCTACGCTAAGGCCGTCCTCGTGCGCAAACAACTGGCCGAGGCGCTCGCTCTCCGCGTGGCGAATGATCAATACACACGGGACGAAGCCCTCGGCATCGCGCGCGAAATCCTCTTCGAGGCGCCGCAACGGCTGCTCGGCATGACTCCGAAGCAGGGCCAATTGAAAGCATGAGTTGGGCGGCCTTGCGGCAGGTCTCCGCAGGGCTCTACCGGCAGCACACTTGAAGTTTTTCGCTCCACGCCCCAAAAACAGCCCGGCCCCAAACACGTTCCCCCCTCATGCCAAAACAAACGCGTCTTTTTGTTGCCTCGGTGATTGCGCTCGCCGCCATGGCGTTCGGCTTTGTCATCCGCGGTTTTCTTCTCAACGACTGGGGAGTCATCTTCGACCTCACCGAAACACAGAAAGGCGCCATCCAAGGGGCGGGTCTCTATCCGCAAGCGCTGAGTATCATTTTCTTCAGCTTGATCATCGATCGCATCGGCTATGGGCGCACCCTGGCCTTTGCCTTCGTGGCGCACGTCATTTCGGCGATCATCACGATCACCGCCACGAACTACGTCGGACTGTATGCGGGCACTTTCATCTTTTCTTTGGCCGCTGGCGCGATCGAGGCCGCGGTGAATCCGATCGTCGCCACGCTCTATCCGCAGAGCAAAACGCGGCACCTGAATATACTCCATGCGGGTTGGCCTGGTGGCATGATGCTCGGCGGCCTGCTGGCCATTGCCGTCAGCACGGCCATCGGCAGCGCCGGCGGCCAGAATGCGTGGCGCTGGCAGATCGCCCTCTACCTCATTCCCACGACGATCTACGGCGTGATGATGCTCGGCCAGAAATTCCCCGTCCAGGAACGGGTGGCCGCGGGCGTCTCTTACACCGACATGCTCAAAGAATTCGGCTGGGCCGGCTGCCTGCTCGTTTCGATCTTCATTGCCTACGCGGTGGATGAAATCCTGCGCGTGTTCAACCTGCAGCTCAACGGCACCGAGATCGTCATTATCGCCATCGTGCCGACCATTCTCTTTGCCCTGCGCATCCGCAGTTTTGGCCGGCCGATGTTTGTCTTTCTCATGCTCGTAATGATCCTTTCCGCGACCACCGAGATCGGTACCGATAGCTGGATTTCCGCGCTGATGACACCGGTCCTGAAAGGCTTCGGGAGCAATGCTGGCAATTGCGTGATCATCTACACGTCAGCGATCATGCTCATCCTGCGCTTCTATGCTGGGCCAATCGTGCATCGGATTTCGCCGCTGGGTTTGCTCACCGTCTGCGCCGTGATCTGCGCCATCGGCCTGTTCTGGCTCGGGCATGCGTTTGCCGCGCCGATGGTCATCCTCGCGGCGACCTTCTACGGCTTCGGCAAAGCGTTTTTCTGGCCGACCACGCTGGGCATCGTTTCGGAGCAGTTTCCCAAGGGCGGCGCGCTCACCCTCAGTGCGGTGGCAGGCGTCGGGATGATCTCGGTCGGTGTCCTCGGCAATCCGCTGCTGGGTTCGTTGCAGGATCGTTCGCTGGACCAGCGACTGGCGCAGCAGAACCCGGCGCTTCACCAGCAAGTCGCGGATGTCCCGCAATCCAAATTCGGGCTCACTTATCAGCCGCTGGACGAGAAGAAGATTGCCGCGCTGCCGGAGGCCGCGAAGGCGGATGTGGAAGATATTCGCACGGCAAACAATCGGAACACGTTGGTGATGGTCTCGCTTCTGCCGTTGATCATGGCGTTCTGCTACGGCGGCCTGCTGCTCTATTTCCGCGCGCGCGGCGGTTACAAGCAGGTGCACATGGAAACGGTGGGGTATGGATGAGATTTGGGTTCGGTCACAAATTCCCGGGCGCGTCACCGCGCCTCATCTTTTGAAGCCCCGCCGCGGGTGATATTCGCGGGCCACAGCCTTGGTCGACGAAGTTGGGGATTGGCGGCGCGGAGGTAAACAGCCGTGCGCAGATCGTGGGATGAGGAATTTTCCGCCGCAACGATTGTGGCTCGCCACTCCCATCACTTAACTCTGGGAACGAGAGGTGAAAAGAATACTTTCCGACCGCCGGGGATTTGAGTAATCAGCATTCGCTCCCTGGAGTTTTGCCAAGATTCAGGATCCACGGCCGCTCGCGGACATCCCCGAGGCCTGCGCCCGAATGTCACAGTTTCACCATTCCATGTTCCAAAGCTCACCATCCGTGGAACCGTCCCCCAGGTATCGCCGCAGAGGAAGAACTGCCAAGCGCCTGTTGGTGCTGATTTTCGTGATGCTCCGGAGTTCCGACGCCATCACTTTCTATTTTACCTACCGCACGCCTCACCCTGTCCCCGCCATGCGCGGCAATATTATAATCATCGCGCTCTGGACGACCGTCTTTTTGGGAGCAGTTTGGCTCCGGAAGCGTTGGGCGCGATACGCGCTGCTGGTCTCCGTTTGCTATCTCGTCTTTTCCTACGGCTTGGTATTTTCCGTCGTCCTTCCCATGGATTGGTTCGTGGTTCCTGGCCCAGCAGTGGCGATGGCCACCCAGTTCGTGGTCTACCTCGGCGCGGCGCTCATCCTGGCCCGGTCGAGATCGATCAAAAATCTCTGCGACCGCTCGTAATTGCCGCGTGGCGGGCGGGCTTTGGACTGCTCAATATCCCGTTCGGCACGCTCGTTGCCGCCTTCCTGATTATCGACCTCATCGCCCGGCAACACGATTTCAGACGGTAGCGAGATGAGCGCGCAGGCTGTCGAGGCCAGGCACGCGCGCGAGGACTTCACGGAGGGCAGCTAGCGCCGCCGGAATATGCTCCAGGAAATGCGGTCGCTCCTTGACGTGTCCGAGGAAGCCATAAGCGCCCAGGGCCTGCATGAGGCGTTGCATGGCGCAGAGATCATAGATCGTCGTAAATTCCGCCGAGGGTTCCTGGCCTAAATCGGTCAGCGCCTCCAGATAGTAGCCGAGCAGTGCATCCCGCTCCTCCTGGGGCAGCCGGACGTACGGATCGTAGAGAAGCGAGGCGAGATCGTATTGGGCCAGGCCGGGGCGCATTCCCTGAAAGTCGATGAAGCACGCCACCTCATTCTGGATAACGATATTCTGCGACTGGAAATCGCGATGCACGAAGCAGCGCGGGAGTGACGCGAGATAATCCGCGATCTCCGCGAGCCGGCTTCGATCGCAGTGCTCCTCCACTTCATCGGGGTCGATCCCGAAATGGCGAATGAGGCAATTCTCCAGAAAATAGTTCTGCTCCCAGCGATAGAGTTCGGAATTGAACTCCGCCTGAAGCCGGGGCGGCTCGACGGGCGTAGCCAGATGTGCCCGCGTGTGGAGGGTGAGCACCTGGTCCAGGGCATTGTGGTAAAGGCCACGCCGCTGAGCCCACGGCTCGTTGCGATAGCTCCACAAATCCCGATCCCCGAGATCCTCCATCCAAATGAGCCCTTCCTCGTCGTCGTGAAAGAAAATCTCCGGCACGCGCACACCGACGCCATTGAGGAAACGCGCGATCTCCACATAGTGGCGATTCTCCTCCCGCTGCCGGCCATACTTCGCCAGGATGAGCGAGTGCTGATCGCTCACGGCAATGCGGTAGAATTTTCGGTCGGACCCGCCTTTCTCCAGCGGGTGGACGATGATTTCCTGGCGCGCGAACCGCGGGAAGCGGTTGACGGTCTTTTCGATGAGGTGTGATACAGCGGGCATCGGTTTTGGTGCAGGGCGTCAAATGTCTGCGTGCGAATGGCTGCCCTCGACACGCTGACCGTCAGTGACGATACAACGATCGAGGACGGTAAATGAAGCGATTTCCGCGCCGTCCCAGATCAAAGAATCCGAGACGCGGGCCTCGGCTCCAATGCGCGCGCCGGCGCCGATGGCCGTAGCCCCACAAACGATCGCCGAAGGCGCGATCTGCGCAGTGGGATGAATCCAGGGCGCGGATTGAGGCGTGGCCAATGATTTGTGGACATCCAAATAATTTTCGCGATTGCCGAGATCCCACCAACAGCCCTCGTCGATCACGACTCCGCCGAGCCTGGCGCCGCTGCGGATCATGTCGCAAAAAATGGGCACGACGCTGATCTTGGTCGCGGCGGGAATGCGCGCGACGAATTCCCCATTCACGAGATAGATGCCGCTGAAAAGAAACCTCGGTCCCGCAGCCGCATCGACGCAGTCGCCGATGTCCGTCACGCGCCCGCTCTTTTCATCGAATGCCACTTGCAGCGGTCCCCCCGAGGATCGCAGGACCATAGTGACTTCGTTTCCCATCTCGCGATGCGTCTGCACGGCACTCTCCAGGGGGAGATCGCTGAGGATGTCGCCGTTGTAGACAAAGAAAGTTTCTGGACCGAGGAGGTCACGGACATTCCAAATCCCGCCCGCCGTCTCCAGGACCTCGGGTTGCTCCTCCCGAAAACGGATTGGCACGCCACGATAGACCGGTTCGGGAAAGAGGCGCGCGTAGGCCTCGGAGCGCCAATGCGTATTGACGATCAACCGCCCGACTCCAGCCCCGAGCAGATGGTCGAAGGTGTAAGTGATCAGCGGCCGATTCGCCACCGGGATGAGCGGCTTCGGCCGGTGCGCGGTGAGCGATTTGAGGCGCGTGCCAAGCCCGGCGCCGAGGACGAATGCGGTCTGGATCACGCGTGAGGTATCAGCAAAAAGCCACCCGCCGACCCGGTGTGCGAGACACAGAAGGGACGGCGGGTGGTAGAGGGTTGAAAAATTCGCGGATCAATCCGCGACAGGGTTACTTGCCCTTGATCGGCTCGACGGGCGGCTGCTCGATCTGGGTCGGCGGGGCCTGCGGCGGCGGGTTGACATTCACGACCTGGAAGTTCTGGCAGGTCTGCGCGAGCAACTGGGCCAGGCGCACCACGCCGGAGGGGGTCATGGCTACGCGGGTGTGAATCGGAAGAACGGAAACGCCCGGGCGATCAGCGACGATGCCGGAGGTGAAATCGAGATAGACTTCTTCCGCGCCGACGCTCACCAGAACGTGGTTCGCATAGCTCGCCTTGAGGTCGTCGTAACGAACTTGAAGGACTTGTTGGTTGGAGGGTTGGTTGGACATAGGGGTGCTTTGCTAAACGCACTTGCCAGCCTTTGCAACTGCTGAAACGCAGTTTTTTTATCATCGGTGAAAACACGACTAGCTGAGTCTCAAAAGGCGCTGCAAGGCTTGCTCCGATTCCATGCCGGTGATCTCCACCAGTTTGTCCCGCGACTTTGCTCCGCTGAGAATTTCGAGCTGCCGGACCGGCACTCCGAGGCGGTCCGCCAGGAACTCGAGCAAGGCCTCGTTGGCCTTCCCTTCCGTGGCAGGCGCCTGCACCTTCACCTTGAGGGCTTCGCCATGCATTCCGACCACTTTGCTCCGCCGTGCATTCGGAACAATCCGCAAACGAAGAACCTCTTTCACGAGTTCGAAGAAAAGCGCGCGCCAAGGGCAATGCCCCAGTCAGTGCGGCCATTCCCGGCATCGGCCAGCTTGAACCACTGTCGCGCAAAGCCTCCTCAGGCCTTCGGCTTGACGTAAATCCCGATGAGTGGGCGGCTCGAAGGCGTGGCGGAAACAAAATCGCTGACGAATCCCTGCTCGGTGCGCAATTCGACGTGTCCCGCTCCTTTTCCACCGTAAACGATGACCGAACCCAGCGGAGCTTTCCAGGGATCCGTCTCACGGATCTGCTCGAATCCAAAACTGCGCGTCAACTCACCGCCGGCTTGCTTGGCATACTCTGTCACTGGCCGCGTCGGAATAATGTGAGCCGCCAGGAGGGCGTCCTTTACATAGCCCCAGCAGCGCATGGTGGAATGCTTCTTCGCCCGGGCCGCGGCAATTTCCGCCGCATGGATCATCCGCTGATCATAACGAAAGCGTCCCGCCTGGGGGCCAAACTGGGGGATTTGCGACGGATCGAGCTTTTGCGCCGTCTTCACGTCGTAGAGGGACTCGCTGGTCGCAGCGCGTCCAACCACCGGCACGACGATGGCCAAGATACACAGAATGAGGCAGATGCGGTTTTTCTGGTGCATAGCTTTTTTACAAAAGAAGCGCGGACGGTAATGCGGTTGAGTGGTTCGTCAACCGGCTTTTTCCGTGCTTTCAATTTTTTATCAAAGCAGGAATCCGGCCCAACTCCGGTGAATTCTTTTGCGTGAGACCGGGGATTTACCTTTAAGCTCTACCGTGCAACCCGCCACTCCCCTCAAAGACCTGGACTGGATTCCCGCCCCGCGGCAGCGCCAGCTCGAGCGAGTCGGGATCACCACGGTCGAGGCGTTGCTTGTCCACTTTCCCCGGCGCTACGAGGATCGCACTCGGTTCGACCATTTCCCGAACGGCGAAAGCGACCAACCGGTGTGCGTTTGCGGCCTGGTTCAAAAGACCAATTTGCGGCGGCTGGGGGGCTGGAAGAGAATGTTCGATGCCGTCCTCGAGGAGGAAAATCCCCACGCGCTCAGCCAGCCGTTGGTCTGCCGCTGGTTCAATGCGCATTGGGTCGAGAAAATGATCGTCACCGGCCAGCGGCTGGTGGTTTTCGGGCGGCCCAAGCGGAGCGGCTCCAGTATTCTCGTGGCACATCCGGAGTTTGAGATCGTGGAAAATGATGCCGAGGTTTCATTGCATTTAAACCGGATCGCCCCCATTCACGGGGCCACCGAGGGACTCTCGCCGCGGGTCATGCGGCGGCTCATTTGGGATGCCCTCGAACGGCTCGATCGGTCTTCCATCGAACCACTCATCCCGACCAGCCTGGACGCCACACCACGCGCCTGGGCGCTCCGGCAGATTCATTTTCCGGACAGCTTCGAGGCCCTCGCAAAGGCCCGCCGCCACCTCGTGCTCACGGAATTCTTCGGCATGCAACTGTGCATCGCGGCCAAGCGCGCCGAGCAAAGCAGCCAGCCCGGGGCCGCCCATTGCCAGTCGGATACCTTGATGCGGCGATTGCACGCTTCCCTCCCCTTCCCGCTCACCGGCGCGCAAACGCGGGCTATCGAGGAAATTCGCGCCGACCTCGCTTCGACGCGCCCCATGAACCGCCTCCTCCACGGCGATGTCGGCTCCGGCAAGACACTGGTGGCGCTGAGCGCCATGCTGCTCGCCGTGGAAGCCGGATACCAGGCGGCGATCATGGCTCCCACGCAGATTCTCGCCGAACAACACTACCTGAATTTCCGACGCCTTTGCGAACCACTCGGCCTGCGTGTCGCCTTGCGCACCGGAGCCCGCAAGGAAGACAGCACCCCGCTCCCGCTCTTCGAAAACGCGGCGAAGCGAAATCCGGGGAGCGCACTCGTCCCGAGTGCTGGCGACGGCGTCCCGCCGTCGCGAACTTCCCTCACCGCCCGCTACCAGAAGCGCCGCACCCTGCCCCATTTCGAACGCCCCTGGATAATCTATGCGGTGACGATCAGCACCAAAGACCGCCGCATCCTCTCTGCGCAGTCTCGCACCGTCGTCCTCGACTCCTTGGGCCATTTTCACCGTCAGAGGTACGAACTCATCGCCGCGTGTATCATGCCGGATCACGCCCATTTCCTGATCCAGCCTTGGCCGAAGGAAAACAGCGCCAAAGGCGACCCGGAGTTCTGGCCGTTAGGTGAATTATTGAGCTCGTTTAAATCGTTCACCGCGCATGAGATCAACCGTGCGGAGCACACGACGGGGACTGTTTGGGAAAAAGAGTCGTTCGACCGCTACATTCGTTCCGATCACGACCTGGAAGAGAAATTCCACTATATCGTCCGCAATCCGTGGGACGCGAAAATTGTCGACTCGGAAGAAGATTATCCCTGGGTTTGGACGGCGGATGATGAGGCCCACGACTCAGAAAGTTCGTCCCGGCGGGACGCCGGAACCAGCACTCGAGACGAGTGCGCTCCCCGGACCTCCGCCTTCAACACCTTGCCTGAATCGGAACCTCACCTCCTCGTCGGCACTCATGCCCTCCTCTTCGAAGGCGCGGGATTTACTAATCTCGGCCTGGCAGTGATCGACGAGCAGCACAAATTTGGCGTCATGCAGAGGGCGCGACTGCGCAATCAAGGGGTGGCACCGGATGTTCTCGTCATGACGGCGACCCCGATTCCGCGCACGCTGACCATGACGTTGTACGGCGACCTCGACGTGAGCGTCCTGGATGAATTGCCGGCGCACCGGGGCAAGATCATCACCGGCGTGCGCGATGCCGCCAAACTGCCCGAGGCCGTGAAGTTCCTCCGCGAACATCTCGAAGCCGGGCGCCAGGCCTACATCGTCTATCCGCTCATCGACGAATCCGAAAAACTCGAGGCCAAAGCCGCGGCCAGCGAATTCAGCAAATGGCAGGAACTCCTCGCACCGATGCCCTGCGCGCTGCTGCACGGCCGCATTCCCCCCGAGGAAAAGGACGCGATCATGGAAAAATTCCGGCGCGGCGAAACCAAGGCGCTGATCGCGACTACAGTCATCGAAGTCGGTATCGACGTGCCCAACGCCACGATCATGCTCGTCGAAAATGCCGAACGCTTTGGCCTCGCCCAACTGCACCAATTGCGAGGCCGCATCGGCCGGGGCGAACATAAGAGCTATTGCATCCTCCTACGCTCCCCGAAGACCGAGGAGGAAGCCGCGGAAAAGCTGCGTATCCTCGAAGAGACCTCCGACGGATTCGAAATCGCCGAAGCCGACCTCCGCCTGCGCGGGCCCGGCGATCTCCTCGGCACTGCGCAAAGCGGCCTCCCGCCGCTGCAACTCGGCAACCCGCTCGCCGACCATGAACAGATGCGTCTCGCCCGAAACGCCGCCTTCCTTCTCTTCGAACGAGACCCGCAATTGGCGCTTCCCGAGAACCAGCGTTACCGCCGCGTGCTTGCCGAAACCCGTAAACTCATGCTTTCACAAGTCAGCTAACTTCTCATGCGCCGGTCGCTCTTCCTTTTCCTTATCGCCGCCTTAATCTCCTTCGGTCTCTACCGCTGGCTGCAACTCAACCATCGTTTGCACCGCCGCCAGAGTGCCGATCAATACACGCCGGCGGAAGGGCCGACGATCGACCCCAAGGATGTGCAGGTGCTTTCGGCGCTCGATTCCGAATACTCCCGATTGATCCAGGCGGTCACCCCTTCGGTGGTCAGTGTCATCAGCTCCCGGCAACTCGAGCAGCAGCAGCCGATGTTTGACCCATTCAAAATGTTCTTTCCCAATCTTCGACTGCGCCGGCCCGGGCAGACTCCCCAGCAACGTCAAACTCCGCCACAAGACCAGCCACAACAGTATTCCCTCGGCTCCGGCGTCATTGTCTCACGAGAAGGCCACATCCTCACCAATCATCATGTCATCGCCCACATGGAAAAGATCAAGGTCCAGTTGGCGGACGGGCGGACCGAGGATGCGCAACTTGTCGGTTCTGACGAGCAAACCGACATCGCGGTGCTGAAAATCTCGGCGCAAGATATCGAACCACTGCCCCTGGGGGACAGCGACGATGTCCACGTCGGGCAAGTGGTCTTTGCCATTGGCAATCCCTTCAACCTGGGCGCCACCGTGACACAAGGCATCATCAGTGCGAAAGGCCGTCGCGCCATTGCCGACAGCGGCGTCGAATACCTTCAGACGGATGCCGCGGTCAATCAGGGGAATTCGGGCGGGCCTTTACTCAACGTGCAGGGCGAGGTCGTCGGCATCAATAGCGCGATCTTTTCTTCGCAAGAAGGCAACTGGCTGGGAATCAGCTTCGCCATCCCGGCCAATGTCGCCCGGCGCGCTCTGGACAGCTTGCTGAAGAACGGCCGGATCATCCGTGGCTATCTCGGCGTCATCATGGTCGACATCAAAAGTCTCACGCGGCAAAGCCAGCAGAAGCTGAACCTGGTCGGCAAACAAGGGGTCATTGTTTATGAAGTCGAAAAAGGTTCTCCCGCGGAAGAAGCCGGTCTCCAGCAGGGTGACATCATTCTCCGCTTCAACGGCCGCGATGTGCCCGACAAAGCTTTCTTCCGCAGCCGCGTCGCGGAATTGGATCTCAATTCAAAGGTGGAACTGACGATCTTGCGCGGAGGCAAAGAGCAGACCCTCCATGCGGTCATTGGCGAAACCCCTCCCAATCTCAACCAAAATCCGATGGGGCCGCAGTAGTTGGACCGGAACAAAGATCGAAGCTGGAGACAACGTCCATGACCTTAAGCTGAACGCGTCCATCCACGACCTTAAAGCTCCAGGGCGGTTCCACGAAAGTCGTCCAGAGTTTGTGCCCGTGAGTATCCCACGCCGCTAGTTCCAATTCCGCCGACATCAGGACGACATTTTCGTGGTGGCTCCAGCTCCAGAAGCCGGTATCGGCTTTATCTTCCCAAATTCGGTGAACCTCGTTGAGGTCGTAGCACAGCAACCGCTCGCCAGCGCCAACGAAAAGCATTCCGGTGTCCGGGATGTGCAAGGCGCCGGGGTAAAAGCCCTGTCCTGCGCTTGGTGAATAACGCTGGGCGATTACCAAAAATGGCCACTCACCCGAGCATCCCACCGCAAGAAACGAAACCTGCCCTTCCGACGACGCCAGATTGAATTCTTCAACCAGTTTGGCGTGAGTACGATACCCTGCATAAATCGCCGGGAGTGCGTCATGCGATCCGAGCAGAGTGATGTTGCCGGAGGAGAACTGAAACATTATTTCAAGGTCGCGCTGCCGGGCTCGCGGCCAATCAAAAATCGAATTGGTCGATATTCGATTCGTTGAAAATGAACGGCTGGCCGAGGACGATGCTGTCCCCTTCGACCTTCAACTTCCCGAGTTTGCCGGCGTCATACTCCTTCGCCCCGGGCTTGAGCTTCCCGTTGGCCAGATCCGCGGCGGCCTTGATGGTGAGATAGCCGAGGTCCTTGGTCTTCCAGAGGATCACGCTTTGCGTCACTCCTTCGTGCACATACTTGCGATTTTCGCTCGGCAATCCCAGCCCGATGACCTTGACCTTGCCCGTCTTGCCCGCCTGCTTCACCGCTTCCGCGGCGCCCGGGACGGCGGGTGAACAGATGGCCATGATCAATTTCAAATTCGGGTAGGCGCTGAGGAGGTTCGTCGCTTCCGTCTGCGCTTTGTCCTTCAAGTCGTCACACGGCTTTGTCTCCACCAGTTTCATCTTCGGATACTTCGCCGCGAGCCGCGCCTCGATGTCCTTGCGCCACTCGTTCATGTTTGCCGCGGTGAGCGAGGCGGTGATGATGGCAAACTCGCCTTCGCTGTCGGTCAACCGCGCGGCCTCATCCATCAGCGTCTGTGCGATGCCCTCCGGCGTCGCCTGGTTGATGAAAAAGTCGCGCGCGTCCGGATTGGCGTCCGAGTCGTAAGTGATGACCTTGATCCCCTTTTCCCGCGCCCTTTTCAGCGCGGTGGAAATGCCTTCCTTATTCTCGCAGGCCGCGGCGATGACATCGACGCCCAGCGTGATCCAGTTGTCGATGATCTCGTTCTGTTTCGCCGGATCGGGTTCCGTCGGCCCGTCGAAAAGCAGGTCCACACCCATTTCCTTTGCGGCTTCGTCCGCACCCGCCTTGCAGGAGATGAAATACGCGTTGCCCTTGCTCTTGGGCATGAGCGCGACGGTCAGCTTTTTGCCATTCGATCCGGACCCGCTGTCGGAAGATTTATTGCAAGAGGAAAAGAGGGCCAGCGAGGCGCAAAGAGCGAGGGCGAAGAAACGATTCATGGAGGACTGATTGGGGGCGGGCCGGCAAGATGGCGCGGCGCGCGCAACTTGGCCAGCAGCTTTGGAATTTCACTGGCGCCCAGCGCGGCAAGCAAAAGCGCACCGGTAAGCATGCCGGCGACTTCGCGGGGTTGCCGTGCGTGCACGAGACCGTTGTTCAGGACGGCGATCGCGGCCACGCCCAGCAGCGTCCCGTGGACGGAACCGGTACCTCCGAAGATGCTCGTTCCACCGAGCACCACGGCGGTGATGGCAAAGAGTTCATAGCCGGTGCCCGCGTCCGCTTTGGCCTGGCCGAGACGCGCGGTGTAAATGATCGCCGCCAACGCCGCCACCACCCCCGCCAGGATATAAACCAGCGCCACCCGGCGCGCCACAGGCAGCCCGGCAAAGCGCGCTCCCTCGGGCGCAAAACCAATCGCTCGAAACGAACGCCCGAAACTCGTTCGATGCACCAGCAGCCAGATCCCGATGGCCACAGCGAGAAAGAACCAGACCTGCGTCGGCAACCCGGCAAAGTGCTTCTGGCCCAACGCCAGAAACGAATCGGGAAAATCGGTAAAAGTATCGACACCCCGGGTGATGGCCTCGGCGAGCCCGCGGAAGAGCGAGTACGTTCCGAGTGTGACAATGAGCGCCGGAAGGCGCAGTCGGGCGATGAGCGCCGCATTGAGCCCACCAGCGCAGGCGCCAATGGCCAGCGTGCAAACCGCCGCCACCGGCAGCGACAGGCCGGCGTCGCGCCAAAGCTTGCCGAAAAGAATCGCGCACAACCCCAGAAGCGACCCCACGGAGAGATCGATTCCTCCGGTGAGAATGATCGGCGTCATCACGAGGGCGAGCAGGCCGATCTCCGCCGAATGCCGCATGATGTCGAAAGTGTTGTCGAGCGTTCCAAACCGTCGACCAACTGCATTGAAATAAAGACATTCCGCCACGAGGACGATGAGCAGCACCGTTTCGTGCCGGAAGAGCAAAGCCCCGATCCGGCGTGTTGTCCCGTGGTTGGATTCCGGCGCAGACATTTCAGGAAACCTCCGGGCGGTTGCGCAATCCGTCGAAGATCACCGCGAGGAGAATGATTGCCCCCTGGATGGCTTTTTCCCAATAAGGTTCGACGTGCAGATAAGTAAGCGCGGGATTGATCGAGGCCAGCAAGAGCACGCCCGCAAATACTCCCCACAGATTTCCACGTCCGCCCGAGACAGCGACACCACCCACCACGGCAGCGGCAATCGCCTCGAGTTCCAGACCGGTACCGGACTTCGGATCGACTTGCGGCGACTGCACGACATTCAACAACGCCGCCAGGCCCGTGAGCGCTCCCATGAAAACAAAGACGGCAAAGGTCATCCATTGCGGACGTAATCCCGCCAGGCGGGCCGCCTCCGCATTCGTGCCCACCGCATAGAGAAAACGGATGCCGGCGAAATTCCGCGAAGCCCAGGCCAGCACCACGAGGACGAGAAAGGCGCAGCCGATGAGCGTGAATTGTCCACCTCTTTGGCTCAGGCCAAACCATTGCCACGCATCGGGCAGATTGATGAACGCTCCCTGCTGCTGCCACCGCAGACCTTCCCGAAGAATGACCATCGTCGCCAGGGTCACGACAATGCTCGGCAAACGCAACCCGGCGACGAGCGCTCCATTGACCGCGCCCAAGACGGCTCCGATAAGAATCGTGGCGGCCAGAACGACGGCCAGCGGGTGTCCCTCGGCCGCGAGCAAACCGGAGCAAACCCCGCACACCGCGAACATGGATCCAATGGAGATATCGATCTGGCGGCATACCATGACCAACGCGACCCCACAGGCGAGGATGAGCGTGGGCGCTTCCCGGGCGAGCCGCGACAGCATCGGTTGGGGATCGTAGAAAGCGGGGGCCGTGACCGCGAGCACCAGCAAGAGCAGCACCAGCACGCCGGCCACCGTCAGTTCCCGCGAGTACTTTTTCATCAGGCCGCCTCCTGCTTTTGCCCCAGGGCCGCAGCCATCACTTCGTGCGCCTCCGCACCGCGCGGGAACTTCGCCACGATCGTCCCACCCCGCATCACCAGGATGCGATCACTCATCCCCAACACCTCCGGCAGATCGCTGGAGATCATCAATACCGCGAGCCCTTCCGCCGCGAGCTGGCGGATGATTTTGTAGATCTCGCTCTTCGCCCCGACGTCCACGCCCTGCGTCGGTTCATCGAGGATCAAGACCCGCGGTTTCGTCGCCAGCCAGCGCGCGAGCGCGATCTTTTGCTGGTTTCCGCCGCTGAGGCTTCCACCAGGCGCCTCCGGACCCGTGGCCTTTACACCGAGATCGCGGATGAAATCGAGCGTGAGCTTTCTCTCCGCGGCGGAGCGGAGCCAGCCTCCCGGAAAGATCCGCGCATGGATCGCCATAGTCACATTGTCGGCGATCGGCATTTCCAAAATCACACCATGCCGGCGGCGGTCCTCCGGCACATAAGCAATCCCATGCGCCACCGCGGTTTGGGGGCTGGCAATATGGATGGGTTGCCCGCCCAGCTTGATTTCACCAGCGTCGGCGGGAGTCAGGCCAAAAAGTGTTTGGGCCAATTCGGTGCGCCCGGCGCCGACCAATCCAGCCATCCCGACCACTTCGCCGGCGCGCAGTTCGAGATCGACCGCGCGCACACCGCCAGCCGAGGAGCCGACTCCGCTGAGTTGCAGAACCGGCTCTCCGGGCGCGCTCTGCGAAGGCGGATACATCGCCGTCACCTCGCGTCCGACCATCATGCGGATCATCGCGGTTTCGTCGATCTCATCCACGCGATTGGTTCCCACAGTCTGCCCATCGCGGAGGATGGTCACGCGGTCGGCCAGCGCAAAAATCTCCTCGAGGCGATGCGAAATGTAGATCACGCCCACTCCATGGGCGCGCAGATCGCGCACCACCGCGAAGAGCAAATGCTGCTCTTTCTGCGTCAGCGACGCCGTGGGCTCGTCCATGACCACGACACGCGCGCCGGCGCCGAGGGCACAGGCGATTTCCACGAGTTGCTGCTCGGGCATGGAGAGCGTCCGCACTTCCGCCGCGGGATCGATCTCCGCCCCGATCCGCTGCAACAGCGTCCGCGCTCTTTCCTGGCGTTGTTTCCACGGCACCAGGTGCACCGGAGACGATTTTTCCAGCCGCAGACCAATATTCTCGGCAACGCTCAGATCGGGAAAAAGAGCGGGCTGCTGATAAATGCAGGCGATTCCCAGCGAGTGCGCCCGCGCCGGCGAAAGGTGCCCGACCACGCGGCCATCGATCTCGATCGTCCCATCATCCGGCGCGTGCGCCCCGGTGATCACCTTGATGAGCGTCGATTTTCCTGCGCCATTTTCCCCGAGCAAGGCGTGCACTTCGCCGGCCTGCAAATCAAAGGAAACCCCGCGCAAGGCACGCACCGCCCCGAAGGATTTGGTCACGTTGTTGAGCTGGAGGAGTGGGGGCATCGAAGCGTAACGGGATGGATGATTGGCGTGGATTTGGAAAGTCGGATCTTCGTAGAAGAAGAGTTGCGATGAAACCGCTTGCCCTCTTTTGCTGCCTGGTCATGGCCGGATCGATGACGGTCCACGCCGAGTCGGAGTTGCGCAACGACCGCTACGATCTTCACGTCCAAGGGGACGGCTCCGTGATGATCGAAACACCGCACGCACCGGCCCAGCGATTCGTCGCGGAGTTTACGATTCTCCGGAGCGATGCCGACCCCGACTGCAAACGCGATCCCGGCCACCCGAACTACGCGGTGGCTCCGCGCACCGCGGTCCGCTGGCGGAATCCCAGCGAATCGCTCGACGATCTCAATGCCTGGGTCAGTTCCCCGGAATTCAGGTCCGCCACGGGATTGAGCGGGACCGTCCAGGACGCGGGCAAAAGCCGGATCTGGGAATTTCGTGACGCCGCCAACCAGGTCAAATTGCGAGTCACCGGCAATCGCGCCTTCGATACCACGCGGCCATTTTCGGTCGGCCAGCGCGATGTCCTCCGACCCAATCGAACGGAGGTCGACGCGCGGAGTGTTCACTGGGAATATCCACCACAACCCGGCTACACGCTGGCCGCGAAACTGGAGCCGCCGGAGCACGAGGCAGACCCGATCATCACTTTCACGCTGACCCCAAACCGCGCCGCTTATTATTCAGTTGCCTTTACCGGCGCGCCGGATGTGCCGCTGGCCGAGACTCTCCCCGTGCCGCAGGAATGCGCGGCGCGAGGCCACAAACAATTTGACTTCGTCGTCAGTGAAGAAGACCTGCATCTTCCTCGTGCCCATGTCGCCACGAGCGCCGTCAACATCGCGCTTGCGGCGGACCCACGTGAATGCCGATTTCGCCTCCCGACAATCGCCGATTCCCGTTTCGGCTTCATGCTGGCCAGCGGTCGCGGACGGCTGAAGCCGGTGCTGATCGCGCCGTTGCTCGGCGGTGCGGAATCCCAAATGTCCGCCGGTGTGCCCTGGCAATTCAGCTTTCGCTGCGTCGTGCGGGCGGGCGACTGGAAGGAAACCTACCGGCACATCGCCTCGGATATCCAAGGCTTCCGCGACGAACGCGACAATTCCGGCCCCGGTTCGCTCAATGCGACACTCGAGCGCGTCGTGGATTTCCTGGCGGATCGCCACGGAGGCAATCACGCAATGTGGGATTCGCAGCAAAAATACTACGATTACTTCACGGACAAAACCGGAGTCTATAAGCCGTTCTCTCCGCTCTACGGCCTGTCCGCGGCGATCATTACCGACGACGAAGATTTTTTCCAGACCCGCGCCCTGCCCGCGGTCGAGTATGGGCTTTCGCGCAAAACGAGCGTGTTCGCCCCTTACGACACCGCGGACAACAAACAAGCCAACAGCGCGGGGCGCGAAGTGGGTGCACCGTGGTTGAGCTACGTGCAACTCGTCACGCTCGATCGGCTTTTTCAACATCGCACTCCGGCATTCGAAGCTCTCGCGCGGAGCAAGGCTCCCACCACCGAAAGACTGGCGGATGCTTTGGCCCGCTGGTGGCTCACGCACGATGCCCAAGCTTTGGCCGAAGCCCGGGCACTTGGGCGGAAGATAGCGGATCGCAATCCCGATTTCAGCGAGGAGGAATTTCTCGATCTGCTCGACCTGGCCAATGCGACCCGCGATCCGCGGGACATCTCGACCGCGGAGGAGGCGGCCTATCACAACGCCGCGAAGATGAACCTCTACCCGGTGCCGCCCGAGGCCAGCGTGACCGTGGATCGTGGCGGCCACGTCCCAGTCCACTTCCATTCCTTCGGCCGGCATCACAATATCTGGGGTTTTCCGCCTCCGCAGCCGCTCGCCACGACGGAACAAACCGTTCCCGCCTGGCGGATCGCGCGGATTGGTCTGCCGGGTATCGCCTACCCCATCGAGTACTGGATGAATACCCACGGTGCGATGATGCGCACCGCCGGCCTGGCCCATGATCCGTTCCTTCGCAATGTCGCGCGCTGGGGCATGGTCGGACGCTTCGGCAATTATCCCGGCGACAACCGCTCGCAGGACTCGCTCGTGCCGGAGTTGCCCGACGCCGTCGACCGTCCGCCCTGGGATTGGAATTTCGCCACGGTGAACCCGGGCCATGCTTGGGATTTTGCCGGGGCGGTACTCGATTTCATCGTTAGCGACGGCTTCGAACGATCCGGCGGCGCCGTCGATTTTCCGTCGCTGAGCAGCGCGGGCAGTAACTTTCGCGTCGGCATCTATGGGGCCGCCGCGGGACGTTTTTATGGCGACGAGAATGTGCGGCTGTGGTTGCCGCGTGGCCTGATCACCAGCGACAATCGGCAGCTCGATTGGATCGCGGGCTACGGCAATGGGCAGTTTTATCTGGCGCTCTGGAACCAATCCTTTGAGGAACAGAACGCCCGCATCGTCATCGATCCTACACGAGTGCAGTGCGACTCCACGCGCCAAGCCCGCGTCTGGATCGACAACGCGCCGGCGCCAGCGCGGCAGATCGAGAGCAATCCATGGACGGTGAAGCTTTCCGCGAAAGGCATCGTCGCCTTCGCCATCCCTGCGCGCGTCACGCCGGGCCTCCAGGCAAAGCTCTACGATGAAGCGTTGCCCGCATTGCCGGCGCCGGGCATCATCGAAACCGAAGCCCCGTTCGGCAAAGTTCACGCCCTGCTCCTCCGCGCCGGGCGAGGTCTGACCACGGCTTACGTCTACACCGAGGCACTGCCTGAAAACGTCATCGCCGCGCGCTTGCGCTGGCGACAGGGGGACGGTCCGTGGCAGCAAATGACCGACGACATTTATCCTTACGAATTCTCGCCGGAGTTGCGTGACGATGCCGGTGACTTCGTCGCAGTGCTCGAGGTGGAGGATGCGCAGCAAAACACACTTCGGTCACCGGCCATGACCCTGCCTCTCAACAAATCTTCCGGCCCGCCGGATACCGCGCCGACGCCGGACGGCGGACCGATCTCCCTCGCGAAAGTATCTCCGCCCACGAATGATCTCCCCTCGAATCTCGTGAGCGACGATTTCATCACCTATATCGAGGCCGCGGCCAATGGGAACGAATTCGGACGGCGCGCCGATGGGCGCTTTTACCCGTACTCCACCCCACAAGGTCGCCGGATCGGCTGGCGGCAAGTGGTCTGGGACGATGCCCTGTTTGCGAATGGATGCTCCCGTGAGACAGCGGAGGAGCAATTGCGCCTGGAGTTACGCCGCACGCTCGGCGACTTGAAGGGCGCACTTGCGGCACGCCGGCCCGCGGTCGACTTCGACACTCTCGACCGTCGCCAGCAGGAAACGCTGCTCGATTTTGCCCATAGCGAGGGCGTGAACGGGGTGCGCGAAGAATTCATCTCCGCGGTGCTCGCCGCCCATTGGCAAAGCCTGGTGCAGAATCATTGGTATGTCCGCTACACCGGCCACGTGCCGGATCACGCACGCAACAAAGCCTTCGCCCAGCGCTGGGGCATTCCGTGAAAGCCGATTCGCCGGATTTTTTCGCGATTCCGCAAAATTCTGCGGGAATTTTCGAAACAATGCCTAGCGTGTCGACACCTCGGAAGATAATACAAGCGTTGCTATTTCGCCCCGATCACCCATGCGAGTGACGCTCTTTATCCCCTGCTTCATCGACTCGTTATATCCCAAGGTGGCCATGTCCATCGTTCAAATCCTCGAACGCCTCGGCCACGAAGTCATTTATCCCGAAGGCCAGACTTGTTGCGGCCAGCCGCCTTTCAATTCCGGTTACTGGGATGAGGCGCGCGACGTGGCCGCGCGACAAATCTCGGTTTTTCGCGACGCCGAAGTGGTCGTGTCCGCATCCGGTTCCTGCGGCGCGATGTTCAAGAAATTCTACCTCGAGCTCTTCCACGGGCGTCCGCAGGAAGCTGAGGCCAAAGCGCTTTCGGCCAAGACCTACGAATTTTCCGAATTCCTCGTCGAAAAGCTCGGCGTCAAGGATGTTGGCGCGCGTTTTGACGGCAAGGTGACGTTTCATGATGGCTGCCACGGACTGCGCGAACTCGGGACGAAAGCAGCGCCCCGCGAACTGCTGCGCGCGGTCAAAGGCCTCGAACTCGTAGAGATGGGTGAAGCCGAATCGTGCTGCGGATTTGGCGGAATGTTTGCCGTGAAGTATCCGCAAATCTCCACTGCCATGGCGGAGGTGAAGTGCAACTCGATCATCGACGCTGGGGTCGAGTACGTGGTCAGCAACGACTCGAGCTGCCTCATGCAGATCCAGGGTTATCTCAGCCGGCACAGCCCGCGCGTCATCAAAAGCCTCCACCTCGCCGAAGTTCTCGTCCAACAATGACGACCAGCGCCACTCAATTCCAAATCGACGCGGACCGGACCACTGCGGATGAACCACGCCGGGCAGCGGTGCGCTCGGCACTCGGCAATTACAAGGTCGCCCGGGACAAGACGGAAAGCGCCTTTGCGAGTTGGCAACATGCGCGGGATGCCGCGGCCGCGATCAAGTACGAGGGCGTCAACCATCTCGACCACTACCTCAAGGAGTTCGAGGAAAAATTCACCGCGCGCGGAGGCAAGGTTTTCTGGGCGAGCAACGGCGCGCAAGCCCGCGACTACATTCTCAATCTCGCCCGCGAACGCCGCGTGAAATCGATCGTCAAATCGAAGGCGATGACGAGCGAGGAAATCCACCTCAATGACGCCCTCGAGAAGGACGGCTACCACGTGGTGGAGAGCGATCTCGGCGAGTTCATCCAGCAGCTCAAGGGCGAGGCTCCCTATCATTTCGTCTTTCCCTGCATGCACCTCAAGCGCGAGGAAATCGGCGCGCTTTTTCAGCGGAAGCTCGGCAGCGAGAAAACGGATTCGCCGGAAGAATTGACGATGATCGCCCGCCGCGCCCTGCGGCAGCATTATCTCAACGCCGACATGGGCATTTCCGGCGGCAACTTCATCGTCGCGGAAACCGGGATGATTTCGATCACGGAAAACGAGGGCAACGCCCGGCTGGCGACCGCGCTCCCGAAAATCCATGTCGCGTTGGTTGGGATCGAGAAAGTCGTCCCGCGGCTCGCCGATCTCGCCCTGCTCCTCCCGATGCTCGCGACGGCCGGCACCGGCCAGCAGCTGACCTGCTACAACTCCATGTACGGCGGCCCGCGCCAGCCCGGAGAGATCGATGGTCCGGAAGAGTTTCATGTCGTCCTGCTCGACAATCATCGCACCCGGCTCCTCGCCGACGCCGAGCAGCGCGACGCCCTCCATTGCATCCGCTGCGGCGCCTGTCTCAACGTCTGCCCGATCTTCAAAAACATCGGCGGCCACTCCTACGGGACGACCTATCAGGGACCGATCGGCAGCGTCATCACCCCGCACTTCCGAGGCCTTCAAGATTGGAAGCATCTCAGCGGCGCCTCTTCGCTTTGCGGCGCTTGCACCGAAGCCTGCCCGGTGAAGATCGACATCCATCACCACCTGCTCCAAAATCGGCGCAATGCCGTCGCCGAAAAGAAGGTCTGGTGGGAGCGATGGCTCTGGGCCGGCTTTCGTGAGTTGATGAAACGACCGTGGGCTTATCAAATGGCCATCCGTCTCGCGCCGCTCGGCCAGGTCTTTCATCCACTCGTCCTGGGCACATCGCTGGACCCCGTCGAACCCTGGACGAAAACACGCGACTTTCCCGAAGCCGCCACCAAGCCCTTCCACGACTGGTGGAGAGACCGCAAGGGGGTGCGCAAATGAGCCATTCCAATTCATCACCTTCGGGCGATCGCGAAGCCGTTCTCAGCCGCATCGCGGAAGCGCTGCGGGAAGAGGCCCCGCGGCACTACGAGACGCTGGAAAAGCCGGCTTCGAATAGCGTCACCGCGGCCTTTCGCGAATGGCTGCCCGCGGTCGGCAAAACGCGCAAGGACCAGATCGCGTTGTTTACCAAACAGTCCGGGAACTTGAAAACCGAGTTTGCCGAATGCACCTCGGCAACGGCCGCCGCGAAGGAGATCGCCGCCCTCGCGAAGAAGTTCAAATGGAAGAACATCGCCCTGCACACGAACGAACTCGTTGAGTCGATCGCGGACAAGCTGCCCGAAAAATTGGGCACGCTCAAAGTCGACGACGGTTACGAAAAGTCGGCGCTCGAAGCATGCGACGCGGCCATCACCGGATGCGAAGCGCTCGTCGCCCAGACCGGCTCCGTGTGCGTGACCGGCGCCAGCTCCGGGGGGCGCGCCTTGAGCGTGCTCCCGCCGCACCACATCGTCATCGCCCAGAAAGCCCAGGTCGTCGCCGACCTGCCAGCGGCCTTCGAACTGCTGGCGCAAAAGTACAAGCGCGGCTATCCGAGTTTCATTTCCTTCATTACCGGCCCCAGCCGGACGGGCGACATCGAGCGCATCCTCGTCCTCGGCGCCCACGGGCCGAAAAAATTGACGGTGCTGCTGCTGCCTTAATCACCGACTCCGTTAGGGGCCGTTGCCATCTGCATGCTTTCCACCATGAGCGTGTCCACGATATCGACACGGTCATCCTCCGCGGTAGCCAGATAGAGGCGCCGATAGCTGCGCGAAGCGCCGATAAAATCCGGATGGTCGACCTTGTATTCCTTCCCGCTGATCATGCGCAAAACGAATGGGCGGAACGGATTCTGATGAAGAGCTTCCTTAATGCCGTCGATACTCATAACTGGACCAAGCATGGCCATGCTTCGATGGCAAATCAAGAAAAGCAAAAAGAACGAAACGACACCACACCCATGAACCGCATCCTCGTCCTCTACGATTCCAAGACCGGCAATGTCGCCCGCATGGCGCAATTCGTCGCGGAAGGCGCGGCCCGTGTTTCCGACACCGAGGTGCGAATTCGCTCGGTCGACGAGGCCCAGGCTGCGGATGTCGTCTGGTGCGATGGCCTGGCCGTGGGCAGCCCGACAAACATGGGCCTGCTCTCCTGGAAAATGAAACGCTTTTGGGATGAAACGATGTTCGACCAGTGGATGGAGGTCGATGGCAGGATCGCCTGCGCTTTCAGTTCCGCCGGGGGCTGGGGTGGCGGCATGGAGCTCGCCTGCCAGGCGATCCTCACCGTGCTCATGAATTTCGGCTTCCTGGTTTTTGGCGTGACGGATTACGCGTCGCGGACGCGGACCTTGCACTATGGCGCAGTGGCGGCGAAGGAGCCGCGCCATGAGGATGATGCCGCGTCCTGCCGGTTGCTCGGCCAGCGGCTGGCGGAATGGACGGCGGTGTTCGTCCACGGCCGCAAGGACGAGCATCCTGCGGCCAAACTGGCCGATCGTATGGCGCCGGGTTAAGCGCGCAGTTGAACCGGAAGGTGCTGACAGCGCGCGGTTGTTTCATTACACGACGGGTATGCGCAAGCTTCCCCTATTCGCCGCCCTCGCCATTTTCTTCGCCACGCTGGACGCGCCGGCGGCGGAGCAGTGCGACGTGCTCGTCTACGGCGGCACGCCCGGCGGCTTGAGCGCGGCCATTGCGGCGGCCCGCGAAGGCGCCTCGGTCACCGTCATCGAACCGACGAAATGGATCGGCGGCATGGTCACCGGCGGCCTGGCGAGCACCGATGTGGGCAACGAAAAAGTGATTGGGGGAATCGCCCGGGAGTTCTTCATGCGCGCCGCGGAAAGCAAGCCGGGGACGCCGATGTGGTTTGCCGAACCGCAGACAAACATGGCGACCTTTCAGGCGATGCTGAAGGAAGCCAAGGTGAAGGTGCTCACGAACCTGCGGCTGAAAGCGATCTCCCGGGACGGCGACCGCATCGAATCGCTTTTTGCCGACGATGGCCACCGCTACGAAGCGAAAGTCTTCATCGATGCCACCTACGAAGGCGACCTCATGGCCCGCGCCGGTGTCAGTTACGTGGTCGGTCGCGAAAGCCGGGAGACGTACAATGAACCTCTGGCCGGATTCCAACCCGCGCCTTTGCGCCCACGGACTGTGGAGCAAATGGCCATGGATTCGCCATCGATCGGCGGGCCGAAAAATGCCCTCGGTTACGTTCACGGCACGCCGGCGAGAATCTCCGCGCTCGACATCGCCGGGCTGCCAGTGCCAGGCGTGAGCAATCAGTGGCTGGACGTGGGCACCGGAGATTCGCGCACGCAGGCTTACAACTTCCGGCCGATCCTGACGCGCAAGCCGGAAAACCGCGTGCCCTTCCCCAAGCCGGCTCACTACAATCCCGGGCGCTACGAATTGCTCTCCCGGGTCATCGCCGCCTTTCCAGGAATTCGTTTCAGCAAACTCGTCTACCTCGCTCCCATCGCGAATGACAAATTCGATGCCAACGCCATCGGTCTCGTGGTGGGCACCGACCACGTCGGCGCGAACTATCAATACCCCGACGGCGACGAGAACGTCCGCACGGAGATCTGGCAGGACCATATCAATTATGTGCAGGGATTTTTCTGGTACCTCGCCAATGACCCAGCGGTGCCGGAGGACCTTCGCCGGCAAGCCTCGGAATGGGGCCTGGCCAAGGATGAATTCACCGACAATCACAACTGGCCGTACGCCCTCTATGTGCGCGAAGCCCGGCGGATGATCGGCGCCTACGTCATGCGGCAGGCCGACTGCACGCAGCGCATTACCAAGCCTGATTCCATCGGCATGGGTTCATTCATCATGGACTCGCACGCCGTGGAACGATTGGTCAATCACGACGGCAGCGTGATCGACGAAGGCAACTTCGACGTACCGGTGCGGCCGTACCAGATTCCCTACCGGAGTCTCATTTCGGAAAAGAGCCAATGCGGCAATCTGCTCGTGCCGGTGTGCATGTCGGCATCGCACGTCGCCTACGGATCCATCCGCATGGAACCGCAATACATGATCCTGGGCCAGGCCTGCGGAATCGCCGCCGTGCAGGCCTTGCGCGGCCGAAAAGCCGTGCAGGACGTGGACGTTCCCGCCTTGCAAGCGAGGCTGCGCGAACTGAAGCAGGTTCTGGAACTGCCGCTGCCTCCAGGCACGGTGGAATCGAAGGACCTCGCCGGAATTGTGGTCGACGATTCAGAAGCCCGATTCACCGGTGAATGGCAGGCCAGCAGTTCCTCCGGAGGAATCGACGGCATGTACCATCACGACGAGAACGAGGGCAAAGGCGCGAAGTCGGCGCGTTTCGAAGCGCGCGTGCCGAAGGACGGAAAATACGAGGTGCGCTTCGCCTACACGACCGCGCCGAATCGGGCGACCAACGTACCGCTGAAGATCACCCATGCCGACGGCGAGAAGCAGGTCATCATCGACGAAAAAAAAGCGCCCGAGATTGACCACACCTTTGTCTCGCTGGGCGTGTATCGTTTCACCGCGGACCAGCCAGCCGTGGTCACCGTGACGACCGAGAACACGGACGGCTACGTCGTGGTCGATGCCATCCAACTCCTGCCGGCGGACTGAAGCTGGGCCCGCGCCACATCAAACTCCACCTGGAGCCCGCTGGGCTTCACGTTTCGAACGGCGACGGAACCGCCGCACGCTTCGATGCAGCTCTTCACGATGGCCAGTCCCAGGCCGGTGCCACCGGTTTCCCGGGTGCGTGCCGTTTCCGGACGGAAAAACGGATCGAAGAGCCGGTGGAGCGCTTCCTCCGGCACGCCTGGGCCACAATCCGTGACGAAAATGGCCACGCGGCCGTCGCGTTCGCGCGCGGAAACGGTGATCGGCCCGGAGGGCCGGCCATCATGCTGCACGGTCGGCCGGTACGAGTAGCCCGCGCCACCGGAGTGCACCGGCGAAGCGTAGCGCAGCGCATTGCGAATGACATTGCCCAGCGCCCGGGAAAGGAGATCGGGCTCCGCCATCACTCCCAGTGAGCCAGGCACGTCCACGATCACTCCGCCAGATTCCTTTGCCTCACGCGCCACCACACGTCCGATCAGTTCGGCGAGCGGCACTGGCTTGAGATCCACGTTTTTGCCACCAACACCGGCTTTCGAGAACGAGAGCAGCTCATTGACCAGCCCCGACATGTGGCGCAGCTCGTCGCGGACGTCGGCGACGTAGTCCCGCTGCTTTTCGTCGGCGCGCTGTTCGAGAATGCTCAGCGCCATTTCCATGCGCGCCAGCGGAGAGCAGAGTTCATGGGCGATGTCGCCGAGGAAACGTTTCTGCCCGGAGAAGAATTCGCGCAACCGTGCGGACATGTGATTCAGCGCTCCACCCAACCGGCCCAGCTCATCGCCGCGCGAAGTCTTCACTTCACTCTCGAAGCGGCCCTGGGCGATGCCTTCCGCGGCGTTGGTCATCTCGCGAATCGCCCGCGTCATTCCGCGGACGAGCGGCACCCAGAGCAAGACGGAAAATGCCAGGACGACACCGAAACCGATGAGCCACGGCCGGTAATCGAAAAGCAGTCCCTCGCGCAGGGAATCCGTCGAGATGATGAGCGTAGTCGGTTGCGGCGGCCGCGTCCGGCGATCCACCACCGGCATGCGAATGAGCACCCAGTACAAGCTCGGCCCGCTCGTGTGGACCATCATCTTGGGAAAGCCTCCCGCCAGCGCGGGTGGCGGATGGCCCGGATCGTCCTCGCGCGGAGGTGGAAGGGTTGCTCGGGTGCCATCTTTGGGCGGGGATTGGTTTTGACCGGCGCGAGGAAGGAAGCCGGGAGCGGTTTCCGGGAACGGCGGTCGTCCCTCCGGACCCACCGGCGGCCTTTGTTTCGCCCGTGGATCAGGCGGAATATCCAGCAACCTGTTCCGAACCTCCGGAGGCAGGGTCACAGCACCGGCTGATGCCCGCCCATCATTGCAATAGAGCGCCAGGTGCACGTGATACGCTTCGGCCGTGGTTTGGACGATTTGCTCCCACTCGCTCTCCGGCCGTTGTTGCAGATGCTCCGCGAGGACGACCCCCATCGTTTGCAGGTGGTCGTTGACTGGGCCGGCGAGCAAGGAATCAAACCCCAACCGGAGCTGGCTGCGCGCGAAGACCCAGGCCGCGGCGGCGAGAAACGCCAGGTTCAGGAAGAACCACAGGACGATCTTCGCGGAGAGCGGAAAACGCACCCAGCGGCTGGGTTTCCGGTTAGAAGCCATCGGAATCGGGGTCGATCAGCATATAGCCGGCAGCGCGCACCGTGCGGATGAAGTGCGGTTCCTTCGGGTCGTCGCCGAGTTTTTTCCGGAGCGCGGAAATGTGAACGTCGATCGAGCGATCGAAGACCTCATACTCGCGCTCCCGAATTTCCTCGAGCAAATGATCGCGGGTTTTCACCCGGCCCTTGGCGCGCGCCAGCGAGAGCAGCAATTCAAACTCCACCGGCGTGAGCACCAGCGGCTGATCGCCAAGCGCGGCCGTGCGGGCGCCAGGCTTGATCCGCAGATTGGCGACGACGATCTCGGTGTCGGCATCCTCCGCGGACGACGACGACCGGACGCTCCGGCGCGTGACCGCCCGCAACCGCGCGAGCAGCTCGCGCGTGGAAAAGGTCTTGGGCAAATAATCGTCCGCGCCGATTTCCAAGCCGACGATGCGATCCGCTTCGTCGCCCCGCGCGGTGAGCATGAGCACCGGCACATCGCTCGTCCGCCGGATTCGCTTGAGCACTTCAAAGCCGTCGAGCCCCGGCAGCATCAAGTCGAGGATCACGGCCTGCCAGGCTTCGGCGGTCGCCCGTTCGACGCCCTCCGGTCCTGTGTGGACGGTGGTCACATCGTAACCGAGCGGGTCGAGATAGTCGGCGATGAGGCGGCAAAGTTTGCGGTCGTCGTCGATGACAAGCAGGCGGGGCCGGGAGGATGGCGAGGTCGAGTTCATCGAGGGTTCTGCGGGGAGGGTAGCCGGTTGCGTGGACGGAGGAGGCAGTTTTACACTTCCTTAACAAAATTTCCGCTTTTCATTCATCCGGGCTTTACGTGGGCGGCGTTCATTAGATGGCCAGAACGAACCTATTCACCTCGCCAAAGCCGTCATGAAAACTTTCACCCTCCTCGCGGTCCTCGGTCTCGGAACCCTTCTCGTCGCCTCCCCGGTGCGCGCCCAGAGTCCCGACGCCACCAAACATTTGTCGCAGGTCAAGGCCTTGCTCGACGACCTCCTCAAGCAAACGAACGCCGATCCGGGGGAAAAGACAGAAAAGCCGGCGCCCGCTTCACCAGAAAAACCGGCCCAGGCATCGTCGCAAGAAATTTCACCAGAGACACTTACACAGCTCCAAAAGCTGTTGAATCAACTCCTGAAGTTGGCCAATGCGCAAGCCAATGACGCCACGCCCGAGCCAGAACCGGCACCGGCTCCCGCAACCAACGAGCAAAAGCCCGCTTCGCCGACAAACTCCACCGGACTGACGACCCCGTCTCTCAATTCGGCCCATTTGATGCCATCGGGCCCTCTCGATGCGCATGGCACGAAGGGTGGAACACCCCGGCTCTCGGATATCGACTGGCGTCAGCTTTTCTCTTCGAAGCCGAAGTAACGAATCGACAGGAGGGCGATCATTCGGCCAAGCGACTACACATTTGCCTACGCCGCCCCGACTCGGTCCCCGATTTTCATTTCAGGTAGCTGAAACAAGATTCACCTTGCTTCGCACCCAACCGTTCGTTAAATCACACCTTCGGGTGACCGGCAGAGATTGTCGTGCGCCTCGTTGCCGAAACGCCTTCGCAAGCGCGGCGATGCCGGAGCTTCGGCCGTGGATTTTTTCCACTGTGCCGCCAGAAACCTGCGAACCAAGAATTAAGAAACACTGCGCGCGCGGTCGCTCCTCCGCCCGCGTAGAAAGAGAGCCTCCCTATTCAAATCCAAAATCGTGTTAATGGTCGGATCCGCGCCCGCGAGGTGCGTGTGATCCTCGCGTCCAACGGACAACAACTTGGCGTCATGAAGCTTTCGGACGCCATCCGCAAAGCGCAGGAACTGGGATTGGATTTGGTCGAGGTGGCCGCCAATGCGAATCCGCCGGTGTGCCGTATTGTCGACTTCGGCAAATTCAAGTACGAGGCGGCAAAGCATGAGAAGGAGAAGAGGAACGTCTCCAGCAAGCTCAAGGAAATCAAATTCCGCGTGAACATCGACGAGCACGATTACGTCACGAAGATGCGGCACGCCGAAGAGTTTCTCGACAAGGGGAACAAGGTGCGGGTGCAACTTCAGTTCCGAGGCCGCGAAATGGCCCACCAGGAATTGGGCATGCAATTGATGACTCGCGTCAAAACCGATCTCATCAACATGGCGCAGGTGGAAATGGAGCCCAAACTTCTCGGCAAGAGCGTCACCATGACCTTGGCGCCACTCCCGGCGAACAAGCGGAAGCGCCACTTCTTCAGCGATCACGAACTCCCGCCGCTCGAGGACGAGGAGGAAGAAGAAGAGGAAGAAGAAGAAGCGGAGAGCTGATCCGCTCCCACGGTCAGTTTTTCCGACGCTAACCTCGTTTCAGGGGAATATCCCGGCGGTCAGTGCAGTCGCGCCCGGTTTTTCGATGACTGGAGCCACGGCATTCGTGGATTCAACCGTTCCATCGGTTCCTGCGGGCCGAAAGATCTCCCGTCGCGAGGCGATCATCATCGCGGCAAAAGCCGCCCATGGGACGAGTAACCAGGGCGCCCAGATACCAAAGCGCTCTTCCAGCCGGTAACCCTGGAGCCAGGGCATGCCATCGGAAATGGTGTTGTAGAACATGAAAAGCCCCAAGGAAGCAGCGGCGGTAAAGGCGGCGAACCATCGCGCCGAAAAATAGAGCAAAAATGGACTGACCCATGCGAGGTACTGCACCCCGAAGCCGGGCGCGAAGGTAAAGAATACCGCCCAGACCAACCCCATGGTGCCGAGCATGCTCGCGGCCGACCCCTGGCGTCGGCGCCAGCCGATAAAAAGGGCACTCACCACGATGAGAAACTTGAGCCCCTGCATGGTGATTTCCTGCGTCTTCGAATGGCCTCCAATCAATACGATGCCGCTCATTCCCGACAAGCCGCTCCGATTGAGCAAGTAGGGGATTCCCCACCAACCCCAGACGCTATTGTAAACGAGCACTTGGCGAACGAACGTCGTGGGAATGATCAGCAGCGGCACAGACCAACCCGCGAGCAGAGTCGCTACGGTGGCCATGAAAAATCGCCCGCCCTTCCCCCGATCCAACCAGTAAAAGAACAAGACCGGGCTCATGACCAGCGGGATGATCTTCACCTGGCAGGCCAGCCCGAGTGCGACTCCCGCGAGCATCACGCGATCTTCCATCGACGCGACCACAGCGAGCACCAGGCCGAGCGGAATGAGCGAATCGTAGTTGCCATGGTAGCCTGAAATCATGAAGCAGACCGGACTCGCGGCGAGCAGGGCGAGCGCCCACCACGGCGGCTGGCCAGTCCGCCGGCGAATCCAAAGCATCAGAAGGACGACTGCCAGATCCGCAATGATCCCTGGCAGCCGGTTGAGAAAGGCGAAAGAATGCGGGTTGCCGTGAGACCACGTGTAGATGAGGGCCACATAGTTCCCCACCAACGGGAGGTGATTAAAGAGCGGCGTTTCGAGATACATTTTAATCAGCCCCTCCTTCGCCATGAAGCGGCCGAAGATTCCGAACAGCAGCGTATCGGTGGTGCCTAGCGTGGTTGCGGCGCAGTAAAGTTTTGCCGCCAGTGCGAGCAGCGCGAAAACGAGGACTAAGGCCTCGGGTTTTTTCTTCATGGGAGGAAAACTCATCTAGCAATCGCTGTGCG
Source organism: Chthoniobacter sp. (assembly GCA_036501065.1). GTDB lineage: Bacteria > Verrucomicrobiota > Verrucomicrobiia > Chthoniobacterales > Chthoniobacteraceae > Chthoniobacter. The sequence continues at coordinate 12,456 of DASYAY010000086.1, read as the reverse complement.
CGTCAGGAAGTACTCGTGAAACGGGCCACGTTCTTCCAAGTCGCGCCCGCGTTCTTCTGCGCGCTTGTCCATCGAGCCGTCAGCGATCGATTGCCGTCGGTTTAAAAATATCAATGAGTGCCCAGAATTACCCATGGGGATGGGTTATGCCGTTTGCTCTTCGAAACGGACACCGGATTTCGCAGAGGTGAGCCGGAGTTGCCAGACGAGAAACGCGGCGAGCGTCAGCCACGGTAGAACCAAGGCCCAGGTCCATTGATTGGCGATGGCGTGCACGGTGAAGCCTTGGCGCCAGGGCATTCCGTGCGAGATCGTGTCGTAAAAGCGAAACAACGCCACGCTGCTCGTCGCGGTGAGCCAGGCGTACCAGACATCGCTCGCCACGAGGAAACAGGGCGCGAGCCAGGCCAGGTACTGCGCCCCGAATCCCGGTGCAAAGACGAAGAACACCGCCCACACCAGCGCGAGGGTCTGGAAGATTTCCGTCGATTCCGCTTTCCGGCGACGCCAGGCAATGACCAGGGCAGAGACCACGATGATGACTTTCAAGCAGGACATGATCGCAGTCTGCGCCGGACTGGCCTCCGTGAAGGCGATATTGCGCAGGGCCGCCACATTCGTAAACCGCAGGAAATAGGTGACGCCCCACACCCCCCAAATGCTGCCGTAACCGAGCACGTCCTTGAGAAAGATGCCAGGGATGGTGACGAGCGGATAGGACCAGCCGATGAGCGTCGTCAGAACCGCGGGAATCGCAAAGCGCAACGTCTTCCGGCGTTGCCACCACAGAAAGAAGAACGCCGGCACGAGGAGCAGCGGAATGATTTTGATGTTACAGGCGAAACCGAGGCAAAGCCCGCACAGCGCCGGACGATTGACGGCACAGGCGATTCCCGCGAGCAGGACTCCGAGCGCCATCACGGAATCCACATTGCCGTGATATCCCGAGACCATGAAAGCGACGGGGCTGGCGGCATAGATACATAAGGCCCACCAGCCGGGCCGCCCGGTTTTTTCCTGAAACCAAAGCAAGGCAATGACGGCAAAGAAGTCCGCGAAAATGGCGGGCAAGCGGAGGTAAAAGACAAAGAACTGCTGTTCCTGAGGCGCCCCGCGCGAGAAAACGTAGGCGGCCTCCGAGAACCAACCCACCAACGGCGTGTGATTGAAGAACGGCGTGAGCCGATACATGGCGATCAGGCCGTGCTCATGAATGGTCCGGGCAAAATTGAAAAAGAAGACCACATCCGAAGTCCCGGTGGTGGTGGCCGCACAGTAGATTTTGGCGATCAGGGCGGCGATCGCCAGCAGCAACACAAGGATTCGGGGCTTCATGGGCAGAGGCCTGCCTTAGCACGGCTTGTGCCTTGGGGGACAAAGATGGCCCGCCCTCTATTGCTGCCCAGGCGATATCCACACGTCTCGCTTGCCGCACACCCAGGCTGCGACCAAGGTGTCGGCTTGGAAAAGAAACTCGTCCTCTTTGATATCGACGGAACTCTCATCACCTCCGGCGGCGCCGGGGAGCGCGCTTTGCGGCGCGGCTTCCGTGAACGCTTCGGCATTGACGATGATTTGACCAAAACCGAGATCGCGGGGCGGACGGATTCGGGCATCGCGCGACAGATGCTGGCCGTGCACAAAATCCCCGAAACATCCGAAAACCTCGCGGCTTTTTTTGACGGTTACCTGCAATTCCTGAAGATCGAATTGCCGGCCTCTCCCGGGTACCTTTTGCCAGGCATTTTGCCGCTGCTCGACGCGTTGAAGCCGCGGCCGGATATTGTGCTCGGGCTGCTCACCGGCAACCTCGCCCGCGGTGCGGAGATCAAGCTCACCCACTACCGTGTCTGGCACTATTTCGAGTTCGGCGCCTATGCCGACGACCATCACGACCGCAATCAGCTCGGGCATTTTGCCCGCCAGCGAGCCCGGGAAAAACATGGCTTCGAATTTCCCCCGGAACGGATCTTTGTGCTCGGAGACACGCCGCACGACATCACCTGCGCGCGGGCGATCGGAGCGAAGGCCGTGGCCATTGCCACCGGGAAATTTTCCATCGAGGAACTGCGGCCCCTGAATCCTGATTTCCTCTTTGCCGATCTGGGCGACGTTCCGTCGGTCCTGGAGATTTTCAGGTAGGAGGTGGAGACCGCACTCGGCGGGAAATAGCGTCGCAAATAGCAAAGGTAGGCGAGTGGGAACAGCGACCAGCAAAGTGAAAGCCACGCGATCTCATGCCCGTGTCGGCAAGCGCACGCGCCACTCTGGCTCGACTTGCTTCAGCCGGCGCGCTTCACTGGGCCACATGTCCTCCCCCGCTGCCCCCCACAGCCATCCGCCGATGGCTTCGGAGCTGCCGCAGGCTGGCCGAACGAAGAGGGCCTTGTGGCGCAGGGCAGTGCAGGTCGAGTGTTTCCCATGAAGAGCATCGAGACTTCGACGGGCAGCGCAGAAGCTCGCGCGGTGCGGCTGGAGCGGTATTCCGCCGGTCGCACCGTCGGGGCTGTCGATGATGTGCTCGCCGCCGAGGAACCGCTGGAGATTCGCGTGGAAGGCCGGCCGCTGGCCGTGGTCATGCGCACTCCCGGCCACGATCGCGAATTGGCCGCCGGCTTTCTCCTCACCGAGGGCGTCATCAAATCGGCGAAGGACATCTTTGACGTGACCACTTGCGTGGCGCCAGCCGAAGGCGGTGAAGGAAATGCCGTGGACGTCGCGCTCGTGCATCCGGATTCTTTCGATATTGAGAAATTGACGCGGCACGTTTTCACCTCTTCGAGTTGCGGGATTTGCAGCAAGGCGTCGATCGAGGCGGTGATGAAACGCCGGAAGCCTTTGCACGACGAGGTGCGGGTGAAGGCCGGAGTGATTCTAGGACTGCCGCTGCGGCTGTCGCGCAAGCAAGAGACCTTCAAGAGCACGGGCGGCTTGCATGCCTGCGCCCTCTTCGACGCCGCCGGCAAGCTTCTCGAAGTCCGCGAGGACGTCGGCCGTCACAACGCCCTCGACAAGCTTCTCGGCTGGGCGTTGCTCGAGAAGCGCACGCCTTTGCATGGCCATATCGCACTTTTGAGCGGGCGCGCTTCCTTTGAGATGATGCAAAAAGCGCATGCCGGCGGCATTCCGGTAGTGGCCGCGATTTCCGCGCCGTCGAGCCTGGCGGTGGAATTCGCGCGGGAAAGCGGCCAGACTTTGATCGGCTTCCTGCGCGGGCGTTCGATGAATGTCTATGCCGGCGCGGAACGCATCGCGTGATTCGGCATCCCCCCTTCCCGTGCGCCCGCTGGGCGACCCGGGAAACTCCAGTCAACGGATCCTCAGGCGACGATCATTTTTTCTTCGGACAGTTTGATGACGCGGCCTTCCGGATCGCGGAAGTTGGTGTAGGGACCGACGGAGGTCACGATGATACCGCGCCGCCGGAGTTCGCCGAGGACGCCATCGCGATTCTTCATCGAGACGTAGAGGTGGAAGTAGCTGACCGTTTCGCCGTGCTCGCAGCGCCGCACGGTGAGCGGGATGCCGCCGAGGTCCATTTCGCAATAGCGGTCGGTGCGCTCGCTGAGGACGCGGGCATTGAGAATGTCCACGTAAAAATCGCGGACTTCCTTCCACCGCTGGGTGAAGATGGTGACGGAATAGCAGGAGGGATTGGCCGCCACCGCACCGGTGAGTTCCTCGGCGCTCTCGGAGTCAGAATCGGTAGCGAGGCTGGAGAATGAGATCATGGAATACCATTGAGCAACGGCCATGCCCAACATATGGTTTCTATTGAAATTACATATATTTGTGGATTTGAGAATGCCATCCTCCGGCACCCACCAGCTCGTAAAAGGACGTAGTCTCTCCCTGTGTAAGAAGGAGTTTAACGCCTCATCGCCAACCTGTTCGGCAGTTTTCCCAAAAAGATGATACGCATCCCACTTTCTCAAATTCGCAGAGGAGTGGTCATTCTGATGATCGTTTCTGATGCTTCAATGCAGCATCGCCGATTTGCCCGCGAAGTTTTTCGCGCCCTGCCTTGACCAACGAAATCCGTGGTCGCGTAATTGCCGCATGTCATCTCTCACTGCGTCCGACCCGGAGCGGACGATCGAATTCGAATTTGTGCGCGCGACGGAAAACGCGGCGCTGAATGTTATCCACTGGCTGGGTCGCGGCGAGAAGGAGGCGGCTGACGCGGCGGCCTGCGACGCGATCTATGGCGTGTTCGATCTCGTCGACATTGCCGGGGAAGTCGTCATCGGCGAGGGGATCAAGGACAACGCTCCCGGCATTTTTCTGGGTGAACAGCTCGGAACCTGGCGCGTGGGTTCTCCGCGTTTCGACATTGCCCTCGACCCCGTCGACGGCACGAGCAACACCGCCAATGGATTGCCCAACGCCATCTCGGTAATCGCCGGCAGCGAACGCCTCGGCGGCGAAGAGCACGCCATGAAAAACATTCCCACGTTCTATTCCACGAAGATGGCTTATGGTCCGGAAGTAGTGGCGGCGATCGGAAAGGGCATGGACCCGCTACGCATCGACGACCCGCTCGAAGTGACCCTCAAGCGCGTGGCCGAGGCGCTCGGCAAACGGGTCCCGGAGCTCGTCGTCATGACGCTCAATCGTCCCCGCCACGCCGACGTCATTGCCCAGGTCCGCAAATGCGGAGCGGCGCTGCGTTTGATCACCGATGGCGACATTACCGCCGCCGTATCTCCGTCGCTTCACGACTCGGGCGTGGACCTTTACTGGGGCATCGGCGGTTCGCCGGAAGGGATCCTCACGGCAGCGGCCTTGAAAGCGCTCGGCGGGGAAATGCTTTTGCGCATGTGGCCTCGCGACGAAGAAGAACGCGTCCGGACCCTCAAGGAAATCAGCGAGGCGGAACTCACCCACGTTTACAATATTGACGAGCTTGTCCGCGGCCATAGCGCCATTTTCTGTGCGACCGGCATCAGCGACAGCTCGCTCCTGCCCGGCGTCCGGCTCATTGGGAAAAAAGCGATCACCCACTCGATCCTGATGCGGGCGAAGAGCCGGACCGTTCGCTACATCCGCGCGGTCCACGACCTGGAGAAAAAGACCATCCATCTCCGCAGCGTGCAGCGTGATGAGAAGCTCTGAGGAGGGCGATTCGCGCGGACGGTGAGGCCTCTTTCCAAGCCACGCTCCGCAGCGGAACTCCGGAACGGAGAGCGGGCTTTCCAGCCCGCTGCCTAAAGAGAATGCCACAGCGATTGGTGGATGGAATTAGCGGAGGCGTAGCACGGTTCCTAAGCGAAGGCTGGAACAGCGGGCTGGAAAGCCCGCGCTCCTTTCCGGAAGCTCCATCGCGAACGCGGCACGAGGTCGCGGAAAACTATCAAATGCGCAGGAAAATCTTCTTCCGCCACATCCCGTAGAGGATGAGCCAGAGCAAGAGAATGCTGCTGGCCCCGAGCAGGAAGGGGGCGTAGGCCGGTCCGAAGAATTCAAACGTGCGGGCGCCCAGATGGCACCTCAGCGTGTCGCGCAGAAATTGCGGAAACAGGTGGTCCATGACGTAAGCGGCGATGGAGTTCATGCCAATGACCATCAAAGGGAAGGCCCAGCGCCGCCAGCCGGCCACGTCGACGACCGCATAGAAGAGGCCCAACCCGAGGAAGCACCAGCCCCCGCTAAAGAGCACCCAGGAAGGCGTCCAGATCCGCTTCACCACCGGACAAATTCCGGCCACGCCCAACAACCAGCCGAGCGCGATACCGAGAACGCCAGCGACGACAAACCAGCGCACCTTGGCCATTCTGGAACGCTCGTCGCGCAGAATTTCCCCGGCAATCAACCCCAGGATCATCGTGCCCAGCGTGGGAATAAAACTCAGTGTCGCATAGCCGCCGACATTGAACTGAAACGGCTTTTCCCGGGGAAAAAGGTTGAGGAACCAAGTATCGAAAGCCCAGGCGAGGTTCGTGTTCTTGTTCCAGTGCGCGGCAAATCCCGTGGCGTTCCCGATAAAATCCGGAGTCACTCCCGCATGTGCCCAGTCGAAATTCGGCGCCGGTAGCGGCCAAAGAGCGAAGGCCAGCCAGTAGCCGGCGAGGATGACGGCGAGGGCCACCCACTGCACGCGCACTGAACGAAGGGCGAGGAGATAGAGAAAGCCATAGCCGAGCCCGATTTGCGAGAGGGTATCTTCGAAGGTGTAGTAGGTCTGCGAATGCCCGGTGGAGCGAAGCAGAACCCCCAACACCACGAGGATGAAAGCGCGCAGAAACGCATGCCCCGTCACCGCCTCGGCGGACTGGCCGCGGGCCCGCCGGTTGCCAATCGAAAATGGCAACGCCGTTCCGACCAAAAAGGAAAACGACGGCTGTATCATGTCGTGCAGCACCGCGCCGGTCCAGGCGACATGTTCCTGCTGCGTCGCCAGGAACCGCCAGATCGCGGAGTCCGGAACGGCCTTGGCCACGGCCGCGGTCCGCAATTGCTCGGCCATGATCAGGAACATGACCAAGCCGCGGTAGGCATCGATGGAGCCCAAGCGGACGGGCACCGGCGGCGCGGACGCGGGCGCGGCTGACGCGGGTACATCGGCACCAGCGGGGGTGGTGGCAAGGGGGGCATGCACGACCCCGAGATAACCCGGGTGCCGCGATTTTTACGATGAAATTCCCGGAGGCTACTTCGGGCGCACCATCTCGAAACGATTCCCCGTGCGGCAGTACCAGTTTGGGCTGGCCATGCGCCCGACGACTTGAAACCGCTCCGAGAGAATTCGGAGCGATTCGGGATCGACGAGTTCATCGCGAACGTGCGCGCGTTTCACCAGGCCGATGACGAGCCGGTTATTCCCAATCTGCAGCGTTCCCCATTCGGCGCATTCGAAACTCGCGGGCGCTTCCGCAATGCGTGGCGGCTTCACCAGGGAGGACGGCGCCGCGGTCAAACCGGCCAGTTCGAGTTCATTGGTTCCGTACGGCACGGTCGCCGACGTCACGTTCATGGCTTCGCCAAGCGCTTCATCGACGAGATTCACGACAAATTCATGATTCAGCCGGATGTTACGCACCGTGTCCTTCGGGGTGCCATCCTCCCGGTCACCGGGGCAAAAGCCCACGATGGGCGGCTCGTCGCCCAGCACGTTGAAAAAGCTGAATGGCGCAGCGTTGACGACGCCTGCGGGATTGATCGTGGTGACCCAGGCGATGGGGCGCGGCGTGATCAGCGAGGCCAGGATCGCGTAGGCACGGTCGGCGTGTTTTTCTTCAAAATCGAACTCCATGCCAAACGATACGTTTTCGAAGCGCGAAGCGAATGAAAAAAGGTAAACGCCCGTCCGGGATTCGACCCTTCCCCCTTGCCGCGAAGAAAATGAACCGCTTTGTTGTCGCCATGCCCCCTCCCCCACCCGCCCTCCGCAAGTCCAGGAGCATTGGTCCGGGACTCAACGGCGTCACGGCAGGAGCCCTGGCGATCGCCATTCTCCTGGCCTCGGTGGTCGGCGGAGTGGTCGTCATCCGGCGAGCGCGAGCCAACCGGGAAGCCATCGTCCAAAAGCAGAGAATGGCCGCCCTGGCGCGGGCCGGGACCCCGCCACCGGAGATCGCCGAGAACCTCGCAGCCACACGCGCGCTGGCCGGCTATTTTGGGAAGCTGCAGGGCCAGTCCCGCGAACACGACGCTGCTTTCTCTCGATTGAAAGAGGGCAAGGTCCTCTCCTGGGAAATTCATACACGCGCGGACCTCGAGAAAAGTCAGCGCCTGGTTCGCGATTACCTGAGGACGAATCAGGAACTCACGGATACGATTCAATATGGCGCGGATCTGGTGCGGGCCGACCTGAACACGGCAAAGGTCCCACCGGCTGTCCGCGATTCCGCGCTGGACCGATACGCGAAATCTCAGGCGCCATTGGTCCCACTGCAATTGCGCGTGCGCAGTTGCGACAAGGCGCTCGGGGAAAGCATCCAGAAGGTCCTCGACCTCCTCGATTCCAACTGGGGTGATTGGCACCGGGATAATGCCACCGGACGCCTCGATTTTGTAAACTTCGCGGCCCTGGGCGAGTTCAAGGACGACACCGCCAAAATCTCCACGGCGATGGAGCAACAGGAAGCGGCCCAGCAGGAATTGAACACCTTTCGAAAAAGTCGGACACGGCGATAGGCTCGGAGCGGAATCGGTCCTCTTTCGGCGGGAAGTCGTGACCGTGCGCAGGTCCGTCACGAGATTCTTACTGGAATAGGGTCCTACGTGTGCGTATTATGTGCGTTCCATGTCTGACTCTCGTTCCTCTCTTGGTGATTTCCGGGCCAACAAACGGATGCTCCTCTTGATCCTTCTGGCGCTTCCGATCGGTGCGATCGGCGCGGTTGTGGCCAAGGCGCTTATCTGGCTCATCGCCGTCATCACCAATTTCGTGTTCTTTCAGCACTATTCGACGACCCTGGTGCCGCTTACCCATCACACACTCGGCGCCTGGGTCATCGCCGCGCCTGTCGCCGGTGCGCTCCTGATCGGTCTCATGGCTCGTTATGGTTCCGAAAGAATCCGTGGACACGGCATTCCCGAAGCGCTCGAGGCCATTCTCCTGGGGCGCAGTCTGATCGACGCCAAGGTCGCGATTTTGAAACCCATTTCCTCGGCCATTTCCATCGGCACTGGCGGACCGTTCGGAGCGGAAGGCCCGATCATCATGACTGGCGGCGCGTTCGGTTCCATCGTCGCGCAGTTGTTTCACCTCACCGCCGCGGAGCGCAAGACTCTGCTGGTGGCCGGCGCAGCCGCGGGCATGGCCGCCGTTTTTGCCACGCCCATCGCCGCCGCGCTTCTTGCCGTGGAATTGCTCCTCTTTGAATGGAGGCCGCGCAGTTTCATCCCCGTCGCCGCCGCTTCGCTTGTCGCCGCGGTCATTCGGGTGCCGTTGCTGGGCGCCGGTCCTATTTTTCCCGTCACGGCGCACACCGCCCTGGGGCCTCACGTCCTCCTGGCCGCTGTGCTCTTGGGAATCATCGTCGGCTTCGGTTCCGCCTTGCTCACCAGCACCGTCTATTTCTTCGAGGATGCTTTCCTCAAATTGCCCATCCATTGGATGTGGTGGCCGGCGATCGGCGCGGTCTTTGTGGGCCTCGGCGGATGGTACGATCCGCGCGTGCTCGGCGTTGGTTACGAATTGATCCACGGCCTGCTGCGGGGCGAGATCCTCGGCGCCGCCGTGCTCGGCCTCGTCATCGCCAAGGCCCTTGTCTGGGCAGTTTCTCTCGGCTCGGGAACTTCCGGCGGCGTCCTTGCTCCGTTGCTCATCATTGGCGGCGCGCTTGGGGCCTTTTGCGGGCATTGGTTGCCCGGCGGCGATATCGGCCTGTGGGCTGCCGTGGGCATGGCCGGAATCATGGGCGGCACCATGCGTTCCCCACTGACTGGCATGTTCTTCCTGCTCGAGTTGACGCACGACTTCTACGCGCTGCCGGCGCTCTTCTGCGGCTCGGTCGCTGCGCTCGCCGTTACCGTGCTCATTCTCCGCCGGTCGATTCTCACGGAAAAACTCGCCCGCCGCGGCCAGCACATCAGCCGGGATTACAGCGTCGACCTCTTCGATCTGCAACGTGTCGGAGAAGTCATGGATGCCGTCACGCCGACGCTTCCAGCTTCCACGCCGCTTCGGGAATTTTCCGCTCGCATCGCCAGTGGCGATCCGTCGATCGGTCGGCGGCAGGGCACGCTCCTCGTCGATCAGAATCAGCGGCTCGTCGGCATCATCACCCGCAGCGACGTCGTCCGCGCCCTGGAGCGGCATCAACCGCAGAAAAATCCCACGCTGCTCGAAGTCGGCAGCCGCAATCTCGTTGTCGCCTATCCTGACGAAACGCTCTACGACGCGATCGCCAAGATGCTCAAGCATGACCACGGCCGCCTGCCCGTGGTCGATCGCAATGACGAAGGTAAAATTCTCGGTTACCTCGGCCGCGCGGGCATCCTCGCCGCCCGCCAGAAATACTACAACGAAGAGGAAATCCGCGAACGCGGGTTCGGCCTCGATGGAGCGGCATCGGCGGCGACCGCCGCATGATTCGCGGCTTCCTGACGGAAGCCAATGGCAGTGAACGACACCCCCGGGATTTCTCCCGGGGGTCAAGGTGGGAGAGCTAGAGCGTTTTCGATTTAGTTAGTCGCATGACAGGGAGCGCTAGCGCCGAAAAGTCAGCGTTGTCATCCTGAGCGCAGCGGGGAAGCATGGGCGGAGTCGAAGGACCTCCAATTTCTGCGGGTTCCTGGACGGAGCTGTGGGCGCTCCCTTTTTCGGGAGCGTCTTCCACAGCCAGATGGATGAAGAAGAAGGATATTGGAGGTCCTTCGACTTCACTCAGTCGCTCGAAGCTCCCTCCTTGCGCTCAGGATGACAGCGTTTGCTTTTCGGCGCTGCCGCTCCTTGCCATGCGTCAGAATAATGAAAAACTACTCTAAGCCCGGCGTTCCTTGATGGAGGCGAGAATGTCGGCGATCACTTCGCCGCGGGGCTTGGCGCCGAGGTTGCCTTTGCCGTGCACACGCACGCTTACGTTGCCGGCATCCAGATCGCGGTGGCCGATGACGAGCATGGTGTGGACTTTCATCGTCTCGGCGTCCTGGATTTTGCCGTTGATCTTGTTGCTGGTGGCGTCGAGTTCGGCACGCACACCGTGGCTGCGCAGCTCGCGCTGGATGTCCTGCGCGTAGGTGACGAGCGGTTCTTCGTCGCCGATCGGCAGGATGCGCACCTGCTCGGGGCTGAGCCAGAGCGGGAAGTTGCCGGCGTAATGTTCGATGAGGAAACCGACGAAACGTTCGTGGGTGCCAAGCGGCGCGCGGTGGATGCAGAGCGGAGTCTTGCTGGTATTATCCCGGTCCTTGTAGGTGAGGCCGAATTTCTTCGGTACCGCGAAATCCACCTGATTCGTTGCGATCGTAAACTCGCGTCCAATCGCGCTCCACACCTGCACGTCGATCTTTGGCCCGTAAAAGGCAGCCTCGTTCGCCACCTCGACATAGTTGATGCCGCTGCGCTGGAGGACGCCGCGGACCATGTCTTCGGTCTTAAGCCACAGCTCAGGCTCGTCGACAAACTTCTGGCCAAGTTTTGCCGGATCATGCGTCGAGAATCGCATGAGATACTTATCGACCCCGAAGATTTTGAAGTATTTGAGATACATCTCGTTCACCGCATTGAACTCGGATTCGAATTGTTCCTCGGTAAGGTAGATGTGGGCGTCGTTCATCTGCATGGAACGCACGCGCATGAGGCCGAAGAGTTCGCCGCTCTGCTCGTAACGATAGCAGGTGCCGTATTCGGCGAGCCGCAACGGCAGATCGCGATAACTGCGCGGCACCGCAGCGAAGAGCTTGTGGTGATGCGGGCAGTTCATCGCCTTGAGGTAGTAGCGATCACCACGAGGCGAATCGGCAGGCGGGACGCCCACCCTACCCGCATCTTCATGCAAAACCATCGGCGGGAACATCGACTCCGCATAATACGGCAGATGCCCGCTGGTGAGGTACATGTTCTCGCGCGCGATAACTGGCGTGCGGACGCGCTGGTAGCCGCCGGCGAATTCCGTCTCCTTGGCGAGCTTCTCGAGTTCCTCGATGAGGACGGTGCCGCGCGGGAGCCAGAGCGGGAGGCCAGGGCCGACGTCGTCGTCGAAGCAGAAAAGTTCGAGTTCTTTCCCGAGCTTGCGATGGTCGCGCTTCTTCGCCTCCTCCAGCATGGTGAAGTAGGCCTCCATCTCGGTCTTGTTCTTGAAGGCCGTTCCGTAGATGCGCTGAAGCTGCGGGTTTTTCTCGTCGCCCTTGTAGTAGGCGCTGGCCACGCTGGTGACCTTGAAGGCGCCGATGTTGCCGGTGCGCATGACGTGCGGACCGGCGCAGAGGTCGAGAAAGTCGCCGTTCTTGTAGAGCGAGATTTCTTCGCCCTCGGGAATGTCGGCGAGGTTGCCGATCTTGAATTTCGAGACGTTGCCTGGACGGTCGGTCAAACCACCGAGGCGGCCGGACTCGGCGAGCCTGATGGCTTCATCGCGGGGGACGATCTGCTTTTCGAAAACGTGGTTGGCCTTGATCTCCTTTTTCATCTCCTCCTCGATCTTCGAAAAATCCTCCGGCGAAATCCGGTGCGGCATGTCGAGGTCGTAGTAAAAGCCGTTCTCGACGGGCGGCCCCGCGGCGAACTGCGCCTCGGGCCAGATGCGGAGGATCGCGGTGGCCAGCACGTGCGCGGCGCTGTGGCGCAGCCGCTCGATGTCGGACATCTGGTGGCGTTGTTCGAGAGTTTTGCGTTCTTCAGCCATAAGAAAAGGGAGGCGAACTTAGTGCGAGGCGCGCGGAGGCGCAATGCCGGGGATGGGAGAGGGCGTCCCGCAGAGGCGGGACGCGAACATCCAACATCTCCCTCTCCCGCAGTTGCGGGATCGGGACGTCCCGCTGACGCGGGACGCAACATCCAACATCTCC
>DASYAY010000085.1:0-51458 GCA_036501065.1 Chthoniobacter sp. | reverse complement strand
CGTGCTCACTCTTCGGCCTCCGCCGCTGTGGTGGCTACCCGCAGCGGCGGTTTCTTTTTACTCCCGCGCCAGGCACAAGCCCAGCGAGGAACAAAGAGCGCTCTTCAACATACAAGTGCGGCGGTGCTCCGCCGCTTTCGGGAGGCACTCCTAAAGCAGTGCAGCATCACCGCACTCCAAAACGCAAGCGATTGTCTGGGCGTATTATACAAGGGTGGTCGGAGCATTGGATGTTGGATGTTGGATGTTGGGTGTTGGATGTTTCCTCCTATTTTGTCGCCTGCCCATGCTGTCACCCGCTGAACTCGCGGCCCTTCGCCAGGACTATTCGCAACGCGGCCTGCGCCGGAAGGACCTCGATCCGGACCCGATCAAGCAGTTCAACCTGTGGCTCTCCGAAGCGGTTGAACGGCAATTGCTCGAGCCCAATGCCATGACGGTGGCCAGTGTCGATGCGGCCGGTCAGCCGTGGACCCGCACGATCTTGCTGAAGACTTGCGACGAACGCGGCTTCACTTTCTTCACCAATTATGAAGGCGCCAAGGGTCACCATTTTGCGGCGAATCGCCGCGTCGCGCTGACCTTTTGGTGGAACGCGCTGGAGCGTCAGGTGAATGTCACTGGCACATTGACCAAGACTCCGCGCGACGAGTCGGAGGCGTATTTCCACTCCCGGCCGCTCAACAGCCAGATCGGCGCCTGGGCTTCCACGCAAAGTGAAGTCATCGCCGGTCGCGAGCAGTTGGAGAAGCAGTTTGCCGATGCTACGGAAAAGTTCGGCACCGCTGAAATCCCGCTGCCGCCGTACTGGGGCGGCTACCGGGTGACGCCGCAGACGGTCGAGTTCTGGCAGGGGAGGCGGAGCCGTCTGCACGACCGGCTCCGGTACACACGACAGGGGGATGGAAGCTGGAAGATCGAACGGCTTTCGCCGTGAGGTCGACGACAATCTCGACGCGAATTGCGATCCAAACGTTGAAAATAGATTGAGCCCCATGGGAGCGGCGACTTCCAAGGGTGATTAGTGAGAACGCTAAGCACGAATTTTCGTGTTCCAAGCGGAATCGCTTAACCCGCCCATGAGTCCGCACTAAATTGACGTAACCGAAAAGTCGAATCCCGAAGCAGCAGCCATCCTCGGTGGCGAGGGCGGAGGCCCCGGCGCGTACGGATGCAAAACCGTCCCTTGGATTGAAAATCCGTACCGCCTGATAAGCTGGCTGGAAATTATGAAATTCAGCGCAGAGAAGTTTTTTCACCTTGGGCATTCGCTCGGTGATCTTGAGCGGAGGTTTGCACTGCTGCATTCTGGTCCGGTTCCGGATCAAACGGTTGAAAGCTACGACAAGTATTTTTCCGATTGTTTTTCCCAATGCTTTGCGATTGGCCTCCGCCAATCAGCAAAGGCTTCCGAAAGGGCTATAAAGGGCATCAGAAACGAAAGAACCGCAGAGTGTATTCATCATCATTTGAATGCTTTCGCGGCTATCGTTCATAGTGAAATGGAGGATGCACTGTTTTGGCATGTTCCTGTCGAGTTTGCCGAATGGTACGGGAAGGATGCAGAAACTATTCTGGGTACAGGCGCTGCGGCGCGGTTTAAATCTGCGCGACCTGAAATAGAGGAGGCCGCAAAATGCTTCGTGTTGGAGCGTCCTACAGCATGCGTTTTTCACTTAATGCGCGCCACGGAGATTGTTCTCAAAGCAGTTTTTAAATCGGGAGGATGGCACCCCCCAAAGTTGGCAGAAAGCTGGGGCGCGATGATGGGTCCAATGGATGAGCAACTACAGAAGCCTCCCAAAAATCCCGTTCCTATTTGGCAATCGAACATCGGTTTTTTCAGCGAACTAGTCGCCGATCTGCGTGCTGTAAAGCGAGCGCAACGAGACACGACAATGCACGTCGAGAGCACGTACACTCAGTCGGAGGCGCGATTGATTTTGGACGGCGTGGTTTCGCTTTTTCACCACGCTGCGAAACACTTGGACGAAACCGGAGCCTTTACACCCTAACTATGCAGCTTTTTTCCTCTTCCTCTGCTCTTTCGCCTCTTTCTCCCGCTTCAGAATCTCCGGTTTCGAGACCGTCAGAATCTGCTTCATCGCAGAGCGCATTTTCTCGAAAGCCTCTGTCGGATTCTCCACGCGGAAATCGTCTTTGTCTGGCATGGAGAAAGCCTACGCGAACTGGAGGGAGGGCGCAATCGTGAACGCTATCGCACGGCTGTTGGCATTCCACTATCTGACGGGATACCACGAAGCGCGTTTTCCAGAAAAGTCCACCCAAGAGGCGGAACAATGGGCGTGCCGGAAATCCGTAGGCGCTTCAAGGCTGTTTGAGGGAAGCGTTATGTTGGTTCGTCGGGAAGCGGCGTTATGCGATATACGCAATCGCCTATCCGATAAAACACCTGCTCGGAGCCCTCGCCACGCAAGGCGCTTTCTGCGAAGTCTTTTATCAATTCCAATTCGGTGTAGGGCCTTCTTTCGGAGTCGCCAAATTGTTGCTCTTTCAGATCGGCAATGCAGCAATCAGCAAGATCGAAAAGTCCTTCGAGAAGCGCCTTGCGTGTGTGGTCATTGTATTGCGCGTCCTTCGCATGATCGCAGACCACCCGGACAAGTTGCAGCATAGAGCGGATATTCATGGATAATCACTTTAGATCCTTGGCGAATTTCAGCGCATTGGCGAGGCGCAAAAGGCAGTTGCGCTTGGCAATGGGAACAGCGGGCGATGCCAACTCTTCGGCCCACATCCGATGGCTTTCCTCCCTGAGTAGTAAATCCAATTGCGAGAGAGGAGGGAGAAACTTTGGGTTTTTTCCGGTCCCACGTTTAAACGCTCGCCCCTGCCGGAAGTGCGTCGTTTTCTGCGGTCAATTTGGCCCACGTCAATCGCTTGCCGATAACGCCAGCCATGGCCTTGAGAAAACGTCCCTTGTCGCCTCGCCCGTCCTTCCTCTCGTTGAATCTGAAAGCTTGTTCGTCGAGGTAACGGAACAAGTGGAACGGCTCAACGGAAACGTAGGTGCCGCGAATCGTCCGCTTGAGCAAGCTCCAGAAGTTCTCCAACCCGTTCACGTGAACCTTGCCCTTGGCGTAGCATTCCGCGTGGTTAATCACCTCGCGCACGTACTCGTCATCGAGCTTGTCATAAACGAAGCTTTGATCGGTGTTCACAACCGATCCGCGCAACACGTATTTGCGCACGTTCCCATCGAGCGCGGCCTTGTCGATCCTCTCCGTATGCTGGAGAACGATACGCGAGGCTTTCTGACCGTCTTTGCTGCGCTCCAAGAGCCCTTGCACGGGCGAGAGGTGCTTCGTGCTGGTCTTGATATTCCTCCGCGCCTTTTGCTTGGCGTTCATCTTCCGCGCACGTCCACCGATGAACGTCTCGTCCACCTCCACTTGCCCGCCCATCTTGACGACCGTACCGCTCTGCATGGCCAAGCGAATCCGCTGAAGCATGAACCACGCGGTTTTCTGCGTCACATCCAACGCCCGCGCCACCTCACAAGAGCTAATCCCATTCTTCGCGTTCACGATCAACCAGAGCGCAGGCAGCCACGTTTCCAGCCCAAGAGGCGAGTCCTCAAACACCGTGCCCACCTTGACGCTGAATTGCTTGCGGCACCCACGGCAATTCCAACGCATTACACTGGGCATGAACAGCACGCTATCACACCCGCATCGCCCGCACTTCACCACGCCATCAGGCCAGCGCAGCGCCGTCATAAACTCAAACGCTCGCTGCTTGTCCGCGAAATAAGTAATCGCCCCTTGCAGCGTCTCGGGAATGTCATTCAAGTTCATGTTACACTCTAAACCCAATACTTGCTTAGTCAAGTAATTAATCACCCTTCCAAGTCGCCGACGGATCGCCATGCGCCACGATTTGGGCGCCGCTATCGCGGTGCAGGGCGACCAGGAGGTCGCCCCTCCCAGGTTACGGCACGGGCGTAGCCTTGAGTTTTTGCAAGGCAGTTTCCGCCTGCTTCAATGCCATCTTGGGATCGGCACCGAGCGAGACGAGTTTGCGTTCCCTCTGGACACGCAATTCGGCCGCGGCTCGCTGGGCTTCATCCCATTTGGTCGCCGCGTTCTGGGCCGCCGTTGTGACTGTGGTCAAACGGGTCTCGGCATCGGCGACAGCGGCTTTGGCCGCATCGTCTGCCGTGCCCTGCTTTCGTTTCTCATTCACCTCCCGTTTGGCCGCCTCGAGCCGAGCATTCGCCAGGTCTTTGGTCAGGCGCACGACTTTCATCGCGGCTTGTTCAGCCTCGAGTTTCGAGAGCACCCCGGCCTTCCACATCCGTTCGCGGAATGCCGCACTCCTTTTGGCGTTTTCCACCGCCCCTTCGAGTTTCACCACGTCCATCGGCGCCGGCGGTTCGTTGGGGGATGAAGCGGCGCCAGGGAGTTCGTTGAGCAGGGGTGCGTCGGGAACATCGGTGAGAATCAGCTTCGAATTCAACTCGGTCGCCCCGGTTGGCTTCGGCAACTCTTGTCCCGCCGCGGTCGCGATTGCGATCACGAAGAGAAGCGCAGAGCGGGCAGGCGATGAGGCCATGGCGACGGTTACGTTAGTTGAGGAAGCGACGTGGGCAAGTGCGTGGAGAAGACAATGAGACAATCGGATTGGGAGACAATCCGAGAAATCGCGAAAGCGTCCTCTGATGGTCTGATTGTCCGACAGTCTGATTGTCTACCCGCAAGCAGACAACAATCCCGACCGTCCCCCACGCGAAAGTTACTTCGGCGTCTGGTAAAACACCGCCCCAACGGCCTGCACTTTCCGCCGAAAGATTTTGTCACCGTTGGTGACATAGAGGTATTCGCGATTGGGCCCGGAAAGCATCACGCTGGTGAGCGGCTTGTCGAGCTGCGGCTTGGGGAGCACGCCGCAGAGACGTCCGGTGGGATCGAAAATTTGGACGCCCAGCGCCGTCGCCACATAGTAACGTCCCAGCATGTCGGTCGCCATGCCATCGCCGCCCGCGGCCTTTTTGTAAGGCGGAGGCTGAGCGGGTTTGAACTCACCCTTGGGGTCGATCGGCCGGCGCATGGTCATGTATGGTTCCTTGGCCGTGAGCTTGCCGTCGGGCTCGATCCGGAACGTCCAGACGTTCTCGCCCTGGTAATCCGAGACCGCGAGTGTCCCCTGATCGGGGGAGAGCGTAATCCCATTCGGCCCGGTGATGCCGACGTCCGCGGCACTCTTCTCGTGGCTTTTCGCTTTGATGAAGGTCACTTGGTGTTTGCCCGTCTCCGTAAAATAAATGTCGCCCTTGTGAGTCACCACGAGATCGTTTGGATTCACGTCCTCGGCGATCACTTCCATCGCCGGTGGATTCTGCTTCATATCGAAGGCGACGAGGCGCTTTTTGTTTCCCTGGCAGGCATAGAGCTTTCCATCGGGCGCCCATTTCAAGCCGCTGCCGGGTTCGTCGAGGAGTTTCGTTTTCGTGCCGTCCACCGCGATTTTGTAAATCGCCGGCGCCTTCAAGTCGGAGAAATAGAAGTTACCCTCGGCGTCGGTGGCAGGGCCGTCGCAGAAAGTGAGACCGTCGGCGACGACCTTCCAGTTATCGCCTTCGACGAGCAATTGATTCAGCGGCATGTCGCCGCCAATCTGCTTTTTAGTTTCGGCGGGAGGTGCCCATGCTTCCTTGCGCCAGAGCCATTTGAGCGTCTCCGGGAAAAGACTGCCGGCCATGTTACTGTTATGCCCGTATCCCGCGGCGTAATCGAAGCGAACCTCGTAACCCATATATTTCAGCGCCGCGGCCATTTGCTGGTTGGCCAGTGGCCAATTCCCGTCGGGAATGTCGAGGTCGCCACTCGAATCTTGCAGATAGACGCGGATGGGTTTGCGCTCGGTTTTGCGGATGAGCGAGGGATAGGCATTACCGCCGGCGTGGTTTCCGAAACTGCCGACACTCGAGAGCACTTTGCGAAACTCATTGGGCCGCTCCCAGGCGACGGTGAAAGCCGCAATGCCTCCGCTCGATGCGCCACAGATCGCCCGCATTTCCGGATCATGCGACAGGTGATAGCTTTTCTCCACCTCCGGCAGGATTTCCTCGAGGATGAATCGCGCATTGCGATCGCCCAGGGAATCGTACTCGAATCCACGCTCGTTGTTCTTCCACGGTGCGTCCGGCTGCGGGGGCGTCTTGTAGTGACCGGAATTGAGGAAAACGGCAATCGTCACCGGCATGTCGCCGCTGGCAATCAGATTGTCGAACACGATCGGAACCCGCCAATGACCTTTGGTGCTCACGTCCGCGTAACCGCCCCCATCGAAAAAGACCATGACCGCGGCGGGCGATTCCGCTTTGTATTGCGCCGGCACATAGATGGACCAGTCGTGCGTGGTATTGGGGAAGATCTTCGATTCCCACGGCGGCATTTTGGTCACGGAGCCGTGCGGGACATTCGGGTTTTCCCGATGCAGAGGCGATTCGACAAAGTTGTCCGCGGCGAAGGCGAGGGTCGCGGACAGGAGGAGGGGAAGGAGGAAACGCATTTCGGGTTGTTAACCGTTTCCTGGCGCGGACCAAAGGCGGAAAATGGGGGCGGCCGGCTTTGCCGGAACATCCAACACCCAACATCCAATGTTGCCTCGGCGAAATCGAAACCTGATATCTCGAACGCACTTAAAATCCGCGGAGCAAGGGTTGCGTCACTTGCGCGATGCGCGCCTGGTGATTGAGAAAGCTGTCGGCGATGAGCGTGTGGACTTCCATGGTGGAACTCAAGAGCCGGCCGAGCAGGGGCTCGAGTTCTTCGGCGCGCGCGTGCGAGGCGGTGTGCGTTGCCGAGCCGGGCTGATCTTCGTCGTCGGCGCCGCGCAGGAAGGCACGCCAATCAATACGTTTGATCTGGTGCACCAATGCCTCGATGGCGGTGGGCGCGCTGGCTTGCTCGAGCATTTCCGGAGCGAGGCTTTCCCGCAGCAGCGCGCCACATTTTGCCAGGCAGCGCAAGACGCTCCGCGGCGCTTCGGGATGTTGCCAGAGCAGTTCCAGCACGGGAATCGGCTCGGCACGCATCTGGTAAATACGCCGGTAGGCATCGCGACTCCCCAGCATGCGAAGAAAGACACTCAACTCGATCTCGGTAGCATGAGCCCCGGCGATGGTCGGCTGGGCGGCCAGCGTCCGGCTCAGCGAGAGCACCGAATTGGCCGTGATCACCGCCCGTTCCAGCATTTGCCCGATTTCGCAGAAACGCCAGCCGTCGTCGGCGAGCATGGTGTTTTCGGCGATGGCAAAGAATTGAGGGATGAGTTGGGTGGCCGATTCGGCCATGCGACGAGTATGACGCACAGCTTCCGGCTCGCTCAACCCATCGCGATGGCGTGTGCGCTGGTAGCGGGAGCGCAATTCGCTCAGCGTGGCCCAAGCCTCCGGGCTCAGTGAATCCTGCACGCTGTCTGCGTTGGACATGGCGCGATGAAACGTGCTGACCACGCTCCCGGGCTCCGGCAGAAGCACGAGGCGATAGCGATCGAGACGATTGGCGATACTGCGCCGACTGGTGCCGGCGCTTTTTTCCAAAGGCGGCAGCAGGCGGTTCCAGACAGGCCGGTAGGCTTTCCGTTCCGCGGAATTGAGTTCCTCCGTCTCGAGCGTCTCCACCACCTGGATGAGGTAAGCTTGGTGGTGGGCTCGCTCCAGATAGCGCCCCATCCAGTAAAACGACTCGGCCACGCGGCTGGTGACCTGGCGCGGCGCGAATTCATGCCGAACCGTCCGGCGCGTGAGCTTGGGCAGCAGGGAGGTGGTACTGGCATCGGCGAGCACCCAGGAGTCCTTGCTCGTCCAGCCGGCGCCGAATTCACCGCGCGAATCGCTGGGGGAAAAGACGCGGGTGAGGGCGCCAGGGAAGACTTCGAAATCGTTGCCGCTGCGCACGGCAAAGAGGGTGTGGTCCTGCGGATGCTCGACGCGACGGCCACCGTTATAGCAAAGCGTCGGCGCACCTTCGCGCCGCGGTTGCGCCACATAGTGAGCAGGGCTGCGGCGAACCTCCTGTTGAACGGCTGCCTCGTCGCCTTTGCCGGCTCGTTCCCAGGACACGGAAGTATCTTCGCGGGAGATCGGTTGGATCCGGTAGGCGTCGAGATTCTCCAGGACCATTTCGCGCTGATCGATATCTCCCAACCAATAGGTCGGCAGGGTCGCGAGGAGCGGCGCTTCGTTGAGGTAAAAGCGAATGATTTGCGGGGCGAAGGCCAGGAGCGAACGGTCGTCGGCGAGCTGCGAGCCCACTGCATTGACCAAGGCGACAGTGCCTTTCCTCAAGCAATGGACGAGACCCGGCACGCCGAAACGGGAATCGGAGCGGAAGACGAGCGGATCCAGCCACACATCGGCGACGAGATTGTAAATCACGTCGACCCGCTCCAGTCCGCGAACCGTCTTCAAATGGATGCAGTCATCGAGCACGAGCAGGTCTTCGCCCCGGACCACGGGAATGCCCATGCGCCGGGCGAGAAAGCTTTGCTCGCTGGAGACGGCGCTGCCCGCGCCGGGCGAGAGAAGCACGACCGCAGGTTCGCCTCCGGCGCTGGCATTCGTTTCCCGCAATTGCTCCATGATGGTGAGCGGCATTTCCGCCAGCGCCTGAACCGCAGTGTCCTGGAAGATTTCCGGAAAAACGCGAGCGAGCGCCCGCCGGTTTTGCATCATATAGGAGATGCCGCTGGCATGGCCGAAATCCTGATGTTTCACCTGCCAGGCGCCGCGGGCGTCGCGCGCCACGCACATGCCGCTCAGATGCAGATAGGCGCCGCGCGGGCAGGGGACGCCCATGCAGGCACCTTGGAAGTAAGGGCTGCCCAGGACCGCGTGAATCGGCACCACCCCCGCGCGCAGAATTTCCCGTTTGCCGTAGACGTCCCGCAGAAAGCACTCGAAGGCACGCAGCCGTTGGCGAAAGCCATGGACGAGTTGCACCCATTCGTCGCTGGCAAAAATGTGGGGCAGCAGATCACAGGTCCAGGGTTGCCGGGCCCAAGGGTCATTGCGAATGACGTCGAAATTCAAGCCCATTTCGCGGAGGGTCGCAGCCATCCGATCGTCCAGCGCCCGCAGGTCGGCGATCCGCAGCTGGCCCAGGTTCTCGATGATGCCGGCGTAATGGGGCCGCGGGCTTCCATTCACATCGAGCACCTCGTGCCAGAGCGGGCGCGTCTCACGGTGGGATGGAAGGGCGGTCGCCATGGCGCGGGAGAGTCCTCGCGTGCCGGGATGGGGTCAAGCGACGAAGTTGGCGGAACGCTTGCCAGATCTTAGGAAAGCGGGCATTTTTCGCTTATGTCCGGCCTTCTCGACCTTCCCGCCATTCGCGAGCGGATGCTGCGGCTTTCGGTGGACGAGTATCACCGGTGGACCGAAGGGCAACCCACGGAATTGCTCCACGGCATCGTCATTAAAAAAATGTCAAAATCGCCATTGCACTATGCGACGATTGAGGCCTTGCGCGAAATTCTGAGCGGGCAGATCAAGCCCGGCTGGGTGCTGAGGCAGGAAGGGCCACTGACTTTCGCGGACAGCGAGCCGGAGCCCGACCTCGCTATTGTCCGCGGGAGGCGCTCAGATTACCGGCAGGCGCACCCTGTTTCCGCCGAATTGGTCATCGAGGTCGCGGTTTCGTCGTTCGAAATCGACTTGGTGAAGGGTCACGTCTACGCCGAGGCAGCGATTCCCGAGTATTGGATTGTTTGCCCCGAGGAGAAGCGGGTGGAAGTATTCCGGCTGCCTCAAGGCCCGGATGGATACGCCGAACACATCATTGTCTCCGCACCCGACTTTCTAAAATCGTCGGTCCTGCCGAACATCCAGGTCGACCTTGCCACGCTTTTTGTGTGATCCCGAGCAATATTCTGATAGAGAAATTGGGAAAAGTGGTTGACACTAAAAGGCCTCGCCCCTAGGGTGCGCACCCTTTTCCACAGGGAACAGCAAGCAAATGACCAAGACATTTTCCGCAAAAGCCAACGAAGTTGACCGCCAATGGTGGGTTATCGACGCTGCCGACCAGGTGCTGGGTCGCGTCGCCACCAAGGCCGCCAATCTCCTCCGCGGCAAAGAGAAAGCAATTTTCACCCCGCACTGCGACACCGGCGATTTCGTCATCGTCATCAATGCCGAGAAGGTTCGCGTGACGGGCAAGAAGGAAGAGAAGAAGACTTATATGTCCTTCTCGGGTTACGTCGGCGGCCACAAGAGCGAGAGCGTGAAGGCCCGCCGCGCGCGCCGTCCGGAGTTGCTCGTCGAGCGCGCCGTGAAAGGGATGATCCCGCACAACAAGCTCGGCCGCGCCGTTTACACGAAGCTGAAGGTTTACCGTGGCGCCGACCATCCGCACGCCGCCCAGAAGCCCACCCCGGTGACCGAGATCGTTTAATTTTTTAACTGAAAATGCCTCAAGAATTCATCGCTACTGGTCGTCGCAAGGACTCGGTCGCCCGCATCCGTCTCACGGCGGGAACCGGCAAAATCAAGATTAACGGACGCCCGTTTGAAGAGTATTTCAAAACCACGGCCCTGCAGAACACCGTGCTTCTTCCGCTGGAAGTCGCCAAGGCCATGAACCAGTATGACATTTCGGTCAATGCCAGTGGCGGCGGGGTGAATGGACAGGCCGGTGCCGTCCGTCTCGCTGTGGCCCGTGCGCTTACTGAGACCAACGCCGAACTGCGTGGCCCGCTCAAGGCCGAAGGCTTTCTCACCCGTGACCCGCGCATGAAGGAGCGCAAGAAGGCCGGCCAGCCCGGCGCCCGCAAGCGCTTCCAGTTCAGCAAGCGTTAATTTTTAGCCGAAAGCTATCCGCTTTCCTCCTCGAGACCCGCGCTGCGCGCCCCCCGATTTGCGCGCAGCGCGGGTTTTCCTTTTTGTCACCAATCTGTGCTGGCGCTCGCGCCTTGCCCGTTCGACGCTTGGCGTTCCGGCGCGTTGCGTGCCGCTTTCCGTCAGAATGAAATCCTTTACTGCTCTCCTTACCGGTGTGGCCATCTTCATCGGTGGTCACGGGCTGGCCGACCCACCCGTCCGCGTTCAGGCCACGCCTTCGTTGATGGCGCTGGCCAAAGATTTGGTCCGTCCGCTGCACGAGCAGGGAATCGAGATCAAAGTGCTGGAAGAGGAGGGCAATGCCCAGGTAATCGCGGGTTTGGGCGAGGGTCAGATCGACGCGGCACTCATTACGCGCCCGCTCAATGTCGATGAACGGTTTGGCTTCCCCGCGCGCCATTTCGTGGAGAAAACGCTCGGCCTTCAGGCGGTGGCGGTCGTCGTTTCCCGTGCCGTTTGGCAAAGCGGCGTGCATGCTCTCAAACGCGGGCAGATCATGGAAGCCTACGAGAACCACGTGCGCAGTTGGAAGGAGCTCGGCGGCGAAGATCGGCCGCTGCTCTTTTTCGAGCCGGCTCACGATCTGGGACCATGGGAGATCTTTGCCAGTTGGCTCTACGGCGACATTCACAAGGCGCCGGCCGTGGCCTGGCAGGTCGTCGCCGATGGCGCGGATACCCAGACGGCCCTTCAATTTGCCTCGGGAGGGATTTCGGTGGCGGGAATTCATTGGGCCGACCGCAAGGATGTATTCCCGCTGATCCTCATCGACGATTCCGGCAAGCCGCTCGATCCGACGATGCAGAATATCGCCAGTGGAGCCTATCCACTGACGCGACCGGTCATCATTGCTTTCAACAACGATCCCACGACGGACAAAAGGAAGCTCCTCGATTTTCTCCTGAGTGAGAAGGGTCAGAGTCTCGTCGTCGCCCACGATTTCCTGCCGCAATCGTCACTGCCGGCACCGGCACCGGCACCGTGAGATGGCCGGGCAGGCTTCAGGATTTAAGTGAAGAACAAGCGGCAAAGCGTGATTGAAGCGATCACCGCGACGGTATCCGCGGTCAAACCCGCCAGGATGGCGTGGCGTGTCTGCCGAACGGCCACGCTGCCAAAGTAGACGGCGATCACATAGAAAGTCGTCTCGGTGCTGCCGAAGATGGTGCCGGCCATGCGGCTGACTAGATGGTCTCCGCCCAGGTGCTGCGCCAACTCGGTGAACAGACTGAGGGTGGCGCTGCCGCTCAAAGGCCGCATCAGGACCATGGGTAGCAGATCCGGGGGGAAACCGATGAAATTGAGGACCGGCGAAAGCCAGCCGGTAACGAGAGCGATGACGCCGGCTTCCCGGAGCATCCGCAGCGACACGAGCATGGCGACGAGAAACGGGATGATCCGGAGGGCGACGTTGAAGGCTTCCTTCGCGCCTTCGACGAATTGCTCGTAGACCTTCACCCGGCGCAAGGCGGCATAGAGCGGAAAGAAGGAGAGGAGAAAGGGAACGGCGAGCGTGGAAATGGCCAGCAACGCGCGCAGGACTGCGCCTTTTACCGGAGGCTGTGTCAGGCCGTAGACCAAGGCCGGGGTGGTGGCTGCACCGGTGAAAATGGAACGGCTCATCGCCTCTTCCAATGCGGCCGATGCCGCCTGGGGTGTTGGGCCGTCGACCGGGAGCGGTTGGTGAATCACCGATGGGCAGGTGAGTTTGATGAAAAAGAAGACGAACGCCCCGGCAAACAGGATCAGCAACATCCGGCGCACGTTGGTCAAAGGGGGCACTTCCAATTTTTCCAGCGGCACCTCTTCCGGAACCGCTTCACGTTCGGCCTCGGGTTCGGAGTCCGCCTTCCGTTCTTCAGCGTTCGCCACTTTCACTCGGAAAATGGGCAGCCGCTCGAGAAATTTTGCCGCGCACACGCCGGAAGTGGCTGCAACGCAGGTCGCCAGGAACGCGGGGAGAACGATGCTCGTGGGATTTTGGGCGTGATTGACGGCGAGGATCGCGATGGCCGTTGTCGGCACGAGTTGAATCGACGCGGTGTTGATGGCCAGAAAGGTGCACATCGCGTTCGTCGCCGTGCCGGGTCGCGGATTGAGCCGCTCCAGCAGGCTCATCGCCCGGAGCCCAAGAGGCGTCGCGGCATTTCCCAGGCCGAGCATATTGGCCGCCATATTCATGACCATGGCCGCCATCGCCGGGTGGTCGGGCGGCACTTCGGGAAAGAGCAGGCGGAGCAGGGGACGCAAGAGCTGCGCGATGAACTGCACGAGTCCCGACCGTTCAGCCAGCCGCATGATTCCGAGCCAGATCGCCATGAGTCCGACGAGGGGCAAGGCCAGTGTCATCACTGCGTCCTTGGCCGATTCAAAGGCGCCATTCGTCATTTCCGGCAGCTTCCCGTTGAACCCGCCCACGAGCACCGCAACGAGGAGGAACGCGAGCCAGATCCAATTCAGCATGATCGCCGACTATGCCCGGCTGGTGCAGCCGCACGCAAAAGCAAAAGCTGGGCTCTCACCGATTGTGGATGCTGATGGCGCGTGGTGTACGCAAATCCTCTGGAAAATAAAACCACTCAACCTTTAGGTTCATCTCGCGACTGATCTGGAACAGCGCCTCGCGCAAAGGAATACGTCCAAAGTGCGCCGTGAGCGTTGGCATCGAACCGTCGGGGCCAGGTCCGACGCTAACCACAATATTCAACTGGAGTTGCCTTGCGAAGCGGTCGATTGCCTCCTGCAACGGCACATTTTGAAAATTAGCCGAAACCGACGTCGCCAGGATGTGCTGCAACCTTTTCGACGTGGTGGGGAGAAAATCGCGA
Organism: Chthoniobacter sp.; assembly: GCA_036501065.1. Taxonomy (GTDB): domain Bacteria; phylum Verrucomicrobiota; class Verrucomicrobiia; order Chthoniobacterales; family Chthoniobacteraceae; genus Chthoniobacter. The sequence continues at coordinate 37,763 of DASYAY010000085.1, read as the reverse complement.
GGCGGATCGCTTTCTGCCACCGCAGTGACGGGACGGAGGGTCATTGTCACGACCAGCAGGATGACTGGGAGAAGGAATTTCATAAAAGCGCGTCATTTTGCTTTTATCCCCGTAACTCTGCGGAGGCGAGGCACTTCTCGGTACCGAGAAGTCAGAGAAAACCTTCGGGAATCTGCGCAGTTCACGCGATAGAAACCAACTTTCCTTTGAGAAGGCGGCGAGAACTGTTTATCGTTGATTGCTCGTGAGGACTATTTCTGCTCCGGAGTCCAGATAGCGATTTTGCCGATTTGCAATTCTGGAGCACAGTCCTGCTGGCGCAGCTTTTTGAGCCCATGATTGCCGACATCCAGCTTCTTCTTTCGCTGAAGCCGTTCCGGCCGTTCGTCATCGTGACACGCAACGGCCAGCGTCATCGCGTCTCCAGCCCGGAGCACGCCGGCATCAATCCCCGCGGCTCGCGGGTCCACGTCTGGTTTGACGACGACACCGGTGTGACCATTTCCGAATTGCAGATCGTCGCCCTGGAAAAGGAATCCGTCAGCGTAGTAGGCCACGGCCAAGGATGAAGGATGAGGGATGAAGGATGAAGAAGACGGCGCTTCGCGGTTTGGGATTAGGTGAAGATTTGCCGTAGGTTCACAGCAACCTGACCGTCTCGCCTTGCCGCAGCCGACTGCCCGGAGATCACCAAACAGCGAGCGATGTTCCTCTCCCTTCGAACCGCGAAGCGCCGTCTTCTTCATCCTTCATCCCTCATCCTTTGCTATGACACGCCGTCCCTCTTGGCAAACGGCGCAGCCGTGGTAGGCTCCGCGTCCCGTTTCACCTATGGCTATCAGCAGCATCATCGACCCCGAGCGCCTTGAGCGCGTCCAATTCAGTAACGACGAGATCGCCCGCTATTCGCGGCACCTCATCATGCCGGAGGTGACGCTCGAAGGGCAGAAGCGGCTCAAGGCCGCGAGCATCCTCTGCATCGGCGCCGGCGGACTCGGCTCGCCGATTGCGCTCTACCTGGCTGCGGCTGGCGTGGGTCGGCTTGGCCTGGTGGATGGTGACACCGTCGATTTTTCCAATCTTCAACGGCAGATTCTCCATGGAACCCGCGACGTAGGCCGCAAGAAGCTCAATAGCGCGCGCGACCGCATCCGGGAGGTGAATCCCAACGTCCAGGTGGACCTTTACGACGAGCTCTTTACGTCGGAGAACGCGCGGCGCATCGCCGAGCCGTACGATATCATCATCGACGGGACGGATAATTTCCCGACGCGCTATTGCTCGAACGACGTGGCGGTGTTTCTGAAGAAGCCGAATATCTACGGCTCGATCTTCCGATTCGACGGGCAGTGCACCGTCTTCGCCGCGCATCTCGGCGGCCCGTGCTACCGCTGCATGTTTCCGGAACCGCCGCCGCCCGGCATGGTGCCGAGCTGTGCGGAAGGTGGCGTGCTCGGCGTCCTGCCCGGCATCATCGGCGTCATGCAGGCGATCGAAGCGGTCAAGCTCATCATGGGTATTGGCGAACCCTTGATCGGGCGAATGATCGCCTTCGACGCGCTGAAGATGAAGTTTCGCGAATTCAAGCTGCGCAAGGACCCGAAGTGTCCGGTCTGTAGTGAGAATCCGACGATCACCGAATTGATCGATTACGACCAATTCTGCGGCATTCCGCAGGCCAAGGCTGCGGAAGAAGCCGAGGCGCCCGTGCCGCAAATCTCCGTGCGGGAACTCAAGGCCAAGCTGGACCGCGGCGACAAATTCCGGCTCATCGACGTCCGCGAACCATTCGAATGGGACATCTGCCGGATTCCTGGCGCCACGCTCATTCCGTTGGGACAACTGCCCTCGCGCATGAGCGAACTGGATAGCGCCGACGAGATCGTGCTCCAGTGCAAGAGCGGCGGACGTTCCGCCCGCGCGCTCAAGCTCCTCAAGGAAGCTGGCTTCAGCAAGCTCACGAACCTCGACGGAGGCATCACCGCCTGGGCAGAGGAGATCGACCAAAGCGTGCCAAAATACTAGGGGCGATCTGAAATCGCGCGCGCCGGTGGCTGCAAATTGCAGAACGCCGTGTAGGCGTCGACCATGCGCTCGAGCGAGAAGTGTTCGCGAACGTGGGCTCGCCCGGCGGTGCTGAAGGCCGCGCGACGTTGAGCGTTGTGAGCGAGGTCGATGATCGCCTCCGCGAGAGCGGCGGTATCGCGACGCGGCACCAGCCGGCCGGTAACGCCGTCGACGATCTGTTCGCTCGCGCCGCCCACGTCGGTGGCCACGACCGGGACGCCCGCGGCGAGAGCTTCCAGCGACGCATTCGGGCAGCCGGATGGCTCGGAGATCATCACGAAGAGATCGAGATCGGCGAGGAACTCGCGGGTGTCGGGCAATTCGCCGCACCATTCGATCGGCAAACCCCGGGCCGCGCGTCGCAACTCGCGCGCGTGGTCTGCTGAATCACGCTCGACGCCTCCCGCGACTCGCAAGACAAAGCGAGGGAGCCGGGGCGCAGCCAGGCACACCGCGTCGAGCAGATCGCCCAATCGTTTGTCGGGCGACAAACGCGCGGCCGTTCCCAGGACGAACACGCCATTGCTCCTGATCCGGTTGAGCGACGGTGCCAGTGCCAATCCGTTGGGAATCACGCGAACGGGCGAGCCCAGGATCTGGCGGGCTTGTTCCGCTTCGGCCTCGTATTTCACCACGACACCGGCCAGCCGCGCACCATACTCACGAGCGTTGCCACAAGGCAGCGCCGGGCGCGGATTGGCGAAGTAGCGTGCGAGCGAAGCGAAATACATTTCACCGGGGCTCACATCGAAGAGCGGAATGTCGAGGAGCGAATCCGCGAGCAAGACCTTGAGTAATGGGATGACATTCCAAAGAAGAACGGCTTTCGGCCGATCGGCCAGGATGGCTTCCAACAACAAGTTCACCGCGTCGGGACCGTCCATCACACTCGGCGGTGGCACGGCTAGCACCGGAATTCCCGCCGCGATCAATGCCGCCCGCCCTTGGGTGGAAACGGTCGGATTCTCCTCGAGAACCGCCGCGCGTACTTTCATCCCGCGTGCCACCAGACCGAGCAGGAGCCGGCGTGCGCTCGATTGCGCCCCACCGGTGGAAAAGTTATTCGTGATCAGCCAAAGCCCTTCCTGGGTCGCGCTTCGAGGAGAAAGCATTTGCCGGTAGTACCAGTGCGTCCGCGCCGCCATTTCGCGGCGCTGAAAGCTGGTGGGGAATGGCGGCGGCTCCCGTCGTGGTGCGGTCGCGACGGTGGCCAGCGCGGTGGCGAATTCATCATCCGAAGCATCGGCTGCAACTAATCGAACGGCGGATGATTGGTCAGCGATTTCGCGAGTGCCGCCGACGTCTGTCGCCACTACGGAGACACCGGCGGCGAGGGCCTCGAGATGCGCGAGGCTCAGTCCTTCATAGGCACTCACGGAGACAAGAACGTCGCTCGCCGCGAGGAGTTCGCCGATCTCGTGCACAGCGCCCACCCGGCGGATGCTGTCGACATGCGGGCAGCCGGCGATCGCCTGTTCCAGTTCCGCCTCGGCCGCGATGGCGTCCTCGCTGCCGGCCGTAGGCGCTCCGGCGAGGAGGAGCCGTGCCCGGCGCGGCGCGATCCGCTGTTGCAGCGCGACGAGGATGGCCGGGAGTCGGGCGAGCCGCTTCTGCCGGCGCGGATTGGCCAGCGCGACGATCACAAAGTCGTCGTCGCTCCAGGCGCAGCGTTCGCGCCAAATACGCCGCACAGTCTTGTGGGGTTTTTGTGTGATGACAGCGCTGGGATCGATCCCATTCCACACGGTGCGGACTGGCATCCCGAGATCGGCGCGGATCGCCTCGTCTCCGACTGCGCACGAGCAGGCCAGGAGCAAGTCGCCCAGAGGCGCGCCACCATCGCCGACGCCGGCCGGCCAGCCGGCAGGCATATTGTGCAAGGTGATCGCCAGAGGCAGCCGGCGCGCGTGAATTGCCCGGGCTTCGTCGGCGGAAAGCAAGTGTCCATGGACCAAGTCCGCCCCGAATTCCCGGACGGCCGCGGCCACGGCATCCGCTCGCGCTTCGGCGTCGCGTGAACAACGCGAAAGATCGAAGAAATGAGGCGGTTCTGAAAAAGCCGTGCGACCGGGGCGGCCCAGCGCCGCGACGCCGACCGCGAGCCCGCGGCGGGAAAGCTCGTGCGCGAGGTCGAGGGCCACGCGCTCGGCGCCGCCCGTCTGAATGGAAGTAACGACCTGGAGGATTCGCAAGCTCCGGGAAACACGCACGTCCAACATCGGCAGATGCACTTTGCGGAACACGCGCATATCCAGCAACCGCCGCCACGCCGCAGCCCAATCGCCGCCGGTTTGGAGATACGAACCGAAGAGCCGTGCGGCTTCCGGGGCGAGGCCGGCAGCGACCGGGACCGGAATTCGCGGAGCGAGCCATCGTGTCCGGTCGAAATCGCCACCTCGATTTCCGAGGAGCGCGCTCCATTGTTGCGCCCCTGGGGAATCACGCAACGCGCCCAGCGCAATCACCGGACGGCCCGTGGAACTCGGCGGGATGGGTGGAAGCAGGCCGTCACCCACGAGCCACGCTCCTGCAGGAAGCAGCAATATCAAGTCCTGGGCGGCGCATAACTGCGCGGCCAGGGCCTCGCGCGACAGGAATATTTCCGGTTCGAGGCCGGCATGGCGCAAGGATCGGCAAGTCCGGTTGATTCGCGTTGCCTCACCGGGCTCGAGTGCATGCAGGCAGCAGCGCATTGGCGATCAAGGATCAGTAGGCAGGTGGATGCCCGCAAAACGACGGGTTGTCGATGGTATCGTCCGAAATCCTGCTCCTAGTGCCCATGCTGCGAAACGGCGACCCTCCGCGATTCACCGACACCGTGACTTTGGATGGGCGCGTGCCCGTAAAAACGAATTGCCCTTGCGGACTGGGTTCGTAGCGGACTTCGAGTTGTTGCGTGCCGTTGCCCGCATCGTAATTGCAAGTGATCGGCGTCCCGACCACGACATTGTCGGCCAGAATCCAAAAACCGTCATCGGCAATCCGGACACGAACCGGGAGACCCGGCATGGAGAAAAAACCGCCGGATCCACCCATGTTCGAAAAAATCGCGCGCGTGATTGTCCGAACGATAAAGCCGATGATGATGACGGCGACCGCGAAAAACGGGAGGATCACCGGCCAGCCGAAATTGAAACTGCCCCGGCTCTCGGCGGCGTAGGATGTCGAGGAGGTTGCGATGGCTCTCGGCATGGGAGCGGATCCGGGTGCGCTGTTGTTGAACGTCAGCGACTGGATGGGCGTTGCGAACTTGGGGGACGTCGCGTTGGTCACGGGTGGTGCTACGGCGTGCGCCTCGACCTGGAAGGTCATCACGCGAAATCCATTGTCGGCGTTTCGACTCAGCGGATCGTTGCGATAGCGTGCCGCCGGACGGCAAAACTTCTTTTCCCGCAGCCACGAGCCGCCGCGCAAAACCCGGCGCGGCTTGTCCGATAGTGTGGCGTCGCTTTGGAGAGGATCGGTGATGCTGTCGGACGAATAGGGCGCATACCAATCCTCGCACCACTCCCACACGTTGCCGTTCATATCCCCGAGCCCCCAGCCATTGAGTGGCATCTCGCCTACGCTGTGCGTCGCGTTCCCGGCGTTCCCGAGATGCCAGGAGCCGTTCTCCGCCTTGCTGGTCTTGTCGGATCCAGCGCGAGCAGCGTATTCCCATTGGGCTTCCGAAGGCAGGGCGAATGTCCGCCCGGTCTTCCGGGAGAGCCATTGGAGAAACACGCTGGCGTCGTGGTAAGTCACCAGGACGACGGGATGATCGTCGGTTTGAAAAAAACCCGGATTGCGCCAGGTGAAATCTCTGCGCTGAGTCAATTTTTTTCCATCCCAACCGAAACCGCCGGAGGGCCCGCTTTCCGCATCGGTCCGATAATGGGCCTCGGCAACGAAGCGCGCGAATTGCCCGCGGGTGACCGGAAATTTTCCGAGGAGAAATGGTTTCGTCAGAGTCACTTGGCGGAGCGTTTCATCAGCGCCGCGTCCCGCCTCGGTCGATGGCGACCCTTGCCGAAAGGTGCCGGGCTCAATCCGAATCAACTGAAGCGTCTGGCCTCCGCCCAGGTCGAGTTGGACCGGAGATTTCTCTTGGGCCTGCGAAAGCGGTGCTACGGCCAGGAGGACAGCGAGCCAGCGGAAAATCATACGGATAAAGGGTAGGGGATACACGTGGCGTCGCTGCTTCTGCGCTTTACCGCGAATGGCGTCAAGTTTCACGGTTATACAGCCCTCCCACCGCCGCCGTGGAACGCACTTCTCGTGCGGGGGCGGGGAGCAATCGCAGCGGAAATGGGCCGGTCTCACAGCGCCGGCGCCTCAGCGCTTCTCTTCGATCGACGATTCTAGAATGTGACCCGGACACCACCCATGACGGCGTTGGATTCAAAGTTCTCCCGGCCTAACTGGCCATCGTAATAAAGGTAAGTGGTAAGCCGGTCATTGAATTGGATGGCAAAGCCGGCGCCGATCAGGGCGCTGTCCCGGCCTAATTGCGGGCCGCGCGTGGTGAAGGGGTCACCCGCGCCATCGGCAAAGCTCGAAGTAAGTGTGGCGGAAGTGCCGCCATACTCATGCTGCCAGGCGGCGCGCAATTCGGGTCGAATGATGATACTGCCGCATTTGCAGTCATAACTTACTCTCGCCCCAAAGGCGCTGCGATAGGAGTCCAGATTGGCGCCATGAATATCCAGCGGCGCCAGGGAATTGTGCTCGGTGAAATCATTGAAACCGATGTGGGTGTCATTGAATGTCGCTGTCGGGCCGAAAGTGAAGCCACCGGCTTTGCAGTCATAGCCAGTGCCGAAGAGGGCGTTCAGTTCGCCGCCGTCGGTATCTCCGCGCGCTTCGCCCTCGATCGAGCTGCGGCGGGTGGAGTAACTATTGTAGCCGCCAAAGGCCGCCACATCGGCGTACCAGCCGCCGGCAAAAGTCGTGGCGTAAATGCCCAGTTTGCCGCCATTGACCCACACCCGGCCGTGGTCGGTGAGATCGGCAGTCGTGCCGAGATAGCCCGCGGCGAGGCCGACGGCGAAGTTTGGACACAGCTTGTAGTCGACCCCGAGAGTGAATCCGCCGCTCACGAGATCGAAGCCCCGGGCGTTTTCGGAGCCACTGACGTTTACCCATTCCCCAGTGCCGGAAAGAAAAGCGCCCCAGCGATTCTCCGCCGGAGTTACTTCCTTGGCTTCCTTCACTTCCTTGCCATCATCGCCGCTCGGGCCGGCCACGCCTGTGGAGATATCAAAGCCTCCGCTATAGAAAGGGTTGCTTCCATTGATGGCCAGGTTGGACGCGCTGAAACCACTGGAGCCACTGCGGACATCTGCGGTGTGCCGCTGCAAGTTGAGCGATTGCACCTGCCCGAGGGCCGGCCCCAAGGCAAGCATGCTGGCGAATCCATCCGGCGTGAGTTTCTCGAGGTCTTGCGGAAGATCGTGCAGGCTGCAGTCGTAGAGATAGTTCAGCAGGCCGGCGGCCCGGGGATCGGTGTTGGCGCTGTCGAGGCTTCGGCCGACGGCTCGCTCGTTGGCGTTGAGACCAGGCACGGCCGCAAAGGAAGCGACCACCGTTTTGAGCGTCACGGTTTCCTTCCCGTAAAAAGGCCGCAACGTCAGATCGTTCCACACCGGTGCAAATACCGTGGTGAACTTACCCGAGATACCGCTTGCCCCGAGGAAGGTGAATTTTTCGCCCTGCTTGGGGGTGAAGCCGTTGATCAATGAAACATCGAGCGTTCCTGCAAGTTTGGCATTTCCACCGATGAGGAGGGTGTCAAATAACGTCGGGGAGGCAATGCCGATGGACAGCTTCGCCCCTTTGCTCTGGAGATAGTTACCCCCGATGTCGATGCTGCCGGGCGCGTCACCCGGACTGAGCGTGGCAAAGTTAAGGAGGTTTCCCGTGATGCTGAAATTGCCGCCCAGCGTCCCTTGTTGGACGACTACGTTGCCGATAACGGCGGCGGGACCGGCGGCGACGCTGTTGATGAGCGACGGCGAAAAGATCAGGCCCGACGCGTTGGCATTGTTGAGGATGAGGGTGCCGGTGCCGAGCTTGGTGACGGTCCCGGTGAGGGAAGTCAGCGGGTTGTTGATCGTGGCAGTGAAAGTCCCGGCGACAGTGACATTGCCGGAGGTGAGGGTGAGTGGCTCGACTGGAAGCGGGACACCCGCTTGATTGGGGAACTGATTGAAAATCTCCGCCGAGCTCACCAACGTGTAATTGCCTTGGAAAGTCAGGCTGTTCGCCACCAAGGGCGGCGGGATGACACTGCTCGGAAATAAAACAATGACTTGCCCGCTGACGAGCGGTTGGAAAGGGCGGTTCCCCGTATTGAAATCGCCTCCGGCCAGCATGTAAGGTTGACGAAAGATGACATCATCCGTTGCCACCGGCACGGTGTTTAGACTCCAGTTTGCTATTCCGTTTCCCCAAAAAGGAGCATTGTCAAACGGGAGGTCCTGATTAGTCCAGATGTTTGGGGCGGCGGTGGCAATGGAGGAAAGGGCTGTGCTCACGGTCGCGGTGGCGAAGATAAAGCGTAGGAGGGAGTTTTTCATGGCACGGAAAAATTCCAGGTTCGATGCAGGGTGTCCACAGCAGCGCGGGATAGGTCACTGATAACGTTGTGGACCATCCCGGAGCCGTGGTCGAGTGCGGGCCCACGAGCGCAACAACAGGAACGCGCACCGTGACCCGCACCTTTTCATCAGGCGATCCGGCGCCAGCTGCGAAGCCTCGTCAAAACGCGATGCGGAAACCGCCGGTGACGGCGTTGGATTCGTAATTCTCGCGACCGAGTTCGCCATCGTAATAGATGTAAGTCGAGCAGCGGTCGTTGAAGAGAATGGCGAAACCGGCGCCGACCAGGACACTGTCGCGGCCCAGTCTCGGACCGGCGGTGGTGAAATCGGCACCCGCCCCATTGGCGAAGCTGGAGGCCAGGTCGTAGGCGGTATCTCCGTACTCATGCTGCCAGGCGACACGCAGTTCCGGCCGGATGACTACGCCGTGGCATTTGCAATCATAACTCACCTTGGCTCCGAAGGCCGTGCGCAGCGAGTCAGCATTGTTACCGTGGATATTCAGCGGGGCGAGGGAGTCGTGCTCGGTAAAGCCGTTCATGCCCACATAAGTGTAATTGAAGGAAGCGGTCGGACCGAAGGTGAAGCCGCCGGATTTGAAGTCATAACCGGTGCCGAAGAGAGCATCGACTTCGCCTCCATCGGTATCTCCGCGAGCGTCACCCTGGATGGCAGTGCGGCGGGTGTCGTAACTATTGTAACCCCCGAAAGCGGCGACATCGGCATACCAACCACCGGCAAACGTCGTGGCGTAAAGCCCCAGCTTGCCACCGTTGACCCACACCCGGCCATGGTCGGTAAGGTCCGCGGTCGTGCCGGTGTAACCCGCCGAAAGACCGATGGCAAAATTCGGACATACCTTGTAATCGACGCCGAGGGTGAAGCCACCGCTGGTCAGATCATAGCCGCGAGCATTGTCGGTGCCGCTGACATTCACCCACTGGCCCGTGCCGGAAACGAATGCTCCCCAGCGATCTTCGGCCGGCACCACGTCTTTCGTTTCCTTCACTTCCTTGCCTTCGTCGCCGTTCGGACCGGCCACGCCGGAGCCGATCCCGAAGTTACCGCTGTAGCTTGGGCCATTGCCGTTCAAGGAAAAGCCTTGGGCGCTAAATCCGCTGGAGCCATTCCGGATGTCTTCGGTGCGATGCTGGAGGTTGAGCGATTGGACGTTTTCCAAGGCGATACCCATGGCAAAAATGCTCGTCAGTTCCGCCGGGGCCAGCCGGTCGAATTGCTGCGGTAGATCGCTGAAATCGCGGCTGTAGAGAAAGTTGATCAGTCGGGCGGCTCGCGGGTCGTTGATGATCTTGTCGAGGTCTTGCGCCACGGCCTGCTGGTTCGAAGTCAGTCCCTGGAGACCCGCAAACGAATCGATCACCGCTTCCAGGGTCACCAAGTTTTTGCCATAGAAAGGACGCAGCGTCATATCATCCCAGACGGGAGCGTTCACGCTATTGAATTTACCAGAGATTCCGCCCGCGGTGATGAAGGAAAATTCCTCGCCCTTCCTGGGCACGAAACCGTTGAGCATTGAGATGTTGAGATTGCCGCCAAGTATCGCTCTGCCGCCCACCACGAGTTGGTCGAAGGAGGTCGGTGACGCGATTTCCATGTTTAGCGTCGCCCCTCTGCCTTGCAGAAAATTGCCTCCCACATAGATCGTTCCCGGAGAATTGCCGGGACTCACGGTGCCCTGGTTGATCAGGTTTCCGGTGACGGTGAAATTCCCGCCGAGCGTGCCCTGCTGCACGAAGATGCTGCCCGTCACCGCTTGTTCCAGCAAAAGGGTTCCGAGACCTGTCTTCGTCAACATCCCGCTCGTCACGTTGATCGTGGCATTGATCGTGGCCGTAAAACCCGATCCCACCATGACATTTCCCTGCGTCAGTATCAGCCCGGCCGGCGAGAATGCGCCGGGGAAAAAAAGTCCTCGCTGCGTGGGTTCCCCAATAAAATTGACCGGCGCCTCCGTCAACGTCCAGCTATTTAGAAAGACGAGGTTTCCGACCGTCGGTGAGGTGGAGACAATTTCGGACCCGCGAGGGAGGGTCAACAGAAGGCCTCCCGAAGTCAGAAAAATCTGGCTGCCATTGGGATTTGCTCCAATCTGCGCATCAAATGTCGAAGGCGTGAAATTCGCCGGCAGGACCGCCGTATTGCCGGGGCCGGGCACGGTTTCCGGGTTCCAGTTGTTGGGCAGACTCCAAACCGGCAAACCCGACCCATTCGTCCAAATGATGTCAGGGCCGGCACTCGAACCGACCGCAGCGGCATGCAAAGACCGGGCGCCACTCGTCAGCGTGAAAGCAGCGACGATGGCCAAAGAACGAGCAACAAGCGTGGTTTTCATAAGGGCTGGAAGGAACTTCTGCATCGGAAATCGTCGCCGCCATTTGGAAAGGGCCCGATCACGATTTCGTTTCGCGTGGCTGGGCCCCTCGGCGAATTCGTCATCAGGTGTAAAGGAAAGCGTCCCACGGACGCAAGCCGCTTTCCTCGGAAAACGCCCTTACTGACCCATCCGGCCAAATGATCGCGGCAGAAATACTTACGCCCGGGGCCACTGCAATTTTCCCGGATCGGAGGCTCTTGCAGGAGCGATCAGAAGGTGACGTGGTAGCGATCGCCGCCGGAGCCCTGCCTAAAAGGCTACGCGGAACCCGGCGGTGACGGCGTTGGATTCGTAATTCTCGCGGCCGAGTTCGCCATCGTAGTAAATGTAAGTCGAGCAACGGTCGTTGAAGAGGATGGCGAAGCCTGCGCCGACGAGCGCGCTGTCCCGGCCCAGCCGCGGACCGGCCACGCTGAAGGTGTCGCCGGCGCCATTGGCGAAGCTGGAGGTGATATCGTAAACGCTGTCGCCGTACTCGTGCTGCCAGGCCACACGCAACTCCGGCCGGATGATCACGCCGTGGCACTTGCAATCGTAACTGATCTTGACTCCGAAGGCGCTGCGCAGGGAGTTTTCGTTGCCGCCGTGGATATCCAGCGGCGCCAGCGAGCCGTGCTCGTCGAAGCCATTCAAGCCCACATAGGTGTAATTGAAAGTGGCCGTCGGACCGAAGGTCAGCGCGCCCGCTTTGAAATCGTAACCGGTGCCGAAAAGCGCGTTGATCTCTCCGCCGTCAGTATCTCCGCGGGCGTCGCCTTGAAGCGCGCCACGCCGCGTGTCGTAGCTATTGTAACCGCCAAAGGCCGCCATATCCGCGTACCAGCCCCCGGCAAATGTCGTCGCGTAGAGTCCCAATTTGCCGCCGTTCACCCAGACGCGGCCGTGGTTGGTCAAGTCGGCGGTGGTGCCGGTGTAACCAGCCGCGAGGCCGATGGCAAAATTCGGGCAGACCTTGTAATCGACACCCAGGGTGAAGCCGCCACTGGCGATGTCATAGCCGCGGGCGTTGTCGGTTCCGGTGACGTTCACCCACTCGCCCGTGCCCGAAAGAAAGGCGCCCCAGCGGTTTTCGCCCGGGGCCACTTCCTTGGTCTCCTTGACTTCCTTGCCGCTATTTCCGTTGGGACCGGCGACCCCGCTGGCCATGTCAAAGTTACCACTGTAACTGGGCGCACTGCCCATCAACGAAAAGCGCTCCGCGCTGAAACCGGCGGAGCCACTGCGGATATCTTCGGTTCGCCGTTGCAGATTGAGAGATTGGACGTTCTCCAAGGCTACCCCCATGGCGTAGATACTCGTCAGTTCGGCGGGAGCGATCCGGTCGTATTGGCCAGGCAGATCGCTGAAGTCGCGGCCGTAGAGGTAATTCACCAGGCGGGAAGCCCGCGAATCAAAGATGACCTTGTCGAGGTCCTGGGCCACGGCGTGTTCGTTCGGTGTCAGTCCGGGCAGGGCGTCGAAAGAATTGATCACCGCTTTCAAGGTGACGGTGTCTTTTCCATAGACAGGCCGCAAGGTGAGCAGATCCCACACGGGCGCGTTGACCTCGTTGAACTCTCCCGAGATCCCTGCCGCCGAGAGGAACGTGATCTTTTGGCCTTGCTTCGGAAAATAACCATCGAGCAGCGAGACGTTCAGGTTTCCGCCGAGGTGGGCATTTCCGGCCACCAGGAGCTGGCTGAAGGAAGTGGGCGAGGCGACTTCGATGTTCAAGGAGCCGGTCCTGGTCTGGGCGAAAGTGCCGCCCACGGTAATCGCCCCCGGAGAAATGCCCGGGCCTGGACTCAAGTTTGCAAAGTTGGCCAGGCTCCCGGTGGCGAAGAAATTACCACCAAGCGTGCCTTGCAGGACGAGGACGTTACCAATCGCCTTTCTTTCCAGGAGGAGCGTGCCATTGCCGAGTTTGGTAAGTTGCCCGGAATTCAGGATCACGTCTGCGTTGATCGTCGCGGTGCGTCCATCCATGACCGTGATGTCGCCTCCTTCCAGCGTCAGCGGCGCCGCGAAACGCCCCAGAAGCCCGGTGGCCGGCTCGGTCAATGTCCAGTTATTCAAAAAAATGATGTTATTGGCGATCGGGCCGGGGACGAAAGGAAGCACCCTCTCGAGCAGAATCTGACTTCCATTGGGATTCACGCGAAATAGCGGGTCGAAAGGGGAAGGCGTAAATTGCGTCCCGAAAATCGCCGTATCGAAGCGCGTCGGGGAGAGGATGCCGCTCCAGTTGTTCAATGAGAAGGTCGCCCAAATCGGAGTGAGATTCTTGCCCGTCCAGTTTTTGTCCACAGCGTGCAGCGACGTGGCGCCAAGAGTGCCGAATAGGACGGCGATGGTGCCGGCGATGGCGAAAGGGAGTCGGCGAATGGGGATGATTCTCATAGATACCAAATGGGGCGGTTACCGTTGCTTCTGCTTCTGTTCCAGCGGCGGGCACGCGGCGCCGCACTTTCGAAATCAGGTTGACGTGTATGTGAAAACAGCTCAGTGACGCAAGACGGTTTGCCGAAAATCCCACGTTGTGGAGAACCGAAAATTTCATGATCGCCGCAGAATTACTTACTCTTTTATGCTGCCCCGAAACGGGCCAAATCCTCGCTGCCGCTTCGGCTGAGCAATTGTCCCGGATCGAGGCGCTCCAGTCAAAGGGCCTCCTGCGCGATCGATCAGGACGCCTTGTCTCCGAAAATTTGGACGCCGGTTTGGTCAGAGCCGACGGACAATGGCTCTTTCCCGTGCGCGACGGCATTCCCATACTCGTGCTGGACGATGCGCTCCCACTTGGCGTGGAGTGAAATGCACGCCAGATTAGATCGTATGCAGCAGAGCCCCGTAGTGAACTGGCAGACCATCCGCGAAGATTTTCCCATACTCACGCAGCAGGTGCATGGGCACCCACTCATCTATTTCGACAACGCCGCCAGTTCGCAGAAACCGCGGGCGGTCCTCGACGCCCTGCGGCACTACTACGAGCACGACAACGCCAACGTGCATCGCGGTCTGCACCTGCTCAGCACCCGCGCCACGGAAGCCTACGAAGCCGCACGAGCGAAGGTCGCGCGATTTCTGAACGCCCCGAACGAGGACGAAATCATCTTCACCCGCGGGACTACCGAGGGCATCAATCTCGTCGCGAATTCGTGGGGCGTGAGGTTCCTGCGCGAGGGCGACGTCATTCTTCTCACCGAGATGGAGCACCACAGCAATCTCGTGCCGTGGCAGCTTCTCGCCGAGCGCACCGGAGCGCGCTTGCGTTTCGTCCCCGTGCAAGAGGACGGGACGCTGGAATTAGGGGCGCTCGACCGGGTGCTCACACCCGAGGTGAAGCTCTTCGCTTTCACCCACATCTCGAACTCGCTGGGCACGATCAATCCCGTGATCGATTTGTGCAACGCCGCCCGAAGCGTGGGCGCGGTGACTCTCGTGGATGCGGCCCAAAGCGGCGGCCATCTTCCGCTCGATGTGCAGGCGCTCGGATGCGATTTCCTCGCGTTTTCCGGCCATAAGATGTGCGCGCCCACGGGAATCGGCGCGCTCTATGGCCGCGGCGAATTGCTCGAGGCCATGCCGCCGTGGCAGGGCGGCGGCGAGATGATCCTCAGCGTCACCTTCGAGCGCAGCACCTTCAAGCGCGCGCCCGGCAAATTTGAAGCCGGCACGCCAAACATTGCCGGCGCCATTGGGCTCGGGGCCGCCGTGGATTACCTGGAGAGCATCGGCCGGGCGGCGATTTTCGAGCACGATTCGAAGCTGGCCGTGTATGCCCAGGCCCGGCTCGAGGAATTGCCCGCCGTGCGCGTCTTTGGCCCGAGCGAACGGGCCGGATTGGTGGGGTTCGTCATGGAGTCGGCGCACCCTCACGATCTCACCACTTACGCCGACCAGTTTGGCCTCGCGCTGCGTGGCGGACATCACTGTAACCAGCCGCTCATGCGCAAACTCGGGGTGCCCGGCACCGCCCGGGCCAGTTTCTACTTTTACAACACCATGGAAGAGGTCGACCGTATGATCGAAATTTTGGAATCGGCCTCGCGCTTTTTCTCATGAACGCGGAACTCGAAGAACTCTATCAGCAGGTCATCCTGGATCATTCGCGCCGGCCGCGAAATGTCGGCGAGATCGCCGAGGGCGCGGTCCAGGTCCATGGCGACAACCCTTCGTGCGGGGACGAGATTCATTTGCACGTCAAGTTCGGTGGAGATGGCGGAATCGAAGACCTGAAATTCACCGGCCAGGGCTGCGCGATCAGCCAGGCTTCGGCTTCAATGATGACCCTGAAAGTCAAAGGCAAGAGCCGCTTGGACGCCGAGTCGATGCTCAAGGCCTTTCATGATCTTGTGACCACGGAAACCGCCGAAGTGCCCAAGCTCCTGGGCGATCTTCGCCTCCTGCAAGGCGTACGAAAATTCCCACAACGCGTGAAGTGCGCCATGCTGGCCTGGCGGGCGCTGGAGCAGGCGATGGAGGTGAGGGGTGGGGAAGGTCAGGTTTCGACCGAGGGGATGGGGAAGGAGTGAGCGGATTGTGGGGAAGTGATCAGTGATCAGGGTGCAGTAATCAGTGGCCCCTTTCGCCGCCGAGCCTTTTCGAAGCGGAACACTGAATACTGATCACTCGCGGCAATTCGCCGTTACCTCCTGATTTCGAAGAGATTGGGGCGTGCACGGAAACGTCGTGGAAGGGGGCTGGCCAATGGATGCGTAAAAATACGCAAAAATTCGTAGCGCGACATGAGGTGGTATGCTAGTAGTTATAGTATATGGTGCTGATTCTGATTCCTATCGCAGAGCCGCTCGCCCTCCACTGGGGTCACCCACGAAATTCCCCGCCGCAGGGCGACCGGCGGACTGGTCGGTTTGCCAACGTGCAACGAGCGCCCTCGGCCATTTGAGGCCTCATTTTCGAGCGGAATCATGACTCCATCCCAGCCCCCATCGAACGCTTCTCCCAGCGATCCCCAGCCGGAAAAGAATCACCGGATTTTGGTCGTGGACGACAATGAAGCCATTCACCACGATTTCCGGAAAATCCTCGGCCGGGGCGGAGAGTCGGCGCTGATCGCCCAGGAAACAGCGCTCTTTGGAGAGTCGTTGCCCCATCGTTCTCAGGAGTCGTTCGAGTTGAGCTTTGCCTTTCAAGGCGCGGAAGCGGTTGAGATGGTGCAGCGCGCCGTGGAATCCGGTCGACGCTACGCCGCCGTCTTTACCGATATCCGCATGCCGCCCGGTTGGGACGGATTGGTGACCGCGGCCAAGCTTTGGGAGATTGATCCGGATTTGCAGATCGTCATTTGCACCGCTTATACGGACAAGTCCTGGGGAGAGATGATGCAGGTGGTGACTTATCCGGAACGGCTTTTGATTCTGAAAAAGCCATTCGACACCATCGAGGTATTGCAATTGGCTCACGCCCTCACCGAGAAGTGGTCACTTTTGCAAGGCGCGCGCCGCAACCTCCATGAACTCGAATCCGCGGTCGAAGCGCGAACCCGCGAGTTACGGGTGACAAATTCCCTGCTGGAAGCCGAAATCGCCACGCGCAAGATCACGGAAGCAGCCTTGCGCGAAAGCGAGCGATTGCTGAGGCAAAAAGCCGCGCTCCTCGACAAAGCGCAGGATGCCATTTTCGTTCACGATCTCCGGGGAAAGGCCCTCTATTGGAATCGCAGCGCGGAACGCCTCTATGAATGGACGGCGCAAGAAATGGCGGGGCACGAAGTCTATCTCCGCATCGGAGGTGATTCCAAGCAGTTGGACGAAGCCCGGCTCAAAGTAATGACGACCGGAGATTGGATGGGAGAACTTGCGCAACGAAGTCGCAGCGGGAATACGGTCGTCGTCGAGAGCCGCTGGACTTTGGTGAAGGACGAACAGGGGCGTCCGTCGGGAATTCTGGTCATCAACACGGACGTGGCGGAGAAAAGGCAACTCGAAGCAAATTTCCTGCGGGTGCAACGCATGGAGAGCATCGGTGCGCTCGCCGGAGGGATTGCGCATGATCTGAATAACATCCTGCAGCCGATCACGCTCGCGATGGAGGTTTTCCGCACCCAACTCACGGCGGCCGGCGATAGTTCGATGCTTGATCTGGTCATCGCCAATGCCGATCGGGCGACGGCTTTGATCCGGCAGGTGCTTTCCTTTGCCCGTGGAGCGGACGGTGGCGACCGCGTCTCCGTCTTTCCGAATGCCCTCATGGATGAAATCGGCGCCATTATCCGTGAGACTTTCCCGAAGACGATTCGTCTCTCCATGGAATCGTCGCCGGACATTTGGACATTGCGCGGCGACAGCACCCAGTTTCATCAAGTGCTGCTCAACTTATGCGTCAATGCACGAGACGCCATGCCGGCTGGCGGCAAGCTCACTCTGGCTACGGAAAACGTCGAGATCGATGAGTACGAGGCTGCCATGCAACCCGGTGCAGCGGCTGGCCGTTACGCGGTGCTCGTGGTGGCAGATACCGGAACCGGAATTCCGGCGGCGGTCCGGGAAAAAATATTCGATCCATTTTTCACGACCAAGGAACGGGGGAAAGGGACAGGGATCGGCCTGGCCACGACGCTGGGTATTGTCCGGAACCATGGCGGCTTCATCCGAGTGGAATCTCAAGAGGGTGCAGGCACCACATTCCGTGTCTTCCTGCCCGCCGCCGCAGATGCGCCGACGATTCCCACCCGCAGCGCTCCCATCCAGAGGAGCAACTTCAGCCCAGGTTCCGAAAATTGGGTAAGCGGCAATGGCGCGACGATCCTGGTGGTGGACGACGAAGCGGCCATCCTGGCCCTCATGCGTATCACTCTCGAAAGTGCGGGCTACGACGTTTTGACGTGCGAGAATGGTGTCGAAGGAATCAAGGCGTATACGCGATATGCGGGCCTGGTGGACGCCGTCATCACGGACATCCACATGCCCGCGATGGATGGAGCGACGATGATTGCGGCGCTGAGAAAGATCGATCCGGGAGTGAAAGTCATCGCCATGACGGGGAGCAGTTCCGAGGTGGGCATCGTGGAAATCGAACATCTGCGTGTGGAACGGGCACTCGCCAAACCCAGTTCGCCGCAAGTGATTCTGGCGGCGTTGAGCGAGATGCTGGAGGTATCTTCAGAGGCTTGATCTGGCTGACATTTCCAGAAACACATTTTTCCCGGAGGGCGGCCGCGAAAGCCCAAACTGCGGAGCGCCCGTCCGATTCCAGGTATCTTCCTTTTGTGGCTAGGGCTTGTCTCCGACCACACTGACGTCTTTGAGCCGGATCGTGCCTTTTACCGGCGCCATCCGCGTGAGATCGAGCGACTGCCGATGCGTCTCCACGAACAGGCCGACGAGCTTCAGCGGATAGTCGAGCTTGCCGTCGCCGTTGCCCTGCCATTGGCCGAGGCCGGCGCCGGGCTCGATCTGGAGTACGGGCGATTCGCGCGTCAGCGGGAAAGTGACGAAGCACCAACCATCGAAATCAATGGCGGATTGGTTGCCCCAGTCGCCGCCGTCGGAATCCCTCGATGAGCGCCAGCGCTCGCCCTTCGCATCCTCGATCTCCCAGTAGATGCGGCCCCAACTGCTATCGCCTTTGACCCACACGCCGACGGTGTGCGGCCGGCCGGAGATGGGCAGCGGCCGCTTGAGGTGGAGCGCGGTGTATTCACCGACGACGGACGGGGGAATTTCGCCTTCGCGTTGGAGTTCCAGTTCGAGACAGGGGCCTTTCTCGGCGTCGTTTACCTGGCGAAGCTCAAACTTACCGGGACGGCGCAACGGCGTGGTGATCGTTTGTTCTTCGGGCGCGAGTTGCCACTGCGCCACGTCGTCCATCGTGCTGATGACGGATGTGCCGGCGGGAGGCGGCGGAAAAGCGCGCCGGCCAGCGGTGATGTGGGTGGCGGCGACCGGGCTGATGAGGTAACTCACGGCGGTATCCGCCGTGATGGTCAGTCGCCTGCCGTTCGTCTGCAGCGGGCGCTGGCGCCCGTAAAACTCGACCTGCGTGATGGTGAGATCATCGGGAAATTCAATCTCCAACTCGCACTGCCCGCGCGGCGTCCACAGCGCGTAGATGTGCTCGTTTCCGCGCGCAAATTCCAGGGCGTGCGCGCTTGATGATCCCGTGGGCATTTGCTGCACGAGCTTTGCGCTATCGAGCACTTTGGTGAGCGTGGCGAGGGCGACGTAGGCGGGTTTTGGGTAATGCAGGGGACTGCGCTGGCACAGTCCCGAGGCGCCCCAGAGTGTGTCGTAATAGGCATTGCCGACATCTTCGAGCCCGGCCGGTGAGACGGTGGGGAAACGATTGGCCAGGCCGGTGAGCATATCGCAGGCATACCACTCCGCGTGGCGCTGGGCACCGAGATCCCGCTCGGCGCGGCTGGTGTATTCGAAGCAGCCGCTCAAAGGAACTTCGTAGCCATACTTCCGCGCCGTCTCGCCCATGAGCCAGATGCCCGCCGTGGTGTGCGGGGAGAGCTTTTCCGGCGCGATGGTCTGGCCGGTAGTTTCACTGCCGAGATAGTCGATCAGTTCACGCGGAAAGCCGCGCCGCACCATGAGCGCGACGATGCCAGAGGAGCCGCCGCTGTTTCCGGTGATGATCTTGAGCTGGGGAAATCTCGCCCGGATGAATTTCGCCGCTTTCACGCCGAGTTCGAAAAGGTCGTCCTCGCGCGCGGCGAGCGCGGCATCTTTGGCGACATACTTACCGCCGTAAAGTTCCGGAGGATAGGCGCCGGGGTCGTAGCTTTCGTGAAACACGTCGATGTACTGGCAGTGCGGGAAGCGCTTGAGCATGTCGCCGATGGCTTTCTCCGCGCGGGTTTCCGCCGCCGGCCAGTCTTTGAGATCGGCGAGCCGGAAAGGCCAACGGATCTGGTTGAGCGAGATTTTCCATGGCGCCAAATCCTCCTCGCTGGCTTTGGTCCAGCCCATCGTGGTCCGACGGAAACCCGCTTTGAACAACATGGGTCCAGCCACCGCGGGATCCGCTGTGGTGTAGTGGACGCCGCTGAACCACCAGGTGCCAAACGGTGATTCGTAGCCGGCGGTGCGTGTGTCCTTGCCGAGGAGCGCAAAGGCGGCGTCGTGCTGGAACAGCGCATGTCCACCGCCATCGGCGAGCGTAACGCGGAGCCCGTACCAGCCCAAGTCCGGCATGGTGAGCGGCACGTTGATGTCGGCCTCGCTGCCTACGGACGGCAGCTCGACCGCCTTGGCGTTCTTTGCGAGTTCACGGCCATCGATCCCGGTGATTTCCCAGCGCAATTCGTAGCGTCCCGGCGCGTTCGCGCGCACGGCGAAAGTTGTCTCCGGGGTCTCATCGTTGTGGAAGATGTTGCCCGGCTGCGATTGCTTGATCCGCAATTCGGCGGGCGCTTTTTCCAAGGTCACTCCGAAGATATGCACAGCGCTGGTCGAGGTGGGCACCGGTTTACGCCGACGATCCGTTTGCACCTCCAAGCCGCCGCACTTGCCGAGAAATTCGAAGTCGAGATACGGCCCGATTTTCATCGGAGCGTACGGGTCCTTCACGTCGGCGAGGATGTCCAGGATATCGCCCGCCTTCAGATCCACCCGCACGAGATAGAGCGGCACCTTGACCTTCTGCTGGCCGGCGCCGGTGTATTCCACGCGGCCCACCGGCTCGATTCCTTCGCCTGGTTTTTCATCGCCGCGGGGCAAAGTAAGTGTCGTGTCGGCCATCGCGCCGCCCCGGCCCCAAATGCCGAAACGAGTCAGCCGCGTGGTCAGCACGGGATCCTTTTGCACATCTGGGTCGACCGCGCAAAGGACCCACGCCCGATCATAAAACGCCTGCGGGACTGAGAAGTGCAGCGACTCCTTCATGCCGTCGAGCGACGTGCGCGAGGTGTTCTCGTTTTCTTCCAACCCGCGTAACCCCTGCATCTCCTTAGCCATGCCGACATCCGCATTTCCCGCTCCGTCCGCCACCAGTATCGGCACCGCTTTGATCTCCTGCGGCCCCGGCTTGAGCGAAACGCTGGCATCCTGCATCACGCCAGGCTGCGCAATGCACCGTACATCCAGCGGGAGGAAACGGCCGGAGTCCGCACGCGTGAATGCACTCTCGCCGCGCACCTCGCCGCCCGCTTCCAGTTGGAAGCTGACTTCCGCGAGCCGGCTCTCACTCGCCAGGCGTCCGCAATACCGCCCAGCCATCCACAACTCCGCACCCGCGGAATCGGCGCGAACTTCCAAGGGAACCCAGCACTGCGAGGCCGCGGTTAGTGTTTCCCAGACCTTTGCCAGGTCGGCTTGCTGCGCTTCCGTGTAGCGCGCGAGGCAGGGGCGGCTGTGATATTGAAACCTCAATCCGGGGCCCGCGAACTCGATCGTCGCATCCGGCATCGGTGACGTCTCCGGCACCTTCCTGCCGTCCTTCTCCACGGTGCGCTTTAACGCATCCTCTTTCACGGCTCCGAGCAGGGTTAGCGTCCTGCCGTCGGCGAATTTGAACGCCAGCCCGATCTTCCCCGCTGCTCCAACGCGAAACTCCGCCTTCACCGTGTCGGCATTCTTCAAGACGACCACCTGACTTTCCATGGCCGGCGGCGCGGCGTGTGCCGACCGAACTGAATCCATCGTCAGAATGAGAATCGCGGTGAGCGCGAAGGCGCAGCGCGTCGCGCGGGAAGAATGGGGGAACCTCATGGGAGTGGAGCGTGAGACTGGAGGAAGTCAGAAACAACCGAACGGCGCGGTCACGGTTTCCAACCGGAGTTCCAACCGCCCCGCTCATTCACCCGCCGAGAGGATGCGGAAGTTGCGGAAGCGCGCCTGGCGTTGGGGCTTTTCCAAGCCGTAGCCGGAGTGAATACCGACGAGGAGTTCCTTGCTGGACGTCGGGAGAGTGCGATCGTCAACGGTTTGCCACGGGTCGCTTTCGGATGACCGGAACTGGCCGGTGACCTTGCTGCCACGGATGATCAGCCGCAGCCAGACCGCGCCCGCCGGGGATTCCGGGGATTCCGGGGAGGTGGGGTTGCGGACAGGCTTGCCATCCTGCTCCAAGGCCATGCAGATGTACGGTTTGCCGTCGACGGATTCATTGTTGTAACAGATCGTGTTGAAGCCATCGAAATAACAAATGAGACCAGCGTGTTCATATTGGCCCTTTGGCTGATTATCGACGAGGACTTCGACGATGAACCCGTCTTTCAGCGACGTCGGGGCTGGGCGGACGAGGGTGTTCTGCGAGTTATTCTGTTTCTCCCAGTAAGAGCCGGGAAGGGTGTCGATGACGAGCGCTCCGTTGGCGAAGCGCCAGGCGTCGGGCCGCTCGCGAATCCATGTCCAGCCGGGTTCGAGGGGACCGGAGAATTTGTCTTCGAAGAGGACTTTCGGCGCGTCCGCGGCCGAAGCCCTGGTTCCGAAGATTGCCGCAAGGGTAAGAACGACGGAGCAGAATAGAATTCTCATGGGGGGAGTTGGAGAGTGGGCTATTCCCGGGCTTCGGTCAAAGCGATTGGTTTACCGAATGCCGGTGGGTGAAACCGATAATTCGAGCCGTTGCGCCGCGGCATTTTTCAATTCGCGCCATCTCTCCAAATCGTAATCCGGCGCCCAGACGATGTGCCGGAGCAGGCTGCGCCACTCGACGAGGGCGCGCTCGAGGTCGCCCTGGCGCAGGGACTCGGTGAGCAATCGGTTGCGGGCCGTACCTTGTTCGACAATCGCGCGAACGACTTCGCTGGCGCCGTCGCCGTAATCGAGTGGAACGCCCATGTCGAGATAGCCCGGGAGATCGACTCGTTCGTAGATGCGCTGGCAGAGGGCTCCGAGCCGTCCTCCATAGGGCGAATCGTCCCCGGCGAAGCGCGGACCGGCGCGGAGATTTGCCAGATCGAAGACGAGTTCTTCGATGGGGTATTTCCCATCTTCCAGCGCCGCGGCGATGGCGAGTCCTTCTCCGTGGTGAAAGAAGCTAAAGAGAATTCCGCGTTGGGTCGGAGCACCCGTGGCATCGATCAAGCCCAGACGACGCCAGGCGTGGGCCGGTGACGGAGTGATCTCCACGTGGTTGCAAAACGCGTCCAGCTCAGGGCAGCCACGGCAGGGCGGGGGGAGTTCCCGCCGTTCGGGTGGCGCCAGTAACCATTGGCCATGGCTGTCCTGCACCGCCGCAATCGGTGTCGCGGAAAAATCCTGGCGGACAATCCATTGCTCGCCACGCGTCAGGTAGCTGAGAGACGTCGCGGGCGGAATCGTGCGCTCGGGAGCCGCCGCCCGTCGCAGGAACTCCGGGAGCCGGGCGATGATTTCCTGCTGCAAGGCGTCTGGCGCCACGCGCGATTTTCGGAGCTGCCTTCGCAGCCACGGGGCGAGATGAAGGACGTCGTCGGTTCGCCGGGTGCCAATAACGGCTTCGCGGCCAAAGCGTGCCGGTGCGGACGCGCGCGGCGTTGCCTCCGCGTCGCGCAGCTTGCAGAGATTGCCGAAGCCGAGCTTGTCGAGAGAAGGCGCCGTGGCGAGCAGCGGACGCCAGCGGTCCTTTTCCCGTATCAGCACCTCGCCGAGAGTGGTCTCGCCCAGGTCGGGTTTGATTTCCCATTCGCCACGGGAGTTGAGCATCTCGACAACCCCGCGCCGGGCGAACCGGGCGCGTTCCATGTCGACGGCTAGACCGCAGGGCATCGGGCCGGTTTTGCGAGCATGCTCGATCCCGAGCGGGACGGTCTGTGCGGTGAAGAGACGGTTATTGAGTTCCAGTGCCGCAGCGAAAGGATCGGCCCCACGCTGGACGGCGGCTTGCATCACCGCGATGAGCGTGGGCCAGTCGACCTGCGCCGGACGTTTGAGCTGACGGGGTCGGCCATCGTGGAGACGCGGCGGACGATCGGTGATGAGCGCGTAGCCTGTATCATCCAAGCCGCGCCGGCCGGCCCGGCCAAACATTTGCAGCACTTCATCCGGTTCGACCTGGCGCTCCAGATTCCCGCTCTTATAACGGGTGTCGGTGATGACCACCGAGCGCATGGAAAAATTGATGCCCGCGGCCAGGCCCATGGTGGCGGCCACGGCGCGCAGTTGACCGGCCTTGGCCAGCGGTTCGACCAGCCCGGCACGCTGGGCATAGCTCAGCCCGCTGTGATGAAAGGCCACCCGCCGCACGAGCAGCTTGGTGAGCTGCGGACCGGCGAGATGTTGTTGTTCGGGAGTCAAGTGGAGCGGCGAATCGGCCGGCAGGGCGGCGGCGAGATCGCGGGCCAGCTCCTCGGCCGCGCGGCGGCGTGGGGCAAAGAGCAGGACGGGCCCGAGCTCGGCGCGCAGGGCATTGCCGATGAGGCGTGGCCAGCGACCGCGCACGGTCGATGGGTTTTTGTTTGGCAGAATTTCGAGATCGACTTCCTCCAGGGGTACTGGGCGCTCGACGTGAGAGACGAGCACCGCATCGCGCCCGATTCGCTGCAGCCAGTTCACGACTTCCTGCGGATTGCCCACGCTGCCGCTGAGGAGGAGGAGTTGCGTTTCCGGCGGCGCGAGGGCGAGGGCGAGCTCGTAGTTCACGCCGCGCACCGGGTCGGCGATCATCTGATATTCGTCGATGATCAAAAGACGCGGCCCGCGGCGCTCGAGGAATTTGCGCTTCTGCGTTTCGAGAGTCGCGACGACTACTTTCGCGTCGAGGTGATGCGCGACGTCACCGGTGGAAATGCCCACGTCCCATCCCCGCGCCTGCCACTCCGCGAGTTTGTCGTTGGCCAGCGCGCGAGTGGGCACGGTGAAAATGGCCTGGCCCTTCAGGGCCGGAAGGAAGAGCTCGAAGATATAGGTTTTACCCGCGCCCGTGGGCGCATGAACCACGACGTCCCGCCCCTCTCGCAGCGCGTGCACGGCGTCCTGCTGCCAGAGGTCCGGGATAATGAGATTTTGCAGGAGAGCGTTGATCGTCGCAACATCCCACATCCGGAGGGGAAGATGCAACCGGGAGGGGCAGATCGGAGGGGAACATCCAACATCTCCTTCGGCGCGCTTAGCGCTTGCTCAGGACCGCTTCGCGGCAACACCCAACACCCAACATCCAATAAGGCTCCGCGCCGTCGGACCACGCCCCCCGAAGCGGCTATCTTCTTCATCCCTCATCCTTCATCCTTCATCCTTTCTTTCATGCCCACGGAACCAGCACCCGAAACTCCGCGAGTCGAAGCCGGCCGGTATCGCCGGCTGGCGGCGGCGCGGGAACGCGGATTGGTCGTGGGCGCAATGGCCTTGCCGTATTGGATCGAGCGCGAGGAGGGCAAGTGGGTTCTGTTGGTCGAAGAGAAATCCATCGAGGTCGTACGTCCGGAGCTGGAGGCCTTCGAAGCCGAGGAGAAAGCGAAACCGCCCACCCGGGCCATGCTGCCGGCGGAGAAAATTCCCACCTTTTCGTTGTATGTCGCCGGGTGGCTCCTGATCGTCTTTTACCTCGTCCAGCGCCGGATGGGAGAATCGTGGACCGATAGCGGGGCGGCCGACAGCACGGCAATTTTGCACGGACAATGGTGGCGAACGATCACCGCGCTCACACTGCACGCCGATGGTGGGCATTTGGGCGCGAACCTGGCGACAGGATTGCTTTTCGCGGCGTTCGTCATTCCGCGGCTCGGCGCCGGCTGCGCGTGGCTGGCCATTCTCTTGAGCGGGGCCATCGGCAATGCGGTGAATGCCTGGGGCTATCGGAGCGAGATGCACAGCACGATCGGCGCATCGACGGCGTGTTTCGGCGCCTTGGGTCTCCTCGTCGGGCTGGAACTCGCGGCGCTTTGGCGGGAACCGCATCGGCGGAATTCCTGGCAATTGGTGCTGCCCATCGGCGCAGGCCTGGCCCTGCTCGCCTATCTTGGAGTCGGCGACGAAGGCAAGACGATCGATTATATGGCTCACGGGTGGGGCTTGGTGGCGGGAATCGCCGAGGGGATGATCGCGTCCGTCCTGCATCTGAAGGAACGCCTGACCGCTCCCTGGCAACGCCTGGCGGGCGCGATTACACTCGCATTACTCGCCGTGTCCTGGGTGCTGGCCCGTCCAAGCTGAGAGCGCTTTGCAGGGCTTCGCCGAGCGCCTGGACGGTGTAGGGCTTGAGCAGCAACTGGCAGAAGCCCAAATCGCGCGCGCGTCCGGCATCCAGCGTGGCGCTGTATCCGGTCGTGAGGAGGACGCGCGTTTCCGGGCGCAATTCCCACAGGCAGCGCGCGAATTCGATCCCGCTGAAGTGGGGCATGGTGAGGTCCGTGATGACGGCGTCGAATTCCTGGTCTTTGAAAAGCGCGAGCGCCGCGCGCGGATCGCTTTGGGTGATGGGGAGATAACCCAGCCGGGTGAGAAAGCGTCCTCCGAGCATCGTCAGCACGGGTTCGTCATCGACAAAAAGAATGCGCTCGCCGTGGCCGAGGGCCTCGGCCAATTCCTCGGGACAGGCCGCCGTCGCGCCGAACTCCAGCGCGGGGAAATAAAGGTGCAGCGTCGTGCCTTCGCCGGGATTGCTGTAAATGGTGATGGCGCCATCGAAGGCTTTCATCAGGCCGTGGACCACGGATAGTCCCAGACCGGTCCCTTCATCGGGTGCTTTGGTCGTGAAGAAGGGTTCGAAAATGCGCCCGAGGAGCTCGGTCGGAATGCCGCTGCCGCTATCGTTGATGCTGAGCCGGACGTATCGGCCGGGACGCAAATCCGGATTGGCGTGGGCAAAGTCGGAGTCGACTTGGAAATTGTCGAGTTGGACCGTGATGATGCCGGGCTTCTGGCCGATGGCGTGCCAGGCGTTGGTCACGAGATTGGTCACGATCTGGTGGACCTGGGTGCTGTCGGCCAGCACCGTCGGGATACCCTCATCGATTTTGGCCACGATCTCGATGGAGACGGGGAGGGTGGCGCGGAGCAGCCCCAGCGCCTCCTTCACGGTCTCCCCGAGATGGAGCGGTTGCCGGTCCTCCTCGCGCTGCCGGCTGAAGGCCAAGATCTGGCGGACGAGGTCCCGGGCGCGCTTTCCGGCCTTGAGGATTTCCCGAAAATGCTGGTCGGCGGAAAGGGGATTGGAGACCTCGTGCAAGCCCAGCTCGGCAAAGCCGATGATGCCCGCGAGGATATTGTTGAAATCGTGGGCAATGCCTCCGGCCAGGGTCCCGATGGCTTCCATTTTCTGGGCGTGGCGCAGTTTGTCCTCGAGCCGGGCGCGCTCGCGTGCGGCCCTTTCCCGCTCGGCGATATCGTCGATCAATGCGTGATTGGCGGCCTCCAGGTCGAGCATCTTTTTCTCCAGCTTCGTGATGAGGCGGGCGTTGTATTCCTTCAGGTAGATCGCCTCATCCTCGCCGGTGGCCTCGAGGCAGGCGCGCGGTTCACTCCGGGCCTTTTGCTCGAGGACTTCCTCGATCGCCTTGATGAACGCTTCCGGCTCGAGCGGCTTGACCAAAAATCGATCGGCTCCCAAGTCGAGGGCGAAGGCCGCATCCCGCGGCTCGGTATAAGTCGCGGTGTAGAAGACGAACGGAATCTGGCCCAGGCGCGCGTCTTTTTTTAGCTCACGGCAGAGCTGGAAGCCATCCATCTTCGGCATGAGAATGTCGGAGATGATGAGGTCGTACTGGCCGGAAGCGGCCAGTTGCAAGGCGAGACGGCCATCGCTCGCGGAATCGACCTGGTGTCCGTACCCGCGCAACAGCGCCTCCAGCATGTAGAGGTTCTCCGACTTGTCATCGACACTGAGGATTTTCATGTGGCGACAGGCCCCCGGGGAAGAAATTGCGAGATTTCGGTGACAAAAGTCTGTGGGCGGATGGGTTTTTCGATGTAGCCGGCAAACCCCATTTGCAGCGCTTTCTCGCGGTCACGCGTCATGGCATAACTGGTCACGGCGACAATCGGCGTCGCGGCCAGAGTGGGCTCGGCATGAATGCGGCGCGCGGATTCGTATCCGTCCATTTCCGGCATTTGCAAGTCCATCAAGACGAGATCGGGTTGCTCGGTGAGGGCGAGACGCAAAGCCTCGGCGCCGTTGCGGGCGTGAACCACACGGAAACCGGCCTTTTCCAGCATGAACGTCGCCAAATAACGATTCGTGGCGTTATCCTCGGCGAGAAGAATCTTCGCGCTCATGGCGGGTGTTGGGAGGGAGAGACGGATTTTGGCAGGACCAGCGTGAAACGCGAACCGATTCCGAATTCGCTCTCCACGCTGATTTTGCCGCCGAGCATTCTCGCCAGATGCTCGGACAAATACAAGCCAAGTCCGGTGCCTTCGTAGACCCGCCGGGCGGAGCCGTCCACCTGGCGGAAAGCCTCAAAAAGATGCTGCAGATTTTCCGGCTTGATGCCGATGCCGGTATCGCTGACGACGAACTCGACCATCTCCGGGCCGGTGGAGACGCGGAGGTTGACCCGGCCGGCTTCGGTGAATTTCACGGCGTTGTTGGCCAGGTTGAGAAGGATCTGGAAGCACCTCTGGCGATCGGAGCTGAGGAGGCATTCGGGATGATCGATGGTGGATTCGAGCCGCAGGCGCTTTTGCTCCGCTTGCGGCGTCAAGACCTGAACGACTTCGTTGACCAGGCCGGCGACGCCAAAGTTCTCGACGAACAGTTCCATTTTGCCCGACTCGATGCGCGACAAGTCGAGGAGATCGTTGATCAGTCCGAGGAGGTGCCGGGCGGAGGAATGGACCATGCCGAGCTGCTTTTTCTGTTCGTCGTTCAGCGGGCCGGCGAGCCCCTGGCGCAAAATGCCGCTGAAGCCGATGATGGAATTGAGCGGGGTGCGCAGTTCGTGGCTCATCGTGGCGATGAACTCGGATTTCAACCGGTCGAGTTCCTGGAGGCGCTCATTGGCGGCTTCCAGGTCCCGGGTGCGGGCGGCGACTTTGATCTCGAGATTGTCGAGCAATTCGCGCAACGCCTGCTCCGCCTCGACACGAGCGGTGATGTTGATGCCGATACCGAGCATGCAAGGCTGGCCATCGATATCGATGCGGAAGCCGGTGACATAGAACGGGGTGCGGCGTCCATCCTTGGCGAGGAGATTGACCTCGATATCCGCCGAACCCTCGGCAAAGCACTTGAGCATGCGCTCGTGCACGATCTGTCGCTCGTCGCCGGGAAAATAGGTGAGGGGGTCGAGGGTGTCGATTTCCTGCGCGGTGTAGCCGGTGACGGTTTCGAGATTCTTGTTCCAGCGAAGGATTTTGCGACGGGCATCGTAAAGATAAAAGATGCCCGGCATGGAGTTGATCAGCGTGTCGCTGAACTCCTTTTCCTGGCGCACGATCTCTCTCGCCTGGTTGCGGACGCTGATGTCGCGCGAAACCTTGAGGATCTTTTCCGGCTGGCCGTCCCGGTCGCAAACCGCGGTCATGAGCGACTCCAGGTTGAACGTTTTGCCGTCGATCCCGACGACGCGATATTCGACCCGCCGGCCGATTCCGTCCCGGACGACCTCGGCGAAAATCGCCCGGACGCGTTCCCGGTCGTCGGGATGGATTCCATCGAAAACCGAGGCCAGATAGAGCCCGCGTGGCGGCGCGAGGAGTTGGGCGTGCGAGGCGCTGCTGTAGAGGCGGCGCCCTTCAAGATCGAGCACGGTGATGAAATCGGAGATGTGATCGGTGATGAGGCGGAACATCTCCTGGCTGGCCCGCAGGGCGGATTCCGCCAACTCGCGTTCGGTGACGTCGCGGAAGGTAAAGACCACGCCAGTCACTTTGCCTCCGTCGTCGCGGATGGGCGCGGCGTTGCTGCGCACGACCCGTTCGGCGCCGTCGCGCGCCAGCAGGATTGCCGGTTCGCTCATGCTGGTGATCGTTCCTTCACGCACGACCACGTCGATGGGATTTTCGGCCGGCTGGCGGGTCTTGCGGTCGACGGTGTGAAAGACTTTGACGAGCGGCCTTTGCACCGCCTCGCTTTCTTTCCATCCGGTGAGTTCCTGGGCGACGTCGTTCATGAAGGTGACCCGGCCGGCGGCATCGGTCGCGATCACGCCGTCGTCGATGCTGCGGAGCATCGTGGCCAGCCATTTTTCGCGCAAGCGGGTGCGGGTCCAATCCCTCCGCCACCGCCAGGTGCTCAGCACCAGGACGACGGCGGTGGTCAGGACCATGACGGCCGAAGCGATCAAGAGGGAGAGTAGCACGCGATCATCGCCGGAACCCGGGGTCGATGCGGCAAAAAACGGCCCGAAACCCAGAGCGGGGCCACAAAGCGCGCATCGACCAATCATGTCCGCAAGGTGCATGGTCTCTCCGAAAGCGGCAAGCATCGTCGGGGTGGGCACAACGCCGGATTTCACCGACGCTCCGGCTTCCACGGATGGCTGGGTCCGGGTGGTTTTGGGGGCTTCGTGGGATGGTGATAAATGATGACTTTTTCGGGGAATCCTCGGGTTTTACTCTGGAGAGAAATCGTGGTTGCTGACTTTGAGAAGGGGCGTGGATGGGTAGCTGTGCGGCTATGAGACGCCCTTTCCGGGCCGTGGGGAAAGGCATGACCTCGGGCCATTTCGGCTCGGTCGGCTCGTTTCAGACCGTGAGGCCGCCGAAGGATCGGCCTGGCGCGTTGGTCGAACGGTTTCCGGTGGCCAGCACTGCTACTGAAAATGGGCATCTCGGCTGGCGCAAAGACCTCGCGAAGTGAGGCGGAATATGGCGTGTGTTTCATCCCCAGTCGCCTTGGGACTTTGGGGTTGAATGTCAAGACGATTTAGGTAGCTTCTTCGTTTCCCATTTGGCGGTGGAAGAGGCTCCGGAAAATGGGAACGCTTACCGCTCCGCCCCGGAACCCGCGAAAATTGGAGGTTTGCCCCACAGTCCCATAGGCGTCTCGCTTCGCTCGGCTTTCGACTCCGCCCGTGCTTCCCCGCTCCGCTCAGGAGGACAGCATTGGCCTTTCGGCGCTGGCGCTCCTTGCCGTATGCTTCAGCTTAGTGAGAAACCGCCCTGGTAAAAAGCAGACGAGGCGCGGCTCGGTGAGCAGCTCGCGCAGAAGAGGAAGTTATCCTTGGCGTTTTCGCTCTTTGTCTCGGACGACTGATTGATTTCCTGCGAACAACGACGTGAGGAAGATCAGCGCCCAGGCCACCCACAGCGTCCATGGTGGCATCGGTGGCAATAATCGTGATGGGGGATGAAGTCTGACGAGCGCGATAGCGAGGTAAAGGAGCAACGCGCCAATGACAACCCATCGAACGAGCGGAAAGACAGCCGCACTCATCGGAATTTCCGCAGAACGAACGCGGCGAAATGCCTTTAGGCTCTCATTCAGGCCGAGGAGGACACCAAATGGCAACCAGGCGAGCAACGGCAGCCCGACGATGGCCCCGCCAGGGCGCAACCGGTAGCCAACGACGGCTCCCAGAATCCCGGCGAGGAAAAAGGCGAGGAGAAACCAAACATTACTGACCAGCCGCGAAAGACAGCGTTCCGTCGACGATTGAGGAGGAACCTCCATACCTGAGATTATCATCTGCCGGTTGCATTCCGACGTGGAAAGTTTAGCGTCGCGCATCCATGTCTTGCAGCAAAATCGATCCCGCACTTCACCAGGCGAAAAAGCCTGATTGGATCAAGGTGCGGCTGCCCACGAATCCGGTTTTCTTTTCCACCAAAGCGCTGATCTCCGATCTGCGGCTGCATACGGTCTGCGAGGAGGCGCAATGCCCGAACCGCTGGGAATGCTGGAGTGCGGGGACGGCGACGTTCATGATTGCGGGCGAACGTTGCACGCGGGCTTGCGGATTCTGCGCGGTGACGACGGCGAAACCTTTTGCCCTGGAGATCGATGAGCCGGAACGGGTGGCCCAGGCGGTGACGCGGATGAAGCTGAAGCATGTGGTGGTGACGGCGGTGGCGCGCGATGACTTGAAGGATGGGGGCGCGGAGCATTTTGCGCGGACGATCGAGGCGATCCGGGCGGCGCAGCCGGCGATGGCCATCGAGGTGCTGACGCCGGATTTCCATGCGAAGGAGGAATGCCTGCGGATGGTGGCGGAAGCGAAGCCGCACATTTTCAATCACAATGTCGAGACGGTGGAACGGCTCACGCCGCTGGTCCGGTCGCGGGCGAAGTATCGGGTTTCGCTCCAGGTGTTGCGGCGGATGAAAGAAATCGCTCCGGAGATCGTGACGAAAAGTGGGATCATGCTCGGCCTGGGTGAGACGGAGCCGGAAATTTTCCAGACGATGGATGACCTGCGGGAGGCCGGGGTGCAGGTCTTGACGATGGGTCAGTACCTGCGGCCGACGCCGCAGCATTTGCCGGTGGTGGAGTACGTGCACCCGGACACGTTCAAGTTCTACCAGGAGATCGCGGAGAAAAAGGGCTTCGAACACGTGGCTTCCGGGCCGCTGGTGCGGAGTTCGTATCACGCGGCGGATTTCAATCCGCTCAAGGGACAACACCAATCGTAGGTGCTGATGCTACCGGGTGTACGGCACCATCACCGGGAGTTCCAGAGGGGTCTGTTCCGACGTGGATTGCTTCTTGCGACGATGATGATGGCGGTCTTGGCCTTCGCGGGAGGGCATTCGGCGCACGGATCGGAGAGTTCGCGGACGTGGCGCTGGACGACGAACGATGGGCGCACTTTCAAGGCGAAGTTCGTTCGATTGCAGAGCACCGCGCTGGTCGTGGCGAAGGGCCGGATCGAATTCAAGGTGCCCATTTTCGAGCTTTCTCCCAAGAGTGTGGAACTGGCGAAAAAGTTCGCGAAAAAGCGGCCACCGTCGGCGGTGCCCATTGGGCCGGTGCTGGCGGCGACGCATCCCGATAGCGATCCCGGGCCTTCGACCGAAGCGTTGCCGGCGATCGTTCCGGCTTCGCTGCCGCCGGTCGCCGCGTACTCGGTCGGCCCATCGATCCTGGCGTTCTGCCGGGAGAATGTCGGAAAGAAGATCGGCATCGGGCAATGCGCCACGCTGGCTGAGGCGGCGCTGAAGGATGCCGGAGCTGCGCCGCGTGGCGCCGACTGGCCGGGCGAGGGGGATTATGTCTGGGGCGATCCGGTGGCGTTCATTCAAGCGGGGTTTTCCGGACTCAAGGGAATGCAGGGCTTGGGGAGGGTGGAACCGGGTGACATCATTCAATTTCACTCCGCCCGATTCTCCGGCTTCGACCACGGGCAGGACGGAGTTTACCGCTACGAAATGCGGCATCATACGGCGGTGGTGGAAAGCGTGGATTCCGGCCGCAAGACGATCACCGTGCTGCACCAGAACTGGAACGGCCACCAATTCGTTCGCCGGCAGACGCTGCCTCTGCGAGGCATGACCAGTGGCTGGCTGCGGATTTATCATCCGGTGGCGTCACCGGCGGCGTGACTCGCTCCCACAACTGATGCGATCCGGAGGCCCGAGGCACGGCGGGGTAGCGCAAGCAGAGCGCCGCCCCTTTTTCGGCGTCACCCTTGAGCTTGCGAAGGGTGACACCAAGAAAGGGGTGTAATTTGATTGCAATGCTCGTTCCGTGTCCTGCATCGGCAGGTGTGAGGGAACCGATTCCAGCGCTTTCGGTTCGCTCACCCCCGGCTACGGCCCGACATCCCTCCGGGAGCAACGCCGCTGACGATCTACTGGCCCGCGAAATGTGCGCGCGCGGACGATTGCATCCGACCTGATCTTTTGGCAATTCGCCTCCGGCAGCGCCATTTCGCGCTTCCCCGAAGGCCGCTCTCGCCCTAGTTTCGCGCCTCCCGTGATCGACCGTACCAACGTCACTGCTCTCATTCCCTGTTATTTCGAGGCGAAACGCATTCGCGATGTGGCGGCGCGGGTGAGGCAGCAAGTCGA
Organism: Chthoniobacter sp.; assembly: GCA_036501065.1. Taxonomy (GTDB): domain Bacteria; phylum Verrucomicrobiota; class Verrucomicrobiia; order Chthoniobacterales; family Chthoniobacteraceae; genus Chthoniobacter. Next base: position 3,960 of record DASYAY010000085.1, on the reverse strand, counting down.
TCATGTGCTCGTGGTCGACGATGGCTCGACGGACGGGACGGAGAGCGAAGCGAAAGCTGCGGGGGTGGAAGTGATTCGCCACAGCGTGAACCAAGGGAAAGGGGCGGCGATCAAGACGGGGCTGCGCACGCTGGCGGATCGGCCGGAGATACTTTACGCGCTGGTCCTGGATGGCGACGGACAGCATGCGCCCGAGGAGATCCCGCGTTTTCTCGACGCGGCCAACGAGACAAAAGCGCCGATGCTGGTCGGCAACCGGATGACCGATACGCGGACGATGCCGTTTGTGCGGAAGATGACGAACCGTTTCATGTCCTCGCAGATCAGCAAGGTCTGCGGGCAGTGGGTGCCGGACACACAATGCGGCTTTCGGATGATTGCTCGTGAATTGCTGCCGGCGATGGTGGCGATCGAAACGACGAAGTTCGACTACGAAACCGAGCAGTTGGTGGTGGCTGCGCGGCGGGGCTGTCAGATCGGGGCGGTGCCGATCAGCACGATTTACGGGGATGAAAAGAGCAAGATTCACCCGGTGCGCGATAGCATCCGGTTCCTGGAGATGATGGCGCGGTTTAGGCGGGAAGCGCACGAGTCAAAGAAGACGTAGACCTTCGAACTTATGAGGCGTGCCGGCCCGCGCAAATGATCACGACGAGGAGCAGGACAAAAAGCAGTGTGAGGAGGCAATACCAAGCGATATAGTAGACTCGCAACACACGGCAAAATTTCTTGAGCCCCTCCGCTCGGTGAAGTTCCTCGAAGTGACCTCGCATGATCCACATGTGAAAGCGGAAATCCCCAACCGGCGGAATCGCTCTTTGGTCCAGATTCAGCTCTTGGAGAACGTAGTAGTGTCCGTGGTGAAGGCGCCAAATTACGTAGCCCGAAGTTGCCCAAATGGGCAGGTTGCTACAGCTCACGAACAAGACGGCTCCCAAAGCGCTCATAGCAAGAGCCACTATCTCAAATAGCGAACTGGCCAGCAACTTTTATTGGCCTCGCCGTAGTTTGATCCTCGTTCCCAAGTTGCTGAGCCTCCCCCGACTGAGCACTTAGCACTCCGGTCCACCACCCCATCCTGTCCCGGAGGGACAACGGAAATTAGTCAGGGGTCGAGCCTTGAGCTTATCGAAATGGCGAAAACCCCGGAACCCGCGTCTCACCGCACTACCGCCCGTATTTCGCCGGCTCCGTGAATTCCTTTACTTTTTGCTTCGGAGCTGGAGGCAATGGATGGACGATCCGGTAGGCTAGGCCCCCGACGCAAAAGATCGATACGGCGATGAGAATCCAGCCGGTCAGGCTCGTCCCTGGGCCGGCTATTTTCTTCCCCTTGTCAGCCTCCGCTTTTTGGCGATTCTGGCAATTTCCGCAGATTCCCGCAAATAACAGGGTCTCCGGCCATTCCTGGCGGCACGAGCCGCAAGCGAGAAACTTGGGCTCCGGCGGCGCGGCCGCGGGACTTGCGTTCGCCCTCCCAGGGCTGGCCGGCGTGGGGGAAGCTTGCGGCGACGCTGAGGCGACGCACTTTTCGGCGGCGCACAGGGCCGCATAGGTCAACCAACTGCCCATCCCGGAGCGCCAGATCATGGTTCCGTCCTGGATCTCGCCGGCCGCCAGCCGCCGTTGAAACTCGTCGGTGCCCATGGGGCCCAGATCGGGACCGTTGCTGACTTTTAAGAAATATTGGGCCATATAGGTAGCTACGCCAACCAAGCAGGGACTTTGCCAACGCACGGCGAATATCGAAATTCGCCATCTCTGACGACGCACCGTGGGCAGTTTCGCAAACGCATCGCGTGGGCGCGTTCTTTGCCTTCGCCCCATCCTATTTTGCCCGTGCATTTTACTGCACTGAGGAGCGAACTCGAGCGGAGCGAGAGGCCAGACGAAGTCTGCCCGAAGGGCGGCGATGGCGGTCGCCGGCAATTTCACTTCGCACGGCGGGGGTGTCTGCGGGTCGGCCTTTGATCCGTGAAAACCCGTGGTTCCCTCTTCTGCGTTCCCAGAAAGAGCGACGCCTACGGGAAGTGAACACCCCTCAAGGCTTGCTCGGAGTAGCCGGCGAGACGGGCGCGACCGTTTGTATGGTCGTCGGTGAAGCACTGGGTGCCACGGGCGTGCCTTCGTTGGCAAACTCACCCCGCAGGCGAGTCAGAAGATCGTGCACGAGCGGTTTGCGCTTTTCGTTCATTTCCTTGCGCAATTGCTCTTCGATCTGCCGGCGGCCTTCGGCGTAGCGCTTGATGAATTGTTCGCGGCGATCCGGATCCAATTGCAGCCCGCTTTCCTGGATGGCGGCAATGGTTTCCTGCTCGATGACCTGCTTGCGCATTTCCTCACGGTCGCGGAGTGCTTTCTTTTCCTCGGGGGAGAGATTGGCCCAGCGCACGAGGTTTTCCTGAAAGCGCTTGCGCTGTTCGGGGGTGAGAGCTTCGAGGGCTTTGCGGACGTTCTCAAACGCGGCTCCATTGGGACCGCCTTCGCCGGGACCGTGTCCCAGCCAGGGATGCTTGCCTTCGTGGGGCGGCGGAGTGCTGGCGCCCGGAGTTGGGTTTTGAGCGAGGACCGTGGCGGCGCCCAACAAGGCTAGAACTACGGCGATTCGCCCCCTCATTTGTCGAGCCATACCGACGTTTCCTCGGAAGCCAGCAACTCGTCGAGATGGTTGATCACCTGATAATCCGGACTCGTGGAAACCTGTCGGGCCAGCACGGTGACCTGATCCGCCTGGGTCAACGGGGGCTGGGAGGCATGACGCAAGGCCAGGCCGGACACGACGAGCAGGACGCAAGCACTGGCGCTCAGGAGCGCCCAGCGCCAGTGGCGGGAACTGGCAAAAAGCCGGGCCAGAAGGCTTACGGTCTCCTGTTTTTCCTCGCGAATGGCCCGGAGGACGTTGCGGGAGAAGAAGGGAGACACGGAAGGCTCTTTGGCGCGCCCCAGAAGGCGCCAGAGGTCGTCTTGCTCATCAGTTTTCATGGCTACACAGTGAAACTCGCCGGAAATGCGAAAGTTGCGAATTTATGTAACGCCGCCGGCAGAAGGGCCAGTCTAAAGGGAATAATCTTTCCCGGGATGAAGAATTCGAGGCGTTCTTTGCGCGGGGGTGACAATTTGTGCGGTTGTCCATCTCAGGCGGGAGAAAGGGACCACGGATTTCACGGATTAGAAACTTCCGCTGCGGAATCGCAATGTGAAGCCGATCGTGCGGACGCTGCGATTAGAGCATCTCTCGAAAGTAATTTCCGTTTGGATGACCTACGGCTCCGCACCGCGGCTCCGCAGATATTGGAGGTTCTTCGGCTCCGCTCCGCTCCGCTCTCAGAATGACAGGCTTTTTTTCGATCGCTTCGCGGAGGTACTTCGGGCGAACCGGAAATTACTTTCGAGAGATGCTTTAATCCTCGCCTTATTCGATCGCTGACGGGTGCAAACAAGGAGCGGGCATTGCCCTATACCGTCGTGGCATTTCTCCGGGAGTTGCGGAACGGCCCCGCAGCGGAGGCTTTGAATCCGTGAAATCCGTGAAATCCGTGGTCCTCTTTTCGCCGTTCGAGGTGACGCCAGCGGCTAGGTCTCGGTCGCTTCGAGGAAGCCTTCGAGCTGGCGGATGCGGGTGGGGTGCCGCATTTTGCGCAGGGCCTTGGCTTCGATCTGGCGGATGCGCTCGCGGGTGACCTTGAACTGGCGGCCAACTTCCTCGAGCGTGCGGCTGTAGCCGTCGACGAGGCCGAAGCGCTGTTCGAGGACCTGGCGCTCGCGCTCGGTGAGCGTCTCGAGCACGTCCTTGATCTTCTCCTTCAGGAGCACGATCGCCGTCATGTCGGACGGGTTCTCGGCGCCCTTGTCCTCGATGAAATCGCCAAAACTGGTGTCGTCGCTCTCGCCCACGGGCGATTGGAGCGAGATGGGCTCCTGCGCGATCTTGAGGACCTTGCGGACCTTCGCGACGGGGAT
>DASYAY010000084.1:0-54795 GCA_036501065.1 Chthoniobacter sp. | reverse complement strand
GGTCGCCTCCACGATCCGCGGACGATCGTTTCGGGCGCGGTCCGCTCACTTTTCCCTTTTGCCGCGTAAAATTCCCCTCGCCGAATTTCGCCGCTCCTGCAGTTCCGGGTTTTCACACGGTCTCGGAGTTTGGGCACGAGGCGCGCGAGGGGCGAACTTCTCTGGTTGGGGCCGCGGGTGGCTCTGCGACCTCCGCGCCTCTGCGTTTTTCCTGGCCTGTCGCCTTTTGGTTGCGACCCTCTCACACTTCCTCTGCGCTCTCTGCGGTAAATTCCGCCGGCTTCGATACCTTAGCCCGGCCCGGACGCGACGGTTCCGGCGAAGCCGGAAAGATTTCCTGCAGCTTTTCCCGCAGCGCCGGGTAGGCGAAAGGTTTTTGGATGAAGCCGGCCAGACCTTTGCCGGTGAACCGGGCGATGGCTTCCTGCTCGTTGAATCCGCTCATCAGGAGCACGCGCGCTTCCGGCCGCAATTCGCGGATGAGATGAAACGCTTCATCGCCGTCCATGTGCGGCATGGTGAGGTCGAGCATGACCAGCGTGTAACCATCGGGATCGGTGCTGTATTCCTCCACGCCGGTGCGGCCGTTGTCGGCCAGCCTCGTCGTAAATCCCGACGCCTCGAGCATTCGCGCGGTGGTCACGCGCACCGTTTCTTCATCGTCCACGACGAGCACCTGGCCGGAGCCTTTCCAGTCCGCCAGGCCGGGAGCGGCCGAAGCGACTTCCTCCGCCACGCCTTCGGCGCAGGGCAGCAAGATCTTGAAGGTCGTGCCCCATCCTTGCTCGCTGAAAACTTTGAGCGCCCCGTTGTGGCCACGGACGATCCCGAGCACCGCCGCCAGTCCGAGGCCGCGGCCCGTGAATTTCGTGGTGAAGAACGGATCAAAAATCTTTTCCAGGACCTCCTCCGACATGCCGCCGCCATTGTCACTGATCTCCAGCGAAACGTAATCGCCCTCCGGCAAATCCCGCGCAAAATAAGCGCCGGAAAGATACGCTCGATCCGCCCTTGTCAGCCCGGTGGTCACGGCAATGAAACCGCTCTTGTCGCTGATCGCTTCGGAGGCGTTGATGACGAGGTTCATGATGACCTGCCGCAATTGGGTGGCATCGCCGAGCACCACCGGCAGCCCGGGCGCCATTTGGAATTTCATGACCGCCCGTTTGCTGATCGAGACCTGGAGAAGACGGGTGGTATCGTCGATCAAGGCATTGAGATCGAGCCGGTTGACGACGAATCGGCCCTTGCCCGAATAGGCGAGCATCTGTTTGCAGAGATCGGCGGCGCGCGCGGCGGCCGCCTCGATCTGCTGTAAGTACGATTGCACGGGAGACTCCGCAGGCAGATCCATCCGCGCGAGACTGGCGTTGCCGAGCACGCCGGTGAGCAGATTGTTGAAATCGTGGGCGATGCCGCCGGCGAGCACACCGAGACTCTCCAGCTTTTGCGATTCCTGCAGCTTCCGCTCGAGAATCTGTTTTTCCACCGCGGCCTTTTTGCTCTGCTGCTCGGCGAGCACCCGATCGGTGACATCCTGGACCAGCGAAAGAATGGAGACGATTCGCCCCGTTTCGTCGTGGAGAACGGAATTCTGCCAAATGCAATAAAGGATGCGCCCCAGCTTGGTGAGGTTGCGATTCTGAACGGCGTTGCGGTAATCCGCGCCATTGATCAGCCGATGGACCACGTCGCTCACTCGCTTCGCATCCTCCGGATAGACGAACGGCCAGTCGCCAAAACGTTTCCCCACGACTTCTTCCGGCCGCCAACCAAACAGGTTTTCCGCCTGTCCAGCCCAGCGCGTGACCCGAAAATCCGGGCCCCACTCGATGACGGCCAGCGGCGAATTCTCGACGTGGTCGATGAGCCGCAACTGGGCCGCGCGCAATTCCTCCGTGGCCCGTTTCACGTCGGTGATATCCCGCGCAATTCCCACCAGGCCGATGACCGCGCCATCCTCGTCCTGAAGCGGAAATTTGGAGGTGAGGAACCAACCGCGATCACCACTGGGCAGCTCAAACGGTTCTTCGCGGTTGATGATGGCTTTGCCGGTATTCACCACGGCCATGTCGTCAGTGTCGTAGAGATCGGCGTGCGCTTTCAAACCCGGCAGTTCGAAAACCTTGCGGCCCAGGGCGGCGCCATCGGCGGTCGTCTGAAACATCCGTAAGTCGGCGGCGTTTCGCAGGAGATAACGTCCTTCGCGATCCTTGCAGAAGATGGGATCCGGGACCGCGTCGATGAGCTTGCGCAAAAGAAACCGCTCGTCGCGCAGGTGCTGGGTCATGGCGAGCGAAGTCGATTCCTGCGAAACGGGTTCGCTGCCGTTGTTTTCTGCCGGCACGAACTCAGCGTGAACGAAGAGCGTTCCACGGATCGCCCCATCGACATCGACCAGCGGGATGCCGACGGCTTCGCACGTGCCCGCTTCCCCATCCTTGCGAACGAACTGCACCTCGCCATGCCACCGGCCCATGCGCTCGACGATGGACTCGAGCGCTCGGCTGGCGATCGCCGGCGCCGTCGGGCGGTGCACGGTTTCCAAGGTCTGCCCCAGCACCTCGTCGCGAGTCCATCCAAACAACCGCTCCGCGCCGGCGTTCCAGTCCAGAATGGTGTCGTCCTCCGCCGTGACGACCAGCGCCTCGTAAATATGATTAAAAACCAGCGCCCGCCGAAGCAGGGATTCGAAGGAGCCTTGATGGGGATCGGGTTGATTCATCACTGGGCCGGGACGTTTTTACATCCGCTGAAGGCCGGTTGGCCAGTCTCGATGTAGCCTTCTGTCGGAACGAACGGAGCCTCAGGTACGCACCTGGCCGGTCCCCCTCAGCAGATATTTGTAGGTCGTAAGCTCTTCCAGGGCCATCGGACCACGCGCATGAAGTTTGTCCGTGGAAATGCCAATCTCCGCGCCGAAGCCGAACTCGCCGCCATCGGTAAAGCGGGTCGAGGCATTCCAATAGACGGTGGCGCTATCCACTTCCGCCAGGAACCGCTCCGCGGTCTCTTCGTTCGCAGTGACGATCCCGTCGCTATGGTGCGAGCCGTTGAATTCGATATGGTCGATGGCTTCGTCCACGCTGCCGACCACTTTGGCTGCGAGGATCAGGTCGAGGAATTCGGTCCGGTAATCCTCGGGCGTCGCCGCGCGCACACGGTCTCCGAGCAGCGCCCGGGTGGTTTCGTCTCCGCGAATCTCGACCTCGCGGGCGAGCAGGGCTTTACCGGTCGTGTCGAAAAATTTCCCGGCAATGTCGCGATGGACCAGCACCGTCTCGATGGCATTACAGACCCCCGGCCGCTGGCATTTCGCATTGAGCACGATGCTCTCGGCCATGGTGGGATCGGCATCCTTGTCGACGTAAATGATGCAGATGCCGTCGTAATGTTTGATCACCGGCATGCGCGCGTGGCTGACCACCGTTTCGATGAGACCCTTGCCGCCGCGGGGCACGATGACGTCGAGATACTTGTCCATCGCGCAAAGGTGTTTCACCGCCTCGCGGTCGGTGGTGGGAATGAGCAGGACGCTATCCTCCGGCAGCCCGGCGTGAGCCGCGCCGCGGCCGAGCGCGGCGGCGATGGCCACATTCGAATGAATCGACTCGCTGCCGCCGCGGAGAATCGTGGCATTTCCCGTCTTCGTGCAGAGCACCGCGGCATCGCTGGTCACATTCGGGCGCGACTCGTAAATAATGCCGACGACGCCGATCGGCACGCGCACCTTGGAAATATGCAAACCATTCGGCCGGGTCCATTGGCGAATGTTTTCCCCGACCGGGTCCGGCAATGCCGCGACCTGACGGACCCCATCAGCCATGGTTTCGAGCCGTTTCGGATCGAGCGCAAGCCGATCGATCATCGCCTTGGAAAGCCCGTCCGCCGTGGCCTTGGCCACATCCTTCGCATTCGCCTCGAGAATCGCCGGAGCAGCCGCCACGAGTTCGTCGGCCATGGCCAGGAGCGCACGGTTCTTCTGCTCGGCACTGGCTCGCGCGAGAACTCGCGCTGCGGCCCGGGCGCGCCGGCCAAAGTCTTCGATCTGCGATTTCAAATCCGTCATGGCCGACAGTCCTACAAGGTTTCGCCTTTGGCAACGAAGCGTGTGCCCACGCTCTTCCCGGCGACGATGGCGGGAATGCGCCCAATTTCGCGCCCACTGGCAATGTAAGTACGGATGCCGGCGTTGAGGGCCAGCTTCACGGCCTGCAATTTGGAGATCATGCCGCCGACCGAAAATTTCCCGGTCTCGTGCCGGGCCAGACCGGCGACTTCGTCGACGTCCTTGACCACGCGCACCGTCTTTCCGGATTCGTCGAGCAGGCCGTCCACGCTGGTCATGAGAATGAGCAGATCGGCGTCGACGAGCACGGCGACTTCCGCGGAAAGCTTGTCGTTGTCGCCAAATTTACCGAACTCCTCGACGGCGACGGAGTCGTTCTCGTTGACGATCGGCACGATGCCTTTCTCCCGAAAAAGACGGGCAAACGTGTTGCGGGCATTGGCGTGGCTCACGCGGCTGTCGAGGTCCCGGTAGGTGAGGAGCAACTGCGCGACGACGATTTTGTGCGTCGCGAACATGCGGCCGTAGAGCTGCATGAGTTTCGACTGGCCGATGGCTGCGCAAGCCTGCTTGCCCGGCAAATCTTCGGGACGTTCCGTGAGGCCCAATTCCGCGAGGCCCGCCGCCACCGCGCCACTCGAGACCACGACCACCTGGTGGCCAGCCTCGACCAATTCGGCAATTTCCGCGGACAGCCGGCGGAACTGGCGCACGTCCAGCGAAGTGCCCCGGGCATTTGCGAGAATGCCGGAGCCGAATTTGATGACGATGCGCTTGGGCTTGGACTTCGTGGCCATCAGGGGAAAGGGAGCGGGAGTGTAGAGAGCCAGCGGCGGTCCTCAAGAGGAAAGGGACCCGGTCTGTCGACCATTGAAGCCAGCCGCCCTACTGCTTTTTCTGCAAGAAAGTGCTGAATCCGCATCCAAGCCTGTAAATATGAACAACGATTACTCCATTCATTTGGAGTTTCGCGGGATGGGTGGGCGAGAAGGACATCGCCCGGCGGCGCTTGCGGAAGCGACTGCTTTTCCAGAAGACCGCTTCACCGATGTGGCCACTACCGAACGAAGATCACGGTGGTTTCCGATGGCCGGGAAGAATTTGATCCGTATGGCGTGCGCTTTCGCTTTCCTCTGCGCCCTGGCGGCGACGTCACCAGAGGCGGCAGCCGATTTCGAACATCGAGGGGAACAAGAGCTGCCGGACACTTTGAATGTTGGAGAGAAGATCGTCGCGGTCCAAATCCTGAGCGACTGGCGAGAACCAAAGACGCCGATCGGCGCGGAGGCGCCCGATGTCCTGCTGCGAATTCTGGTCTACGGGTCGGCCGTGGGTTTTGTCGCCATCCTGATTGGCAATCGTCTTTTGCGCGAGCGCCGGCTGATTTCGGAGATTCACGCGGGCACAAAGCGGCGGCGCAAAGGCCGGCAGGTGGCTCCCTCCGCGGTGCTTTCGAGACTATCGATCGACCGGATCGCGCCAGTCGAAAAGTCGGCACCGATTTGGCAGGACGCGCAGGACGTGCAGGGCCGCGGAATCGTGACGGTGCCCTGAGGCCGACCTCTGCGGCCGCGCGATCGGAATCATCGCGCGAAGCTCCGAAGATGGAGCTTCCAGAATTTCCACCCGCCTCGCTAAACTTGCCGCATGAGCGACCTCAGCCTTCGTCTTTCGCAAGCGGTTCAAGCCGGCCACCTCCTGGCCAGCAGCGCCAAAAACATCGAACAACTCCTCGCCCGCGGCAGTTCCCCGGTCTACGCGCAGAGCGTCACGGAGCTGGTCGAAAAGGGAGCCTGGGAGGAACTCAACGATCGCTTCTTCAAGACTCTCGCCTTTGGCACCGGCGGACTTCGCGGCCGGACGATCGGCAAGATCGTCACCGCCGCCGAGCAGGGCGAACCGCAGCCGCTGGGCCGCCCGCAGCGTCCCTGCGTGGGGACGAACGCGATGAATTTCTACAACATCAGCCGGGCTACGCAGGGGCTGGTCACCTACTTGAAGGAGTGGTTCGCCAAAAACAATTTGCCCGGACGGCCGAGCATCGCCATCGCCCATGACACGCGGCATTTCTCCCGGGATTTCACGGAGCTCGCCGGCCGTGTCGCTTCGGAAAACGGCGTGGATGTGTTTGTTTTCGCCGGGCCGCGATCCACGCCCCAGCTTAGCTTCAGCGTCCGGTTGGTGAACGCCAGCGCCGGCATCGTCATTACCGCGAGCCACAATCCGCCCCACGATAACGGCTACAAGGTCTACTTCGGCGACGGGGCGCAAGTCGTCGAGCCGCACGCCAGCGGGATCATCGCCAAGGTCAACGCTGTCGAAAGCGATGTCTACGATGCCGTGCCGCCGGATCGGCAGGGAAAAATCACCGTTCTCGGCCAGGAAGCGGACGACGCCTACATGGCGCGGCTGGAGACGCTTATCCTCGACCGGCCCATGGTGGCGGAAGCCGCGCGCAGCGGACTGAAGACCGTCTTCACCTCGATCCACGGCACCGGCGGCATCATCATCAAGCCGATGCTCGACCGGCTCGGATTCCGCTACCTCACCGTGGCCGAGCAAGAGATTCCCGATGGCCGCTTCCCGACCGTCAAATCGCCGAATCCGGAAAATGCCGAGGCTTTGTCAAAGGCCATGGCGCTGGCGGAGAGCGAAGGTGCGGACCTCGTCATTGCCACCGATCCCGATTGCGACCGCATGGGCGCGGCGGTGCGCAACGGCTCCGGCCAGCTCGAGTTGGTCACCGGCAACCAGATCGGATCGCTGATGGCCTGTTACCGCGTGCAGAAGCTGATCGCGAATGGCGTGATCACTCCGGCCAATGCCGGCCGGTGTGTCATCGTCAAGACGCTGGTCACCACCGATCTGCAAAAAGCCATCGCCGCCAAACATGGCCTGCGTTGTGTCGAGACGCTGACCGGCTTCAAATACATCGGCGAGAAGCTCGGCAAGTATGAGGCCGCCCTTCCTGCTGAAAGTCGGGCGAAGTATCGCGAGTTATCCGAGGCGGAAACCCGGGACCTCCGGCTGACGCACAGCAGTTACTACGTCTGCGGCGGTGAAGAGAGTTATGGCTACAGCGCGGCGGATTTCGTGCGCGACAAGGATGCCAACGGCGCCACCGTGGTCTTTGCGGAAGTGGCGGCTTACGCCAAATCGCGCGGGCTCACGCTCATCGACTTGCTCGACGAGGTCTACGCGACCTATGGGTTTTACCTGGAGAAGAATGGCTCGCTCACTTTCGAGGGTGCGGACGGTGCGGCCAAGATCCAGCGGCTCGTCAATTCCTACGCCGCGCAGCCTCCGGCCAATGCCGACGGCAGCGCCGTGGCCGGCACGCGCAACTTTGCCGTGGAGACCTTCAAAGATGTGGAGGGCGACACCATTCCGAAGGAGAAAATGCTCATGATCGATCTCGCCGACGGCCGGCGCGTGGCCGTCCGCCCATCCGGCACGGAACCGAAAATCAAGTTCTACATGTTTGCCCGGCGGGAACCTGGCGCCGGCCGGTCGTTCACCGGGGACGAGCTCGCCTCGATCAAGGCCGGCGTGAAGGCTTCGCTCGACCGTCTTTGGGACTGGGTGCAGAAGGACGTGGAGCACCGCCTCGCTTAGCAAACAATATTTGCATATCTTTGCGCTTCGCCGGTCGCTTCAAGTGCATAAGTTGCTATGTTAGTTGAGCAGTCGCAACCCCCACTTCGTAATTATACTTATTTATGGGCAGCAGAGAAATCAACCTCGATGGCGGAGAAGTCTCCATCATCAAAGCGCTCGGCATGAGCAGCACCGAGATGCTCGGGGCCGATCTTCTCGACCGTCTGTCCGCGGAGTTGGCTGGGGCGGAGATTCTGGATACCATCAAAGGCTTGATGTCGATGGGTTATGTGGATGCGGATAAATCCGGCTTTTACAGCGTCGACGATATGAAGCCGATCTATTTCCGGATTAATTCCGGTTATTCCAAGGATCTGCGCGATTCCCTCGCGCCGCAGCAGCAAAAGACGAAGAGCAAGCGCGTCCGCCGCGAGTAAGGGTCATCGCGGCCGCGCTCCATGCGAATCAAATCTCCTTCGTGCGACGCACCGTTTCGACTCCGAAAGGTGAGGTCCGGCGGTTAATCCTTTCCGCAATTTCCCGCGCCGAAGTTCGGAATCGCCTTGCGCTCTCCGCCTTCGGATTGAGATGAACGCTCTTCCGGCGCGTGACCCAATCCGAAAACCCTCATCCCGATTCTTTCCTCGCACGCGTCTGGCCGTGGAGCGCTGCCGCCGGTAGCGGCGTCCTGCTCACGCTGTGCTTCGCGCCGTGGAATCAGGGCTGGCTTTGCTGGATTGCGCTGACGCCGTTGGCGGCCGCGGTTTTTGCCGGCGGCGGCGCCTGGCGCCGGTTGGCCCTCGGCTATCTGTCGGGATTGGTCTTCTTCACCACCACCTTTTGGTGGCTGGGTTCACTCGCGCAGCTTTACGAAAATTCCTGGCTGCGCGGTATCCCGATTCTCCTCTCGCTGTACCTCGCGCTCTTCCCGGCGTTCTGGGCCTGGTTCATTGGCACAATGCTCGCGGGACGCAGTTCGCAGAAGCCTTTCGAAAGTTCGCTCCGCAATCTCGCGCTGGGGGCGTTGGGCGCGAGCGCCTGGGTCGCCGGCGAATGGGTGCGCGAACGGCTCTTCGGCGGATTCGGTTGGAATCCGCTGGGCGTGGCGCTCCATCACGACCTGGCGATGATCCAGATCGCCGAACTCACAGGAACTCCCGGCCTTTCCTGGCTGATCGCGTTTTCGAACCTCATGGCGGTGATCATCGTCCGCCGCATCGTCGGAGAATTGGGCATCGGATTTTCCAAACGCATTCGCTGGGAATTCAGCGCGACCATGGTGCTGATCGCGGTGGTCTTTGCCTTCGGCGTTCGGCGTTTGCTCCATCCCGAGCCGGTCAAGACAGTCCCGCTGCACGCCATCGCCGTTCAACCGAATATCCCCGAGGACGTCAAACGGGACTCGGACGCGGAAGAGCGCATGCTCGAAAAGCTCCAGCAATTGACGGAACTGGCGCTTCGTTCCCAGCCGGCGCCGCAATTGGTGATCTGGCCGGAATCGGCGGTGCCGCCCGATAAATCCAGTTTCGATCTGGTGATGGCCCTGGCCCGGCAAGGTGACTTTTCGTTTCTTCTCGGAATGGTCGAAGGCGACCCGATTCGGGAAGAGGAATACAATGCCGCGCTGCTCCTCACCAACCAGGGTGCGTCACATCAAAGTTATCGCAAAATTCATCTCGTTCCCTTTGGTGAATATCTCCCGCTGCGTCCTGTGCTCGGCCGGTTCCTCAGCGAGCTCGTGCCTGGGGATTTCACGCCTGGACGGGAATACACGGTGATGCACATGCCGAAACCGTCCGCGGATCTGGCGGTGTTGATTTGCTTCGAAGACACGCTCGGCGACCTCACGCGCCACTTCGTCCAGAACGGCGCCCAAGTGCTCGTCAATATCACCAACGATGGCTGGTTCGACCGCACCCCGGCCGCCGAACAACATCTCGCGAATGCCGTACTGCGCGCCGTCGAGAATCGCCGGCCGCTCGTCCGCTGCGGCAATACCGGCGTGACTTGTCAGGTCTATCCCACCGGGCGCATTGAGCAGACCCTGGCTCCTTTTCACGAAGGTTTTGCCACCACCGACATCGCCGTGCCGACGGCCGCCGGACTGACGTTTTACACCCAGCACGGGGACTGGCTCAGTGAAATCGCGATCGCAGTGACCGTCTTGGGAATCGGTTTGGCCACGGTTCGCAAGAAGCGCTCGTCAGCAGCAGCGTGACACCACCATAGGTGACGATCAGAAAAATAATGAAAAGCATGGGCATGCCCTCCTTGTCCGCAAATCGCCGCTGCGGTGGCGGCTGGATGTTTCGGCTTTTCCGGCGCATGGTTCCCACCGACCTATGACCGACATTCGCAAGACCGTGGCGAAGATCGACTGGCCTCGCGTCGAGGCGGACATGCACGCGCGCGGCTACGCCCACGTGCCGGGCATTCTATCGGCCGCGGAATGCCGCCGATTGATCGCCGACTACGGGAAAGCCGGGCTTTATCGCAAGACGATCACCATGGAGCGCTACCGGTTCGGGTTGGGCGAATACAAGTATTTCGACTATCCGCTGCCCGCGATTCTGCAGACGGTTCGCGAGTCGGTTTATCCCAAGCTCGCGCCGATCGCCAATCAATGGATGGAATGGTTGCGAATGGAGCAGCGCTTTCCCGCGACGTTCTCCGAGTTGCAGGCTCTCTGCGCGAGCCACGGGCAGAACAAACCGACCGTGCTCATCCTCCAGTATGGGGAAGGGGGGCACAACACGTTGCACCAGGACCTCTACGGCGAGATTTTCTTCCCGATCCAACTCGTCTTCTTCCTGAATGAACCGGAAAAGGACTACACCGGTGGTGAGTTTGTCCTCATCGAGCAGACGCCCAGAGCGCAATCGAAGGCCATCGTTATCCGGCCGTCGCGCGGTGACATGCTGCTTTTCACCACGAATTTCCGGCCGGCCAAAGGCGCCCGCGGATATTATCGCGCCGGGATGCGCCACGGGGTGAGCGAAGTGCGCAGCGGAGCGCGCCACACCCTCGGCATCATCTTCCATGATGCGCTGACTTGATCCTGTCGCGGATCTCCCGCCGTCAGGCGTGACGCGAAGCGAATGTTCTCGCAATTTTCTCGTCGAGAAAAACCGAATCCATGTTTTAGAGTGCCCACATGCCGAAATCGGATTGCACGGATATCCTCAAGGCTCTCGCCGACCGCTCTCGTATGCGGATCGTCAAGGCGCTGTTGGTCAAATCCCATGGCGTCAATGAGCTCGCTGAGGAATTGAAAATCTCCCAATACAACGTCTCCAAACATCTGCGCATCCTGCGCGAAGCTGGAATTATCAAGGTCCACGCCGATGGAACCCGCCGGGAACATTCCGTGGTCCCGGCCTTCCGCGAGCGCCTGAAAAAGGAGAACAACACCCTTGATTTCGGCTGCTGCAGTTTCCGCTTCGACCAACTCCCGGACTAGGGGATGTGCGCTGCGTCGGTGGGGCGATATGCGATGCTGCGTGGAAAAGGATTCGATCGATCCATAACGCAGGCGCGCTGCGACCCGTGAGCTGACCTTCGTGTGCCTACCTGGCGAGTGCTTCCATCTGCGCCACGGAGGCGCTGCCGGACGTGCCGAGTTGATGGATAACGATTGATGAGGCCAGCGCGGCGATGCTGAGGGCGTCGCGCAATTCGGCGCCGGCGGCGAGTGCGGCGGCGAGGTTGGCCGTGACGGAATCGCCGGCGCCGACGACGTCAATCGTGCCGCGCAAGGGCAGCGCGGGGACGTGTTCGCTCCGGCCGTCGGGCAACGCTCCGACCAACCCTCGCTCGGCGAGCGTGACGAAAACGGCGCGCCGATTTTTCGCAGTGAGTTGCAAGGCGGCTTTGCGCACTTCGTCGATCGACGATTGCGCGGGCATTCCCGTGAACGCGGAAAGTTCCGCCGCGTTCATTTTGAAAATGACGGAAGGAAAGCCATGCAGACCGCGGCGGCTGTCGGCCAGCACCGGGATTTCGCGGGAATTCCGCTCCAGTGTGTCCACCGTTTTGAGGAGCGCGCTGGTGACCACGCCAGTATCCGCAACGTCAACCTGGTCCATGAGGATCACGGCATCCACTTCGGCGCGCAACTGCCGGAGCGAAGCCGAGAGACGATCGGAAACTTCCTGCGGGGTCGGCGTCCAGTTCTTGGAGTCGAGACGGTTCAATTCCCGCGGCGGCTCACCCGGCGTCAGGATGAGCGGTTTGCAATAGGTGAACGTGCGGCGGGCCGGCGTCTGGAAAAAGTGGGCAGTATCCACGCCCGGCAGGGCGCCCAACGCGCGGAGCAGTTCGTAGCCCTCGCCGTCTTCACCGCAGAAACCGACGGGATAAATCTTCCCGACTCCTAAGGCCACGAGGTTGTTGAGAATCGTCCCCGCGGCTCCGGGCTGCGAGCGCACCTTCACGACGTTGTAAACCGGCAGGCCGGTCTCGATGGACATCTCTGCACGGGCCGGGTCGATCTCCAGATACCGGTCGAGGCAGAAATCGCCAACGACCGCGATGCGGAGGGAAGGGTAGCGCCCGGAGATGGTTTGCAGTGCCGTTGGGGTCATGGGTCGGGGGGAACATCCAACACGGGAAAAACATCCAACACCCAACATCCAACATCCAACATCCAATGGGATGCAGCGGACGCGCCTTCTTCTGCGGAAATCGCAACGGCTATCATACGTCCTGGAGAGCGCAGGCGAGGTGATGAATGAAACCGGCGTTGTCGCACTGGAGATACTGCATCGGTGCGCCCATGCGGGAGAAACTCTTGCAGAAGCGCAGGTAGTAGGCGGCGTTGGTCTTGGGCGGTTCGCCCTTCGTCCAATCCCAGCCGCCGCCGTCCTGCAAATCGACGACGTAGATCCGGTGATCGCGGACGATGCTGCGCTGTGCCTGCAGGCGGATGTTGTTCACGCAGCTCAGGGACTTCTCGAAGACTTGCGGTCCCATGATGGCCGAGCCGACCGAAAGCACCACGCCGCCATCGAGACCTTCGACCGAACCGCCGAAGAGCTTGAAATCGAGTTCGGCGGCGTGCCCGAGGACCGCGCCGTTGAAGATTGGGTGATTGGAAATGATGTCGTAGCCGATCCCCGGATGCACCGTGAGCGGCACTCCCCGCTTCCAAGCGGAACCAATGATCGATGCGTGTTTCCAGCGATGCGCGACGGCCACTCGGCCGGAAGGTACGCGCTGTTCACGGATCGCCCGGAGCAGTTCGGCACGCGGTGCCGTGAGCGGATGCCCCGGTTC
This sequence comes from Chthoniobacter sp., assembly GCA_036501065.1. Classification (GTDB taxonomy): domain Bacteria; phylum Verrucomicrobiota; class Verrucomicrobiia; order Chthoniobacterales; family Chthoniobacteraceae; genus Chthoniobacter. The sequence continues at coordinate 41,855 of DASYAY010000084.1, read as the reverse complement.
GCGGGCGATGCTTTCCTCCAGCTCCTCCGCACTGGGGACAATCGCTCCATCCTCGGCAATGAAACGTCCGAGCGAACGTCCATAGCCGAGACCGTCGAGCGCGCCCGTCATGAGTGCGAGGTGAATATTGGTCGCCGTCTCGTGCCAGGTCCCGAAGGTGCCGCTGGCCACGTTCATCTCCACGCTCTCGGTGGAGGCGCCAAACCACGCATACTCCCAATCGTGAATCGTTCCCGCGCCGTTGGTCGCCAGATGCGTGATCCAGCGTTGCTCCATGAGCCGGTCGAGAATCAGCGCCGCGCCATTGCGCAGCAGGTGCGCGCCGTAGATGAGCATGACGCTCGCCCCGCGCTGGCGCGCCTCCCGGATGTCGAGCGCCGCCTGGCAGATGCGGCCGACGTTTTCCTCCGAGACCGGCTTTGGCGCCGAGTCCGGCGGAATCAGAATATCATCCGCGCGAGTGAGGCTGCGACGCTCCGCGAGCGGAAAGACTTTCAGCTTCGAAAGGTCGAGCGGCTGCACGGGCTTCACGGGAGGAGGAGATAATTGAGGATGGCAATCGAATCGCGGAAGTCCGGAATGGCCGCATCCGCGCCGGCTTCGAGAAGCTGGCGGCGCTTGAACGCATCCATGATCCCCGACCCATTGTTGTTTTCGTCGCTGCACACGGCAATGGCCAGGCCACCGAGTTCCTTGGTCGAGGAGATCTCCACCGGGCCGTCGCCGAACGAAAGAAGGTGTTCGCCCTGGATGTTTTCTTCGGCGAGTAACCGCCGGAAGACCGCCATCTTCGAGAAGGCGCCGGGATCGGCCCCGCTCCCGTAGATATGCTGTCCGAAATAGCCGTCGACGCCCAACGCTTCGGCCTCTTCGCGCACGCGGTGCTCGATGGTGCTGCTCAGCACGATAGGCTTGATGCGCAGTTCACGCAGCCGCTCGAGCAAGGGCCGGGCAGCAAAGACGACGAAGGCATCGTGCGCTGCTTTTCCCGAGCGAATATCGGCCAGTCGCGCGGCGATCTCAGTATCGAGCTGATCCTGAAACTCGCGCCGCAATGCTTCCGCTTCCAAAGCCGGCCCGCCGCGCTCACGCACCACTTCGGCGAAGCGCTCCATCTGCATGATCGTGGGCCGGCCATTGAGGCCGAAGACGATGCTGTTGAAGAGCTCTTCGCGCGCTTCGGCGGTTTCGCCCGGCAGCGGCGTCAGGTTCCGGCGGAAGACGCCGAACATGATCTCCGGCCAGCCGTGGCGCACCCAGGAAAGCGTGCCGTCGAAATCGAAAACGACGTGCGTGATTCCGGGGCGCGGCTCGAAGCTTGGCCGCACTTCGACTTCGCCGGTGAATTTGGGAAGCGGACGCAGGCTCATGCCGCGGTCTTTTCCATGAAGGCGTAGCAAATCATGTGGAAGATGTGCATGTGCACGTCTTCGACCCGGCCGTAGTGGGTGTCGTCCGCGACGATGACCTGCTCGGCGATGTCGGCGAGCTTGCCGCGCTTGGCGCCGACCATGGCGATGGTGTGGACGCCATTTTCTTTCGCCCAAGTGAAGGCTTTCACCAGGTTGGGGGAACTGCCGCTGACGCTCGCCGTGATGAGCACGTCGCCGGAGCGGGCAAAGTTCTGAAGCTGGCGGAGGAAGATGTCCTCGTAGCTGTAGTCATTCCCCAAGGCGCTGATCCAGGCGACGTTGTCGGTGAGCGATTGCACGCGAAAGCGCTGGCCGACGGCGTCCGAGGAGCCTTTGCCCAGATCGGTGGCAAAGTGCGAGGCGTTGGCCGCGCTGCCGCCATTGCCAATGGCGAAAATCTGCCGGTCATTTTGCCAGGCGGTGCGGACGGTTTCGGTCGCCTTTTCAATGGCGTCGAGGGAAATGGAATCGAGCGCGCGGTGTTGGGCGGCGATGTAGGATTGAAGCCAGGATTTCATGATTTTGAGGTAGTGAGGGAGCTTTTCAACCGGTCCGCAGCCATGAGCAGGGCGCCGACCGGAACGGAGTCTTCGCGCAGACCGGCCAACCGAACCATCGGGCCGGGATGGAAAACGTCCATGATGAATTTGGGCAGGCGTTCCGCGACCGCCGCGCGCAACGGTTCGCCCAGCAAAGAGACGCCGCCGCCAATGACGATGACTTGCGGATGCAAAAGTTGGACGACGAGACCGAGGGCGTGCGCGAAGTGGCCAGCCTGCGTGGCGAGGAGGGATTCCGCAAGAGGATCGCCGGCCGCGATCGCCGCGGCAAGGTGACGCGCTTCGGCGCCCGGATCGGCTTTCACGAGTTGTCCCAATTTCGAATCCGGCGCCTTCTCCACCGCAGCCCGGATGGCGCGATCGAGGCTCCAGCCCGCGCAATCGTCCTCGAGAATGCGGTCGGGACCATGAATGCGCAGGTGTCCAATTTCCATCTCGCCCGGAGGCGCACCATGGTAAATGTGCCCATCGACCGCGAGCCCTCCGCCGACACCGCTGCCCATGTTCGTGTAAAAGACCGGGTTCATTCCCTTCCCCGCCCCGCAGATTGCCTCGCCGAGCGTGGCCAAATTGCTGTCGTTCTCGACGAAGGACGGCAGGCCGGTTTGCTCATGCAGCCACTCGCCCATCGGAAAATCGGACCAGCCAGCGATATGGTAGGAACGCCAGATGCGTCCGGTGCGCCATTCGACCGGCCCGCCATAGCCCACGCCGATCGCCGCCGGTTGCCACTTGGCGATCAACTCGGGCACCGCCTTGGCGATCTGCTCGCGAATACCCTCGGCTCCGCGATCGCGGTCGACGAGGAAGCGCCGGCGGTCGAGGATGTTTCCGTCGGCCGTCCCGGCGCAGAGTTGCAGCTTGGTGCCACCAATCTCAATGGCGACGAAATGCGAGGTCGTCACCGGGCGATGATCGGATTGACGGTTGAACTGAACGAACTTGGCGGCATGGCAAGGGACGGGGAGGCTAGACTAATCTGCCGATAACGTGCACGGATTTTTCGCAGTTTGCCGGGCAATTGGGGTCACGGAACGCCGCAAAAGAAAAACGGGGGGCAAAAGCCACGAAATCGATGGGGGCTCGCGGCGATGAGGAACCAATCCCCGAGCAATTCGGGGATGCGCCGGATGTCACCTACGAAAAGGATTCTCAATGCGAAGGCCGCGAATTTCCCTGCCATCCTGAAGATCCTCCGTCAAAAGCCTTGCACATCCGGCGCGTAAGGCACCAGCAACGATGAGAGAATCGTAAAATGCGAATCCCGATTCATCCCGAATTTCCAGTGCCAGTCGATAGAGCGCAAAATCCGCGAAAACCTGGCAAAGCGGCGCCAGCACTCCGTCGAGATACAACTGGAGATCAGCCGCGGAAAACGCCGTGGCAAATCTCCGAGTCGCCAAATTTAGAAACTCCTGCACTACCTGCGTGCTGATTACCGCACGCCGTTCACGCAGGGCAACTTCGACGAGTTCCAGCGCGCGGAGCTGTTTCTCCGGCTCCGACGGGTCAAAGCAATAGACGAGAACGTTTGTATCAAAAAATGCCTCAGCGCTCATTAGCCTCTTCGCGGCTGAAGCGTCGCCCCGCCGTTACGTACCGCAAGCGTGCCATCAATTCCCGAAAATCGGCGTCTTGGCGATCCGGACCACGATCCGTCAATGTCATTTCGACCCGCGCACCTTCCGCAAGAGGGAGAGGCGTAAGCGGGCGGAGAACACCTTTTTCGTAAATGGCAGTCGCCGTTGTGGTCATCGACCTGAATCTATCGCTTCGCGGGATGATGACAAGGCGCAGCTCGCTACCGGAGGATCTCCCCCTTGGTCACGTCACCAGGCACGTCGAGGGATTGGATCTGATTGATCGTCTTGAAGTGGGCGTGGTCGGCGAATTCCCAGACCACTTTTTTGTCCGGGGTCACTTCCAGGACCATCGGCTGCTCGCCGATATGGCCGTGCCCGAGGTAGACGCAAAAGAGGGTATTGCCATTGGGCAAACGTTGGCAGCCGGCCATGAGGCGAAGCGGGTTTCCAGGGAGATCGTTTTCGTTCAGTTCCCAGACCACTTTGTCCTGGGGATCGACTTCCTCGACCTTGTGTCCGTCGCCACAGGTGATGAGCAGATTCTTATTCGGCAGTTGCACGACTTCATGCGGATCGCCCGGCACTTTCACCTCGCGCAGGACTTTGCCGTCGTTGTCCAGTTCCACGACTTTGCCTTCGCCTTTGAAGCAGACGAGATAGTGGCCGTTGGCCAACTTGCGGGTGCCGCGGAATTGATTGTGCGGCTTTTGCTCGGTGGTGGTCAGCTTGATCTCTTTGGCGATTTTGCCTTCGCGGTCGACTTCGATAATCCGGCTCGTCCCGACTTCAGTCACGAGGACATTGCCGTTCGGCAGCGGCTGGGCGGCGTGGCATTCGATCTTTTCCGGCGCTTTGTATTCCCACACGACCTGCTTGTCGCGGGTCATTTCTTTCGCGCCATTGAGATAGGCGAAAAGGATGTTTCCATTCGGCAGTTGCCAGCAGTCCTGGGGATTTTTCGCGTCGACCTGCCACTCGACCGAGCCGTCTGCGGCGACGATGCTGACGTGCCCGCCGTTATAGTCGCAGCAGAGAAAACGCGGACCGGCCAGGGCGGTGGCCGCGAGAGCGAAGGTGGAAATCAAGGAGAGGAGGAGGGGCTTCATGGAATGACGAATGACGAATGTGGAATGTCAAAGGAAGGCGAATTGTCGGCCGGTGGGACGTTTGGGGTGGCGAGGGAACAATTCCGCGGCGAGAGCATTCTTTGGGGAAACCACACGTTGATGCCATGGAAGCGAACGCCAGAACCGCAATGAATATCATTTCACTCTCCTTTGGCTGCGTTAGCCTGCGGTCATGCCCTCGTTCGACATCGTTTCGGAAATCGACAAGCAGGAAATCGACAACGCCATCAACCAGGCGATCAAGGAACTGGCCACGCGCTTTGATTTCAAAGGCAGCACCGCGACGATCGAGTGGAACGCAAAGGAATCGAAGATCGAACTCAAGGCCGAGGACGGCTCGCGCCTGAAATCGTTGCACGACATCGTCACGGGTAAACTCGCCAAGCGCGGCGTCGATCTGCGCAATGTGGACCGGAAAGATCCGGCGATTTCCCCGCTGGGACACGCCACGCAGGATTTCATCATCAAGCAAGGCCTGGATGGCGACAAAGCCAAGGAGATCGTCAAAGCCATCAAGGAACAAGCATTCAAAGTGCAGAGCGCACTGCAGGAGCGGCAGATTCGCGTGACCGGCAAGAAGCGGGATGAGTTGCAGGAGGTCATCGGCTTTTTGCGCAGCCGGGATTTCGAAGTCTCTCTCGCCTTCCAGAACTTCCGGGACTGAAATCGGTTCCCGCCTTTTCCTGTCCAAAATCGCCGCGGGTGGACTACTTGTGTCAGTCGTACTATTCTTGATGAGAACGCTTCTGCTTGCGCTGGTGTTGGTCCTGCCGTTTGGCACTTTTGCCGAGGAACCGCTGGAGGTCAGCGGCATTTATCCGAGCCTCGCTTCATTCAATAAAGCCGGCGAATGCGGGATCGGGGCGATCGTCCCGTGGGCCGGCCGGCTCTGGTGGGTCACTTATCCGCCGCATTACACGCACGGTAGTCCGAACGATAAGCTCAACTCCATCGGCCCGGACATGAAACTGGAGCAGGCCGACGTGAGCGTCGGAGGCACTCATGCCTGCCGGATGATCCACCGCGAATCGAACCAGCTCATCATCGGCCCGTACTTCATCGACGCCGAAGGACATGTCCGCGCGGCCGACGTGAAGAACAAGCTGACGGGCCGCATGACCGCCGTGGCGCGGCACCTGATCGATCCGGAAAATCTCGTTTATTTCTACGATATGGAAGGCGCGATTTACGAAGTGAACGTGCACACGCTGGCGGTGAGCAAGCTGTTCGCGAAACCCGTCCCGGGCTGGCACGGCAAAGGCGCCTACACCGCTCAAGGCCGGTTGGTGATTGCCAACAATGGCGAGGAACCGGTGGGCGGGATCAAGTCGCAGAATCTCGCGCCGCTCCCACCGAAGAGCGAGGAAGATCGCGGCGTGCTCGCGGAATGGAACGGCATCGACTGGCATATCGTGGAACGCCGGCAATTCACCGATGTCACCGGGCCGAATGGGATCAACGCCGCGCCCGACGATCAATCGCCGCTCTGGACGATCGGCTGGGACAAGCGCAGCGTCATCCTCAAGCTGCTCGATGGCGGCGAGTGGTCCAACTTCCGCCTGACGAAAGCTTCCCTGGCGTTCGATCCCTGGCACGGCTGGTACACCGAGTGGCCGCGCATTCGCGAGGTCAACGACGGCCGGTTCCTCATGGACATGCACGCGCAGTTCTTCGATTTCCCGAAGACCTTTTCCCGAGCCAATACCGCGGGTATTCGTCCGCTCGCCACCCATTTGCGTTACGTGCCGGACTTCTGCGCCTGGGGCGACCGGTTGGTCATCGGAAGCGACGACACCAGCATCATGCGCAATCCGCAGGCCGGGCAATCGCAGTCTAATCTTTGGTTCGGCAAGCTCGATGACTTGAAGACCTGGGGGCCGTCGGCCGGTTGGGGCGGGGTGTGGGTGGACGACACCGTGAAAGCCGGCGTGCCCAGCGACCCGTTTCAATTCGCCGGCTGGGAGAATCGCGTTTTGCACCTCGTCAACGACGGTGACGCGGCGGTCGATTTCACGATCGAAGCCGACGCTGACGGCAAGGGCGCCTGGCAGCCGCTCGAAAAAATCGCCGTGCCGGCCCACACCTACGAGCACCACGAATTCCCCGCGAGCGTGCAAGCCGAATGGGTGCGCTTGAAACCCGACGCCACCACCAGAGCCACGGCCTACTTCGATTTCGCCAATCCCAATCCACACCCGGCCTCGACCGCGACGCCAAAGATTGACCCTGCAAATGCGGCACTTCTGCGACCGGGAAAGAGTACTCGAAACCTCCAGGTCGTGACGCCCAGTGGCTACTACGAAGTCGACGAGACGCTCAACTTCCACGCGATGGATCAGCCCGCCGACTTGCACAAGGCGCTGCCCGATATCCAGATTCCGACCATCGCCAAAATCGCTGCGTCCTCGGTCATCGTCACCGATTATCTCGGCCGGCGCTGGCATCTGCCAAAGACCGATGTGGCTTACGACAACCCGGCAACTCCATTGCGCGAGATTCGCGAAGTGGAGAGCGAGCGCTTTCTCGGCAACTACCACGGCATCCTTTACGAAATCCCGCGCGCCACCGGCAAAGGCGACTTCGATCCCCCGGATTTCCAAAAGATGAAACCCATCGCCACGCATCGCGCATCGATCGTCGATTTCTGCACCTGGCGCGGCTTGCTGGTCTTGTCCGGTGGCGCTGCGGTGCCGGGCGTCGGGCGCACCGTGGGATGTCCCGATGGCAAGATGTCGCTCTGGTTTGGCAAGGCCGATGACCTCTGGCAATTCGGCAAGCCAGTGGGAGAAGGCGGCCCGTGGAAGGACACCGCCGTGCGGGCCAACGCCCCGAGCGAACCCTTCTTGATGACCAACTTCGATCGCAAATCGGTGACGCTCTCCCACGATGCCACCGAGCCGGTCTTCTTCACGATCGACGTCGATTTCCTCGCCAACGGCACCTGGCACGAATACACGATGCTGGAGGTGAAACCCGGCGAGACTCTGCGCCACGAATTTCCCGCCGGATTTGCCGCGCACTGGGTGCGGGTGGCGGCCAGCGAGAGTTGCAAGGCCACGGCGATTTTCCACTACGAATAATCCGTTCGCCCTGCCCGGCGCGATCGATTATATGCCATCGGACGCACCCATTCCCATGCCCGACTCTCCTTCCCTCCGCAAAGCCCGTTACATCATGATTGGCGGCTTTCTCGGCGCCGGCAAAACCACGGCCGTAGCCAAACTCGCCCAACGCCTGACCGAGCAAGGCTTGAAAGTCGGCCTCATCACGAACGACCAGGGCCGCGAATTGGTCGATACCCAGATGCTCCGGGCCAAGGGTTTTGCCACCGAGGAAATTCCCGGCGGCTGCTTTTGCTGCCGATTCAATTCGCTGGTCGATGCGGCCGGCAAACTGACCACGGCGACGCAGCCCGACGTCTTCATCGCCGAGCCCGTGGGCAGTTGCACGGATCTGGTGGCCACGGTCACTTATCCCTTGCGGCGGATTTACGGCGATCGTTTCATCATCGCCCCGGTGAGTGTTCTCGTGGATCCGGTGCGCGCCGCACGCGTGCTCGGGATCGAAGGCGGCGGTAATTTTTCGGAAAAGGTCATCTACATTTACAAGAAGCAGCTCGAGGAAGCGGACATTCTCGTCATCAACAAAACAGATTTGCTCTCGCCGGAACGGGTGGAGCAATTGCGGGCGGCCCTCGCCGCGCAGTTCCCGCGGGCGGAAATCCGCGCCGTTTCCGCGCGCACCGGCGGCGAACTCGACGCCTGGTTTGCGCAGCTCACCGACAAAGAACACGGCGCCGGGCCCACGATGGAAGTGGACTATGACGTCTACGCCGACGGCGAAGCCCTGCTCGGCTGGCTCAACGCCACCGCGGAACTGGCGGCGACCACGGCCTTCGATGCCGATCGTGTGCTGACCGCCATCGCTCGCGACATCCAGGACCGGCTGCGCGCGCAACGCGCCGAAGTCGCGCATCTCAAGATGACCTACAGCCCGGACGAAGCGCTGGCCGGCGAAATCGCCGTGGTCAATCTCGTGCGGAACGATTTCGTGCCCGAGCTTTCGCTGAAGCTGCCGGAGCCTTCGAAACGGGGCCAGCTCATCATCAACCTGCGGGCGGAGGATTCGCCGGATACGCTCGCGGCAGCGGTGCGTGAATCGCTGCGTGTCGTGCAGGAGCAGTTTCCCACCCTGGAAATCCAGTTGCATCACCTCGAGCATTTCCGGCCGGGACGGCCGACGCCGACCCATCGCGACCAGGCGGCGGCAGCGCCGTAGGTTTGGCCTCGCGTCCCGGACGTGCAGGAGAGAAAGAGCTCTCCACATCAATCAGCGAAAACCGGGACGGTGGACCAGCGGCGGCACCGAAAACACGAAAACACCATTGCGGAAAAAACGGCCGCGTGCTGATCTAATATTTGCCTTGTGACGCATATTTACATATGCGCACACTGGCACGCTTTACCTGCCCGTTCACCCATCTCCGCCCATGATTCGTCCTCCCTCTCGCTCCACCCGCGCACCGTTCTTCTTCACGCTCCGCCGGCCTACCTGGTCCATGGCCGCACTCACCGCCGTCTCGGCCGCCGGGCTTTTCGCCGGAGCGCTCTCCAAGGCCGCCGAGCTCCCGAAGGATCCGGCCAGCCGCGACCTCTGGTCGCTCAAGCCGGTGACCCGCCCTGAGGTGCCCAAGGTCAAGGAAACCAAGGCGGTGCGCAATCCGCTCGACGCCTTCGTTCTCGCCAAACTCGAGGAGAAAGGTCTCACCCTCTCGCCGGAAGCCGATCGCCTGACTCTCATCCGCCGGCTCTCGTTCGATCTCATTGGCCTGCCGCCGACTCCGGAGGAAGTGGACGCCTTCGTGAAGGACAAGTCCAAGGACGCCTACGAAAAGCTCGTCGATCGCCTGCTCGCTTCGCCGCACTACGGCGAGCGCTGGGGACGCCATTGGCTCGACATCGTTCACTACGGCGATACCCACGGTTTCGACCGCGACAAGCGCCGGCCCCACGAATGGCCCTATCGCGATTACGTCATCAAGAGCTTTAACGAGGACAAGCCCTACTCGCGCTTCGTCCAGGAACAACTCGCCGGCGACGTGCTTTTCCCCGGCAATACCGACGCCCTCATCGGCACCGGTTTCATCACCGCCGGCCCGTGGGATTTCGAATCGCAGATGGAATTGCGCGAGGGCACCGTCGAGCGCGAGAAGGCGCGCGAAATCGATCGCAACGACATGATCATCCAGACGATGGGCACGTTCGCCAGCCTCACGGTGCATTGCGCGCGGTGCCACGATCACAAGTTCGATCCGATCCCGCAGAAAGACTATTACCGCCTGGATGCCGTCTTCTCCGGGATCGAGCGGAAAGACCGGATCTACGCCGACGCGGCCGCGGAGAAACGCGCGACCCTCGTGAAACGTCTGGCGGAAATCGCCCAGACCCTGCCGGCGGGTTGGTCGAGCGCGATCGCTCCGAAGGAGGACACGGCGAAGTGGGTGCAGATCGATCTCGGTAAATCGGTGCCGCTGACGGAAATCCGCCTCGTGGCGGCGCGGCCGATTGATTCGGAAAAAGACGGATTCGGCTTTCCGCTGCGCTTCACCGTGGCGGTGAGCGACGATGCGACCTTTGCCAAGAGCGACATGCTCGTGGACCACACGCTCGTCGATTTCCCCAACCCCGGCGCGACCACGGTGAAGATTCCGGCGACGGGAAAGACGGCACGTTACGTGCGGGTCGCTTCACCGCTGCTCTACAAAAAGTCCAACGACTCCTACCTCATGGCCTTCGGTGAAATCGAAGTCGAAAGCGAAGGGCAGAACGTGGCCTTTGGCGCGCCGGTGACAGCCTCGGACTCGCTGGAGGCGCCGTCCTGGAGCCCGAAATTCCTGACCGACGGATTCGATGGCCGGCTCTGGCTGCGTTTCCCGGATGACTACGACGTGCGCGATCACGCGGTGAAGGCGGTCGACGAATACACCAGCTTGGCGAAGCAACTCGCGGCGCTGCCGGAGCCGAAGGAATTCTACGGCTTTGAATCCATTCCCGCGCGGAAGATTTCGGTCCTGAAGCGCGGCGACGTCACGAAACCGATCGAGGAAGTGACGGCCGGTGCGCCCTCTTGCGTGGAGGGAATTCACGTGGAGTTTCCGACCGGGCCGGAAAACGAAGGCAAGCGCCGCGCCGCGCTCGCCGAATGGATCACCGATGCGAAAAATCCGCTGACCCGCCGCTCTATCGTGAATCGCGTGTGGCAGTACCATTTCGGCCGCGGCATCGTCGCCACGCCGAGCGATTTCGGCCGCAATGGCATCGCCCCGACCAACCTGGAATTGCTCGACTATCTCGCCACCGAGTTTGTGAAGGACGGAGAGTCGATCAAGAAGCTGACCCGGCTCATCGTCTCGAGCGCGACCTACAAGCAATCCTCGGCAAACAACGAAAAGGCGGAGGCGATCGATGCCGACAACCTTCTCCTGTGGCGGCAAAACCGTGCCCGGCTGGAAGCCGAGGAAGTGCGCGACTCGGTGCTCGCCGTGAGCGGCAAGCTCGACCCGAAAATGGGTGGGCCGGCCTACGAGCCCTTCCACTTCGTGGACGATAAGTCGCCGGTCTACGACCATCTCGACATTGCCTCGATCAACAATCCCGTCAACTGGCGCCGGGCCGTCTACCGGTTCGCGGTGCGCAGCGTGCCCGATCCATTTCTCGAATGCCTCGATTGTGCCGACCCGAGCATCAACACGCCGGTGCGCACGAGCACGATCACCGCATTGCAAAGTCTGGCGATGCTCAACGACCCGTTCATGCTCAAGCAGTCCGAGAATTTCGCGGAGCGTCTGGGCAAAATGGCGAAGTCGCCCGCGGAACAAGTAAGAGCCGGGTTCCGTCTCGCCTTCGGCCGCGTGCCGACAGCCGCCGAGACGAGCGCCCTGGTTCCCGTCATCGACAAGGAAGGTCTGCCGACCTTCTGCCGAGTCCTCTTCAATACGAACGAATTCTTCTTCGTCGACTAACCCCCGCTTCTTTCACCCCGAACCACTCTCGCTCTATGAAATCGCGTTATCCTCATCACCTCGCGCCCCAACTCGTCGATCGCCGCTCGTTCCTTTGGCGGCTCGGCGGCGGTCTCGGCGGCATCGCTCTCGCCGAGATGCTCGGCCGCGAAGGCCTCCTCGCCGCGGGCATGGGCAAGCCGGAGTTCAACGGCGGCATCCACCACATGGCCAAGGCCAAGCGCGTGGTCCAACTCTTCATGTCCGGCGCGGCCAGCGCCATCGACACTTTTGACTACAAGCCGCTGCTCGACGAAAAGCACGGGCAGAAATTCGACCCGGGCTCCAAGGTCGAGCTCTTCCAGAGTTTTCCCGGCATGGTCATGAAGAATCCGTGGGGCTGGACGAAGTGCGGCCAGTCGGGCAAGGAGATCAGCAATCTTCTTCCACACCTCGGCAGTTGCGCCGACGACATGGCGTTCGTTCATTCCATGATCAGCACTTCGAACGTGCACGGACCTGCGACTTACCTGCAGGCCACCGGATTTGCCCTGCCGGGATTTCCGTCCATGGGCTCGTGGATCAGCTACGGTCTCGGCACCTTGAATGACAATCTGCCGACCTTCGTCGTGCTGCCCGACAGCCGCGGCTTCGCACCCAATGGCCCGGCCAACTGGGGCGCGGGCTTTTTGCCGGCCGCTCACCAGGGCACCATGGTGCGGCCCGGCTCGAACCCGCCGATCTTCGACTTGAACGCTCCGAAGGGTTCCTTCGCCACCGCCGACGACGACAAAGCCACGCTCGCCGCGGTCAATCAGCTCAACCAGATTCACGCCCAGGCGCATCCGGGCGACAGCCGGCTGGAGGCCCGTATCTCCGGTTACGAGCTGGCGGCGAAACTTCAACTCTCCGCGCCCGAGGTCCTGGATATTTCCAAGGAGACCGAGGAAACCAAAAAGCTCTACGGCCTGGATCGCAAGATCACCGAGGAATTTGGCCGCAACTGTCTCATCACCCGGCGGCTGCTCGAACGTGGCGTGCGTTTCGTGCAGCTCTGGAGCGGCGCTGACAACGGCGTCCCGCGGCGCAATTGGGACAGCCACGAAAACATCTACAAGGACCACGGCGAAATGGGCACGAGCATGGACCAGCCCACCGCCGCGCTCCTCAAGGACCTCAAGCAGCGCGACATGCTCAAGGATACGCTCATTATCTGGACCACCGAATTCGGCCGGATGCCTTGCACGGAAGGCGGCGGCGGACGCGACCACAACCCGCACTGCTTCACCAACTGGCTCGCCGGCGGCGGCATCAAGGGCGGCGTGACTTACGGCGCGAGCGACGAGTGGGGCTACCGGCCGGCCGACAAGGCCACGCCGGTTTACGACATCCACGCCACCATCCTGCATCTGCTCGGCATCGACCACGAGAAGCTGACCTTCCGTCACAATGGCAGCAACCGCCGCCTCACGGACGTGTATGGCGAAGTGATTCCGGCACTGATGGCGTAATCCCGCCGGAAATATTTTCGGTTCGCAGAAACGCGCCGAATTGCTTTCAAGGCAATTCGGCGCCCGCGTTTTGGAGTGCGGTCCGGGCCGGACTGGCGGAGTGCTCTGGCGCTTTCGAAGGTGGTGGAACGCCGGTGCCGTCATCCCGCAGACATTCCGAAAGCGCCGCAGCCCCTCGGCGGGCTCGGGGCCTTGAGCTTGTCGAAACGGCAGCGGCGCACTCCAAAACGCTGGCGCGCGAGAGGTCGCTTCCCGTCAGTTCGTTTGTAATTCCAGACCGGCGACGGCAGGGGCGCGGCGGCGGCGGAAGCGTTGGCGGGTGTGCTCGATGAAGAGGTAGATGACGGGAGTGGTGTAAAGGGTGAGGATCTGCGAGACGATGAGGCCGCCGACCACGGAAATGCCGAGCGGTTGGCGAAGTTCGGAACCTTCGCCCATGCCAACCGCGAGCGGCACGGCGCCGAGCATGGCCGCCATGGTCGTCATCATGATGGGGCGAAAGCGGATGATGCAGGCCTTGAAAATCGCGTCCTCGGGATTGAGGCCGTCGTTGCGTTCGGTCTCGATGGCAAAATCGACCATGAGAATGCCGTTCTTTTTGACGATGCCCATGAGGAGGATAATGCCGATGGCGGAAACCAACGAAAGTTCGACCCTGAAGAGGAGGAGCGCGAGGAGCGCGCCGAGACCCGCGCTGACGAGCGTCGAGATAATCGTCAGCGGATGGATGAGGCTCTCGTAGAGCATGCCGAGGACGATGTAGACGCAGATGAGCGCGGCCCCGAGGAGGAGGGGAAGCGTGTCCATCAATTGCTGAAACATCTGCGCGGTCCCGGCGAAACTGCCGTGGATGGTGGACGGCATGCCGATCTCGCGGCTGGTGTTTTGGAAGATGTCGGTAATGTCGCCGAGCGACACGCCGGGGGCGAGATTGAAGGAGAACGTCACCGAGGGAAATTGTCCCTGGTGATTGACCGAGAGATAAGCGTTGGTCGTTTCGACTTTTGAAACCGCCGACAGCGGGACCATCTGGCCGGTCTTCGACTTGACGTAAATGGTGCTGAGATATTGCGGATCGCTGAGGTACTTCGGTTCGACTTCGAGGACGATGTGGTGCTGGTTGTACTGCTCGTAGACGATGGAGACCTGGCGCTGGCCGAAGGCGTCGTAGAGGGTGTTGTCCACGTCGAGTGCCGATACGCCCAGGCGCGACGCGGCGTCGCGATCGACGACGACATTGGCCTTGATCCCCTTGGTTTGCTGGTCGCTGTTGAGGTCCTTGAACTGGGGGTGTTCCCGGAGTTTGCTCAGGAATTTCGGCGCCCACTTGTTGAGTTCATCCAGTTCGCTGCTCTGCAAGGTGTAGGAAAATTGGGCCTTCGTCGACCGGCCAGTCAGAATGATGTCCTGGGTGGCCTGGAGAAAAAGGCTGACGCCCGGCACGGTGGACAGCTTTTTGCGCAATCGAGTGATGATCTGTTCGGCCGAGGCCTTGCGTTTGTCGCGCGTCTTCAGGGTGACGAAAAACCGGCCGTTGTTCACCGTGGAGGCTTGATAGGAACTGCCGATAAAAGAGCCGAAAGTGTCGATGTCGGGATCGGCCATGAGGACCCGAGCGCATTTCAGTTGCAGGGCAGACATGGCGGAAAAGGAAATGTCCTGGGCGGCGTCGGTCGTGCCGCTAATCAAGCCGGTGTCCTGCTGCGGGAAGGGGCCCTTGGGCACAATCTTCACGAGCCCGATAGTCGCCAGGATCGTCAGCCCGAAGACCACCAGCATCACGATCTGATGGCGCAACACCCATCTCAGGGAACTCTCGTAGTGGCCGGCCAGCCAATTGAAACCGGCCTCGCTCCAACGCTGGGCGGCATTCATGCGATGTCCGTAGGCGGATTCCGGTTTCAGGAAGCGCGAGCAAAGCATCGGCGTGAGGGTCAGCGAAACGACGCCGGAGACGAAAACGGCGGCGCTGAGGGTGACGGCAAATTCGTGAAAGAGCCGGCCGAGGATGCCGCTCATGAAGAGGAGCGGAATGAAAACGGCGATGAGCGAAAGGCTCATGGAAATGATCGTAAAGCCGATCTGCCTGGTTCCTTTGATCGTCGCCTCCATGGGGGTATCGCCCGCCTCGATAAAGCGGAAGACATTTTCAATGACGACGATGGCGTCGTCGACCACGAAGCCGACCGAAATCGTCACCGCCATGAGGGACAGATTGTCGACGCTGTAGTGGAGCAGATACATGATCCCGAAAGTCCCGGCGAGGGAGAGCGGGACGCTGACGCTGGCGATGAAGGTGGGCCAGAACCGCCGGAGGAAGAGAAAGATCACCATCACCACCAGGGCGATGCTGACGAGGAGCGAAAACTGGACCTCGTTGACGGAGGCGCGGATGGTGATGGTGCGGTCGCTCAAGACCCGGACATGGACGCTTGGCGGAATCCATTTTTCGGTGAGCGGCAGCTCTTTCTTCACCCGGTCCACGGTGTTGATGACGTTGGCGTCGGGCTGTTTGAAAATGATGAGGAGGACGGCCGGTTGGTCGTCCGCCCAACCGCCGAGCATGGTGTTTTCCACGCTATTGACGACTTTGGCGACGGAACTGAGCGTGATGGGCGTGCCGTTTTTCTGAGCGAGAACGAGGTTCTTGTACTGGCTCGCTTCGAAGAGCTGATCGTTGCTGTAGATGGCGTAGGAGGCCTTGTCGCCGTCGAAGCTGCCTTTCGGTTGGTCGACATTCGCTTGGGCGAGGAAGTGACGGACGTCTTCGAGGCTTTCGCCGGCAGCCGCCAGGGCCGCGGGATTCACCTGAACGCGGACCGCGGATTTTTCCGCGCCGCTGATGATGACCTGGCTGACCCCCTTGAGCTGGCTGATGCGCTGCCCGACGATTTCGTCGGCATACTGGAAGACCTGCGTCGCTTCCCGGGTGTCGCTGGTCATGGCCAGGATCATGATTGGCCGGTCGGACGGGTTGACTTTGCGATAGGTGGGGGGTTGCGGGAGATTCGCCGGGAGGTCGCTGGCGGATTCGTCGATGGCCTTCTGGACGTCGCGCGCACAACTGTCCACCGTGCGATCGAGGTCGAACATGATGTTGATCGTGCACATGCCGAGCACGCTGTTGGAGGTCATTTCCGTGACGCCGGCGATCTGGCCGATGCGCCGTTCGAGCGGTGCGGCGAGGGAAGAAGCGACTGTTTCCGGTTCGGCACCTGGGAGCATGCCGGTCACGGAAATCACCGGGAAATCCACTTTCGGCAGCGGCGCGACGGGCAGGAAGATGTAAGCGACAACTCCCATGAGGAACAGCCCACCAGCGAGGAGGAAAGTTCCGGCCGGCCGTTTGATGAAAGGCTCGGAGATGTTCATGGGGAAAGCGCCAGCGAATGCGCAGCGCTCTTACTCTTAATCTTAATCCTCCCCGTTGGTGGGCGAACGTTTGGGGGATTAAGATTAAGAGTAAGATTAAGATTAAGAAATCCGGGGCGCGGGGGCGCGGTTGGTGGAAACGCGCACGGATTCGGAGGCAACTGGAGAATAATCATGGCACCACGACTTCTTCGGGAGGCTCTGACTCCCTGGCCATTGATTCGATCAGCTCTTCATCGTGCATGCCGGGCAGTCCTTTGGAAGCGCGCCAGCGGCGCACACGATGGCCGAGACGGTCGAGATACAAGTAGATGACCGGAGTGGTGTAGAGGGTGATGAATTGGGAGAGGAGGAGACCGCCGACGATGGAGATGCCGAGGGGTTTGCGCAGTTCCGAGCCGGTGCCGCTTTCGAGCGCGAGAGGCAGCGCGCCGAGCAAGGCGGCGAAGGTGGTCATCATGATCGGCCGAAAGCGGAGGAGGCAGGCCTGGTAGATGGATTTTTCCGGCGGCAGATGTTCGTTGCGCTCGGCGTCGAGCGCGAAGTCGATCATCATGATGGCGTTCTTCTTGACGATGCCGATGAGGAGGATAATGCCGATCAGCGCGATCAGCGACATGTCCACGTGGAAGAGGATGAGCGCGAGCAACGCGCCGACGCCGGCGGAGGGCAGCGAGGAGAGGATGGTGATCGGGTGGATGTAACTCTCGTAGAGAACCCCGAGGACGATGTAGATGACGACGATGGCGGCGAGAATGAGGAAAGGCTCGCTGGCCAGCGAAGAGCGGAATTCCGCGGCGCTGCCGGAGTAGGAGGTGACCACGGTGTCGGGCAGGCCGATTTCCTGCTGGGCCTTTTGAATGGCGTTGATGGCGTCACCGAGCGAGGAATTCGGGCTCAAGTTGAAGGACAACGTGACCGCCGGGAATTGGCCTTCGTGGAGAATGGCGAGCGGCGCGGTGACCGTCTTGAGGTGGGCAAAGGTGCTCAGCGGAACCATCTGCCCGGTCGTGCTCTTGACGTAGATTTTCGAGAGCGCTTCCGGGGTGAGTTGGAAGGTCGGCTCGGCCTCGAGGATGACGCGGTACTGGGTGAGCTGCGTGAAAATGATCGAGACCTGGCGCTGACCGAAGGCGTCGTAGAGCGTGTCGTCAATCGCCTGGGTGGTGACGTTGTAGCGCGAGGCCATTTCGCGGTCGACATCGACGCTGAGCTGGAGTCCTTCGGATTGCTGGTCGCTGGCGGCGTCGGCCAGTTCGGGCAGGGTGCGAAACTTGGCGAGCAGCTTGGGAGCCCACTCGGCGAGTTCCGGCTCATCGGCATCCTCGAGGGTGTACTGGAATTGCGTGCGGGAGAGGCGGCTGTCGATCTGCACGTCCTGGACCGCTTGCATGAAGAGCGAGACGCCCTGGACATCCTTGGTTGCGTTACGCAGACGGGCGATGATCTCGACGGCACTGGACTTCCGGTCGTCGCGCGGTTTGAGCTGAATGTTCAAGCGCCCCGTGTTGACGGTGGAATTGACCGCGCCGGCGCCGACGAAGGAGCTAACGCTTTGCACGTCGGGATCCTTGGCGACGATTTCGGCGATGGCCCGCTGACGATCGACCATCGCTTTGAAAGAGATGGACTGGGAGGAATCGGTGACGCCGAGAATGAGCCCGGTATCCTGCTGGGGCAGCAGGCCCTTCGGCACGATGATGTAGAGGACGATCGTGGCGACGAGCGTGACCACCGCGACCATGAGAGTGAAGAACTGGTGCCGCATCACCCACTTCAAACCCGTCTCGTAGGTGTTGAGCATCCAATCGAACATCCGCTCGGTGGCGTGATAGAACTTACCATGCTGCACGTCCTTCTCCGATTGAAGGAGGCGCGCACACATCATCGGCGTGAGGGTGAGCGAGACGAAGGCCGAGGCGATGATCGAAACGCTGAGCGTGATAGCGAACTCACGGAACAAGCGGCCGACGATGCCCGTCATGAAAAGCAGCGGGATGAAAACGGCGATGAGCGAGAGACTGAGCGAGATGACCGTGAAACCGATCTGCCGCGCGCCCTTGAGCGCCGCTTCCATGGGCGAATCGCCCATCTCGATGAAGCGGACGATATTTTCGATCATGACGATGGCATCGTCGACGACGAACCCCGTCGAGATGGTCAGGGCCATGAGCGAAAGGTTGTCGAGACTGAACCCGATGAGTTTCATCACCCCGAAGGTGCCAATAATGGCGAGAGGCAGGGCCGCGCTGGGAATGACCGTCGCCCAGAAATTCCGGAGGAAGACGGCGATGACCGCGACGACGAGCACGACGGTGAGGATGAGGGTGAATTGCACATCCTTGACGGAGGCACGAATGGTCTGAGTGCGGTCGGTGAGAATCTCGACCTTGATGGAGGGCGGCAGGGAGAGGCGCAACTTCGGGAGGAGCGCTTTGATGCGATCGGCGGTCTCGATGATGTTCGCGCCCGGCTGCCTTTGGATATCGAGGATGACGGCGGGCTTGTTGTTCACCCAACCGGCGAGACGCACATTTTCCACGGCGTCGACCACCGTGCCAACGTCGCCGAGCCGGACCGGGGCGCCGTTCTTGTAGGCGACGATGACCTTCTTGTAATCGTTGGCGGTAAAGAGCTGATCGTTGGCGCCGATGGCGTAGGAGAGCCGCGAACCGTCGAAGCTGCCCTTCGGCTGGTTGGTGTTGTTGTTCGTCAACGCCGTGCGAATGTCTTCCAGGCTGGTGCCGAGCGAAGCGATGGCGGCGGGATTGACGCGCACCCGGACGGCCGGTTTTTGGTTGCCCTCGATGGTCACGAGGCCGACGCCGGTGACTTCACTGAGTTTCTGCGCGAGGCGGGTATCGGCGAGATCGTTGACCGTTTCCAGCGGCAGGGTGTCGGAGGTCAGGACGAGGCTGATGATCGGGGTATCGGCGGGGTTGACCTTGTTATAAACCGGCGGATTGGGCATCTGCGTCGGGAGGACGCCGCTGGCCGCATTGATCGCGGCCTGAACGTCCTGCGCGGCGCCGTCGATGTCGCGATCGAGGACGAATTGCAGGGTGATGGTCGAGTTACCGAAGGAACTGACCGAAGTCATGCTGGCGAGGCCACTGATTTCGCCGAACTGCCGCTCCAGCGGAGTGGTGACTGAAGAGGCCATGACATCGGGACTGCCACCGGGATATTGGGCGGTGACCTGAATGGTCGGGAAGTCGACCGGCGGAAGTGCGGAGATGGGCAGCAGGAAGTAGCCGAGCATGCCCATGATGACGACCCCGGCCATGAGCAAGGAAGTGGCGATGGGCCGCTTGATGAAAGGCTCGGAGATGTTCATGGCAAAGGCGCAAGCGAATGCGGAGCGCTCTTAATCTTAATCTTACTCTTAATCTCTATCTGCGGGGTGAGGGTTGGGGGATTAAGATTAAGATTAAGATTAAGATTAAGAGTTAGCCGCGCGGGGCGCATTCCGGGTTATTTCAGTTCGTTGCCGGGCTTGTGGCCCTCTCCGCCGCTGCCTTGCGCGGGGGCTTCGTGGGCGGCGTGGGCTTTGGCCCCGGCGGCCGCTTGCGGGTTGATCACGACTTTCGAACCGGGCTGCAACTTGTACTGGCCGTCGACGACGACCTTTTCTCCCTCGGCCAGGCCTTCATCGATCAACGCTTCGCCGTCGTCGATCTGGGCGACTTTGACGTTGCGGAGTTCGACGCTCTGGTCGTCCTTGATGACGAAAACGTAGGGACCATTCGGGCCGCGCTGGACGGTGGAAGCGGGGACGGTGAGGCCGTCTTTCCGGGTGGCGACATGAAGGCGCGCGTTGATGAATTGTCCGGGCCAGAGTTGGTACTGCCCGTTGTCGAAGGTGGCCTTGAGCCGGATGGTGCCGGTGGTGGTGTCGATCTGGTTGTCGATGACGGAGAGTTCGCCGCGGTCGAGAGTGGTGTTGCTATCGCGATCGACCGCGAGCACCTGGAGGGTTTCGCCCTTGGCGGTGTGCTCGTGGATCTGGGCGAGATTTTGCTCGGGCAGGGTGAAGATCAAGGAAATGGGGTGCAACTGGGTGATGACGAGGAGGCCGCCCTGATCGCTGGCGTGGACGATATTGCCCTGGTCGACGAGGCGGATGCCGATCCGGCCGTCGAGCGGGGAGACGACGGTGGTGTAGTTGAGGTTGACCTTGGCGCTTTCGACGGCGGCGGAGT
Source organism: Chthoniobacter sp. (assembly GCA_036501065.1). Lineage (GTDB taxonomy): Bacteria > Verrucomicrobiota > Verrucomicrobiia > Chthoniobacterales > Chthoniobacteraceae > Chthoniobacter. Next base: position 21,088 of record DASYAY010000084.1, on the reverse strand, counting down.
CGTTTTGGATGGTGCCTTCGAATTGGGCGACGAGCGCCTTTTGGGTGTCGTACTGCTGGGAAGAAATGACCTTCTTGTTGACCAGATCCATGTAGCGCTGGAGGTCGAGCTTGGCGTTGGCCAACTGGGCCTGATCCTGGGCGAGGCGGCCCTCGGCCTGGGCGAGCGCGGCCTGAAATGGCGCCTGGTCGATGATGGCGAGGACGTCACCGGTTTTCACGTCCTGACCTTCGGTGAAGGCGACCTTGGTGAGTTGTCCGTCGACGCGAGTGTGGACGGTGACGGTGTTCAAGGCCTGGACGGTGCCAAGGCCATCGAGATAGATCGGGACGTCCTTTTTCTCGACGACGCCCGGGACGACCGGAACCGGGCCGCCCTTGCCGGCGGCGGCGCCCGCGGCGGCCTTGTTGGCGCCGGAGCGACCCGTCCACCAGTAAATGCCGGCGATGACGAGGACGGCGAGGACGATCCAAACCATCCCTTTCCCTTTGCGGGGTGGTGGTGTTTGTTCGACGAGGCGCGAGGGTGAATGCGTCGGCGAGTGCAAGGCGGGATTGGCGTGGGGCGTTCCGCGCAGGAGTTCAGTCTGATTGGCCATAGGCGAGGGTGGGCGAGAGGGGTTTTAGGAGGCGATTTTGTAACGCGTGCCTTTGGGGGCGCGCCCGTTTGTTTCCGGAGGTTCGTCGGAGAAGATTCGCTGAAGAATTTGCATGGCTCCAGCGATCTGCTCGCGATCGGTATCCGAAAGGGTCTCGACCCGGCGGGAGAGAAAATCCGCGGTGGCCTGGCGGACGGCGGCGAACCGGGCCTGGCCGGAGGCGGTGAGCTTGAGGACGATCCTCCGGCGGTCGACGAGGCCGCTCTCGCGGGTGACGAGATTTGCCACGACGAGGCCGTCAATGAGTTTGGAAGCGGCGGAAAGGGTGAGGGTGAGGAAAGTGGCGACGTCGCCGAGCATGGCGCCTTCGTTGCGCCCGAGAAAAGCGAGGGCGCGGAATTGCGGCATGGTGAGCTCCGGGCTACTGTGCGAACGGATTTCCGCGCGAATGACGCGCATCATGAGAGGCACGACTTCGAGCAGTTCGGTGGCACAATCGCGGGGAGAGAGTCTCATGGGATGGTGGGAATCTATGTCGTGTTTCAACAATTGATACTGGCAAGTATCAAAGCTTGGCAGACTCTGGATATGGCGATTCCCGCCACACGATTGTAGGGTGGCGCCCACTACGCTGCACGGAGAATCGGGGTGTTTCTCTGTGATGTGGCTTGGATGGGGTGGGGTTTGAGGTTGCCCTCATTCGAGCCGCGGGGCCTTGGAAGGGCTCGGGAGGGTGTTGATAAATGATGACTTTTTTCGGGGTTTCCGGGTGGTTTACTCTGGAAGGCGGGGAGGGATGTTGAGCCGGTTTCGGGGGTTTTGCTGGGGTCGGGTCGGCTCCTGACGGCCTTATCGGGGCACGCTTTGGCAAGCCGGAGGTGGGGCCGCTCGTCCGTGGATTCGGAGCGGGGAAAGTGACGCTGGTTCATGGTCGCGTCGTTGGGACTTTGGGGGAATTGCAAGGATAATCTTCGGCGGATTTTGGGGCTCGATGAAAGTGTGGGTGCGAGGCGGCGGGAGTCCGGGGAGCGCACTCGTCCCGAGTGCTGGTTTCGGCGTCTCGCCGAAACGGACTTTTGAGCTTTTCTCACTGAAATTTTTAAGTTCGCAAAGGCGGGGACGCCTTCGCCAGCACTCGAGACGAGTGCGCTCCCCGGAGGCGCTTCGCGCGACCTGGTAACCGCGCTAATGTTTCAGGGTGAGGAAGATCAGGCGGACGTCCATGACGCTCTTTCCGGGGATCTTGAGGGCTCGGAGGGTGAGGGGGGCGCGGCCTTTCTGGAGTTCGATTTCGCCGAGATCGAGGGGTTTGAAGTCCTTGACCAGCGATTCCTGGCCGCGCTGGGCGCGGTCGTGTTCCGCGCCGTGAAGGGGCGGGTCGTTGGCTTCGGCGACTTTGCTTTCGAGACGATTTCCCTGGAAGCTCAGTTCGACGGTCGAGCCGACGTCGGCAGCGGGGACGGTGTAGTAAACCACGGCTTCGTATTTGCCGGTCGTGGCGACGTCGATGTCCCAGGTGATGCTGTCATCGGGAGTGGTCCAGTGGGTGAAGAAGGAACAGTTGGGCGCCTTGGAGCTGCGCTGGACGCCACCGTGGGGAATGCCGTCGCGGGCAGGTAACTGGGTGTTGGGAAACTCGGGATAGCCGACGGTGAAGGGGCGATCGTCCTTGGCGGTCTTGGGGAGGAGCTCGGCGCGCCAGGCGGCCTTGGCCTGGCTGAGGCGGGCGGTTTCCTCGGGATGCTGGGCGGCGACGTCATGGTCCTGGCCGGGATCGGCGATCATGTCGAAGAGGGCATTGTGCCAATCGAGGCGGTACTGCTGGGTGCGGACGCTGGTTTTGCCGGCCCAGTTCGAAAAGATCATGCGATCGGGCCAATCCTTCGCGGTGCCAAAGAGGAGAGGTTTCAAGCTGACGCCATCGAGGGGCTTGGTGCTGACGGTGGGGATGCCGGCGAGATCGGTGAGGGTGGGAAGCAAGTCGATGGCGCCGGCGATCTGCGGGACGCGGAGGCCTTTCGGGATGTGTCCGGGCCAGCGGATCATGAAGGGTTCGCGGACGCCGCCTTCATCGGTATCGGCTTTTTTGCCTTTCATCCCGCCGTTCCAGCGCCAGGTCTGCGGGCCATTGTCGCTGAAGTAGATGACGATGGTGTTGTCGGCGAGATGCAGCTTGTCGAGTTGGTCGAGGAGGCGTCCGACGTTGTAGTCGATATTTTCGCACATGGCGAGGATGGCGCGGGTGGCGGCGACTTCCTCCTGCTGGGGGTTGCGGGCGTGGAGCTTGAGCTCGAAGCTGGAAAACTTGTCGTACCAGCGATCGGGCACCTGGAGGGGGTAATGGGGGACGTTGAAGGGCAGGTAGCAGAAGAAGGGGTGGTCCTTGTTTTTCTCGATGAAATCGAGGGCGTGATCGGCGAGGTCGTTTTCGAGGTAGCCTTTGCCTTGGACGAGCTGGCCATTGTGCTCGAGCGGAGCGTCGAAGTAATCGCCCCAGTGGCCGGAGCAAAAGCCGTAGAATTCGTCAAAGCCGCGTCCGCAGGGATGATAGGGGTATTGCATCCCGTTGTGCCATTTGCCGAAGGCGCCAGTGGCATAACCGGCGGCCTTGAAGGCCTCGGCGATGGTCCGTTCGTCGAGATTGAGGCGTTCACCGCCTTCGGAGACGCCGTGGACGCCACCGCGCAAATGATAGCGGCCGGTGAGGAATTCAGCGCGGGTGGGGGAGCAGACGGGACAGCAGAAAAAGCGGTCGAAGAGGGCGCCATTGGTGGCGAGGGAATCGACGTGGGGGGTCGAGAGGTTGGTGTTGCCATTGACGCTGACGTCGCCCCAGCCCTGGTCGTCGGCGAGGATGATGAGGACGTTGGGCTTGGGCGGCGGATCGGCGGCGATGAGGGACGACGCGAAAAGGGTGAAAAAGACGAGGGCGAGATGACGAGGCATGGGGCGCGGGGGAGGAAATGACGAATGACGAATAACGAATGACGAAGGAAGCGCCAATGGCGGAATGACGAGGTGGGCAGCCGGTGGGGGCGATTAGTCACTGGGCATTTGACGTGCACTTCAGATCCGGTAATTCGAATAACACCGCTGGGAGGGAAACCGTGGTGGTTTTTTTGGGGGGAGTCTGGGTGGAGTGCGGGTGGTTTTCGTCGGTGTTTCAATCATCCCTCTGCGCTGGAGCGGTTTCTCATGAATCTGAGGCACGGTGCAAGGAGCGGCAGCGCCGAAAAGCAAACTTTGTCTTCCTGAGCGGAGCGGGGAAGCATGGGCGGAGTCGAAGGACCTCTAATTTCCGAGGGTTCCCGGGCGGAGCGGTGGGCGTTCCCTTTTCCCTGGAGCGTCTTCCTCAGCCTGTGGGATGAAGAAGAAGGATATTGGAGGTCCTTCGACTTCAGTCAGTCGCCGGAAGCTCCCTCCTTGCGCTCAGGATGACAGAGTTTGCTTTTCGGCGCTGGCGCTCCCGATCGCGCGGCGCACTCCATCGAAAATCCTCTAATCGAAAATGCTCTAATCGAAAATTGCTTCGCCGTGCTCGCGGTAGGAATGCCAGCTCAACTGGGCGATTCTTTTTTTGAAATCCGCGGGCTGGCGATCGGCTTCTTTCTGGCTGTATTGGCGGGAGAGTAACTGGGCGAGAAACCAGTCGGTGTAATCGTCGAGCCACGGGGTGCGCATCCGTTTCGGATCTTCCAGCCAGTCCAGGCGGGGGAGGGGGCGTTTGTCGTTTCGCACGACGGGGACGAAGAGCTCGGAGTGGTTTGTGAACCAGCTTCGGGCATAGCAATAGGTCGGTTTGTGGTGTATCAAGCGCGCCTCGTAGAGGACGCTGGAATTGGCGCCGGCGACGGCCCACGAATGGCGCAAGAGGGTGGGCAGATGCGTTTCTTTCGGGAGCAAAATGGTATTGGGGATTTGCTTGAGCAGATCGGCGAGCCCGACGACGTCCTTGTCCTTGCCCACGGGATGTTGCTTGAGGACGAGCTGAAATTCCACCGGCAGGGCGGCGCGAAAATGGCGCAGCAACCCGGACCAATCCTTCACGCGCAGGTCCCATTCGTTGACCTGGTCGTGAACGAGCTGGAGCGGCCAGAAGACGTAGGGCGATTTTACGCTCGGGGGCAATTCCTTGTCCGGCACGGTGAGCCATTGGGCGCGGAGGGTGCGCGCGCGCTCCCGTTGCCGGTCGGTGATCCCGCGGAAAACCATGCGCGTCAACGAGGATTCCCAGCAGAAACCGAGGGGATCGACGTGCACCGCGGAGTAATGCGGAAAGAAACCATCCTCGCCAAAGGCGACATTGATTCCGAGCTCGCGGCAGATGCTGACCATCGCGGCGCGGTCGGAATCGAAACACCATTTCAGCATGTATTCCGGCTGTTCGTCGCGGGCGAGCAACTCGCGAAAGTGCGCCTCGGTGAAGACGCGCGTGCCGTACAAATCCCGGCAATGAGTTCCGTAGAAGCGATGGATCCACCCGTTGACATAGGGGTTCGTCCAACAATAGGTGTCACGCACGATCATCCCCGCCCATACCAGAGCATCGCCCAGGGAGGCCACTCGGAAGTTGCGGCGCGGGGTATGGCGGCAAACTTCGTGCTCATCCATGCGAAAGCTGTAACTTCCGAGCCGCAGCAGCGTTCTAATAGGCGAAATCCCAAAATCCGTTTATGCAATTCCGTCATGTCCTTCCCGCTCTGGCCACCCTCTGCATGGCGACAGGCGCTCTTTCTCCAGCGGCGCGGGCCGATGAAATTGCCGATAAATTTGCGCAGTTCGACACGAACCACGACGGCGTGCTGAGCGGCGACGAACTGAATGCCGCGCCTTATCTGCGCAGCCTCGATCTCAAGGGTGATGGCAAGGTGACGCTGGAGGAGGCGCGCATCGCGATCGGCCTGTGGCGGGCGAGCGGTTTTCTAAAAAAATGGACGAAAGGAAACGGCGGCGCCACTCCGGCTCCGGCGAGTGAACCCACGGCAAGCGCAAGCACAGGCGCGGCCCCGGCCCTGGGCGATGGGCACCTGGTCGTCCAATGGCTGTTCAAGCGTTACGACAAGAACGGCGACGGTAAGATTACGCCCGACGAGTTGCCCGACAAAGCGTTGTTCGACAAGCTCGACCTGAACAAGGACGGCGTGGTGACGATCGATGAGGCGCAGAAGGTCCTCGGGCCGATGATCGCGCGTCGTGGCGATGGGCACGGCCTGCCGCAAAAGACGAACTTCACCGAGTCGGACATGGCGCCACTGAAGGAGGAACCGTTGCTGGTCAAGGGCGCCGATCGCGGGGTGGGCCGCCGCGTGGACAATCTGACTTTGAAGAATCTCTCTGGCCAGGATGTGCCGCTCGTGGCCAAAAAGGACGACAAGGCGGTGGTGCTCGCCCTGTTCAGCGCGAGTTGCCCGATCAGCAACAAACTCGGCCCGGAACTCGCGCGGATCGAAAAGGATTATGCCAGCCGGCATGTGGCGATGTTTCTGGTGAACATCGCGCCGGAAACCAAACCCGACGATGTGCGGAAGTTCGTGGGCTCTTTCGGATTGAAATCGCCGGTGGTGAACGATGCCGGGCAGACTCTGGAGCGCACGCTGGCGGCGACTACTTCCACGGAAGTTTTCGTTCTCGATGCCAGCCGGACGCTCATCTATCGGGGCGCGGTCAATGACCAGTACGGGCTCGGCTATTCCAAGGATGCGCCGACGAAAAGCTATCTGCGCGAGGCGCTCGATGCGGTGGTGAACGACACCGCGCCGCCGATCACGGCGACGAGCGCGCCGGGTTGCGCCCTGGACGTTGTGGCGGCGGCGACCAAGACTGCGCCGACCCAGCTTACCTATCATCGGGAGATCAGCCGCATTCTCCAGGCGAACTGTGTGGAATGCCATCGCGACGGCGGGATCGGGCCGTTCCCGCTGGATAACTACGACGACGTGATCGAGCACGCCGGGATGATTCGCAAACAGATCACTCGCGGGGCGATGCCGCCGTGGTTCGCGGCGAAAGAACCGGGAGAAAATCATCTCTGGATGAATGACCGTTCCCTTTCCGATTCCGATAAAACCGACCTGCTCGCCTGGGTGAATTCGGATCATCCGGTGGGCAATCCGGCCGATGCGCCCATCGCCCGCCGCTTCGATGCGGAATGGAATATCGGCAAGCCGGATGCCGTCTTCCAGATTCCGCAGCCCATCGCGGTGAAAGCCGAAGGGACGATGCCGTATCAACATGCCGTCGTGCAGACCTCCTTCACGGAGGATCGCTGGGTGCGCGGTTACGAGATCGCGCCCACGGCGCGGGCCGTGGTGCATCACGTGATCGTGCGTGTGCATTCCCCCGGGGCGCGACTGGAGGACGGCGGCAATTCGTCGCAAACCTTCTTCGCCGCGTATGTCCCGGGGAATAGTTTCCAAGTCCTGCCGGAAGGCTTCGCCAGGCGTCTCCCCGCGGGTTCACGCTTGAGCTTCGAAATCCACTACACCCCCAATGGCCACGCCACTCAGGATCAGTTGAAGATCGGCCTGCTTTTTGCCTCGGAGCCGCCGAAATACGAAGTCCACGTCTCCTCCGTGGTTAAGTATAACCTCAACATCCCGCCCGGCGAGGCCAACCATGTCGAAGTCGCCGAGACCGTCGTCCCGTCAAACATCATGCTCATGAGTTTCGTCCCGCACATGCACGTTCGCGGGAAGGCCTTCAAATACGAGTTGATCACCGCCGACGGCAAAACCGAAACCCTGCTCGACATTCCGCACTACGATTTCAACTGGCAGCTCCGGTACGAGTACGCGGAACCGAAATTCATCCCCGCCGGCAGCAAGGTGCGCATCACCGCGGTCTTCGACAACAGCCCCAACAATCCCGCCAACCCTAATCCCAACAAGACCGTCCACTGGGGTCCTCAGACTTCGGATGAGATGATGATTGGGTATGTCGAAAGTTTCACGCCATACACCGGCCAGAAGGTGGCGCAGAAGTAGGAGATTTTGGAACTTAGTGCTTAGTGCTTCGTGTTTGGGACGTGTAGTTAGTCCCAGGTTACGTGCTTCTCTGCCTTGTAGATTGAGCCTTCGTGGGTTAGTTGGCTGGAGAATAGGGTGAAGCTTGTGACCTTCCATAAATCGAATTCCGTTGCGGCGTGCTGGTGGAGGAATGGCTTCAATGCGGCGCGGGAAATTCCGCGGGCGCGGCCGAGGGTGATGTGCGGATGAAAAGGTTTGAGATCCGCTTCCAGGCCGGCGTGCAGCACGGCGTCCTGGAGATGCTTGTGCAGGGCGAAGAGATGCGGGTGGCCGTGGCCGACTCCAGCCCAAACGATGGTGGGCCGTGCCCCGCCGAACGTGCCGATCCCCGTTACCGGTAGAAAAAAGGTGGGCACTTTCACGGGGGCGAGGGCTTCGTGCAGCCGTTGCTCACCATCGGCGTCGACTTCGCCGAGGAAACTCATCGTGAGATGCAATTGCTCCGCCGGGAGCCAGCGCAGGCCTTTCACCTTCGGATTCAAGCGCACCAATTCCGTCCGGATGCTCTCCGGTAATTCGAGACCGATGAAAAGACGCTTGGACACGATCGATACTAATCCAGGGAAGAATGAGGCCACAAGAGGCGAGCCTCCCTTCCCGCGCTTGCGTTTTGGAGTGCGCCGCTGCTGCGGCGCTTTCTGTCAATGCTCGGCAACAGGAGAATATTCGTCTCCGATTGAAAGCTTATCCGTTTTAAATCGATAAATGGATTGCACCATCGCCGCGGAGGCAGTGCGCTCGAACCAGCCTGCTGAACACCACGGATATTGGTTTGCTACCGGTACCAATCCATGTTTCACGGCGTTTTGATGAACGTAGTTCAGCCGGGCGAAATAGGACTTTTCGAACGTGAGTTTCGTATCGTGGAAGTTATGCCACACTTGCCGGCCAGGCGACTTGTCCAAACGGTTCACCCAACCACCAGTTTTCGTGTGAAGTACACCGAGCATTTGCGACAAGCTCGCCGCGTTCACTGATACCTCCGGTGAGTATGCGACAAAATGATAGTGGTTGGAAAAGACTGCCCATGCTTCGAGGTGCCAACCGAAATCTCGGGTTACACGAAGCAGACCGCGATGTAAGACTACGAGTCTTTTGCGATCTCGAAAATGATGTTCTTTGAGATATGTTGCCGCAGTGACGAAATAGGTGCCTGACTCGGCAAGCTGATGCACTGGTGCATGCGGCCAGGAGATTTGCGAGGGCGGCATTTTGCGAGGATGATCGCTACAATCAATTTAGCGAGACCGTTTTCTGTGCGCGAGTGCATAGTATTGGCGGGGTCGCAGCGGAAAGCGCCGGAGCACCGGCGCACTCCAAAACGCTGTCGCGATTAGCGGGAATCCATCCCGGGGGGCGTGTTAGACGGCGGCTGATTCGATAAACTTCTGGGCGACGACGGACGCGGCGTCTTTTCGGCACACTGCTCCCACGACGACTTCCTCGCGCGCGGGAGTCAGGGGGAGAATTTTGAGGCGGGGACCGGCGAGGCATTTCATGCAAGTCGGCACGAGGGCGATGCCGCGGCCGGCTTCGACCGCGGCGATGAGACTGGTGACGCTGTCGTGCTCTTCGATGATCGATGGTGCCCGGCGGATCGGCGCGAACATTCTTTCCAAGGAATCGTGATATTCGGGATAACCGGCGCGGCTGTAACCAATGAGCGGTTCGTCGAGGGCGTCTTCGAGGCGGATGACGCGGCGTTTCGCGAACCGATGGCGCGGGGCCACGGCGACACAAAGCGGATAGCGGGCCAGTTCATGGAAGCGCAAACCGCGAAGCTGGCGCGCCGAGGGCGCGACCATGAGGGCCACGTGGAGCTTTTCCTCGCGAAGACCGGCGAGCATTTCCTCCGATGAAAGATCGTGCAGGAGGACGCGCACTTTCGGCATCTCCGCCTGGAATTTGCGGAGGGCGCGCGGGAGCAGTTCGACGGTCAAGGACGGGGCGTAGCCGACGTGCAATTCGCCGCACTGCCCGCCGGCGGCACCTCGCGCGGCCTTGATCGCTTCGTCGGCGCGCGCGAGCACGGCGCGGGCTTCGGCGAGGAAGACGCGCCCGGCGTCGGTGAGACGGAGCGACTTCGCGGTCCTTTCAAACAAGGCGAGGCCGAGTTCTTCTTCGAGGTCGTGGATTTGCCGACTGATTGCCGGCTGCGCCACGCGAAGCTTCGTGGCTGCGCGGGTGACATTCTCCTCCTCGGCTACGGCTACAAAGTATCGGAGGTGTCGAAGTTCCATGCGTAGGCCCAGCATGCCTTTTCGGCATCGTCAGGCAAGGAACATGGTATTTCCGAACGGGACGTGAGCGGGCGTAAAGTCGGGGCATGATCAATCTACGCAAAGCCAATGAGCGCGGCCATGCCGAACATGGCTGGCTCGACAGTTATCACACCTTCAGTTTCGCGGACTATTACGATCCCCAGTGGATGGGCTTCCGCAGCCTGCGCGTGATCAACGATGACCTCGTGCTGCCACACGCCGGCTTCGGCATGCACCCGCATCGCGACATGGAAATCATTACTTACATCCTGAGCGGTGAACTCGCGCACAAAGATTCGATGGGCAACGGACGGGTGATCAAACCGGGCGAATTTCAATACATGAGCGCCGGGACCGGGGTGCTGCATAGCGAGCAGAATCCGTCGGGTACGGAAGCGGTGCATCTCCTGCAGATTTGGGTTCAGCCCGATACCCAGGGCGTGAAGCCGCATTACGCGGAGAAATCGATGAAAGATGCCGAGACCGGGAAGTTGCACCTGATCACGAGCAAGACGGGGCGTGAAGAATCCATCGCGATCCATCAGGATGCGGACTTGTATCTCGGGCGGCTGGAAGCGAACCAGAAGCTGACGCACAACCTGGCGGCGAATCGGCACGCGTGGCTGCATGTCGCCGAGGGCGAAGTGATCTTGAATGGCGAGACGCTGACGGGTGGTGACGCCGCGGCTTTGAGCAAGGAAGGGAAGGTGGAGCTTGCGGGGGTGAAGGCGTCGCAGGTGCTGATCTTTGATCTGAACTGAAATGGGGCGGAGTGATCAGTAGTCAGTAATCAGTGCTTAGTCCTTAGTGCTCCGGACCGGAAGGCTCGAAATTTAAACCTCAAACGAAACCAAACTACCCAAACCATGAAACTGCTCGTCCTCTACTATTCCATGTACGGCCATGTCGAAATCCTTGCCAATGCGATCGCTGAAGGCGCGCGCGGCGTGGACGGCGTGGAAGTGACCCTCAAGCGCGTGCCGGAGACGATGTCTCCGGAAGCGGCAAAACAATATGGCGCCAAGCTCGACCAGAGCGCACCCGTCGCTTCGCCCAAGGAACTCGGCGACTATGACGCGATCATTTTCGGCTCGCCGACCCGGTTCGGAAACATGACCGGACAGATGCGCACTTTTCTCGATCAGACGGGCAGTCTGTGGATGAGCGGGACGCTCGTGGGAAAAGTCGGCAGCGTCTTCACGAGCACGGGCACGGGCGGCGGCAACGAAAGCACGATCATCAGCTTCGCGACCACGCTCATCCATCACGGCATGGTCTATGTCGGGCTGCCGTACACCTGTCCTGAACTGACCGACATCAGTGAATTGAAAGGTGGATCGCCTTGGGGCGCGGCGACCATTGCCGGACCCGATGGTTCACGCCAGCCGAGCGCGAAGGAACTCGCCCAGGCCCGCTTCCAGGGCAAACACGTCGCGAGCATTGCATCCAAGCTGGCCCGCTGATCCGTTCCTGTTTTCAACCCGTGTGAAACTATGAAAATCGCCGCTATCATCTGTCAGGTCCTTCTCGGATTGCTCTTCGTCGTCTTTGGCGCGAATGCCTTCCTGCATTTCATTCCCATGCCGCCGCCGCATGGCCAGGCGGGGGCGTTTGTCGGCGCGATGTTTACCAGCGGTTATTTTCAGGCTGTGGCCGCCCTGCAGATCGTCGGCGGGTTGCTGCTCTTGAGCACCCGATTCGCCGCGGTCGGCCTGCTCTTGGTGGGCCCGATCGTCGTCAATATTCTGTTCTATCACATTTTTCTGGAACCGGGCGGCCTGCCGTTGGCGGGTCTCGTCGCCGTTCTTTCACTGGTCTCGCTGGCCTATCATCGGCAGGGCTATCTCGCCTTGATGAAGGCGTAATCGCGCCCTGCAAACGGGCAGCGGCCTTGATCGGCGGACTCCTCAATCCCGCACTCGCCCGCGCGGCTTCCGGCGCACGGCGAGTTGGGCGATCAATTCCCGGGCGGCGCGATTGGGCGGCCGCTGACGCAACCAGGCGGCGACGATTTTCCGCTCGGGTTTCACGCCGGACAACGACCGGTACTTGGGCTCGGCGCGGCGCGCGCCGCGCGTGGCCATGGCGGGGATGAGCGAGATGCCGAGCCCGGCGTGGACCAGCGATTGGACGGTTTCCAATTGGGCGCTGCGCAAGCTGATGTTCGGGCGCAAATCCCGCCGATCGCAGAAGTGGAGGACCTGATCGCCGAGGCAATGGCCTTCTTTCATGACGATCAATTTTTCGCGTTCGAGATCCGCCGGCTTGATGACCCGCCGCCGGGTGAGGGGATGGCCGGGCGGGAGCGCGAGGAGCAGTTCCTCGGAAAAGAGTTCCTCGACGACGAAGCGTTCATCGCGGAGCGGTTCGCTGGCAATGGCAATATCGATTTCGCAGGCCGCGGCCATGGCGAGCAAGCGTGCGGTGGTGTCTTCGTGGACCACGATCTGGACGCTGGGAAAGCGCCCGGTGAATCCGGTCATCGCCGCGGGCAGCAAATAGGGGGCGATCGTGGGCAACACTCCCACGGTGAGCGTGCCCCGCAGCAACTCGGCGGCATCGGAGGCATCGCGTTTCGCCGCTTCGACTTCGTCGAGAATCCGTTCGGCCCGGTGTAAAAATGCTTCTCCGTGCACGGTGAGTTTGGTCTGCCGTTTCATGCGGTCGAAGAGCCGCTCACCGAGTTCTTCCTCGAGCTTGTGAATCTGCTGGCTGAGGGACGGTTGGGCGACGTGGCACTGTTCCGCCGCACGCGAAAAATTGCCGGTGCGGGCGAGGGCGACGACGTAGCGAAGCTGATGCATCTCCATAGGCAAGGACTATGATTAGTAGAGGAAAGAAATATTTCAACAATCGTCGCAACTCCGATACATTGTGGGTCGTTTCCAGTTCAGGCCGAAACCGAGCCTATGTCGCAACCCCCCAATCTCGTCGGCGTTCCCCGCCCTGCGGCAGGCTGCGGTCGTGACGTTGCCGAGAGCGGAAATGCGACGATCGCTGGGGCAGGTAGGCGGCTGCTGGTCGAGGATTGCCAACTCGCCGAAGTTATCGCGCCCCAGGGCGGCGAGCTGGTGCCTGAGCGGATGAGGCAAGGCGCGGTGGCCCGCGGATTCGGCGCGCTCGCGACCGACTCCGCCCCGCCGAGCGATCTCTTTCGCCTTTTTACGAGGGAGCAGAAGGAACGTTTGTTCAGGAACATCGCCGCCGCCATGGAAGGCGTGCCCGAGGAGATCGTCCAGCACCAGCTCGGGCAATTCCAACTCGCCGACCCGCAATATGCCGAAGGCGTGGCCCGCGCCTTGAAAAGGCCCGTTGCCGCCGGTGATGCCGGTGCGCCGCGGGCCGCGCTTCAATCCTGGGGCGTCGTGAAATCCGGGCGGATCGGGGCGAACGGTGAGTAACCCCGTTCCAAAGCCGGCGACCAGATCATGACGATCTTCCCGAGCGCCTGCGGCGAGACCGTCAGCTCGTGCGGACCTTCCTCGAGGTCGCACGGCCCGTTGATTTCCACGCCATCCAGCTTCCCAGGCAAAGGGCCGTCGGGAGTGACGAAGGTGTAGCGCGCGGGAATTCGCACGGTGATGTTAATGGGACCGTGCGGACGTTGATTCCGCGGGGGAAATTCCTGACCGAGGACCCGCAAGCGCCAGGCGATGGGCACATAATTCTGCTGAATGAAACGCTTCGCGTTGTCGGGAATGCGCCGCAGGGTGGCCAGCGGCACTCTTTGGTCGATGAGCCGTTCGATGATGTCATTCGAGATGCTGCCGTTCTTGATGCGCGCCAGGGTCATTTTTTCCAGCACGTAGTAGTAGGCCCGCCGGCGATAGATCGTCTCGCCTTTGGAGTCCATGACGAGATCGCGGTCGGTCGTCAGGCGGAGGGTATCCGCGACGAGACCGATCTTGTGTTGCGCGTGATCGACCCAGGGCAACTGGATGGCGAATATTCCGGCCACTTCGCAGAGCAGAAGCGGCAGGGCAGTCAGCGGATGACTGGCCCCGAGCGCCCGCAGTCCACGATCATAGAGCCAGAGCAGAAGAGGCCCGGACCACAAGGCCATGGCCGGGGCAAATGGCAGAAAGTCCTCCGCGGTCAGGACTGGCCAGGCGCTGACGAGGTAAATGTAGTAGAAGGCCGAGGCGAGGTAGGAAAAACAGAGCCGGAGCCGGCGCGGCGCGGGCAGCTTGAGCAGGCCGATGGCGATTCCTCCGCCGATGGCCACGGGCAGCCAGCAAACGATTCGCAGGACGAGCTTGCTCGACGAATCCGGGGAGGTGTTTCCCGAGAGGATATTATGCTGAAGGATGCAATAGGCCATTTCCCGCCCGACGCCGAGGGCGATGAAAATCAGGATCACCAATGCCGGGACGATGACCATTCCGGCGAGCGCGGCGGCGGCGCATTTGGCCAACCCAGACCAGCGGCCTCGCATGCCTCCGATGCCCAGGCCGATGAGAAAGGTGAGGAGCACGGCACTGCCGAGCGCGGCGAGCATGAGCACCGATTTCATGGAAACGGCAAAACTCAGCCCGAGAAGGACTCCGGCGAGGAAAGCGCGGCGCACGGTCGGCCGGCCGGAAACCAAGACCGTCAGCGTGACCATCCAGATGGCGGTCCACAATTGGTCCGGGCGAAACTCGACGGAATTCAAAAAGTAAATCGGGTAGAGTGCGGCCAGCCCGGCCGACCAGACCGCGACTCTCGGCGAGGCAAAACTGACGACGATGCGCAGGACACAAACAATCGTGACGGCGAACAAGGGCAGCATCGCCAGGCGCATGGGCAGGATGATATCCGCGCGCTCTCCGAGGAGCCAAAACAGGGGCGCGCAGAGCGCCTGAAAGACCGGGGCATGATTGTCGAAAAGATCGCGGTAGGGAAGCAAGCCGCGGGTCCATCCCCAGACGACGTGGAGATGCTGGGGTTCGTCGGAATCGATGCGGAAATGGAGCACATAGACGATGCGCAGGGCGAGAATCGCGAGAGCGAGCAGCGCGATCGGCCAGCGCTTTTGAGCGATCCATTTCCAGAGGTTTGCTCTCTGCGTCTCGGACGTCGCCGGATCCGACGATCCTCTGAAGTCTTCGGCGAAATGCTCAGCGCCGCGGCGGGTGAGTTCACTCATGGAGGCAAGGGAATCGGGGGTTGAGGACCACCGTGCGATCCTCTGAACTACCGCCACACAGGTCAACGACACCGCCTGTAAGATTGTGCCCAATCGTGATATAGGGCGATACCCTATAGGTGACCCGGCGAGGCGAGGCAGACAGTTTCAGGGCGGTGGACACCCCGGCATCCACGGTGAAGAAATCACGCATGGAGGGCGGTCGCGCCTGTCGTCATAAGTAATTTCACGCAAACATCTTAGGGGAACCGCGGAAGACGTCAAAGGATTGCGGCATGACGGTTTGGACAGAATGCTGGCGCAAGCCCGCAGACATCCCAAAGCGCCAGAGCACTGGCGCACTCCAAAACGCTGGTGCGCTTCGAGCGGGCGGGTCCCCGCTACGCTCCATTCATCTCCTTCACCGTCCATCCGGCCTGGACCGCTTCTGCCTTTTTCGATTACATCCCGGCTATCGGATGTTACGCCGCCGGCTGATCACGCGATCGAGCGAGAGCGCATTCTGCTCCACATGCTGCAGGAGCAGAAAGAAGATCAGTGAATAGAGGAGTTGGATTCCAACGATATCGTATTTTCCGATCAGCGTGCTGCCGAAGATGAGGGCGACCATCCAGAGTCCACCCAGGGAGAGACCAAACCGGGTGGCGATCCCGAAGAGCACGAGCCCGCCGATCAATGTTTCCACGGCTGGAGTTACCCGGGCAAAAGCGGTCACCGCAAACGGCGGCAACGGGGAAGCGGCAAACATTTTCACCGTAGCCTCGGTGAATGCGGTCGCCTTCGGCAACCTGCCGAGCCCGTGAATCAGCATGCTCATGCCCATCGCCAGCCGCAGCGTCGTGTAGCCGAGAATGCGCGCTGCCCGATGCGTGTCGCCGGAAACTGAGGTCGTGCCGTTCATCGTCCAAAGTGAAGTGCCGTTTTGCTTCGAGCCAGGCCTGCTCAGTGGCCGTGTGGCTGGCTCGGTATTCACGTCTGTGGCCGCCAGCCTTCCTCGATGACAATGACCAGGGTTCTTCGGGCGTCATGATAATCGTATTGGATGAGTCGCGCTACCTCGGCCAGTCCCGGCGTCGATTTGGAATAGATTGCAAAGAAGCAGGGCTCCATCCGACGCAAGCGAGGTCCGTTGTCGATTGGTACTTCCACGACCTGATTTGTGCGGGACACTGGCAAAATTCACCAAGGATTGTGAAACACGAGGACTTGTCTCGAAGATTGCCCAGCGCCACTCTTCTTCAGCAATCTGAATCCCATCCGGCCATGCTCACTCTCCCCAGACCGCTCGTCTTCCTCCTTGCCCTCTTCGTCGCTGCGACGCTTGCCCAGGCTGCGCCTGCGAAGCCGAACATCCTCATCATTCTGGCCGATGACATGGGCTTTTCCGATCCGGCCTGTTACGGCGGGGATATCGCCACGCCGAATCTCGATGCGCTGGCGAAGGACGGTCTGCGCTTCACCCAGTTCTACAATACGACGCGTTGCTGGCCTTCCCGGTCCGCGCTGCTCACCGGTTATTACGCGCAGCAAATCCGGCGCGACACGGTCCCCGGTGTGGTCAGCGGCGGGCGCGGTGTGCGACCGGAATGGGCGCCATTGCTCTCGGTCATGCTCAAGCCGCTCGGCTACCGGTGCTATCATTCCGGCAAGTGGCATATCGACGGCAAGCCGCTGCAAAACGGCTTCGACCATTCCTACGACATCGAAGATCACAACCGGAATTTCAACCCGCAGCTCTACTTCGTCGACGACGTCAAGCAGCCGCCGATCCCGCCGAATTCCGGTTACTATACCTCCACGGCTTATGCCAATCACGCCATCCAGTGCCTGAAGGAGCACGCGGAGAAATATTCCGATCAGCCATTCTTCGAGTATCTGGCGTTCACCGTCCCGCATTTTCCGCTGCAGGCGCCGGCGGAGGATATCGCGCGCTACCGCGACAAATACAAGGCCGGTTGGGATGTGATGCGCCAGGCGCGCTGGGAACGGATGAAGGCGATGGGGATCATCAATTGCAGCCTCTCTGCGCTCGAGCCGAATGTCGGGCCGCCTTACAATTTCCCCGCGGACATCGCCAAGATCGGCCCGGCGGAAATCAACCGGCCGGTGCCGTGGGACACGCTCAATCCCGAGCAGCGCGAGTTGCAGGCCACGAAGATGGCCATCCACGCCGCGATGGTCGATCGCATGGACCAGGAAATCGGGCGTGTCATTGCCCAGGTGAAGGCGATGGGCGCTTTCGACAATACGATCATCCTTTTCGCCTCCGACAATGGCGCGAGCGCGGAAATGATGGTGCGTGGCGATGGCCACGATCAAAGTGCCGCTCCCGGTTCCGCGGCTACATTTCTTTGTCTCGGGCCGGGATTCTCGAGCCTTTCGAATACGCCGTTTCGCCGCCATAAAACCTGGGTCCACGAAGGCGGGATCACGACGCCGTTGATCGTGCATTGGACCAAGGGCATCGCCGCGCACGGTGAATTGCGTCACACCCCGAGCCACCTGATCGATATCGTCCCGACGCTCATGGAACTGGCTGGCGGCAAACCGCCCGAAATCTGGAATGGCAAACCCGTCCCGCCGCCTCCGGGCCGGAGCCTCGTGCCGGCATTGGCCAAGGACGTGACGATTCCTCACGAGTATCTCTGGTGGCAACACGAAGCGAACCGCGCGCTGCGCATGGGCGATTGGAAAATCGTCGCGGCCGGCGCCGATAGCCCGTGGGAACTCTACGACCTGAGCACGGATCGCAGCGAACAGCACGATCTCGCCACTGCTCAGCCGGAGCGCTTGAAACAGATGGCCGATTTCTGGATGAAGAAGACGGATGAGTTCGACACGCTGGCGCGGAAAGATGCACCGCCGGCGGCGGCGGGGAAGGCCAACGGTGCGGTGCCGAAAGGGGCTGACTAGAGCGGCTCCGAAAATGATGCAGCGTGTTGACGGTTCCCGTATCCGATGGAGGCGGGTGTATCCTGTGCAGATCTGCCGTCCCTGCGGGACTGGTTGGCTCTTTGCGGAAAGTCCCAGCGCTAAAGCGCTGGGCTATTTTCGGAAGTCCCTGCGGGACTGTCGATCTGCTACATCGTTTTCGGAACCGCTCCAGGGTCGGGCCGGACCTGTGGCTCAGCCGACTTCCTCGGTTTTTGGAAACGACGGAAAGGAATGTCCGGGCTCCGTTGAAAGGCGTCTCAGCTGCTTCTATTATTGACCATTGCGTAATCGAGTGACGACTTCGCAGCCCGAAGGGCTGCCCGGACTGTAGCCGGGGATAACATCCCCGGAACCCCATGCCCAACGGACGCACCCCGGAGGAGGTGCCGGATCCATAGCATCCAAGTAAAGGCTCGCGGTCCGCCGCCCCTCCGGGGGGAACTCTCTTTGCTGAGCCTGAACCCCGGATGTTATCCGGGGCTACGGTCCGGCAGCCCTCCGGGCTGTGAGGATCCTATTGTGTAATGCTCAATAAGTCGTGAGCTCTATTTGATCACCGGCTTGAGGACGATATTGCGGTAATCGATCGTCGTGTGATCGCCCTGGAGCATGAGCGGGCCGGGCTTCATTTCGTCGCTGGTGAGCGCGCCGCCGGTGCAGCCGAGGATGGGCTGGTTGTCGATGATCTTCTGGCCGTTGAGGATGACGGTGACGTGCCGGTCGACGAGGGTGATGTCGAAGGTCTGCCATTCGCCGATGGGCTTCTCCGCGGCCACGGTCGGCGTGATGCGGCTGTAGAGCGCGCCCATGTTATGGGAGTCCACTGGCTTGCCATAGGTTTCGGCCACTTGGATTTCGTAGATACCGCGCAGATAGATGCCGCTGTTGCTTCCCGCCTGGGTGCGCGTTTCCAGCTTCAAGTTGAAATCTTCGAATTCGCGATCCGTGCGCAGGTTGCCGAAGTGTTTGCCGTGTTCGATGCGGTTGACGAGCAGGCCGTCCTGCACGCTCCAGCCGTTGATGGCATTGGGTTCGACCAGGCGCCAGCCGGTGAGGTCCTTGCCATTGAAGAGGACGATCGGGTCGCCGTATTTTACTTTCGAAAGATCGGGCGCCGGCGGCACCGGCGGGATGCGATGCCCGGTGAAAACCTTGGGCTGGGACGGCGTGCCGCCATCCTTCGAAGTCACCGTGGAGAGGTTCAGTTCATCCCCGGACAATTTGGCGGTGATCGTATCCGTGATGACGTCGTCCTTGTTGTTCTTCGCGTCGTGCCGCTTCATCTCGCGGGTGACGGTGAGGGTGTCGCCATCGACTTTCACGCTCTTCACCGGGAGCACACTGCCTCCGCCCCAGAGGAGGCTCCCTTTCAGTTCGCCATCCTTCTGTTCGATCCCGAGCCAGCCCGCGGCTCCGCCGGGAATCGTCAGGGCCCAACGGCCAATGAAGGGATTCTCCGCCGCCCAGGCGGACGCGCCGAGGGTCATGAATGCGACGATGAGAAGACAACGGAGTTTCGAGGGGATACGGATCATGGAATCGAGTGGGAAGTCGCCACGAGGGATTCAGCGGCGGATGGTCAGTGTCTTTCCGCGGCTAGGACATTTCAATCCCAATAGAGCGGTTTCTCCATCATCTGAGCCACACCGCAAGGAGCGGCAGCGCCGGAAAACCAAGCGCTGTCATCCCGAGCGCAAGGAGGGAGCTTCCGGCGACTGACTGAAGTCGAGGGAACTCCAATATCCTTCTTCTTCATCCGTTTAGCAGTGGAAGACGCTCGGGAAAAGAGGAGCGTCTACCGCTCCGCTCGGGAACCCGCGTGAATTGGAGGTCCTTCGACTCCGCCCGTGCTTCCCCGCTCCGCTCAGGAAGACAGCGTTGGATTTTTCGGCGCTGGCGCTCGCGGTCGCGCGATGCACTCAATCGCAAATTTTCTCGGGAGTAGCTGCGCGAAGGCGCTGGAAGTAGAAGAGGCTTCCCAGCCTCTTCGGATCGGTTCCGCGGATGTGCGGATTGCTGTTAGAGGGGAACGCTTTGCGGCGGTTGCAATGCGGGTGGCGTTTCGGAATTGCGGCGTTTTCCGAAGGCGCGCGCGAAGGGGTGGAGGAGCTGGCCGAGAAGGTCTTTGGGGAATTCCTCGGGGATGCCGAAGTTTTCCGGAAAGCGTTCCTTGGGCATGTAGAAGGTGCCGAAGAGGATGTCCCAAAAGACGAAGAGTCCGGCGAAGTTTTTGTCCCAGGCGTCGCGATCCTTGCAGTGGTGCCAGCGATGAAAGACCGGGGTGGCGATGACGTAACGAAGCGGTCCGAAATCCCAATCGACGGCGGCATGAATGAAGATCGCGTAGAGGGTGAAGAACGGCGCGGCGGAAAGTGCGGCGACGGGTTTGAAGCCGAGGAGGAGGAAAGGAGTGACGCCGCAGAGTTTGGTGACGAAATCGTTCACGGGATGGACGCGAACGCTGCTCAGCCAATCGAGATCTTCGGAACTGTGATGGACGGCGTGAAAGGGCCACCAACGGCCGCGGTGAAAAAGCCGGTGCGACCAGTAGCCGGTGAGATCGAAAAGGACGTAGATTTCGATGATCTCCAACCAAAATGGCTGTCTGGCCAGGGGACCGAATCCTTGATAGGTCCCGCTCTTGAGGCCCTCGGCGGTGACCACTCCGAGGCCGATGAGGATCAATGCCGGGAAAATGATGACCGCGCGGGAGAGCACCTTCGTGAAGAGCGGGGTCAAAAACCAAAAGCAGACATCGGTGAACCAGCCCTGGCGAAATAATGGTCGGTGGCGATTGCGGCCAACGACTCGTTCGATGACGAAAAAGATCGCCGAGAGAATCAACAGGGCAATCGCGATGTGGAGGAACTTGCTGGCGGGAGACATGAGGGCGACTGGGTTGTCCTGTCAGACGCCGGGATGTGGGAGGGGGTTACGAGGAAAGTGATCGTGGCGACTGGGGTTCGATCGGCGGTGCGAGGAGCGGAGGATTGATCCCTCCTCGTGCCCAAACTCCGAGACTGTGTGAAAAGTCGGCGGTGCTTATGCAAGTCATTGATGAACTTTTGTAAGTCATCGAAAGTTCGTCGGCGAAACTCGATTTTTCGGGCTTTTCACACAAACTCTCCATTTGGGCACGCAA
>DASYAY010000083.1:0-119726 GCA_036501065.1 Chthoniobacter sp. | reverse complement strand
CGCGCCGCCACGGACTCCTCCCTGCGGCCACAGCCGCGAGGCTTCACCGAATCTCGACGATTAAAAAAACACCACCTTAGTTGCAGCAATTGGAACCCATCCTCTGGCCCGAATGTGTAACCCATCCTGTGGCGCAGTTCCGGACGAGTGCTGGTTTCGGTGTCCCGCCGAAACGAATTTTTCTCCGTCTTCCGCGGCGAAACTCTTTCGACGTTCTTCGGCGGAAAAAGTCCGTGACGTCGGGACGCCGCCACCAGCACTCGGGACGAGCGCGCTCCGCGGAACTCTCGCTCGCGGCGCCTATAGTGTTATTGGCGCTCAGTGTTTGCCCAATTCTTCGGGCGCGTTGCTGTCGGAGACGGCAACTGCATTCGCGGCCTGCCGCGCGAGCTGTCGTTTGTAGATCCGTCGTCGATTGAACCAACGCAGCAAGTAGATGCCGACCAGCGCGACGACGAGCGCGATGATCAACAGATGCCCGTGATGATTGCGCTCGAAGCGTCCGATGATCTTCAACGCGAGGCTCGTAAAATTAAATCCGATACTGACGAGGAAGCCGCCCCAGAGAGCCAGGCCGAGCAGATCGATCCCGGCGAAGGTCGCATAGCGCAGCCGGTGGATACCCCAAAAAACGGAGGTCGGGTTGCGTGTGCCGTAGACGAAGCGGGCGAAAAAGATTTCCCACGGACCGAACCGATTCGCGAACCGTTCGATGGCTGGCCCGATGCGCTGGTAGACGCGGCTCGACTTGAACCATTCGGAATGCTGATGGCCAATGGCAAACCAGCACGTGTCGTGGATGAGCGCGCCGAGGACCGCGGCCGCCAGAGCGAAGAAGACGTTGAAATCGTCCGGTGTGGTCGGATCGCCATCGCCGAGCCGGCCGACCACACCAATGGCGATGAAGGCCACGTCATTCTCGAGCAGTGCGAGGAGAAACGCGGCCCAGAGGCCGTAATGATTGAGGAAATCTCTCATGGGTGGGACCCAACGCCGCTGGTGAAATACACCGCAGGAGAAGGGCTGGCAATTTAGCACTTCGCGGGAACAATTTTTGAGATTTTTCCGGTGCAATCCTCAGGCCGGGGAGTAATCTCAACGCCCCTTTTCACATGCCCATGAATACACCCACCACTCGCGAACTCTACGACCGTTACGTCATTCCGACGTATGCGCGTTTCGATTTGCGTCTGGCGCGCGGGAAGGGGACCGAGGTCTGGGACGAAGACGGCAAACGCTATCTCGACTTCGGCGCGGGGATCGCCGTGACGTCGATCGGCCACGCGCACCCGCGAGTGCTCGCCACCATGCAGCGGCAGATCGCCACGCTCGTCCACACGTCAAATCTTTACTACACCCGCCCGCAGGCGGTCCTGGCGGAGCGGTTGGTGCGTCTCGTCTGCGCACCCGCGCCTCCCCGCGGAAAAGTCTTTTTCTGCAACAGCGGCGCCGAGGCCAACGAGGCGCTCTACAAACTGGCGCGCAAGTTCGGCAACGACGGCGTGCCGCCTCCGCCGAAGCACAACGTCGGCGAGTTGATCGGCACCGATCAGTACCGGCACGAGATCATCACCATGGCCGGCTCGTTCCATGGGCGCACGCTGGCGGGGATTGCGGCCACGGGGCAGGAAAAAGTGAAGAAGAGCTTCGAGCCTCCGGTGCAGGGCTTTCGGCATGTCCCCTTCAATGATGGTCCCGAGTTGCTCGCCGCTGTCCAGTGTCCGGGGACGGTCGCCGTCCTGCTCGAACCCATCCAGGGCGAGATCGGCGTGAACCCAGCGTCCCAGGAATTTCTGATGTTGGCGCGCGATTTGTGCGATCGGCACGAGATGCTGCTGATGTTCGACGAAGTCCAGTGCGGCCTCGGGCGCACCGGCGATTGGTGCGGATGGAAGACGCTGGCCGGTCCGGAACTCATGCCCGATGCCGTGAGCTGGGCCAAGGGAATTGCCGGCGGTTTTCCGCTCGGTGCGATTTGGGTGAGCGACCGGACGGTGATGCTCAAGGATGGCTCAACCAAGCCGCTCTGTGATTTGCTCGGACCGGGCACTCATGGGACGACGTTCGGCGGCACACCGCTGGTCAGCTCCGGGGCGAACGAAGTGCTGACGGTGATCGAAGAGGAGGGCATGCTCGAGAATGCGCGTGTGCTCGGTTCGCACGCCGTCGCCGCCATCGAGGCGATTCAATCACCTTGGATCAAGGAAGTGCGCGGCGTGGGTCTGATGCTGGCCTTTGAATTGATTCCGGATTTCGTCGCGCGAGTCCCGGCGGCGGAGAAGCGCGCCCCGAGTCTCCTCGTCGTCGATGCCCTGCACGAAGCCGGCCTGCTCACGGTTCCCAGTGGCACGCACGCCATTCGCTGGCTGCCGCCGCTCAACGTTTCGCGCCAGGAAATCGACGAAGCGGCGGAGATTTTGAAGGTGGTCCTAGGAAATTTTAAATTCTAGGAAAGTCGGCAGGAGGGGCCGAAGAAACACTTGCATTCGCGCCGCTTCGCAGGGACAACCGACATTTTTTCCGCCCCACCATGAAGAACCTCCTCTCCATCGAATCGTTGAGCCGGGACAATATCGAGGCCATCCTCGACCTCGCGGCGAAGATCAAGACCATGCGGGGTTGCCTCGATACGCATCCGCTGCGTCACAAATGCTGGGCCCTGATTTTCACCAAGGCTTCGACCCGCACCCGGGTGAGTTTCGAAGTGGGCATCCGGGAACTGGGCGGAGACGTGATTTTTTTGAATGCCAACGACATCCAGCTCGGCCGCGGTGAGCCGATCAAGGATACGGCGCGCGTGCTCGGCCGGATGATTCACGGCGCGGTCATTCGGACCTACGCGCAAAAGGACGTGGAAGAGTTTGCGAAGTATTCCGGCCTGCCGACGATCAATGCGCTCACGGATGAGGAACATCCCTGCCAGATCCTGGCCGATCTCCAGACCGTGCGCGAGAAGCTCGGGAAGATCGAAGGGAAGGTCATAACCTTTGTCGGCGATGGCGCCTGCAATGTGCCAGCCTCGTGGATGTGGGCGGCCGCGCGGCTCGATTTCCAATTGCGCATCGCCGCGCCCAAAGCGTTTCAACCCGACCCCGCGCTGGTGGCGCGCCTCCATTCGAAAAATGTGACGGTCACTGAAGACCTCGAAGCCGCGGCCGAAGGCGCCGACGTGCTTTACACCGATGTGTGGGTGAGCATGGGCAAGGAGGACGAGGCGGCCTTCCGGATGGCGCAACTCGGAAATTACCAGATCAATGGTGCGCTCGTCGGCCGCGCCAAACCCAATGCCCTGGTCATGCACTGCCTGCCCGCTTATCGCGGAAAGGAAATCACCGAGGACGTGCTCGAAGCGCACGCCGGAACTATTTTCACGCAAGCCGAGAACCGGCTGCACGCGCAGAAAGCGATCCTGAGCCTGCTGGCCCGGCACTGAAACCAAGGATGAAGGCGGAGGGATGAAGGATGAAGAATATGGCTGCTGCGCAGAAGATTTAGGGCTGGAGAAACCAAAGCGCTGCCGTAGGGAGATTCGACTCCAACCTCCGCGAAGCGGCCGTAATCTTCATCCTTCATCCCTCCGCCTTCATCCTTATTCCTTGGTGCGTTTGACGAGTTCGACGGCTTTGTTGACGAGGGCATCCTCGATGCCGGGCGCGAAGCGGGTGGGCAGGCCGTAGTAGATGATGCTGGCGTCGGCTTCGTAGCCGCCCTCGGTGAGGATGCGCATCGAGGGCACATAGGCGAAGATGTCGTTGCAGTAGCCGGCATTCCACAGGCGCTCGTTGGGAAGCTCGCGTTTCAGCCGGTAGGAATAGTCGGCCACGACCTCACCGCTCAACGCGATCAGGGTGAGGCTGTTGCCGAAGCGCAGGACTTGCACCGGCGCCGGATAACTGGTCGCCAACGCTTCACCGCGTTCGATCCGGTCGAGAAAATCGCGGGCGTAACGTTGTGTCGCGGGGGCTTTTTCCTGCAGCTTGGCTTCGTAATAGGCCTTGTCGGGAGTCTTATCGATGGGGAGATTGACCCGGTCGAAGGCGACAGTCAGCGGTCCGCTCACGGCGAGCATCGGTTCGGTCAGGGCGCGAGCCACGGCCCCGGCGAGCTCCAAACCATGGGCCCGGGACAGGGCGAGGCTTCCGCGGGGATTGGGATTGGCGTCGGCCCCGCAGCCCGTGATGAAGAGCGCGGTCGCGCCGGCAAAGGTGCGCTCCAGGTTTTCCTGGGCATAGCCCGCCCAGTCGCCGCTGACTTCATCATTCGGGCCGGGCGTGGTGTTGTGGCAGGCATAGCCGAAGAGGATGGCCTTGGTGGAACGATCCTCGCGCACCACCCGGAGCACCGGGACGTCGCGATCGACGACGCCCGTCGGGTTGACCCCGAATTGCACTCCTTTGGGGCCGAATTGCCGCCGGTTGCTGGCGAAGAAGGCCTCGGTGCGTCCGAAGGACAGAGCGGCTGGCTCGAGATCGTTGACGGCCGCCTGGGCGGCTTTGAACGCTTGATCGAGGAAGAACTGGGTGTAGTTCTCGCACGCTTTTTCTTCCTCCGGCGAGAGGGCATACATGTCCACCAAGCCGCCGTGAATGACGGGAGTCGAATGGCTGTGCGAACAACAGAAGAGGAAATGCGCGCGATCGACTTTCAGTTCCTGTTCGAGGCGCGCGGCCAGTTGATCGTTGAAGGTGCGAGGCGTGCCGATGGTATCGGCGGTGATGATGACCGTGGTCGCGCCCGAAGCATCACGGATGGCGAGGGCCTTGGCGAAAAGGTGCTGAGCGATGGCCGACGTCGGCTTGGTGCGCGAAGCATAGCCGCCGAGCCGCACCGGCTCACTGGGGGTGATGTCGGCGCGTCCGACGCCGACTTTAAAATCCTGGGCGTGAGCCGCTGAAATGATGGCAATGAAGACGGCACAAAGGCCTAAACACCGGAGAGAAAGATAGTTCATGGGGATGGGTGGGGGACACCATGATGACCGCTGCCGGCTCCAGTTTTAAGGGTGAAGTTTCAGGTTCTTTCGCAAAACCCGCCCTTTCGTCCGTCAGGCGCATCGACGGACTCTTTGCTTGTGAATGTGTGACGGATCGCTTCGGATGGTGGAACCTATGAAACGGATTTACCTGGTGGTATTGTTGGCTCTGGCTGGCGCCGCGACTATTTGTGCGGAGGAGCCGAAGGAATTGTTGGCCGCAAAGGCCGAATTTGCCAAGGCCGCCAAGCCCGACGAGACGGCGCGCGCCCACTATATTACGACGCTGACGCGTTTGCGGGAGAGATTCGCCCGCAGCAATGGAGACTGGAAAGACGTGGATGCCGAGATCATGCGTCACCCCGCGCCGGCCGATTCGGATGGTAAGGCGCTGACGAAACTCCGCGTCGGGACCTGGACCTCGCCCCGGCACGACTACCTTTGCCGCAAGGACGGCACCTGGACCATGCTGCCCGCCGATCCGGAGACGACCCACGGGAATTGGCACATCGAGGGCAACCAGTATGAAGAGCGCGCCATCGTCCAGGGCTCAGCTCCGGAGACCTCGAAGTACACGATCATTTTGCTCAGTCCCAAGGATTGCGTTTTCACGGACGGAACGATGGTCTTTTACGAGGTGCGGAAGGGCAAATAGTCCGAAGTCGCCGGGCTACTTGGCAGCGCCGGCGGGCGTGGACGTCGCCGTTGCGTCGCGATCTTTTCGATCCTTGGTTTGGATGACCAATCCTCCGCCCGACTTCATTTTCGAGGCAAAGATCGTTCCATCGTCAGTGACCCATCCGCCGGCAGGATCGGCATTGAGCAGCCATTTCCGACCACCGGCATTGTCGTTCATGAGTGCGGCGATTTCCGTGTTGGTCAGGGGCATCTCGCCGCGTCCGCCGTGGCCTCTTCTTCCGAACATCAGGTAATCGGCCGTGCCGTCGTGAAACATCGCCGCGACGAAGATTTTTCCGACTATGAACGTGCAGCTTCCATCGGTGGGATCCGGTCCGCGGGTCGGTTTGCCAAAATGCTGGGTGCACTGTTCGAGGGTGGCGCCAATCTGCGCGTGAGCGGAAAACGCAGCCAGCAAGAAGAGGGCGGCGGAGAAAGCGATGGTCTTCATGGTCTTTACGTTGTGGTGATTGTTTGACACCGGATTCAATGGTGGGTGGGGCTTGAGAAATCTCGGAAGTGAATTCCTCAAGAGGAACACTTTGCGAGATAACCCCGCAAGCAGCCGAAATGTGGTGGAAAAACTCCACTATGGATGGGTGGCCGCGTTCGCTCACAAGTAGCCACACAGTTCCGCATTAGCACGTGACGAGGCTAAAGGATCACCGGCGTCGAATGGGAATGACCCACATGAACAGAACCGCCCACCACATGCAGATAAGCAGCCAATCGCCCAATCCGCCGCTCCCGAAGCGGGTGGTCTGAAACGCCGTGTTAAAGACCGCGCAGATCGAAGTTACGATTCTGCTCGTGAGTTGGCCGCCTCGCGTCTTCACGGGTACAGCGGTATCACGGACTTGCGAACATTGCCAGAGCAGACGCACCGCTGGAGTTACGTTAATTACGACACCGAAGTAGAACCGACACCCGTCGGATCGCGCCTATTCCGGCGCGACCGTCCGGACGATGATTTTGTTTTCGGCGTAGTGGCCCATGCTCATTTCTTCGCCCAATCGCAACCAGTCCGCCCGGCTGGCGATCGAGGGTAGTTTGGCTTCCTTGCGCCAGCCTTCGATGAGGCGAAAGGCATTGGCGTCCAAGGCGAGGGCGTCTTTGCTGACGTAGATGGTGCGCTGGGGGTAGGCGTAGTTTGGGTTGAACCGGGGGCCACCCGCGTACTGCGCGATCAGGGCATCCATGATGTTGATCACGACTTTGCCGCCGACCCGTTCGTCGGCATAAATGTCGAGCAGGCCGGAAGCCCCGTCGCTCTCGGTCTGGACGAAGCGGCGCCAGTTATCGAGATTGGGCACCGTCATGTTGTAGATGGCGCCGGCTACGCCACAGCCGGCATCATCGGAAAGGACGGGAACATTGATCACCTTGGTGACCTGCTTGCTGAGCACGTTGGCGAGAAAGCTCGACGAACTGAGTTGGTCCGCTTCGCTAAATCGCTTGCCGAATTTCCCCTGCTTCTCGTTAAAAAGCGCGTCACCCCAGATCAATTTGCCGAGAACCGGCGCGGAAAACTGGGCGGACCGGTCGTAACCTTTCGCCGGCGGAATGCTGACGAGCTGATAGCCGTGGTTCGCCGAGAAGCCCGCGGCGTGCAGGTCATCGGCTTCGCGATCCCAGACGATCACGCGGCTGCGCGGGATCCCAGCGCTTTCGAGCCCGGCGAGGATCGCTTCCACGATTCCACGATGCGACCCAAAGTAATGGCCGCCGACGGCAGAGACCTTGATGCCGACCCGGTCTGCCGGCGTGACCAGCGTGCGCCAGGCGCTCGCGGTGTCGGACTGGCCGGTGGCTGCGCGGATCACGCGATCCACCATGCGCCGGGTGACCGCGGGATTCTCCTCGAGCAGAGTCAGCGCATTCGGATCCTGGATGGAGTAAATGATCGACGTCGCCGGCGGAGAGGGAGGGACGGGCGCCTGCGGTGGCGTGGGTGTGGTCGACGGTTCCGCCGCGATCAGCGGCAAACAAAAAAGAACGGCAGCAACCACAGGCAGGTAGCGGAACACAGGACGGCGAATATGCGGACGAGGCCGATTGTGTCAATGAACTGCCATTTTCGCCACACCGGATTCCCGGTCCATTTTCCTGCTCTTCCTTATTCGATGCCGAGGGAGCGGAGAAGCGAACGGTCGATGCGACCGGTGACCTCGAGATGGTGATCGTACTGGTATTGCCGGATGGCCGCCCGAGTGCCGGGCCCAATGTCGCCATCGACATCACCGCGATAATAGCCCTCGTGCCGCAAGCTTCGCTGCACGTCGGAAGTCAAGTCGCCCGCGTGATCGGCGCGATCGTCGACCCGCCCGCCGCGATAGGTTGGGCCGGGATCAGGAGCATAGGAGAACGAAACCGAAGGACCATAATACGGGGCGAAGTACGGATACGGGCCGTAATAGGCAAATCCTGGCGCATAAATCCGAAAACCCGGCAACCAGAAATGGCCGTGCCAGTCGCAGAGATTGGCATGACGATCATGGCTCAGACCGGTCGCAGGGAGACCGAGGCACATCGCGGCAACCAAGCTGGAGAAGCGAACAAGTGAATTCATAGCGAGGGTATTTTCTCTACAGACGAACCCCGAACAATTTTCTTCACCAAAATTTCGCAGAAAATTCATCCGGTCGCAAAGGCGGGAGAGCTTCGCTCCCAATTGCGGTCCCAAACGCAACTTGGGACCGAGGACATTTTCGCGATACGTGTCGCATACCCCACGCGGCTATCAACAATCAACCATCAACAATCAACTGCGGTCTACCGCCTCCCCGTCTCCGCGAGCACGGGCTCGCCCCCAGGACCGAGCATGATCGGCGGGCAATAGAGGCCCAACGGTTCGCGCTTCCACCAGCCGGGATGGCCATCCCCAAAGCGCGTGAAATGGTAGTCGTAGGCTTCGGCCCTCAAAAAGCGCGGTGGATGGTCGGGAAAAGGATTCGTGCGCAGCAAATCCAGGACTTCCGGCGATCCTTCGAGCAGCCGGACCATGAAATGCACGAACCAAGGTTCGTGCCCGACGCTGCTCAAGGCGGCAAACCACATCTGCCAATCCAGCCGCGGTTGATGCGGTGCGACCAGTCCCGGGCGCTCGTTGAGGTCACCTGGTTTCCAGCGGAATTCGTAGGGTTTCCAGTTCACGCCATCATCACTGCCTTCGACGAAGATTTCGTGGCGGGAAGTCGTCATCACCCGGAACAAGCCGTAGCCGTTGAAACTCAGCAGTGGCTCAAAGAATTGGTTCAGCTTGGCCAGTGGCGTTGGCCAATCCGGGGCGAGTCCGATGGGAGACAGAAGAGGTTCCACGGTGAGCAATACGATGAGGGCCAGGACTGGCGCGGTGAGCCACTGGGCCAGCGGCGTCCAGGTTTGAACTGTCGCGGACGCCGATTGGAGCCGTTCGCGCAATCGCCGGAGCCAGGCGCCGTCATCGAAAAGCAGCAGGCACAAGGCGATGGTCAGCCAGTTGAAAAAGGCAAAATTTCCCGTCGTGAGGATTCCGATTTGCAAGGCGATCAGCGCCCACGCTCCGCCATGCCGCCAGCGTCGCGGCGCGAAGATGAGCACGGGTGCGATCAGTTCGATGAGGAACATGATGAAAACGGCGACCCGCAGCATCCAATCGGGAAGTTGAGCCGCATACCACGCGGTCCAGAGCGGTAACGGTTGCGTTTCGAAATGATAGTGGAGCGCCGTGAGATTCCACCAAGCATCGTCGTTGCTGGAGAGCTTCACCGCGCCGGATTCGAACATCAGGCGGAAGAGGAGCCACCAGAGGACCCAGAGCGCCGCTTGTTGCGCGGATCGCCATCGATTCCACTGGGGGCGAAACTGCCAGGGGAGCAGCATGGCGGCGGGAAGGGCTGTTTCCAGCAGGAGAGTGTCCCATTGGAAAAGAGTGAAGGGCATGGCGACCCAGCAGAGTGATAAGTACAGGCCCCAAAGCAACAGAGCGCACAGGCCCGGCAGAATCCCGCAAATCATCACCAGCGAGATGGCCACACCCGCCAGGCAGATGCCGACCAGCATGGTGTCACCCGCGTTGAGCCAGCAGAGTGTGGGAAACCGCCAAAGTGCACCGACGCCGAGTTGATTCCACGCATTGTCGAGGAATTCCGAAGCCGGCACGATTCCGTGAGTTCCCGCCAGGCCGCGAATTTGCACGCCGAGCGAAGCGAACGCGCAGAAAAAAACCACCCCGAGCGCCCGCGTAAAAATCCAACGCGCCGCGGTGAAACGGCTGGATAACGTGAACGAAGGCATGGGGAAAAGGATGAGGGATGAAGGATGAAGAAAATGGCCGCTGCGCGGAAAGGAATTCTAGAAACCGCGAAGCGCATTCTTCTTCATCCCTCATCCTTCATCCTTCATTCTTGGTTACGGGGCTGGCGTGGAGAAGATCAACATCCGCCGATTTCCCCGGACGTCGTTGTCCACGTGTTCCACTTGCCCATTTGCTACTTGGGGAGTTGTCGTCGGCGGGGCCGATGGAATCGTCAACGCCGGATCGGTCGCTGCCATTGGAGGTGACTGAGCTTTGTCGCCCGCCACAAAGCGATTTTTCAACGGTTCCTGCCAACCCATGTTGAGGACAAGCCCTACTACCCCGAAGTAGACAATCCAGGCGCCGAGCCGGCCAATGAAGTTCATCGGGAGTTGTTTTGCAGCATCGGTTCGGAGGTGTGCACACCAGCACGGTCCACTCCGGTTTGCCGGGGACTGTCGAGGGCACCCTTGCCCCACATCCACGAACTATTGTTCTCCCCGGAGGTCGATGGAGGTATTTGCGGAACTGGTGCGGTATCGACCGGCGCCGGTGCCGACTCCTGGGTGGGGAGGGGAACCGTCGCGAGCTCCTCCATCTGCGGGGCCCTTTGCTGCTGCAACCATTGGCCGTAAGCGGCGCTGAACGCGGCAAACTGTTCCTGGTACGGTCGATCCCACCCCATCGCGATCAGAAGCGTAAGTGCCGCTGTTGCCACCATGACTTTCATTTTGACCCTCCATACTCGCAAGGGACGCGATTTGTCAATTTTTTCCGGCGCTTCCGCGGGTCTGAAAAACCGCTTTCCAAAAGACCCCGCCGGACGGCCCGGTTGGCCTGGCTTGGAGAAATCTCCGTGAACTGCTTAGGCCTTTCCCGCAAGGCGCTCGATTTCCGTGAATTCCTCCGCTGTTACCGGCATGACCGAGATGCGGGCATTCCTCACCAGAAGCATGTTTTTCAGCTTCGGGTTGGCCTTGACTTCCTCGAGCGTCACGGGGCGGGGGAGAGCCTTGACCGGGGTGAGATCCACGCAGGACCAATCGCCCTCTTTTGCGGTTGGATCGGGATAGGCTTCCCCGGCCACTTGGGCGATGCCGACCACCTCTTTACCAACCACGCTGTGATAATAGAAGACGCGATCGCCTTTTCGCATCGCTCGCAAGTTATTCCGTGCCTGGAAGTTGCGCACTCCGGTCCAGGCGGCGTGGCCGTCTTTGACGAAGGTCGACCACGCGTAGGCGGTCGGTTCCTGTTTTACCAACCAGAATTGGGCCGGACGTTTGCTCATGGTCCGGAATGAGCCGGAAACCGGTCCCGCGCTCAAGCAAAACAGGGTGGTTTTTGACACTACACAATTGCCGCAATTAGACGTTGCCAGATAGGGGAAAGCTCATAGACTCCCGCCCTCCTTTTCCCATCCTCCCAGAGTCTATGTTGCCCCTCGTAGCCAGTTTTTTTCTCGATTCCGGCATTCCGTTCTCGCTGGTCTGCGCAGTGATAGGATTGGGCGCGGCCTTCTACCTGGTGAAAACCATTCTCGATTCGCCGGCGGGCAACGATCGGATGAAGCAAATTGCCGGGGCGATTGAAGAAGGTGCAAAGGCCTATCTGGGCCGGCAGGTGCGTTCCATTTCCGTGATCGCGGCGATCCTCGTCGTCATCCTGGCCTTTGCCAAGGACCTTTGGACCGCCGGTGGCTTCCTTCTCGGCGCGCTCTGTTCGCTTTCCGCCGGGTTCATCGGCATGCGCATTGCCGTGATGGCCAATGTCCGGACCGCCCAAGGGGCCATGGAGAGCCGCAAGAAAGCTCTGCAAGCGGCCTTCAATGGCGGTGCGGTCACGGGTCTGCTGGTAGTCGGGTTGGCACTGCTTTCCGTCGGAATTTTCTGGCTGGCGATGTCCCACATCAAGCCGGACAAGGCGATCTCTTCGCTCGTCGGTGTGGCCCTGGGGGCTTCGTTGATCTCGGTCTTCGCGCGCCTCGGTGGCGGCATTTATACCAAGGCGGCGGATGTCGGCGCTGACCTCGTGGGCAAGGTCGAATCGAATCTCGATGAAGACGATCCCCGCAACCCCGCGACGATCGCGGACAACGTGGGAGATAATGTCGGCGACTGCGCCGGGATGGCGGCTGACGTTTTCGAAACCTACGCCGTCTCGCTCATCGGTGCGATCCTCGTCGGAGCACTGACCGTCGGCTCCGGCGCACCGGTGATCTATCCTTTTGTGCTCGGTGGAATGGCCATCATCGCCTCGATCATCGGCGTGGCTTTTGTCAATTTCACCAATCTGAAACCGGCTTCCGCATTGATGGGTGGAGTGCTCGTCGCCGCCCTGGTTTCCGCGGTGGCTTTCTGGCCGGTGACGCAATCGCTCTTTCCGGACGGGCTCAAGGTCAAGGACGTGCTCAGCGGCGCGGAGGCCTCTTATTCCGCGAACGGGATTTATTTTGCGGCCATCGTGGGTCTTCTCATGACCGGCGCGGCGGTATTGATCACCAACTACTACACTTCCACGGAATACCAGCCGGTGCGGAAGATCGCCGAGGCCAGCGTGACGGGCCACGCGACCAACATCATTACGGGGCTCGCCGTCGGCCAGTACGCGACGGCCTTGCCGGTGATCTGCATCGCCGCTTCGATTTGGCTGAGCCATAGTTTCGCCGGCCTGTACGGGACTGCCGTGGCCGTCATGTCCATGTTGTCCATGGCAGGGATTATCATCTCGCTCGATGCCTTTGGGCCGATCACGGACAACGCTGGCGGCATCGCCGTGATGAGCCAACTCTCGAAGGACGTGCGGAGTGTCACCGACGAATTGGACGCCGTCGGCAACACCATGAAGGCGGTGACGAAAGGCTACGCCATTGCCAGCGCCGGTCTCGCGGCGATTGTGCTCTTCGGTTCGTATTTCGTCGATCTGAAGCATCACTTGGAAGCACATCTCTCCGCAGGTGACCCGGCGCCGGTGCTCGATTTCTCGCTCAAGGACCCGAAGGTCATCATCGGACTCTTCATCGGTGGCTTGCTGCCCTATCTCTTCTCGGCGTTTTCCATGAATGCCGTCAGCCGCGCCGCGCAGGCGGTCGTCACCGAAGTGCGCCGGCAGTTGGCCGCGCGTCCTGGCATTTTGAAGGGCGAAGACACGCCCGAGTACGGCGCCTGTGTCGACATCGTGACCAAGGCGGCGCTCAAGGAAATGATCATGCCGGCCTTGCTGCCGGTCCTCGCCGTGGTTTTCGTCGCGGCGGTTCCGGTATTGGGCAAGGTCGTGCTCGGTGGTGTGCTCGTCGGCTCGATCGTCACCGGGCTTTTCATGGGCATCTCGATGACCAGTTCCGGCGGCGCCTGGGACAACGCCAAGAAATACATCGAGGAAGGGCACCACGGTGGCAAGGGCAGCGAAGCGCACAAGGCCAGCGTCACCGGCGATACCGTCGGGGATCCTTACAAGGACACCAGTGGGCCGGCGATCAATCCGATGATCAAGGTGGTGAACATCGTCGCCATTCTGATCATCCCGATTTTCTTCTAGAGGCAGGTCGCTTCTTTCCCATTTTTCTCATTGGTCCTATTCATCCCATTTGTCCCATGGGAAGGATGCGAGGAATGGGAATGATGGGAAACTCCGCTGAGATTTTCCAAACCTTCGCGCTGGTCACGTGTCGCGGGATTCGATCATGGTGCCGTCCTCCGGCCCGCTATGAAGACTCTCTTTCTGACCAACGAATATCCGCCCACCATCTACGGAGGCGCGGGCGTGCATGTGGATTATCTCTCGCGCGAGTTGGCGAAGCTCATGGACGTGGAAGTGCGTTGCTATGGCAAGGAACACCGCGAACTCCGCATCGATTCGCCTTCGCTGAAAGCGACCGGCTTCGGTCTCGATTCCTCGGAGTACACGGCGCCGAAGCAGTTGCATTCCGTCTTCGGTGCGGTGCAGCGTGGACTCGATTGGAACACCACGAATATCGACGCCGATATCGTCCACCTGCACACTTGGTACTCGCACCTCGGAGGCATCATGGCGAAGCAGAATTACGGCATCCCCATGGTGCTCACCGTCCATTCGCTCGAGCCGCTGCGTCCGTGGAAACGGGAACAACTCGGCGGCGGCTACGATTTCTCCTGCTGGGTGGAAAGGACCGCCATCGAGATGGCCGACGCCGTCATCGCTGTGTCTGCCGAAACCAAAGCCGACATCTTGCGCCTCTTCAATGTTCCCGAGTCCCGGGTCCCCATCATTTACAACGGGATCGACCTCGACGAATACCACAAGGTCAGCACCACCGGCGCCCTGGAACGTTTCGATATCGACCCGCGGCAACCGTACGTTTTGTTCGTGGGGCGCATCACCCGGCAGAAAGGGATCATTCACCTCGTTCGCGCCATCGAACATCTCGCGCCCGGTTTCCAGGTCGTGCTCTGCGCCGGCGCGCCCGATACGCCGGCGATCGCCGCCGAAATGAAGGCCGCGGTGGCCACCGCGCAAGCCAAACGCCCCGGGATCATCTGGATCGAGCAAATGGTCAGCGTCCCGGAAAAGATCGAACTCTACAGCCACGCCGCGATCTTTTGCTGTCCCTCCATTTACGAACCCTTCGGCATCATCAACCTCGAGGCAATGGCCTGTGAAACGCCCGTCGTGGCCAGCGCCGTTGGCGGCATCAAGGAAGTCGTCTTGCCGGGAGAAACCGGCTGGCTGGTGCCGCTCGCGCAGATGAGCGAAACGCCCTTCGAAGCATTGCATCCGGCGACCTTTTCTCGTGACCTCGCCATGCGGATCAACGAACTCATGGCCAATCCGGAAATGCGGACAGCCTTCGGCAAGGCGGGACGGGCCCGGGCCGAAGCGCTCTTCGGCTGGAAAGCCATCGCCCACCAGGTGCGTGATCTTTATGCCGAATTGGTGAAATCGGGGGGGAAGACGTCGCGCTCTTCTTAGTTCTGGTTTTGCCTGCCATACGCCTTGGGCATCCAAGCCGGCGGGCATTTCCATCTCATTTACCCTGAGGATTGGCTTGAAAAAGCTTGGCCGCCGCTCGAAGAAGTCAACCTGATGCAGTCCGTCCCCAAACTGATCCGGCAAATGCGTGAGGCGCTGGTCGAGGGACGTGACGCGCCGTTGGAGAGCCTGGCGGCGGATTATGCGCGGGTTTGCGAGGAGGCTATCCAGCGGCTCGAATCGTGCGCAGCCATGCTCGAAAAGGGGAGCGATTACCAGGCCCTGCAACTGGCCGAAACCGAGCCCGCTTTGCTCGATCTCATCGGCTCGCTGAGCTTCGCCGAGTCGCCCCAATGGATCGCGTATTGCGAAACGAACCATCTTCCCTCGCCGCAAAGATTTGATGGCAAGGCGGTCCAGGCGCTGGACACACTTTACGCCAAGGGGATCAGCGTCAGTCATCCGCTCTACAAGGATTACCGTGCAGCGGTGACTTCGCGCGATGACATCAAGGCGCTCCATATCATTCGCTCGATCGTTCGCCTCAACCCCGACGACGGCAATGCCAAGGCCGAGTTGACCCGCATCGAGAACAAGCTTTACCAGCTCAAGCTCCAGGAATTGCGGGTCGCTCTCAACGAGCGCGACGAAAGCGCTGTCCTCGCCGACGTCGCCGAACTGGAGCGGCTGGCCACGCCGTCGAAGCTCGCCGAACTTCCCGAGTACGCCCGGGCCGGTGAAATCCGGCGCGAGGTCGCCCGCCGCGAGGCCATGGCCACTGCGGATCGGCTCGTCGATTCGCTCGATGAGGAGCGCCAGGCGCAGGCGTGGCGCATGGTCGGAGACATCCTCGCGCGGCTGCGTTCTTTGCAGGTCGAGCACGGGTTTGTGCTCCAGGAAAAGCAAGCAGCCAAGTGCGCGGAGATGCAGCAATATTTCGACGTCCAACGCGGCGCAGCCGAGGAAACCGCGCGGTTCGAACACGCGCTGGCGACGATCGGCGGGCTCGCCGAAACCTTCGACCGGCGCCTCGTGACTCGCGCCACGCTGACTTTCGAAGAGGCGCAGAATCTGAACAGCGAATTCAGCCTGCGCTGGAAGGACGTCGAGAAATTCCAGCGTCCCGTTCCCGAGGTTTACCTTCAGCGGGTCCGGTCCACGGCGGGTTCATTGCGGGGTGAATTGGCGCGATTGCAGCGTGCCCGCCGGCTGCGAATCGTCGGCGCCGCGGCGGTGGCGGTCTTGCTCATCGCCGCTGGGGTAACGTATGCCATCATCACCTTGCGGGTGCAGGAATACTCGAATCAACTCGGGGCGTTGCGCGATGGCGGGCAAGTGGAAGCTGCCGAGAAGATGGCCGCCGATTTGCGGACCGAACACGCTTTTCTGGCGGGCCGGCCGAAGCTCGCGTCGCGGCTCAATGAAGTGGAGCATTGGGCCCGCGCCGAACGTGCCAGCCAGGCCGATATCGATCAGCGCTTGAGCGAACTCGAAGCCAAGGCAAAAGCCGGCCTGGACAAGGCCGACCCCTTTGAGCTCGCAACGAAGATCGAATCGACGGGACAACTCATTGACGCGCTGGCCACGGATTTGAAACCCGCGCCGACCGCCCGGCTGCTCGTCTTGCGCAATCAGTTCGACGCCTATGTCGCCGTTTTGCGCGACAAATACAATGCGGATGCCGAGACTGCCATCGCCGCGCTCGAAACGGCCGCCGGTGCGCAGCTCAATTACGATCAGCCGAAGGAGACGGTGGCCCGCGGAGTGGCGGAGATCGATGCCAAGCTCAAGGCGATCGAGGCGCGTGAAAAGCCCCCCGTCGCCGCTCTCGAAATGCCCGCGCCGCAACAGGCCCGGGTCGCCTCGTTGCGCAAGCGCGTGGATCTTTTCCGCAGCGAACTCGACACCCTCGCCAAGGTCCATGAAGGGTTGCTCCAGTCGACCAATCTCGAATCGTATCTCCAGGCGCTGGCCGGTTACAAAGATTCGCGCCTCGCCCAGGCGCACGAGGTCAACGACGCGCGCAAGTTGCTCGCCGGTTTCCCAAAAGTGGAGGATCTGCTTGCGGGCCTGCTGATGCCCGACGACCCGACCGCCTGGGCCGCGGCCAAGGTCGATGTCACGGGTGACGCGCTCATGCCGGATACGGTGTTCCCGGCCGAGATCACCCGCTTGATCGGACTGCGCGAGGACATCTACCTGGCCAACATTTGGGAAGTGTCGCTCGTCGATTTCCGGCACAAGAACGAGCATCGCGATCTTTATGCGCGTGGTGACTTGAAGCGGGAGGGGCCGAATACGGTGGGCGACGACCAGATCACCCGCTGGATCGGCTCGATTTACGATCCGGAATCGAGGAACGAATTGCCGGCATTCATGCCCAATACGACCATTTCGCTGCAACGCGGACCGTCCGGTTCGACGGGCGACGGCGAGGTCACCTCCACGAAATTGAGCGCCGTTTCGAGTTGCCTGAATCACCTGGAGTTAAATCGCCTCACCGATTCCGCCGGGCTGAAGTATGAGCGTCCGCTCTTGCGCGTTTTTGACGACGTGGTTCACGACAAGTCGGCGCACCCGATTTTCAAGGCCTATATGTTTCAGCAACTGGGCGCGGTTTTGAAAATTCGACCCTACGCTTGGGGGCTGGAATATTGCCCCAGCCTGCGCGACGACCTCGTCGCGGTGGATCGCCTGTGCGACAACGGCGCCTTGCGCAGCCAGGATTGGCTGGTCCAGCGCAAACGTGACCAATTGGACCCGAAACTCAGCGCATTTTTCAGCGGCCTCGAGCAGCGCAACTACTTCGCCGAGGCGCAAATTCACCGCGAGGTAGTGCGTGCGGTTTTGAAAGCGGGTTTGCAATACGGAGGATTCATTGACGATACCGGTCGCGCCCGCCTGCTCGGCGACGCCCGCAGCGCGAAGCTCCTTTGGGCGCTGGCGCCGGACGCACCCAAGTTGGTTCAATACGTTCCTCCCATCGAAAACTCGAAGACGCCCGCAGTAAGTCCGAAGTCTCCAGCCGCGCCTTTTTCGCCGGTCTTTTTTGTGCCTCTGGATCGAGCCGCGTTGACTCGCGCGATCACACGGCAACTGCCCGGCGAGCCCGGCGCCCCTCCCAAGTTGCCGCTCATTCCTTTTCTCGATACGCCATGAGCCGCTTGTCTTTCACCTAAGCCATGGACTCCAGCCGTGCCGACTATTACCTGCTTTGGAAAGGCCGCCAGACGGGGCCGTTCTCACTGGCGGTGATTCGAGAAAAATTGGACACCGGCGAAATCAATCGCATGCATCAAATAGGCGTCGAAGGGCGCTGGGTAGTGCTGGGCGATTTTCTCGAGCAATACGAGGGCGGAATGGAAACGCGACTTCGCTCCGAGACCGCCCGGCACCAAGCAGAGGCGGCTCAACGCGAGGAGCAATTGCGCCGCGAGTACGAGGCCAGGATCGCCGCCGAGCGCGCTCAGCAATCCGCCCTCCAGGAACGCCTCGCTGAAGCGGAAAAAAGGTCGCTGGCCCAATCGTCGCCCCGCTCGTCTTCCGATACGCCGCCGTCTTTGAGCTATGCGCCTGTGCCGTCGGCCGCCTCGTCCCGTGTCCAATCATCGCCCGCCGACGCGTCGCACCCGGCCGCCGCGTCTGCCCGCACAAACGGCGTCGCCATTGCCGCGTTCGTCCTGAGCATCTGCAATTTCATTCCGTTGGTGAACCTCGTCTCGTGGATCCTGGCGATCGTATTGGGCCACATCGCGCTGTCCCAAACCGAGCGGGACCCCACGCTGGGCGGACGCCGTTTCGCCATTGCCGCATTGATCATTACCTATTCCCTGCTCGCCATCGGTCTCATCGCCTTTCTGGTGGTCAGTGTGCTCTACGGCTTCAACTTGCATCGCTTCATGCATCGATGAAAGACACTGCGAACTGATTCGACCTTTCGCGCGACTCACCGTTTCCACCCCGCTGAACCATGATTCCAGACCCGACTTTCGCCTCATCCGACGCCACCTCTCCGCCGGGTGCGTCATCTCCTTTGGACCCCGCCGGCTCCACCGAGGCTCCCGCTGCCGAAGAACGAATGGCGGCGGCCAATCCATTCAGCGAGGAATCGTTCCGCTTGAACTGGTCGCAACGGGACGTCGAGCAGCGTCTGGGCTTTCGCGGGGGCCGCTTCACCACGGTCAACAAGTGGCTGACCTTTCTTATCGGTCTTCTCCTCACCGCGCTCTTCTACGCTACCCTCATCTTCGGGGTAGCGCGGGAGCCGGGAGCCCGCTGGTTCACGCAGATGTTCACCGATCGCGGCTTTGCTCCCTACTTCACCATGCTCCTGTTTTTCTGGGGCGTGGCGATTCTCTTTATCAAATCCCGCAAGCTGGATCTGCAATTCGAGGCGCTGGGCCTGTCGGCCGTCCCGCAGCAGCCGGATTTCGTGCTCAATCGCGAGAGCGCCCGGGCCGTCCTCAAGCGGGTCCACTCCCTGGTCGACGACGCCACTCATTTCCTCCTTCTCAACCGCATCGAACGCGCGCTCTCGAACCTGCAAAACATCGGCCAGATTGGGGATGTAGCCAGCATTCTGCGCTTCCAGGCAGACTACGACGAGGGGCAGGTCGCCTCGAGTTATTCCCTGGTGCAAAGCTTCCTCTGGGCCATCCCGGTCCTCGGCTTTATCGGCACGGTCATCGGTCTCCGTGCGGCCATTGCCGCTCTCGGAATTACCCTGCGCGCGAATGGCGATGTCTCCGCCATCCGGGAAGGTCTCCAGGCGGTGACGGCGGGGTTGGCGACGAAATTCGAAACGACCCTCGTCGCGCTCGTCTGCGCCGTCATCCTGCAGTTGCTCCTTTCTTTTCTGCAAAGCCGCGAAAGCGAATTCCTCGATGCTTGCAACGACTACTGCCACGCCCACGTGACCTCGAAGTTGAAGCTGGAATGACGGTATGCGAAACCGCTTTCAGCGCGGGAAAGTCCGGGGCGTCAGCGCGTTCTTCGCCTTTCAGGATGTGATCACGTCGGCCATGGCCGTGCTCATCACCGTGGTCATGCTTCTCGCGTTGGACATGGGCAGCGGCGGGAATGCCCGTCCCGATACGCCCGCGGCCGAAGTTCTGCAAAAGCAATGGCAGCGTCTCCTGGATGCACTCGGTGATGCCAGCACCCGGCTGCGCAGCGCGCAGGATGCCGTGGCCGCGGCGAAGCTGGACCCCGCCAAATTGGAGGGAGACATCCACAGCTTGCGGGCCGAACTGGATGCGCTCCAGGCCCAGAGCGAGGCCAAGGGAGACCAGTTGAACGAGGCCAGACATCACGACGGCGCCGCCATTGTCTGGAGCGAACTGGCCAAGGAAAGGGCCGTGGTCGAGTCCGCGCGGGTCCACGTCGCCGATCTCAACGACAAGAATCGCCAGAGCGTCGACACCATGAATCACGCCCAGGAAGTCGCCACCGAGCGCGAAAAGGAATTGACCGATTTGGAAGGCCGCAAAAATGAGATTTACCTCATCCCCGAGCGCACTTCGGGAAGCAAGGAACCGGTGCTGGCCGTGGTCAGTTCCAGCGGCGTGATCTTCGGGCGATTTGATCATCCCGAAAAAGCGACCGTCGAAGGATTCGACCTGCGTGCGAAGTTTGAGAAAGAGCTCAAAAAGTACTCGAAGGCCGATCAGTACATCGTTCTCTATTTCCGGCCTTCCGGCGTCGATAATTTCGCCGCTCTCACGGACGCCGTGCGCAAGGCGGGTTTCGAACTTGGCTACGATGCCGTCGGGGAGGACACGATCATCAACTACAATTCCGTGCGATGAGAAAGCTTGGCGGCAACGGCGACAGTATGGAACTGCTGCTCGATACGGTGTGCAGCATGTTTGGGGCGATCCTGCTCATCGCCATCCTCGTGGCGCTCATGGCCCAGACCAACCACGACGACAATCCCGGTGCGCGCGCCGGAGCCGAGATCTACCAGCGCAAAATCGCCACTGCCGAGGCTGACCTTACCGAGACCCGGCGCCTCATCGACCGGACAGGCGCGCCGTCCTCCACCACCGCTGCGGAACTCGCCGCCGAGAAGAAACAATTGGTGGCTGCTCTGGTGGATGCGCGCACCCAAAACGAGCGAGTGCAGTCGCAACTCCAGGCCCACATCACGCGGCAAACTGTCGACTATAGCGGCGAGTGGAAAAAGCTCGTGGGCGACCAGCGCGATTTTGCCCGCCAGCAGACCGAACTCGAAAATGACATCAAGGCCGAGGAGCAACAGGCCGCGCAGTTCAACTCCCATGCCGACGATGTGACCCGCGCGATCAAAGCGGAGAAAGAGTCGAGGGTCGTCAGCCTGCGCTTTCCCAAGGAGCACGCGAGTTCCAAGCGACCCCTGCCGATCATTTGCAAATATGGCAGAGTTTACCCCTTGATGGATGCGGAGGGGAAAAAGAACGAAACCACGGTTGTTTGGAGTAAGAAAGATTCCGGCGAAGTGGCCAAGCCGGTCGAAGCTCTCGGCTGGGTGCTCCCGGATAACAAAAGCGCCCTCGAAGATCTATTTAACGCCGTCCACAAGAGCGAATATTACATCGCCTTTGTCGTCTATCCGGATTCGTTCGACGTCTACCACTCGGTGCGCGACATGGCGACCGCTGCCCAACTCGAGTTCGGCATGGAACTCGACCGCACAGGCAGCGAACTTGTATTTGGTGCGGAGGGCTCGGTCCCGCCTCCGCTGTAGAGGAAGGGATGAGGGATGAAGGATGAAGAGATTGGGTGCTGCGCGCGAGGGGATGGAGGCTGCCGCGAAGCAGCGCCGTTACTTTTTCTCCCACTTGTCGGCGCTCTCCATGACTCCACGCGGGCCGTCTCCGGCGAGCCAGGCCTTGGCCTCGGCATTGTTCTTCAAGTAGGCGTCCCAGAACGCGGTGCTCAGGGCGAGAATCACGCGGTGATGATTCGGATTGCGCGGCTCCGAGTCGCCGGGCAGTGCGCGGTCGGTGAACGCGGAGTGTTCGGCGTTGTTCAGCACCACCTCGTATTTGTCGCCGGCCGGAAGCGCGGTGTAGACTTCCTGGCGCGATTCCGGCGTTGCGCCACCGATCGGGCTCGTGTCCTTTGTGCCCGTCATCAGCATCCAGGGAATCTTCACGCTGCCAAAGGCGGCCTGCGGTGTGCCGACCTTGGGGATGTTCGGCGAAAAGGCCACGGCGGCGCAAATGCGCGGGTCGGTGAAGCGCTGTCCGATGTCGCCCGGAGCGCTCTGGCCGCTGACGACTTGGGTGGTCTGCGCACCGAAGGAGTGGCCCGACATTCCCACATGCGCCAGGTCGAGCCGGCCATGCAGAGCATTGCTCGTGTCCGTGTTCCAAACGGCGAGTT
The DNA here is from genome assembly GCA_036501065.1 of Chthoniobacter sp. Classification (GTDB taxonomy): domain Bacteria; phylum Verrucomicrobiota; class Verrucomicrobiia; order Chthoniobacterales; family Chthoniobacteraceae; genus Chthoniobacter. Next base: position 97,488 of record DASYAY010000083.1, on the reverse strand, counting down.
CATCGAGCACTGCGGGAATGTCGCCGATGCGGAGAAGCAGATTTTGCAGGGAAGCCGCGCTTTTCAATGCCGCCATGCGTTCCGACGGTTCGACGCTCTTCCAGACGCCATCATCGCTCCCCGGATGCTGCACATAGACCACGGCATAACCGCGTGCGGACCAGTGCTCGCCGAGATAGGCGCTGCCTTCGCGATTTCCGCCCAGCCCATGGCTGAAGATGACGACCGGCGCAGCGGCGGTCGCCGATGGCAGATAAATCAGCACCGGAATGTCGCGGTTCCGCTTGGCGTCATGCACGGTCGTGTCGAGCGGGGCGGTCCGGGCCGGACTGGCGGAAGTGCTCTTCTCCTGCGGCAAAGCCATCGGGTCGTAAGCCGTGGCCCTCGTTCCCGCCAGGCAGAAGGCCAGGCAGGCGGTCCAGATCAAGGGGCGGAGATGGAACAATGGCAGCAAGATTTTCATAGTCAGGGAAACAAACAGACAAGGCGATGGATGTCGACCTGGCCAGACGCATCGAACGTCCGGTGCGTTACAGGGAAATCCGCAACGCTCAACTGCGCCGCGTCAGCAGCCAATCCATCATGGCGCCGACAGCGACGCCGATCGTGTAGGAGCCGAAGTCGGGCCAATTGAAGGTCGTCCCGAGGATCAACGCGCCGACCCGAAACGATCGCCAATGATCGATCCACGGCGCGTGATAAAGCTGTGAAAACTCGATCGCGAAGGAAAACAGAAGTGCGGCGAGCGCCACCGTGCGCGTTTTTAAACGGGGCCGTAGAAAGGCGATGCCGAAGAAAACCATGAGCGACCACAAAGCGTCTCCGCTCACCTTGGCAAAGGCCAGCGGAAGCGCGAGCGTGTGCGATCGCGAGAACAATCCCAGCGCAATCACGAGCAGCGTGAGGAGAAAGTAGCGCAGCCGGCTGCGGGACGGGCCAGCTCCCTGCCTGGCTTTTCGCACAGGCGACGCGATGGTCCCGTAGGCTCGAAATTGAATGTAGTCCGGATCTGGTCTCAAAACACCCAGCTTGTACGTATTCGTGCCGGGAGGCAATCTGTTGAAAATTCTGGAGGCTGCCGCTGCCGATCACATCTGGAGTTTGCATGAAATCATTGCTCTACTGGACAAATGAGCATGAAAAGGTGGGAAATTTGGATTCCGTTTTTCATTTTGGGCTTTGCCATTTTTTATCTTTGCGCAACGAACGGTTACAAAAAGACCGCGTGGTTCATCGTGTTCCCGTTACTGCTTGCGACGCGTATCCTTCTTAAAAATAGGAAGAATTCAAATTGAGCCACTACCAAGATTCTCCTTCATCCCTCCGCCTTCATCCTTCATCGTTTCGGCATGCATCCCCGCTTCATCCTCCCCATCTTTCTTGTCACTGCCGTCGCATTTGCCGCCGAACCGCTGCCGACCATCCCTGCGCAGCCCATCGCGAAGAAAAAGGAACTCCTCTTCTCGGACGATTTCAAACGCGCCGAACTCGGCAAGGAATGGCTCAATGTCGTCCCGACCTTCACCCTTGAAAACGGCGCCATGAAAGGCACGCAAACCCGCGTGGACGCGCCGGCCGCCGACGGCAAGCCCGCCGTCAAAGGGCACCAGGCCGTGACCGGGCATGATATCGCCACCAAGGACAGCATCATCGAGTTTCGCTTCCGATTCGCTGGGGCCACGGCGGTGTCCGCGGAATTCGATGACCGCAAATTCGAAGGCTCGCACTACGGCCATATTTGCTTCCTGCGGATCACGCCGAAGAGCGTCATCCTCGCCGACCAAAAGGAAGGCTCGATGCGGAACGACATCCTGGCGATGGCTGCTGACCCGACCAAAAAAGAAGAGCGCAATAAGCTCCTGGCCGGTCGCAGCGCTACTTTCCCCGCGGATCTTGGGGACGACAAATGGCACAACGTCGAGTTGGAAACGGTCGGAGACAGCATGCGCGCGACGATCGACGGCAAGCCGGCCGCGTTCCTCAAATCGCCGGGCATCGCCCATCCCACCAAGTCCCGCGTCGAGTTCGGTTGCGCCGGCAAGGACGGTTACTTCGACGATATCAAGATTTGGAACGCCGAGCCCGCGCAATAGTCGGCTCAGCGGGGAAACGTAAAGGAATGGTAAAATTCCTTTCACGGCGATTTGGGACAAAGCAGGGTTCGCTTCGTGCCAATTTGCCGAATGAAGTCGCGTGCCGTTTTCCTCCTCCTGTTCAGCTGCTGTGCACTCGCCAGCCGCGTCTCCGCGGGCGAGATCAATCTCGCGGAGAATCCGGGCTTTGAGTCCGTTTCCGGCAAACCGCCGATTCCGGATCACTACACCTTGAGCGGCGCTGCCTTTTGGGGATTCCTCGGCAGCTCGATCGACTTCGCCACGAATGGCATCATCTTTCCCGGGCAGGCCCCGGACGGCGGAGCTGTGAGTCAGGTGGTGCGAAACATCGATCAATCCAAGGGACGCTGGATCACCTTTCGATTCCGGGGGCTCGCGGAGCAGGGCTTTGTCGTTTCCGGTGAAACGTTGAAAATGAAGATCGAGTTCTTTTCCCGGAACGGCACGAATTACCTGGATGCCGCTTCCCGAGGGCTCGACACCGAGATCGATGCGGATCGTAAAAATCTCACGGTCAACGGCGACTATCATAAGGGTGGTGCGGCCGTCTGGCGGAGCTACGAACTCGAGGAGCTTCTCCCTTTCAAGGAAGTCGACGCGGTGCGGTTGAGCGTCTCCTACGCTCGCGGCGCCGCATCCACTCCTGCGCATGCGGCTTTTTTAATCGACGATTTCTCGCTGACTCAGCACGCACAATCGCAGACGGGCAAAGTCGACCCCGCTACGGTGCATCCGGCAACGACCGCGGCCAAGCCCGGCATCGACGTGAGCAAACTTCTGTCTCTCGGCGGCCGATGGTACTACGCGCCGTTGTCCGGTGAATCCACGGCCCTGCCGCTGATGGTCAACGAGGACAACGCCGACCGGCTCTTTTACAAGAGCGCCCGGTTGCTCAATCCTTTCCTCCACAACATGACTGCGTGGCTGCGGCCTGGTTACCTCGACGAGGCCGGCAGGATCGTAACTGCTGACCGGTTCGTCCCGGACAATGTCGTCCTCATTTTCAAGGGCGACGGTTTCCTCACGATCAAGGCGCGGAATCTGCCGAACCATCCCACCGCGCGCTTTCCGGGATTTAATCCCTGCTACATCCAGGAGAAGAACAGGACTTATCGCATACCCTTGGAGCCAGTGCTCAACCCGCAAGCCGTGGCCATGGACACGGCCGATCGCAATGGCGCACTGCCGATGGGGGCCACCGGCGTAGCCGTCAATGGCGTCGTCTTTTATAACCCATTTGACGCCGGAATGACTGATGCGACGAATATCATGGATTACTGCTGCGGCCACCCCAGCCCCGATAACCGGTATCACTATCACAAATATCCTATTTGCGTGAACACGGCCTTTGTCGACAAGGGCGACGCGCACTCCGAAGTGATCGGCTTCGCCTGGGATGGCCTGCCGATTTACGGCCCCTACGAATCCGCCGGTGTCATGGCCAAAGATCTGACGATCAACCCGCTGAATGCTTTCAACGCCCATTACGATCCTGAACGCGGCTGGCATTACCATGTTACCCCCGGCAAAATGCCCTATGTCATCGGTGGTTACTTCGGGAAAGCAGAGGCGAGTAACATTGATCATCGCCCCGGGCCGCCGGGCGGTCCGATGGGTAGGCCACCGGGTGGCGGATTTCCCCCCGGGCGACCTCCTCCCTTTTAGGACAACGATGCGAGCGCTCAGTCGAGCGCCGGTTGATCGACTCGCTGCGTCAGGGACAGTTGATAGCCGCGATCCATGCTCACCATGAGGTATCGGCCCCGCTTCGGGTCAATGGTTTGGACCAACTTGGCGTGACGCCCCGGGACCTCGATTCGCAGGGTGATGGGGGTTTCCGTGGCGGGAACGGTGGTGACGCGGGCCAGGTTCGTGCCGGACTTCGTCGTAATCGGCTCGGAAAAAACCTGGGTGCGATTGGCGAAGATGTTGACCAGATCGTGGTCAAACGTTTCACACAGATAAACTTCGCAATGGCTGGAGTCGACGCTCGGGACAAAGGGCGCGGACTCGCATCCGAGAAAGAGCAGGGTTGAGAACAAGACCAGGCCAGCGAGGAGGGCAAAGTGGAAGCGAACGAATTTCATGGGGCGGGAAAGATGGCGTGCGGCGATGACGAACACGACATCTCCGTGAGAGAAAGGATGGAGGTCGAAGACGGGTTGCTTGAGGCGATGAGGGCGACAGGCGATCGGTCCAATCGGATGCTTAGTTGCGCAGATAGACTTACTCGGTGCCGCACTGACGAAGCTATTCGCAGCACCGTTGACTCTCAAGCCGTTTTGCGAGCATCGCAATTTCGCCAAAAAACCCTTTAAAATCCCATCCATTGGAAGGTGTTCTATTTACCCGGTGTCTTAACCCCTAGGGCATCAGGCAAAAAACCTCAACCAGTGAATACCCCTATGCAATTCCTGACGAAATTCCTCCTCGTCGCCTCTGCCTTCGCGATCCTCGGTGCGGCTGCGGCCCAGGCGGACGACCAGCAACTAACCAATCGCCTCGTCCTTCAGAGCGAGCAGAACCCCGCTCCCCAGCGTTCCAGCACCGTGGCCGTTTACGCCGGGAACAGCGGCGCTGTGGGCAATCGTGATCCCCAGGATCCCGTCTCTGTCTATGAGTTCCATCCGAACGGTCATGGCCAATTGATCGGCATGTACCGGGCGGTGGTGCAATAGCGCGTTGGCGTTCCTTCGCCCAAAAATTGTCTCCCGGTTCTTTCGGCGTGAAAGGACCGGGAGATTTTTCATTTTCGGAGTGGTCAAAAATCGCCAGCGGAGCAGGCTCTTTTCGACGGGATTTCGCCGGTGGGGCGTCGGCAGGTAGAGAATTCCAGAGTAAACCAATGTTCCGGCGGACATCTGCACGGTTTTTGCTAACCGCTCGCCGGTGCATTTTCGCCGATCTATTTTTGCCGCCCTACTGGCGCTGCTGGTTTCCTTCCATCGGAGTTCCGCGGCGACTCCCATCCCGTTCCAATTTCGTGACGGAATGATCTGGCTGAAAGTCGCGGTCGATGGCCGAACCGAACCGCTGAACTTTCTCCTCGATTCCGGAGCCGGGGCGAGCGTGGTCGACTTATCGTCGGCGCGGCGGATTGGCCTGAAGTTGGGCGAACGGCAAGCCGCGCTTGGCGTTGACGGGCGGGCCGTGGCGTATCGAGTGAACGGCTTCTCCGCCCACGTGCAGGGCGCCGGTGTTTCGCTGGGCTCGAGCCCGCTGGCCCTGGACCTCAGCGGGCCAAGTCGTTTTTGCTCCCGGCATATCGACGGATTGATCGGGATGGACTTCTTCCGCGAACATATCGTCCGCATCGACTTCAGCACGCAGACCATTTGTTTATTGCGGCGGGACGAACTCATTCTAGCAGGTTGCGAAATCGTTCCGCTCGCCGGACGCAACGACACGCTTTGCGCCCGCATTTCGGTGGACGGCAATGCGCCCGAATGGCTGCGGCTGGATACGGGCTGCGATGGAGCGCTCGAATGGGTGGTGACCGGCGGGAAGGCGCGGAAGTTTGGAATCACGACCGTCGGGCTGAATTCCGCGTCGGTTCGTGATATTCAGACCGAGGTGCAATGGGGAACGCTGCATCTCCATGCGATCAAGACCGGGCTGCACCCCCGCCCGATGTTTGCCGGTGAAGCGGGCTTGATCGGCAATGGCATGCTCTCGCGCTTTGTGGTGACGATCGACGCCGCGCAGCGCCGTTGCCTTCTGGCCAATCGCTGAATATCGGCTTGAGGTAAGCCGCCTTCGCCGGCAGGCTCGCCGCCAGTTCCGTCCTCGCCCGTTTTACCCGCGGAGAATTTCCCGGAACTGATCGTCCCCCCATGTCTTCCCGGTCTGGTTCCTCGCCGAAACAATTCGATCGCCGGGCCTTTTTGGCCACAGCCGGTGGCGCGCTGGCGTCCACGCTCCCGACTCCGGCAGCCAGGGCCGCAGGATCAGACAACGGTAAGATCGACTGCCAAAGCCATCTCTTCTGCCCGGACCTTGTCGCGCTGATGGAGAAGCGGACGACGGGGCCGATCGTGCGGACCAAGGACGGAGTCCGGATTTTGCAAATGGGGGAGTGGATCCGAAAGATTCAACCGTTCTATCTCGACGTCCAGGCGAAGCTGGCCTCGATGGACGCCAACGGAATTGCCCGGACCGCCCTGAGTATCAACGATCCCGGTCCGGAATGGTTCGGCGATGACGCGGTTTCCGTCGCACAGATGGCCAACGATTTCATCGCCCAAGTCGTGCGCGATCATCCGACACGTTTCTTCGGCTTGTGCGTCCTGCCTTTCCCGAATGTCCCAGCGGCCCTTGCCGAATTGGACCGCTGCGTGCAGCGCTTGGGGATGAAAGGATTGCTGCTCTATACGAACCTCGCGGGAAGATTTCCCGACGAGCCGGACTTTCGTCCCATTTTCGCGCGGGCCGTCGAACTCGACATCCCCGTCCTTCTGCATCCGGCGAAGCCGCTGACGATCGATTTCGTGAAGGGCTACGAGATGACGAGCACGCTGGGTAACATGTTCGACAATACCATCGCGCTGACCCGGCTGATCATGTCCGGCTTGCTCGATGAGTTCCCGAAGCTGCGGTTGGTCTGCCCGCACCTCGGCGGCACCTTGCCATATATCGTGGGCCGGCTCGATCACCAAGTGACGGTGCTGAAACGGGGACCGCGAAACTTATCGCGCAAGCCGAGTGAATATCTCCGCGAGATTTGGCTGGATATTGTTTCGCCGTTGCCGCTGGCCATGAAGTTTGGGGTGGAAATTGTGGGAACCGAACGGTTGCTCTACGCGAGCGATCATCCTTGGGTGGATCCGCGGGTGATTAGCGAAGACTTTCTCAGTCTCAAGTTACCGCCTGCGGATGTTACACGCGTCTTTACCGGAAATGCGCGTGCCCTTTTCAGGTTGGGCGACAGCTAACTTCGCGGCTTGACCTTGCGGGGGGCCGTTTCCGGATCCGTGAACTCGGGCCGGTATCCTTTTTCGAGGGCACGATCCCAGAACAATGCGAGTTCGGAAGGCTGTCCTGCCGGGCGAAACTCGTGTGGGCCCGCGGCCAATTCCCGCGGGCCATCACAAGGAGTTCCGTCCAGTGTTCCCGCCAACCGCCCGCGGTCATCGACGATCGAATATTTCGCCGGAATCACCACTTCGAAATGATATCCGTTGTCCGCCTTGGAAGCGTCTTTCACCAGATATTGTCCGGCTACGCGAATCCCGTCCTGATGCTTCAATGGCACATAGTTGCCGTCCACAAAGAGCCGCGATTTGGTGTAATGCCAGATTCCCTCCGGCATGGCGACCTTGGTGCCGGTGTCGATCAGGCACTGGCGAATGTTATCCGGCGTGAGGCCGAATCGGATCCGGGTCTTGGTAATTGTCTCCAACGCATAAAAATAAGGGCGCCGGCGGTAGACGGCGCCGGCGACAGGATCCATGACAAATTCGTCCGGATTGACGAGTTGGAGAATAGTGGAGATATCGGCAATCTGATCCTTGTTCTGGCGATGCCATGGTCTTTGCGATAGCATCAGCCAGCCGATTTGGAGAATGATAACCGACCAAGCCAGGCCCGTGGAGAAACGCTGAACGAGGTCACGGCCGGCTTTGGGCAGAAGGGCGCCGCCAAGCAGACAGGCCGATAGCGGGATCAGCGGGTAGAGAGGGAGATCATCTTCCCTCGGGATGTCCGGCCAGAAGCCGTAGAGCAGAAGGGCGTAGCAGCCGGGTAATAGAAACGTGAAAACCATTCGGTCGCGCAGCTCGGGCTTTGGACAGAATCGACAGAGAAGAGTCGCGCAGACGACCAATCCCGCGAGCGTTACCGGAAACCACCAGTGCGCATAGCCAGGGTCACGCCAATGCTTGAGCTGGGGGATGACGTTATGTCCGATGAGGCCGTAATAGAATTGCGGCCACAAGCCTTTCAGCCAGAACCACACGGTGATGACTCCTGGAAGTAATAACGTGGCGAGGGTGGCGACTGAAATGCATTGAACCAGAAGCTTCCAAGGGATGCGGCTGTTCTTATCGCAGGCCTTCAAGACGAGGAGCATGGCCAGGGAAAGTCCGAGGGTGAGCACGAGCAGGGTCGTCTTCAACGATGTCGACCAGGAAACGCCCAGGCACAATCCGAACCAAAGCGCCCGGCGGATGGTCAGCGGACGTTGCACGAGAATTGCCAGACAGAGAAACCAGACTGCAGCCCAGAGGTTGTCCGGCCGGAATTCCACCGATTTCAGGAAGTATCGTGGCAGGAGACTGCCGCTGATGGCGATGAGCAGCGCCAGATTCCGGGAATAAAACACCGCCGCCAGACGATAGACCGCAAAGACGACCAGCGCGTAGAGCGGCAGCATGGCCCACCGCATCGGGATTACGATATCCGCCCGCTCGGGAATCAGGCGAAAGATCGGGGCATAGAGGAATTGAAAGAGCGGGGCGTGATTGTCGAAGACGTCCCGGTAGGGGAGTCTTCCCGTGGCCCACGCCCAGACGACATGCACGTGCTGCGGTTCGTCGACGTCGAATCTCAGGCCGACGGCATAAGCAATGCGCAACGCCAGGATGACCACGGCCAGGGCGATGAATTCGCGGGAAAAGAAAACGCGGCGGATGGAGTCTATCGGCATGAGGATGGCCCGGCAGGAACGAGGGGCCGTCTGCCGCGCGCTTTCAACAGCGCAAGGGCGGCAGCGTGTCAACTATCAACCTTTGGGTCTTCCGTCGGCGCCGTCTTTTCCTCCGGCAAGGCTATCCACAGAATGATATAGAGGAGCGCTCCGCTGCCAAAGAAGAGCAGGGCAAAGAGAAAGCCCACGCGCCAAATCCAGGTCGGAATCGGGGTGTGCGCGCCCAGTCCGCCGCAGACGCCGCCCACCATACAGTCGGTCTTCGATTTCGAAAGGTTTCTGAGGCTCGATCCGAATGACATAGTCAGGCCTTCGATGAAAACGGGAAGTTTTCCCGCTTCTTACTTGGAAATCAGGAAGCGCACCGTGGAGGGGGAATCCTTCGTCGGATAGCCGACAAAATCGGCGAGACAACGGTCGCCGAGCTCGGGCATGGCATAGCGATCTCCCGCGGTGAAGGTGATGCGAGTGCGCTTGGGGAAAAGCGCATCGAAGTAGTACCCGTAACCGCCATCGAACAAATCCGTGCACATCACCTTGTACGTTTTGCCTTTGATGAGCAGATTGACGGTTTGATTGATGACGGGGAGCTTCATTGAACAGGCTACAGAGGATTTCGACGGGCTCAAGGGCCGGGGTTTTGAAACCGGCAATCGCTGTGATTTAGTCTTCTTCTGATTGTTTCTCAATTGTCCAACGGGTGGAAGTGAAAGAATAACCGAAAATTGCTGCCGTCAAGTGCGCGCTTCCACGCATGATGGATAAACAATCAAACAATCGGACGACCAGACAGGGAGAGAATCCTCTTCGGGCGCGCAGTTCTGATTGTCTGATTGTCCGGCAGTCCGATTGTCTGCGCGCCTTCAAGCCAACCCCGCAGCGGCTTCCACGTTCTCCGGCTCTTCCGCCTGGTGGTGATCTTCGGGATCGGGGGCAGGCGGTTCGCCTTCAAACCAAGGATAAAGGACCGGCACGATGAAGAGGGTGAGCAGGGTGGCGGTGATCAGCCCGCCGATGATGACCGTGGCGAATGGGCGGGAAGTCTCCGCGCCGACGTCGTGCGAGAGCGCGGCCGGCAGCAGGCCGAGCGCGGCCATGGCGGCGGTCATCACGACTGGGCGCACGCGCGAGAGCGCGCCTTCGCTGATCGCTTTGGTCATGGCGTGACCGCGTCGTCGCAGCACGCGGATGCGCTCGACCAGCAAGACACCGTTTTGGACGGACACGCCGAAGAGCGCGATGAAACCGACGAGTGCGGACACGGACAAGGTGAGCCCGGCGATCGGCAGGGCGATGACACCGCCGACTGCGGCGAAGGGGACGTTGAGCAGGATGAGGAAGGCCAGCCGGCCGGAATCGAAGGCGGTAAAGAGCAGAAAATAAATGGCGATCAGCGTGATGGGGACGATCACCGCGAGCCGTTTGACCGCGCGTTGCTGGTTTTCAAAGGAACCGGTCCATTCCAGTCGATAACCCACCGGCAGTTTGACCTGGGCATTCACTTTTTTCTGCGCTTCTGCCACGAGCGAACCGAGGTCGCGGCCGCGGACCGAAAGCTTGACCGCGGCGCGGCGTGAATTCTCTTCGCGCTCAATGCGGGAGAAGCCGGACTTGACGTCGACGGCTGTCAGCGCGGCGAGCGTCAGGCGTTCATTGTTCGAGCCAAACACCGGAATGTGCCGGATCGAATCGAGGTCCGCAACTGACTCGGGCGTCATCTTCACCACGAGATCGAACGTGCGTTCCCCCTCGTGCACCTGGGTGGCAGCGGCGCCGCCCAGGGCGGTTTCGACGACGCTCTGGACGTCATTCACCGACAGACCGGAACGCGAGATAGCTTCGCGATCCACGGTGATCTGCACCTGCGGCTGGCCGAGCAATTCATCGGTGCTGACGTCGGTTGCGCCGGGCACGGTTTTCACGATATCGACGATCTGATTGGCGATTTGCTGCAGCTTCTCCGGATCTTCGCCGAAGATTTTCACGCTCAGTTCGCTTTTGATGCCGGAGACCGCTTCGTTGACGTTATCCTCGATAACCTGGCTGTACTGAAAGTCCATGCCGGGAATGACCGAGAGCTTTTTGTTCATCGCCTCACAGAGTTCCTCGCGAGTTTTTGCCGTCTTCCATTGGTCGCGCGGCTTGAGCGGGACGGCCATTTCGACCACGTCGAACCCGTTGACGTCGGTGCCATCGTCTGGACGGCCGAGCTGGCTGACGATGCTCTCGACCTCCGGGAAGGTGCCAAGGATGGCGCGGGCCTGCCGCACGAGGCGCGTGGCTTCGCTCGGCGAAATCGTGTCGGGCATGAATCCGCGCACCCACAAGGCGCCTTCATCGAGTTTCGGAAGGAATTCCGAACCGGTGTAGTGCAGCACCACGCCGGCAAATGCGAGCGAAGCCACGGCGAGGCAGAGGACGAACCCCCGCGCTTTCATTACCCACATCAAGGTAGGGCGGTAGATACGCAAAAGCGTATGGACGGTCCACGATTCGTGCTCGGCGATCTTGCCTTTCACCGCGAAGCTGGCCAGCACCGGCACGGCCGTGAGGGCGAGGATGGTGCCGGCGATGAGCGCGAAGGTGAGCGTCAGCGCCATGGGGCGGAAAATTTTTCCTTCCACGCGCTGCAGCGTGTAGAGCGGGATGAAGGCGGTGAGCAGGATGACCTTCGAGAAGAGGATCGGCCGGCCCATTTGATGCACCGCTTCGATGATGGCGTCGTAGAGGGTGCGGAAACTGTGGCGGCGCGTCTCCAGCAGGCGCAGGAGGTTTTCGATGACGACGACCGCGGAGTCGACAATGATCCCGAAGTCGATCGCCCCCATGGAAATGAGGTTGGCGGGAATGCCGCGCAAATCGAGCAGCAGGAAGGCGCCGAGCAGCGAGAGCGGGACGACCGCGGCGACGACCAGCGCGGAGCGGTAGTTGCCCAGCCCGAGGAAGAGAATCAGCACGAGCAGGACGAGGACGATGCCCTCGATCATGTTATGGCGCACGGTGTGAAGGGTGCGGTCGATCAGTTCCGTGCGATCATAGTGCGTGACGAGATGCACGCCGGGCGGAAGATAGCTTTTGTTGATCTCGGCAATCTTCGCCCGCACACCTTTGAGCACTTCGAGGGCGTTTTCGCCTTTGCGCAGGATGACGATGCCTTGGACGACATCGTCTTGATCGGGCTGGCCGGGAATCAGCTTGCCCACGCGGCCGAGACGCAACTGGTTACCGACGACCACGCGGCCCAGATCGCTGATGCGAATGGGCGTGCCATTGCGCGTGTCCACGGCGATGGCGCCGATATCATCGGTGTTGTTCACGAGGCCGAGGCCGCGGACGATATACATCTCGGGGCCGTGCTCGATGTAACTGCCGCCGCCATTGCGGTTGCCGTTGGAGAGGGCGTTGAGCACCTGCGCGAGTGACAGGTTGTAAGAGCGCAACTTGGCGGGCTCGATCAAGACTTGATACTGCTTGGTCGGGCCGCCGAAGCCGTTGACGTCGACGACGCCGGGAACCGTGCGTAATTGCCGTTCGACCACCCAGTCTTCGATGGCTTTGAGTTCGACGAGTGGAAAATCCTTCGGTGCGGCGAGTGTATAGCGATAGATTTCGCCCACCGGGGTGGCGTCGGGAGAAAGGCTGGCATTGGCGCCGGTGGGAAGAGTGACCGCGGACATGGCCTGGAAGGCCTGGTTGCGGACGAAATTGCTGTCCGCGTCGTCATCGAAGACGAGCGTGACCACGGATAGCCCGAAGAGCGAAATCGAACGCATCGATTGCCGCTTTGGGATGCCGTTCATCTGGTTCTCAATCGGGATCGTGACCAGCTTTTCCACCTCCTCCGCGGCGTGCCCGGGGAAGAGGGTGATGACCTGCACCTGCACGTTGGTGACATCGGGATAGGCCTCGATCGGCAGCCGTTGGAAGGCCGAGACTCCCGCGAGGGTATAGAGCACCAACAGAGCCAGCAGGATCGCGCGATGGCGGAGCGCGTAAGCGGTCAGCGTACCCATCCGGCTAGTCCTTGCTGCCTTCCGTCATCGCCTGAAGCTGCAGACTGCCCTCGGTGACCACGCGTTGCCCTGCGGTAAGGCCATCGGTGACACACACACGGCCATCATGTTCGGTTCCGAGAAGGATCGGCTTGCGCTCGAATTTTCCCGGCGCTTCTTCCACGAAGACAAAGTGCTGGTCACCTTTCGAGAAGACCGCGCGCACGGGAATCTCCACGGGCCGGCCTGAAGGGTGGATAGGAGTGGCTTCCGCGGGGTTGGCGGTGGGGCTGGCGGGTTCGTTGGCCGCCGCCGTGGTCTTGTTGTCCTCAGCGGTGCTCACAATATCCACGCCGACATACATCTCGGCCTTGAGGAGGCCATCGGGATTGTCCACATACCCGCGCACATTCACCGTGCGGGTCTGCGGGTCCAACGAGTCGCCGACCACTTCGAGGCGTCCGTCGAAGGCTTCGTCGGGATAAGCGCGTGAGTGCACGAGCAACTGCTGACCCGGACGCAAATGCGCGATATCGAGTTCGGTCACGTCCAACTGCACCGCCAGCCGCTTCGGATCACTGATCACAAACAGCGGTTTAATGATGTTCGGGTCGTTGGCCAGCATCTGGTCCGGACGTACCTCCTGGCCGGGGTTGATATTCTTTTCGACAATGCGGCCGGCGAGCGGCGCCTTGAGCGGGAACATGCCGTCGACCGACGCACCGATTTCCACGCCGTACAATTTCAGCCGGGCGAGCGAGCGTTGCAGTTCCGCTTTCTTGTTCTCAAAATCATCCTCGGCGGCTTCCACGTCTTTCTGCGCGGCGGCGCCATGCTCGAAGAGATCCTTCGTGCGGGTCAGCGTGCGCTCCGAGAGCTTGAGGTCCGCATCGGCTTTGCTGGCGTCCGCCTGTGCCTGCCCAAAGTCCGGCGAATTCATGAGCGCGAGCGTGTCGCCTACGGCCACGTTGTCCTTCAAATTCACGGGGATTTTTTCCACCCGGCCGGCGACCGAGCAAAAGACTTTCACCGTGGTCCGGTCATCCCAGACGAGCCGGCCGGTGAGATGGATGACCGATCGCTCGATCGGCTTGGCGGCTTCACAAGTGAAGGAGGCTTTTTGCGGTGCATCCGCCGCAAAGGTGACCTTGTCCCCGTCGATCTTGGGGCCGCCGTCGGAGGAGTTTTCGCTTTGTGGATCGCTGTGGCAAGCGGCCAGGAGACCGCAAGCCAGGCTGCTAAGGACGAATCGTCGCATGATGTTCCTTCTGATGATTGGTGGGTGCCGTCTGGGACGGCGAAATGACGTTGCGGACATTGGCCAGCGTGGCCGCGGCGGTGGCGCTGTCGGCCATGGCTTGGGCGGTCGCCAGGCGCACATCGTTGTCGCTCCGCTCGGCCTCGAGGAGGTCGAGCAGGGCGGCGCCGCCTTTTTGGTAGGCGTAGGAGACACTCTTCAGGACCTCGGCGGCGCGCGGGCTGATGTCCTTTTGATATTTATGCCAGCGGGTGACCGCTTCCTGGTAGCTGACCTCGGCGGTCGAGATATCCGAGGCGACCTGGGTCTCGATCTTGCCCACCTGTGCGGAAGCCTGGTCGCGGTTGGCCGCTGCGGCGCGAATGTTACCGCCGTTTTGATTCCAAATCGGCAGAGGTAGAGAGATGCCCAAGCCGATGGTATTCGGTTGATCGAAGGGCTCGTGTTCGTATTGCACGAGCACCGTGGGATCGGGAATCTGCATGGCCTTTTGCAATTTCCAATCCCACTCCGCTTTGCGCAGCGAGGCTTTGGCGGCGAGGAGATCCGGACGAGGCGCCGTGGGGCCCTGCACTTCCCCGGTCGCGGCCAGTTCGCCGAGGTCATCCGCCATCATCCAGGAGCCGGCGGGGCTTTTCTCCCCGAGCAAAATCTCCACCGCGATGCGCGCGGAGATGGCCGTGCTTTGAGCGGTCTCCGCGTCCAGTTCGGCGCGGGAGGCGGCGATTTCGATCTGCGCTTTGTCGGACTTGGAAAGGTCGCCCGCGTTCAAGCGGGTGTCAGCAATCTTGGCCTCGTGCTGCAGGGATTCCGCCGTCTGGTGCAGGATGCGGACGTTCGCTTGCGCCAGGGAAGCGGCGATGTAGGCCTTGGCCACCGCCAGATCCAGCGTGCGATGCGCATCCTGGAAGCTCGCTACGGCGGCTTCCCGGCCGGCGGCCGCGGATGCCTGGCGCTTCGAGCGTTTATTCAATTCGAAGAGCTGGTTGATGGCGAAGATGGTGTCGTAATTGCGATCCCAGAGGGTGTTGGCTTTCGGCTGACCGGATGGCTGGCCATCGACGTTGATTTGTTGGGTGGACCACGAAAGCGTGGGATTGGGGAACTCGTGGGTGACGATTTCCTGGCCGATCGATTGATCGACATTGGCCTTGGCCGCGAGCAAATCCCAATTGCGCAGGAAGGCGATCTCTTTGGCTTGCTCCAGGCTGAGATTGCGCGGCATGGGTTTGGACGGAGTGACCGTGGATCGGACGCTCACCGTCTCCGCGCCGTAAAAATTCCCGAGCCAGGCCAGGCCAATGACGAAAGCGAGTCCGGATCGAAAACTGCAAGTGGAAAGGGAAAAGGCACGATTCAAGCGAGGCGCAAAATACCGTGGGGAACTCCGCCGGTCATGTTGGGCGCGAACTGAATCCCTTGTAAGGCCACACCCTACATAGTTTTACGAATATCCGTTTAGTCCCCGCCCGGGGTGCGGCAGGGAACTCTGCTGCTTTCCAGCCTACCCGCTTTTTCCTTCCCGCTCCCACCAGCGCATCGCTTCGCGCAAAAGCTCTGTGGCGTTGGCCAGATTCAGCTTTTCTTTGATCCGGGCGCAATACACCTGGACCGTCTTCATGCTGATGCCCAGCGCTTCGCCGATGCGGCGTGTCTCCTGGCCCTGGCCGAGTCGGCGGAAGACTTCCAGTTCGCGATCGCTGAGCAGGTCGACTGGGGAATCGACGGCTTTTCCCTGGATCAGCTTTTCGGTGAGTGAGGTACGATACTCTTCGCTCACGTAAATCCGGCCGTGCAGCACCTCGTGGATCGCCGCGATGATTTTGCGAGTCGTCTCGCGTTTCATCACGTAGCCGCGCGCGCCGGCGCGAAAGGCGCGCTCGGCATAGAGCGCTTCGTCATGCATGCTCAGGACCACGACGGCCACTTTCGGAGCCACGCGCTTCAGATCCTTCACCAGTTCGATGCCCGACCCGCTGGTTAGCGTTACGTCCACGACGGCCACTTCCGGTTGCAGGCTCTCGATCGCCTGGAGCGCTCGCGGCGCATCGTCGGCTTCGCCACAGACCACGAGATCTTTTTGCTGATTGATGAGCGTCGTCAGCCATTCGCGCACGAGTGGGTGATCGTCGACCAAAAATACCCGACGGCGCCCGTCGGAGACGCGCTCCGTCATGCGGCTTCCTCTTTCTGGTCTTCGTCGCGCAATCGGCACGTGACGACGGTGCCCGGGGTGGCTCGGCGGATGGTCAGCGTGGCCCCGATCATCGCCGCGCGGTGGCGCATGATGTGCAGCCCCATCCCCTGGGCATCGGGCGGAGGCTCGCGAAAACCGCTGCCGTCGTCGCGCACTTCCAGGAGGATGTCTTCGGCCACTTGCGAGAGGGCGATCGTAACCTGCCGGGCGCGGCCATGTTTGATCGCATTGCTCACGGCTTCCTGGGCAATGCGAAAGAGATGCGTGGATGTCGCCGAGTTATCGATCAACACCGGATGCGGTGCTTCGAAGCGGCAGTCAATGTTGAAATGGCTGGTCGTCGTTTTCGCCAGATCGCGAAACGCCGCCATCAAGCCTTCGGCCTCGAGTTCCACCGGGGCGAGCCCCCGCGCCAGGCTGCGGGCCAGGGCGATGCCATCCTCGACGAGGGTGACGACGCGCCGGGCGTCGGTTTCCTCGGGAAGAGATTGCGCGGCGAGCTTCTCGCCGAGGACCTGGCCGGCCAGAGCGGTGGCGGTGAGATGCTGGCAGAGGCTGTCGTGCAAATCCTGGCCGATGCGCCGCCGCTCGCGTTCACCCGCGGCGAGCAGTTCCTTCTCGGCCTCTTCGCGCTTGTGCATTTCTTCCCGGAGATCGGCAGTGCGTTCGGTGACTTTGGCTTCGAGCTTGTTTTGCAAGGTCCGCAGATTTGACAGGCTCTCGACGACGACGAGATAGACGGCGAGGGCAATGATCACGTTCCAGATGGCCACGAAGCGGTTCGCATAAGTCGCTCCCGCGGCAATGTCGCCGACCAGCCAGGTGATGACACTCAGCGCCGAAACCAGCCAGGCAAAGCGCCGCCCGATGAACCACGTTCCCACCGCGATCGGCGCCAGATAAAAGAGCGAAAGGGAAATGTCGTAGCCGGTGAGATAATCGATGACTCCGACCAGCACCACCATGACCAGCACCGCGATCATTAGCCCCGTCCGCGGCTGACGTTCGAGGGACGAGAGAATGCGAAGCATGCGTTCTTGTCGCTCAGGAACGAACGTAAAACAATAGGGGAAGTTCCTTTGAGGTTTCGGGTTTCGGGTTTCGAGTTCTCCGAATTGCGCTGCGACTCACAATTTCAGATGCCGCTTCCGAAACGAGTACCGCTCTCGATCCCAAGTTATACTTGGGACCGCACTAAGGACTGAAGCTCTGCTTCGCATGGCAGGGGCGTCTGCGCGAGCCGTTGGATGTTGGATGTTGGATGCTGGATGTTTCCCTCCGAGTCTTGGACGTCCCGCCCTCCCGTCCATCTTGCCCTCCGCTCGCGAATTTCTAAACATCAACGCCATGCCCCACGTCCATACCCCAGCCTTTCACTTGCACGCCATGCCTCCCGCCGCCGCGTTGCTCGTCGGTATTGTGCTCCTGTTCTTTGGCCGCAAACTGTTTTGGTTTTTTGTCGGGGCGACTGGCTTTGTCGTCGGCGCCGAAGCGGGCGCGCTCTTGTTTCCTCACCAACCGAGTTGGGAACTGATTGCAGGACTAATTCTCGGCTTGCTTGGGATCATCATCGCCCTGGCTCTCCAGAAAGTAGCGATTGGTGTGGCCGGGTTTTGGGCCGGCGGCTACCTGGCCGTCGTTCTCTTCCGCGTTCTGGAATTGCCGAGCCATGATCTCGGATGGGTCGCCTTTCTGGTCGGCGGAATCATCGGCGCCGTCCTCATGTTTGTCGTTTTCGACTGGGCCTTGATCATTCTCTCCGCCATCACCGGCGCCCATTTACTGGTGAATTCGACGGACCTTCTTCCCGTCGCTGGCGGACTCACCTTTCTCGTCTGCGCCCTCATCGGCATCATCGTGCAAAGCCGATTTCTCGTCGCGCCAAGACAGGTCGAAGCATAAGCAACAAGGTGGGTGGGGACGTTCGGTCGTTTGACGGGCCCGGCTTACTCTGTCCCGTCTCAGGCTTCAACCACCGCGAAGGCAGTCTTCGAGGAATCGGTAGATTTCTTCTTTCGCTTGGGGCGTAAGGTCGTGGCTCGGATGGTTGATCATGGCAACGCGCCGCTGAAGGCCAAGAAGTTGATTCACAGCAATGCTGTGATTGAGGACGATCCAGCGGCTCTCGTCATCCGCGCATCGGATGGCCAGGCTCGGGAGCCGACTCGAACCCGCGGAAACGAGGAACGGCCGAGGCGCCATGAGGGCGTGCAGTTCCTGAAGGTTCAACCCGGCGTGGTAAAGTAACCCATAAGCCCCCTTGCGAATGTGCTCTTCTTCGCGGCGCGGTGCCCCGCGGCGCGGACGCGTCATGGCGCCGAGATACCATGGGTCGTAATAGTCGGTAGAGGCCTTGCGCTCGTCAAAGATGATTCCCGCCTCCGACCACACTGCGCAGGCGAACCGATCGTCCAGGCAGGAGGCAAACATCGCCCACTTCCCAGCGTAGGCGTGCCCGACGACACCAATCTTCGCCGCATCCACCTCGGGCAAGTTGGCCAGAAGATTCGCGCACACCGCCCCGATGTAGGCCAGATACATCAATGGCTGGCATTCCACGTCGTTCATTTCCAGTTTGCGCGGATTTCCCCCCGGCGGCCCGATCAGCAAGGTGACAAAGCCTCGTTCCGCCAGGTCCAGGGCCAAATCGGCTCCGGTATGCGCGTTCCCTGTGGTCGTTTCTCCGTCGCCCGAAAGCACCAGCACGGCCGGGCAATGCTGCGCGCCCTGCGGGATCGTGAGATACGCGTAGCCTATTCCCCGTGGGGGAAGTTCCAGTCGCACTCGTCGGACCGTCGAGCCTTGCCAAGTTGTGGACTCCAGAACGTCATAGGGCGGCTTCTTTTCGAGCTGCGGCCACGGCCCGAGAATATCTGTCCAGCGCCGACGAATCTCCTCCCGCCGCCTTGGCCAGTCGCCCGCCGTACTCACCGGCGTGCCGTCGTAAAAAATCAGCGGTGAGCGGTAGGGCCCGAATTGATTTTGCCATTGCGGCGGTGGTTCAAAGGCCCGCGACAAGTCCGGCGAGGGCAACCGAGCCGGCTCCGGCGTCTGGGACGACAGGAAAGCTTGCAGCGCCGCGGAATTTTCCCGAGCCGGAGTGGGAGACGATTTTGCCTCCGGAGGGCTTTGTTTCGAACGCCCACAGCTCACCAGCGCCACGGCCAATCCCACCACCACGAAAAAAAGCGCTCGGCTCCGCGCCGTCCGTGACGGTTTCCATGCGTTGGAAGGCGCGGGCACCAGGCGAGCGGCCAACGGCTTAGGCCAGCGCACGGCCATGATCAGGATTCACCGGCGAAGCGTCGCGTCCGGTCAGCCAATGGATTCGAGCGGTACGAAGCACGGACTTCGTCAACGAAAACGCCCTGGCGTCGTGCCGTCATACCCGCGCGGCGCTGGCACGCTGGCGTCGGGGAAGCTGGCGGAGGGCCAGGAGCAATGCTCCGCCCAATCCTACCCAGCCCCAGACGGGCATCGCTGGCACGCCCACGGCCGTGGTAAACGTCTGGGGGGTACCGTAGGTGGTCGTGCCGCCCTGAACGATGACCGCTTGAACGTAATAGAGCGTTCCTGGTGCCAATCCGGTTAGGGGCGCGCCAAAATTCACAATCGATGAGCCGCTCCCAATGTCCTGGGGAGTCGTCGAACTTCCGTAACTTGGCGTCGTCCCGTAGTTAAAATAAACCGTCGTATCAACGCCATAGGGATTGTACGAACCTTGGGCCGTCGCTCCATTGGACGTCAAATTCGTGCTCGGGTTGGTAATCGACCCGGGAGTGAAATGCACGGAGGTATCCGCGAAAGCCGGCGCTGGTTCGACTGTGCCGTTGCTGTCCGTGGCTACGCTGTAAAACTCGTAGTAGCCGTAGCCGTTCGAGTAATTGAAGTTCACCGTCCAGGGCGCTGCATTCACCGTCTGATAACTCGTCCACGGAGTCCAGGTGCTGTCATCCGTCGAGTAACGATAATAGAACTGGACTTGGGTGACGGTCGGCACGGGTGCTCCATTCGCTTGGGCTGTGATCTGCAAGTAAGGCGTATTGCTACTGTACTCACGCGACTCGAAAGCATAAGCAGTGGTGCTGCTGGCCCCTTCGGTCACTGGCTTGAGGACCAAAGATTCGAGTTGGTTCCCGGCGTATTTCGTTTGGGTGAAACTGGTCACATTCCACGTGTACCAAGCACTGGTCACACCGCTGGCCAGGGTCTGTGTGTCAATGGCCGCGCCGAAAGCGGGCTGGCTGTTGAAGGTAATGCCCGTTTCCGTCCAGGTATCGTCCGTCCCGCCACACACCGCCGTCGGAGCGGAAGCCCCGGTCGCACTCCAGCAGAAAAGGTTCAAGGTGGCGTTCGTGATCGTCGTGTTGGCGGGCAGGCTCGAAAGATCGAAGCGCAACCAGTCCCGTTCATCGCCGAAGGAGTCAGTGCTCGAGCTTTGATTGTAGAGGTAGGTCTTGGTGCCGTAATTCGATGTCGGCGAACCGCTGGAAATTTGTGAGTCCGCCACTGCGCTGAGCACATAGGTGGTGGTCCCCGCGCCGGGGGCGATGTTCGCTGAGGCCGTCAAAATCAGCGTATTGGCCGTCTGCTCGGTAGTCACGGCATTGATCGAAGAATCGGGTGGGTAGTTCGAAATCCCCAGCGTCGATGCCTCTACCGCGCTATCGCAACGAAACCGTAAGGCAAAATATTCGCTCGTCGGAACCCCGGTGAGAACGAGCAGATCTCCCACGCTTCCGGGAAGCGTATACGAGCTGTAGCCCGTGACGTCTTCCACCGAAATGGTGGTTCCGCTCTGGTCCGTGACCTGGCTCGCCGCGGTCTTCTTCGCGACGAATTTCACATAGTGGTTTTTCTCCACTTGATTGTAGAACCCGTTGATCGATGAGAAATACGAGGGCTGCGCCAGGCTGGCGTCGTGGCCGATGACATTGAATTCGACTCCATTGGATTGAATGCCTTCCTGGTCCACAAACTCGGGATCGCCATTGTAAAAGCTGCCCTTGCCGTAGGTCTGGATGATATCCCCTGGATGAAGTGCGCCCGTTTTGAAACCGAGGTAACTGCGATACATTTCGATCTCACCCAGTCGATTACTGCGGTTGATCGTGCCGTTCGCATTGACCAGGTCGGTAGGTACCTGCGTGGTGCCGAGGTGGCCCACGGTTTCACTGTTGGCGCTCAGGAGTCGAATGAAAGCGTCATCGAAATCCGTCTGGCTGTCCGCGTCGTTCATCATCATGACCACCGCCGTGTATCCGCCGGAAAATTCCGTGTTCAGTGAGTAACGCGAAGGCCCGGCATTGTAGGGACTGCCCTGGCCAAACTGCGCGGTATATTGCACCAGTGTGTCGCGGCCAAGCACGGTCGAGGTCTGCGGACTCGGGTCCGTGAAAGGCACCGAATCGTGGAGATACATGTAATTGCTGATCGCCACCTTGTAGGTCGCGGTCATGCTGATCGGTTGACCATTGAAGGTAATGTTGGTCGGGTTGCCGTCATAGGCCGTGACAAACCAGTTGCCGGAAAGCGCCACATCGCAGCCGTGTTGCTGAAAATAGTTGTAAATTTCCGCACCCGTCATGTTCACCTCGTAGATCGTATCGTCCGCCCAGGGATACGTTTCGTAAATCTGGGTGTACGTGACCGGTCCGGCGGGAATGTCCGAACGAACGCCGCCGCCGGATTCGATCGCCAGATCGCACTGGCCAAAAAGCTGGGTCGCTTTCCATAGGAACGCGTCGCAAATCCAGTTCCCCGCGGTATTGTTCCCACTCCAGGGATACTCGTCCGCCGACCACCACTTCATGTAATTGTCCAGCAGGAGATCGCTCGACGAATAACCGATGATTTGGTCGGTGGTATAGGGTGGATTTGTCGCATTGAAAGCATCCTTTTGCTGCTGGACGAAGCTGGCGATTTCCGGATCGGGAGTAATGGTGGAGTTACGCAACACGTAGCTCGCATTGCTGATGTATTGTCCCGTGGGGGTGACGCGGAGTTCCGCCACGTAGTGGTTGAAACTTGCGCCTTCGGTGAAAATGGTCTTGTAATTCAGCACCGAGGGTTGCCAGACCGTGTCGCAGTAGGTGTGCCAATGGCCGGTGACGGCAATCTCCGGAAGTTTCGCTGTAGTCGGATCATCGACCAGGATCGGGGTCGAGCCACTGCTCGAAGTGCAAAGGTCACTATGTCCGTCATGCGTCAGCAGAATGACGAGGTCGCAGCCCTGGTTGTTGCGCAGGTCGTTGACCACTGAGGAGAAGTGAATCTTCGTCGCGTCTGTGCTGCTCCAATCGCACTTGACCACGTCGATGATGTTATTGACCGCAGCCTCCGGCGAATCCGATGTTTCCGTGGTGTAGCCGACGACACCAATCTTATGCCCGTCTACATTCAGGATGACATAAGGTTGAAAATAGGCCGTCTGTGTCCCCTTGCTGCAGATATTGATCGAAATGACGGGAAAATTCGTCTGGTTCTTGAGATTGTTCAGGTAACTAATGTCCCGGATATCGTGATTGCCCACCACCATGGCGTCCAGGCCTCGTCCGCCTCGTCCGGCAACCGCGCGCAACTTCGTGTCGAGCTTCTGATAGAATTGCACTGACGTGCCATTGCCGTAAGTTCCCGTCGGATTGCCCGGCCCGTTCCAATCGCCCACGGGATTTCCTTCAGAAATGTCCCCGCCATCCAGAACCAACGCATCGGGTTGGCCGCCGACCAGTGAAAGCAGCTGGCCGGCCATGTAGGCGGCGCCGCCCACCAGTTCAAACTGGGCGCTGGGATTGCTGGTATGACTGGGGACGATCCAATAGTGGGGCGTGACCCGCGCATGCGTGTCATTGGTATGAAAGATGGTGAGATTACCGGCAATCGCCAGCGTCAGCGAGGCTGTTCCGCTGCGATTTTGGGCGTCCGTCACGGTAATGGGGAGTGCGGCTGCGCCGTAGGCTTGATTGGCTGGAACGGTGGCGGTGTAGGTGAAGGTATTGTTCGACCCGGCGGTGAACGCCTGCGTCGACGAACCACCAATGGCCGAAAGGTCACCCGTAACCGTCAGGCCGGTGCTGGTGGGACCATTGCCCGGAGTGACCTGAACCGAGAGCGTTACCGGCTGGCCGGGCGCGACCGCGGAAGAACCGGCGGTGGCCGTCGCCGTCGGATTCGTAACTCCCCCCGAGATAGCGCTGGCGGTAACAGCTATGTCATCGAGACGAAGATTCTCGGTGCTCGCCGTTGCATTCCCCGTCCCGTTGTAGAGATAGAGCCGAAGGGTGACAGCGGCGTTGACCGCGCCGTTCAGCGTGAAACTGTTGGTTTTGTAGGCCCAGAGGCTGCCATTGGCAAGAGTTCCGGTGCAAACGGCATTCGTATAATTGTCGACGCTCGAATAAAGCGCATAAGCCTGGGGGCCGGTACTCGTGCTCCGCGCACCGAAGCTAAAGTTTGTGAACTGCAGGCCGTAACCGGCCGAAGGCGTGAATGCGAAGGTGAAATAAGCGGAGTTTGTGGCGCTGTAGGCGCCGACGGGAACGGCCGTCCCAATGTTGTTTCCGCCTGAGGCGCCGCTGTAAGTGCCATTGGTTCCGTTGGAGTTCGATGTGCTGTTAATGGTTGAGGTGACCGTGCTGAACGAATCGACGATCCCAATGGCACCCAGCGTATAGTTATTGGGCGGGTTATTGGGCGTCGAGGTATCGTAGTTGGCGTCGCCGTCGGTGAAATTCCATCCAATGGTTTCGGCAAAAGTCGTCTGTCCGAAGCCAAAGAGCGAAACGCACGCGGCAATCAAGAGGAAAAGGAAGCGGCGCGGAAGTGGAGCGAAGAAAGGCGAGTCTTGACTGGCCTGCTTCCGTGGCCATCTCACGAGCAATGTCTGAGGTGCACGGGACGAGTGTGGGTGTGTTTCGGGCATGGCAGCAGGCGGGATGAGGTTCAGGGTGAAAATAAAGAAGCGCCGCAACGAAGGCTCGCGGCGGGTTGGCGCGCGGGGCGGGATGTCAGGTATCAATCGCGGCGACTTCACCAGCAGGAGCGCAAGCTTATACAACTATGTGGCGATTTCGCGGCGGAATCGCTACCGTCTTGTGAAGATCTCGTGTCGAGGGGTCGAAGGAGAATCGACCCAAGTTGGCACAGTGCGATCATCCCCTCCATTTCACCGTCCCGAATGGCTCTGCGCCGCTTACCGTGCCGCAAACCGCCGGCGGCGTAATCCGATAACTCCGATTCCCGCAGCCAGGGAAAGAGCGGCACTCGGTTCAGGAACGGTAGACACGATGACATTATCCACGCGGTCTGTGCCGCCAGTACCCACCGTGCCCCCGCTTGCGCTCACCGTGGTTTCGTCCACTAAGCGAAACGAAACCGTGGCGTCATTGTTCAAGGCCGTCCCGGTGGAGCTTAAATCCGGTGTGAATGTATACGTGCTCGACGAGGTTGTCGCATTCCAAGCGGGATTGGGCGTTCCGTTGTCCAGGACTGTGTAGTTACTTCCGATCTGCGTATAGGCGCCGCCGTTGACGCTATAGAACAATCCAAAGTTGCCCGGTCCCGTGCCACTGCTAGTTTGATCGAAGGAAAGCTGAATTCCAGTGTCGCCGACGGTGCTGACATTAAATTGATAGTAATCCCCGACGGCCCAGAGAGTGGAGCTAAAGGAATGGGACGATCCGTTGCCGGCTGGAGAACTGTAGACCGTCGCACCGACATGAGAACCGGACGCACTGCCACTGCCAACCTCTGGACTGAATGGGCCAGCCGTCGTCGGCAGGCTTGTTTCAAAGGTCCAATCGGCAATAGTGTCCGCCTTGGCGGCGGCATGCGAGAGTACAACAAGGGCAATGCTAAGCGTAGCGATCTTCGTCATAGGCGGAGGCTCAACCGCAAGAAGGTTGACGAACCGATGTGGCGATCGGATGGGTGTTGCGTGAATTCCGCGTGATATCCGCGTAATCTTACGCATCCAGGTCAATCGGCGGCGGAAGCACCTCGAATGGCGCTCGCGGCAATTCTAAAAGGCCGCACTGCGGAGGCCCGCGGCACGAGCGGTTCGTGGCGCCCGAGCTCCTAGGCCGGCGTCTTGAGATGCCGATGCCGTTTCTTTTCGTAGCGTTGCAGAAGCAGGATGACGATCCAGTAGGCGATGATGGCGATGGGGATGCCGACGATACAGGAACCGACGAATATCGGCCAGACGAGTTCCAGTGTTTTCCACTCGAAGAGCCGGGCGAGCGCGAGTTTGAGCGCGAGTTTGTGCGGTTTCAGTTCGGGCGGAAAATGATGCGGGTGGGAAAGGGCCCAATAGCCGAGGCGATATTCAAAAATGACAATGACCGGCCAGATGGGGGTGAGGACGTCGTGGAGGGAGACGGCGACGACGGCGGGGAGCTTGCTGCAACGGCAGAGCCAGGCGGTGCCGATGGAGAGGAGCGTCTTGAGGCCGGTGAAGGGAGTGAAGCCCCAGAAGAGGCCAATCGCCACGCCGCCGGCAATGGCGTGGGGCGCGTCGCGCAGTTCGCGCAGACGCTTCCAGTAGTCGCGTAATCTCGGACGTGGGTCCCAATTAATTTTCAATCAAAACAAGGGCAGAGAGGTGGAAAGGAAAAATGGACAGCGGAGGCGGAAAGCGCAACCGGACAACCAGAGAATCGGATCGTGGCCGTGGGTTGCTCTTCCTCAGCGCCGGTGCGCGTCTTTTGGAGCGGATTGGGCGTGCGCAATCAACCCGGAAAAAAATCGTAATGACGATTCGCGCAGAGGACGGGCCCGAGGGGGAGACGAAACTCCAAGGCATCCGGACCTTCGCAATCTCTCGAACCTGTCTTGGTTTCGTCGTTTGCTTCCACCTCCATCGTATCGCTTGTGAATGCCACCGAGTCCTCGAATGAACGCGCCACGGCCGCCTGTTGCGTCGCCGGAGGCGGCCCCGCCGGCGTCATGCTGGGTTTTCTTCTCGCCCGCGCCGGAGTGGACGTGATCGTCCTGGAAAAGCACAAGGACTTCTTTCGCGATTTTCGCGGTGACACCATTCATCCGTCGACGCTGGAACTCATGGAGGAATTGGGACTGCTCGAGGAGTTCCTGCGTCTGCCGCATCAGGAGGTGCACGAAATCCGCGCCCACTTTGCCAATCGCGTGGTGACCATCGGGGACTTTTCCCACCTGCCCACGAAGTGCAAATACATCGCGCTCATGCCGCAATGGGATTTTCTGAATTTTCTCGCGGAGCAGGCCTCGCGCTATCCGTCGTTTCATCTGCGCCAGGAGGCCGAGGTCACCGATCTCATCGTCGAAGGGGATCGCGTCGTCGGCGTGCGGGCGAAAACTCCCAAGGGGGAGCTCGAGGTGCGCGCGCCGCTCGTGGTGGGCGCGGACGGACGAAGCTCGATAGTTCGGGACCGGGCGAAGCTGGAAGTGATCGACTACGGAGCGCCCATGGATGTGCTTTGGTTCCGGTTGCCGAGAGAGGCTGATGATCCCGATTTCACCTTCGGATACATCGGCGCCGGGCAGTTCATGGTGCTGATCGATCGCGATCAGTACTGGCAATGCGCCTTTGCCATTCGCAAAGGCAGTTTCGACGAGAGGCAGCGCAAGGGGTTGGAAGCTTTCCACGACGAAGTGGTCCGATGTGCGCCGTTTCTCCGCGGGCGGATCGGTGAACTCTCCTCCTGGGATCAGGTCAAATTGCTGAGCGTGAAGGTGGATCATCTGCGCGAGTGGTGTCGCGAGGGACTGTTGTGCATCGGCGATTCCGCGCACGCCATGTCCCCCGTGGGAGGCGTCGGCATCAATCTGGCCATCCAGGATGCCGTGGCCACGGCCAATATTCTCGCCGCGAAGTTGCGCGATCATGCGGTCACACTCGACGACCTCCGGGCGGTCCAACGGCGCCGCGAACGGCCGGCGGTGCTGACCCAGAAGATACAGGTCTTCCTCCATGAACATTTCCTCGAGCGCGTTTTCGATTCGGAGAAACCGATGGATGCCCCCTGGCCGGCGCGGTTGATGGACGCTTTGCCGGCTCTGCGCCGGATTCCCGCGCGGATGATCGGGATGGGCTTCCGGCCGGAACATATCCGGTAAGCGTCAGGACTTCCCCTCCTGCAAGCGGTGGAGGCGCCGGAGATGTTCTTCCGGTGGGGCGTAGTCGCAATGGTTGGGGATGATTCCGGTAAGGCCCAGCGCAAGTGCTTTCGCTGCGCTTCCCGGGAGTTGCGAGGGTTCGGAGTTGAAGATACGCGGGGGAAATTGCGCGGCGCCGCGATAGCTGGCGAAAAGGTCACCGCTGAAAAGCAAGCGGAGACGTTCGCAGTAGAAACCCATGTGCCCGAGGGTATGGCCGGGAAGATGGATGGCGCGCAACCCATGCCAGACATCGAGGAAGTCACCGTCGTCGAGCGAGCGATCGGGGACGAAAGGATGGAAGCGGAGAAGCGGCCGGCCGAGGCTTTCGAGAAAACCGGTAACTCTTGCCCAGCCATGATATTCCGGCATTCCGGCATAGTGCGGAGCGTCGAGCCGTGGGGCGGCGATCCATGCGCCGGTCTCGCGGGCAATCGGGGCGACGTTGAAGATGTGGTCGAGGTGCCCGTGGGTGACGATGATGCCACGGATCGGTGCGCGCTCCCAGCCGCGCCGGCGCAACGCGCGGTGCAGGAGGCGCCGGCCGCCGATGAATCCGGCGTCGAGAAGGTAGAGGCCGGTGGAGTCGCGCAGGACATGAAAATTGAGCGCCGGCGCGCGGATCTGGAGCAGGTCTTCGGGGAAGTTGGCTTTTTCCATGTCGTTTCGGTAGCCGGCGTTTTGCTTCGTTCGCCCGGGTGGGCGGGAGGAGCTTGCGCCGCGGGTCGATGGGACCGAGGTGGTGGATTTACTTTCCTGTCTGCTGCGTGGCGGCGGGCGGAAGAACGAGAGACGAGGTGTCGACGTAGAGCGGGAATTCTACGTGGATGAGTGGATGGCTCGGCAGCCACAGCTTTCCGTAGGAGTCCATGGCGAGCGAAACGTAGGGCATCGCGAGGAGCGGTCGGTAACATGCAACCAAGGCGTCCCCGCTCAAACGTCCCATGCTGAGCATCCAGACGGCGGGACCGAAGGAAAGGGGATACAGCAGGATGAGGCTGGGGATGAGTGCGAAGAGATAGCGCGTTTTCATGGATTCTTCGCGATTGGCGAACTGACGTCTTCATCGGGAGTCGCTCGCCGCCCCGGCGCACCAACGCTGCCACATGGCGCGGAAGGCGGCTTCGATCTGCCGGGCGAAATGGGGGGCATTCATCAGGACGGAGTTTTCCAGGCGGGGGCGGAGGGTGCGCCGGAGCTCTGAGAGACGTGGCGAATCCTTGGCCAGCCGGGTGGCCACCTCGATGTATTCGTCCTCGGAGGACGCGACCAATTCCGGCAGACCCAAGTTGCTGAGGATGCTCAGTCCCGCTCGCGAAACGGCGCGCTGGCCCGCCAGGCTCACCACTGGCACGCCCATCCACAAGGCGTCCAGGCTGGTGGTGTGTCCGCCATAAGGAAATGGGTCGAGGACGATGTCGAGCCGATGATACAATTCCAGATATTCCCGACGCGGACATCGGATGACGAATTCCAGACGGCTCCCTTCGACGCCTTCGCGCTCGAACAACTCGACCGTGCGTTTGCGATGTTCTCCGAATCCTGTGAGCAAGATCAGTCGTGAGCCGGGTAACTGGTGAAGAGTTCGCGCCCAGAGCCCCAGGATAAAGTCATTGGTCTTGGTAAAGTTACACAAGCTACCAAAGGTGATCTGGCCATGGCTTTGAGCGGGGAGTTCGTTGACGGGCACTTCAAGGCCAGAAGGATCGTAACACCAAAAGCTGTCGAGGAGGAAGACCTGGCGGTCGGGGATCGGAGATCGGAGATCGGAGATGGGCCTCGCACTATCCCCCGAACTCCGATCCTCCATCTCCGGTTCGAGCCCCCGGTCGCTGATTCGATACTCGATAGCTTCCAATCCCGTGCTCTCGGGACAGCCGGCGAAACTTACCTGGACGGGCGCCGGGCGCCGGGCGAAGAGCGGCAGGCGATGGCCGGTGCCGTGCTGAGTCAAGTCCACGAGAATGTCGATGCCATCGCTGCGGATGGTTTCGGCCACGGTGTCATCGGCCAGGCCAAGGATCGGACGCCAATGGTCGCTCCAGCCACGAAATTGGTCGGTGAATCCGTCCGGACGGACGACTCCCGGGTAACAAAAGATTTCGAAGGAAGCTCGGTCCTGATGGGAGAAAAGCGGGACCAGATTGCGGCCGATGACATGGTCGGAGAAGTCCGGCGAGACGTAACCAAGGCGCAAGCGGCGCGTGGGATTGGGGTCATTGAGGTGCGGGCGAAAGGCTGCTTTCAGCGGGTCGCCGATTTGTCGATTCCAGCCATCCATGGCCTCGAAGATGGCCCCGGTGTCCGGGGCGGGATCGAAATGCAGCGCGAGAATGAGATTGCTGTGGATGGCGGAACTTTGCGGGTTCAGGCGCAGTGCGGCGCGATAGGCTTCCGCCGCCGCCTGCCACTGGCCCTGATCGTGGAGCGCCCTGCCCAGGTTGTTATGCGCCGGGGGATAATCGGGCAGGAGCTGGATGGCGCGCTCGGCGGCGGCGATGGCTTCACTGATCCGGCTTTGTTCGCAAAGAGCGCCAGCGAGATTGCTATGCGCTTCCGGGTAATCCGGACGGAGGGCGATTGCCCGCCGGAAGGCCGCCTCCGCCTCGGGAAACCGGCACTGGTCGTGCAAGGCGTTGCCGAGATTGTTGTGGGCCTTGGCAAAATTCGGCCGCAGTTCGAGGGCCCGGCAAAAAGCGTCCGTGGCCGCTGCAAGCTGGCCGAGGTCCCGGAGGGCGTTGCCGAGATTGTTGTGCGCTTCGGCCAGGTCCGGCTTCAGTTCGATGGCCCGGCGATACGCGGCGGCGGCTTCGTCGATCCGGCCTTGATCGTAAAGGGCCATGCCGAGATTCGAATGGGCGGCATGCTGTGCGGGGTCGAGGGCGAGCGATTGGCGGATCCGCTCGACAGCCTCCGTGACCCGGCCGGACTGATAGGCAACGACTCCCAAAAAGTGGTGCGCACCGGCGTGGCCGGGTTGCGCCGCGAGAATCTCCCGGTAGAGCGTTTCGGCTTCCGCCAATTGGCCGGCGTGATGGCGCCGAACCGCCAGGTCGAAGGCTTGCGGGATGTTGGGAGGGGGCATCGTGGGCGAACGATGAAAATACGATCCGCCCCCTTTACACAATGCTGGAGGGACCAGCCTTCTCCGAGCGCCCGGTCAAATCTCCCACAGAATTTCGGTCTTAAGGATTCCCCGGCATAAGATCTTGACATTTGAGCCCAAAGTCCCAAAGCGCGGTGGGCGATGAGAGATCCAGTCCTATCGTCCCACTTATCCCCGATCCGGGTCGAAACGGCGGCCCAAACCTGTGCCGTTTCCAAGCGCCAAACGGTGGCAGGGAGCGATCTTCTGAACGGCCCGGGCACGGACAGCGGCTCGGCATCCAAAACCCGCTACCTCGCCTTCAACCGCGGCCCCTGTTTCTTGGCTAATCCTTTGCCCCGCGAGGCCCAGCCCCTCCCTCGTCTGACGTCATCAACGCCGCTTTTTCTCCAGAGTAACTCCCGAAGATTTCCCGAAAAAGTCATCATTTATCAACCTCCCGCCTACGGCCAAAAACTCCCGGACCCAGCCGCCAGCCCGGACCCGCCCTCCGCCTCC
The DNA here is from genome assembly GCA_036501065.1 of Chthoniobacter sp. Classification (GTDB taxonomy): domain Bacteria; phylum Verrucomicrobiota; class Verrucomicrobiia; order Chthoniobacterales; family Chthoniobacteraceae; genus Chthoniobacter. Next base: position 66,547 of record DASYAY010000083.1, on the reverse strand, counting down.
GGCTTTGCCGAGAGGGATGGGGGATTTTCTTCCGCGACGAATAATTTCGCGAAACCCGCTTGACTTAGTGTTTATCGAACACTATTACTTCGTGTCAAAAGAACATGAACGCTCTCATCCTCGTTGATCTTCAGAACGATTTTGTTCCCGGCGGCGCCCTCGCCGTGCCGCACGGCGACCGGATTGTCCCGCTGCTCAACCGGCTCCAGCCGCGTTTCGATCTCGTCGTCGCCACGCAGGACTGGCACCCCGCGGACCATGGCAGCTTTGCCGCCAATCATCCCGGGCACCAACCAGGCGACCGGATCGATCTGCACGGCTTGCCGCAAATCCTCTGGCCGGTCCATTGCGTCCAGGGCAGCCCAGGCGCCGATTTCGTCCCTGGATTGGATCGGGCGCGATGGGACCGCGTTTTCGTCAAGGGGACCGATCGCGCCATCGATAGCTACAGCGGCTTTTTCGACAATGGCCACCGTCAGGCCACCGGCCTCGCCGATTACTTGCGCGAAAAGGGCGTCACCGACGTTTACGTCGCCGGCCTCGCCACCGATTACTGCGTCAAGTGCACCGCGCTCGATGCGCGCCAATTGGGCTTCAATACCCATTTGATCGCCGCCGCCTGCCGCGGCGTGAACCTTCAACCCAGCGACGTCGAGCGCGCCATCGAGGAAATGCGCGCCGCTGGAGTCGCGATTGTCTCGGCTGATGACGTCTTCGGGCAACGCAACCTGCAGGAGGCAAAACCATCAGCCGCAAATCCACCGATGAATACCGATCTAATGATGAACAATGACCGAATCCTGGGTGCGCTCTGGGGGGCCGTGGTCGGTGACGCCCTGGGTGTGCCGGTCGAGTTTCAAAGCCGGCAATCGCTGCGGACAAATCCGGTCACTGGCCTGCGCGGCTATGGCACGCATCGGCAACCGGCCGGGACCTGGTCGGACGATTCGTCACTGCTCCTCTGCACCGTCGACAGCCTTACAACCTGTCGCCGATTCGACCCGGCGGACCTTGGCCAGCGATTTGTCCGTTGGGAGTCGTTCGGTTACTGGACGCCGCATGGCGATGTTTTCGACGTCGGCGTGGCGACGTCTCAGGCCATCTCTCGTCTGGCGCAGGGTCGGCCGCCCGAAGAGGCCGGTGGGAACGACGAATACAGCAATGGCAATGGCTCGCTCATGCGCATCCTGCCCGTGGCGCTCTGGTTCCGCGATTTACCGGATGAAGCACTGGCCGCCTACGCGCAACGCGCTTCGTCGCTCACCCATCGGCATCTGCGATCACAAATGGCCTGCGCGCTTTATTGTCTGCTTGTGAAGCGTTTGCTCGCGGGAGCAAATCCGGAAGACGCCTTTGAAGACGCCCGGAAGTCTTTCAGTCGGATCTATAACTCTGCGCCGTTCGTTCAGGAACGGCATCAATTCAAATTTCTGGAGAATGGCGACCTCCGCAGCGCTCCCGAAATGGAGGTCGATTCGAGTGGTTATGTCATTCACACATTGACCGCGAGTATCTGGTGTCTACTTGCCTCCGGGTCCTTCGAGGAGACCGTGCTCAAGGCGGTAAACCTGGGCGGCGATACCGACACCACCGGCTGTGTGGCTGGCGGGCTTGCCGGGGCTTTTTATGGCACTGCAAGTATTCCCCATGATTGGAAGTCCTGTCTGGCAAGAAAAGAAGCCCTGGCGGCGCTGTTCACGCAATTTGTCGATGCTTATCAACCGGTCGAAGTCATCGCCGAGTACCACCCAGTAGCACAGTCCTGAACACCCCCGCTGAAGTTAGTAGCTGCCCGCCGGATAAACCAAAAACCAGAAACTAGAAACCAATGCCATTCACTTACGAATATCCCCGCGCAGCGCTAACCGTCGATTGTGTCGTCTTCGGCTTTGACGAAGCGGAACTCAAAGTGCTGCTCATTCGGCGCGGCCTTGCCCCGTTCAAGGGTAAGTGGGCGTTGCCGGGAGGTTTTGTCCGCGTCGACGAGACGGTGGACGAAGCCGCACGGCGTGAATTGCTCGAGGAAACCGGGTTGAAGGATGTGTTCCTGGAGCAACTTTATACCTTTGGCACCGTGGACCGCGATCCACGCGAACGGGTGGTGAGCGTGGCTTATTTCGCCCTGGTCGAACTGGCGAAGCACCCGGCCACGGGCGCGACAGACGCGAGTGAAGCCGAATGGTTTCCCGCAGCGCAGCCTCCGGCCCTGGCTTTTGATCATGCGCAGATCCTCGAGACGGCATCGCAGCGGCTGCGGGGCAAGGTGCGATATGAACCGATCGGGTTCGAGTTATTGCCGGAGAAGTTTACCCTTTCGCAGTTGCAACACCTCTACGAGGCGGTGCTCCAGACCGAGGCCGACAAGCGGAACTTCCGCAAAAAGATCCTCGGCATGGAATTACTGATCCCGCTCAAGGAACAGGTGCGAAAGGGGGCGCATCGGCCCGCACAATTGTTTCGTTTCGACGCCCGCAAATATGCGGCGTTGAAGAAACGCGGATTCAATTTTGAGTTATGAAGCGTTCTACACGTTCAGAGATGGGTCAGGAAACGGTGGTGATCTGCAAGGCGGGCCGTTACATCAATCGCCAGAGTACCGAGGTCGAGATCGGCGCGGCTGTTGAGGAGGCGATTGCCGGGACCGAATTGCATACGCCGAAGAACGTCATTGGCAAAAGCAACGACATCGGCTCGGTGCCCACGAAATGGGAAGTGACGGACGAGACGACGATTGGGGCATTGCGACGGCTTGCGGCGGTCGATGGAGGGCATCTCGCCTGTTTGAATTTCGCCTCGGCAAAGAATCCGGGTGGCGGATTTCTGGGTGGAGCTGAAGCGCAGGAAGAATCGCTCGCCCGCTCATCGGCCTTGTATCCTTGTCTCCTCGCGGCGCCGGCCTATTACGAACGCAATCGCGCCTGCCGGACGGCTCTCTATCTCGATCTGGCCATCTGGTCGCCGGCGGTGCCATTTTTTCGCGACGATGAGGGCCAGTTACTGGATCAGCCATATGAGGCGTCGGTGATTACAGCGCCGGCACCGAATACGGGAGCAATTGCCACGAACGAACCCGCGCGGCTGGATGAGATTGAACCGACGTTGCACCGACGCGCGGAATTCGTCCTTGGTCTCGCATCCGCGCAAGGCGTGCGCCGTTTAGTCCTCGGAGCTTGGGGCTGCGGTGTTTTTCGGAATGATCCGCAGAGCGTCGCGCAGGTCTTTCATCACCTGCTGGCGAGCGGTGGAGCATACGCGGGTGCGTTCGACCAAATCACCTTTGCGATCTATGACCGGTCTTCTGATCGGCATGTGCTTCACGCATTCGAAGGAGTCTTTGCGAGAACCATTCATCCATGAAAAAGCCCGCTTCCCGTCAGCCTGTTGCCCGGCGCGTCTTGCCTTCGGCGACTGTTCCTTTCCGCCCTCAACCTCAACCCGCCTCCATCTCTATGTTCGGCATTCGTTTCATCAAAACACCTCCCACCACCTATCTGCTCCAATTCCGCAATGGCCGTATCGTGCGGGAAGGCACTGGGCTTTCGTTCTTCTACTACGCGCCGACGGCGTCGCTGGTCGCCGTTCCCGTGGGCAGCAACGATGAGCCGTTTATCTTCGAGGAGACTTCCGCGGATCACCAGACGATCACTTTGCAAGGGCAGGTCACTTATCGCGTGGCCGAGCCGCGCAAGCTGGCGGGCCTGATGAATTTCACCCTCGCCCCCAATGGCCGGTATCTCTCGGAAGATCCGGAGAAACTGCCGCAGCGGGTCATTAACCTCGTCCATGTTTTTGCGCGGGCGGAACTGGAGAAGTTACCGTTGCGAGAGGCGATGCGGGCCGCGGAGACGATTGTCAATAATGTGCGCAAGGCGCTGGCCGCTTCGCCGGAAATCAGCGCGCTGGGGATCGAGGTGATCGGGCTCTCGATCCTGGCCATCAAGCCGACGCCGGAGACGGCGCGGGCGCTCGAGGCGGAGACGCGCGAGCAGCTTTTGCTCAAGGCGGACGAAGCCATTTACCTGCGTCGCAACGCGGCCGTGGAGCAGGAGCGCGCCATCAAGGAGAACGAATTGAACACCGAGATCGCCGTAGAAAACAAGAAGCGCCAGATTCGCGAGACGCAGATGGATGCGGAGCGGGCGGTGCAGGAAAAGAAGAATCTGCTGGAAGCGGAATCGCTGGAGGCCGGCATCACTCTCGAGGAACGGCGCAAAGGCCTGGTCGCGCTCGCCGGTGAAAATTCCAAAGCAGAAGCGGATACACGGGCCTATGGGGTATCGGCGACGATGCAAGCGCTGGGCAGCGCCGACCCGCGAGTTCTCCAGGCGCTGGCGAACAACGGGATGAAGCCGGAGCAACTCATTGCCGTCGCCTTCCAGGAAATCGCCGGCAAGGCGGATAAGATCGGTGAACTTAATATCTCGCCGGATTTGCTCCGCGAACTCTTGCGCAACAAGAGCGGGAAAGCAGCATGAACCGGCTCACCGAGAATAAGATCGTGCTCGTCGTGCGGGCGACGCGGCTGGCGAATTTGCGGGTGCGCTTCGCGACCAAACAGCAGGCGAGGTTCTATGTGAAACGCCTGGGCGCGGACTTTTCCGACTACGAGCAGGAGGACGAGACTTATCAGGAAGCGATTCGTGAAGCGCAGCAGACGCTCTCGGAAGTCGGACGCGTGCAAGTCATCCAGCGATCGATGTTACCCAATTTCGTCTTCGGCCCGGAGGACACCGTAGTCACTCTCGGCCAGGACGGGCTCGTCGCGAACACGATCAAATATCTCAATGGCCAGCCGCTGGTTGGCGTCAACCCGGACCCGCGGCGCTATGACGGCCAGCTCCTGCCGTTTCGGGTGCGGGATTTGCGGAAGGTCCTGCCGGATGTTTTCGCCCGGCGGCGGCCGATTCGGCAGGTGAGCATGGCGGTGGCGAAGCTGAACACCGGGCTGACCCTGCACGCGGTGAATGACCTCTTCGTCGGCCCGCGCAGTCATGGCTCGGCGAGGTACTGCATCCAGTCCGGAGCGAAGAAGGAGTCGCAATCCAGCAGTGGCGTCGTCGTTTCCACGGGACTTGGTTCGACGGGATGGTTGCGGAGTCTCATCACGGGCGCGGTGGGTGTCGCCGAACTGGCGAAAGCGGACCTGGAAAAAACGGCGGCAGCAAAACAGCCCCGGTTGGATCCGGCATTCGCTTGGGATGCGCGGCATCTGCTCTTTACGGTGCGTGAACCATTCCCCACGCAGAACACCGGGGCGACTCTGGTTTTTGGCCGGGTGACCTCGCAGCAGCCTTTGGTCATCGAAAGTCAGATGGGCGAGAACGGGGTGATTTTCAGCGACGGAATCGAAGCCGATTTTCTCGATTTCAATTCCGGCACGCGCGCCACCATTTCGCTCGCGGAGAAACAAGGGAGCCTTGTTTCGTAAGTGGGTAGGGCGCCGGAGTTACGCTGAGTTTTGGCTGGGGCTCGGAAGGGAGATGGCGGCGTGCCCATGGCCGGCGAGACTGGTGTTCGATACGACGGGCGCGGCGGTGAACGATTCGTTCGGCGCCGTTCTGGCTTGGAAAATGAAGGTCGAGCCCGCTCCGAGCCGACTCTCGTACCGCACGCTTCCGCCCATCGCCTCGGCCAGACGTTTGACGATGGAAAGTCCCAGCCCGATGGAGGATTTGCCGCCGGTCGGCCGGGCGCTGAGCCGGGTATGTTTGCGAAAGAGCTTTTCCTGATCCTCGGCGCTGATCCCCGGCCCCTGGTCGGTGACGGCGACTTCGACCCGGTCGTCGGCGTGCCGTAATTGAATGCGCACATTGCTGTCCCACGGCGAATACTTCACCGCGTTGGAAAGCAAATTGTCGAGGACCTGGAGAGTGGCCCAGCGATCGATTTGCGCCCAGACGGGCGGGCCGACGGCGATTTCGATGACGATGCGTTTTCGCTCAGCGCCGATTTGATTGTGCTGAACACCTTCGACGACGAGGGCGCGCAAATCATGCGGTTCAATGCACTCCGTCATGGTAGCCGCGCGACTACATGGTTCCTTGCAGAAAACAGACCAGCATTGTCCTAAAAGTGCTTTTTCGCGGAAGGGAACCGCCGACTGCTATAGGGAACTAACGCAGGGCAGTTCGGTGAAGGCTTGGATCACAGGCTGCATTCGCGCGGCCTCGGGGCCGGCCATGGATCCGCCGCCGGGTGGGATGGTGGGGTGACTTTGCGGATCCAGTGGCGCCGGGGGCGCGGATTTGCTCAGGGGTTCGTTGCCTTTCACGGCGAGTGCCATGGAGATGCTCTTCAGCAGTTCCGGAGTTCGGAACGGTTTGCCCATCACCGTGACGAACAACTCCCGGCGGGTGACCGCAGCCGGGAAGCCGGTGATGAGAATGAGCGGAATGGAGGGGGTCAGACGCTTGAGTTCCGCGGCGAGTTCTTCGCCGTTCATCTCGGGCATCTTGCGATCGAGAATGGCCAAATCGAAGGCAGTTTGTCCGTGAAGTCTGAGCCCTTCACGCGCCGATTGCGCTGACTGCACTTCGTAGCCTTCCAGGCTGAGGATTTTTTGCAGCGTAATCAGGATCGCTGGTTCATCGTCAACCAGGAGGATTCGTGCACGATTCGCGGGTTCGGAATTCGCATTCATCTAATGCGTTTCGGGAGCATGGCTCGCACCCTCGAGCAAATTGGGGAGGCGCCATATCCGTATGATTACCGACGTGGAATACGTGACCGTTCGTACGAACACCATCGAAGTCGTGTGGAGTCTACAAAAATTTAGCAATTTTATGGCAATACATTGTAAAGAATTGAGAATTCACTCAGAGATGAGAAACGCTCGCATTCCTTGAAATGGGGAATTGCAGAGTTGAAAGCTCGATGGCGAGTCGCGGAGAGCCAGCTCACCGATTCAGCGCATTGAAGGCAAAGGGAAACGCCCGGCGGCCCACCGTTCTCTGAGCCGCGTTCGGCAGTGGAAAACCAGAAACCAGAAACCTCAAACCAGAAACCCGGCGGTCATCCCGGTTGCGAGCCCATGGTTGCATTCGAGTTTCAGCGCCCGTATCCCAGAAAACGACACGACGCTTTTCCAATCCTTTACGACCACTTCAAACTGCGACTCTTGCCCATCAATACCATTCAATGGGATCTCTGGAGAAACTCTTTTCCTATTACCGCCGACGATCTCAGGTCTCGATTTTTCTTCAGGCCCTGGCGTTGGTCGGCGCCGTAGGAGTCATCGATTACGTCACTGGCTACGAGGTCACGATCTATCCATTCTACTCGATTCCGATTCTCCTGGCGCTCTGGTGCGGTAACAAACAGTCGGCGATTGCCATCTCCATTTTCAGCGCCCTGGCGTGGCTCGGCGCGGACGTCGCCTCGGGCCACATCTACTCCCGGGAGTGGCTTCGCGGCTGGGATGCGATCGTGCGGTGGATGTTCTTCGGACTGGTGATCTTTGCCGGGATGGCGATCCGGCAGCAACGCGATGCCCAACGGGCGCGGGTGGAATTGCTCGAACGCATGCATCGCCTGGAAAAGGATATTACCGAGATCAGCGAACAGGAACGCCAGCGGATCGGCCGTGACCTTCACGATGGCGTCTGCCAGCAATTGGTGGCGGTCGCTTTCACGGCGGGGCTTTTGAAAAAAGAACTGGAAAGCGATGCGCCGATGCATGCCCGGACGGCCAAAGACATTGCCGACCGCTTGCAGGATGCCACCGTCGAGACCCGCGACCTGGCGAGAGGTCTTTCGCCGGTGGACCCGGATGCGAGGGGCCTCGAATCGGCCCTGAACGATCTCGCTTCGACGACTTCGCGATTGATGGGAATCTCGTGTGTCTTTCATTGTCCGGAGCCGGTGCAGATCAAGGACAACAGCGTGTCGGTCCATCTTTTCCGCATCGCCCAGGAAGCGCTGAGCAATGCCGCCAAGCACGGTGGCGCGCAGTCGGTGGCGATTTCGCTGGAGGGAGACGAAGGGAAGCTTTCTTTGCGCGTGGCGGATGATGGGAGCGGATTTCGTCCGCGGGAAGACGGGCATCGGGGGATAGGCTTGAAAATCATGGCCTATCGCGCGCGCACGATCGGTGGCATTCTTGGCATCGGTGCCAACTCGCCGAAGGGAACGGTGGTGACATGCATGATCGATTCCCGCGCCAGCGCCGGGACGATCCCGGATTCGATTGTTTATGAGTGAAACAAAAAAAGGCGTGGTAATCGTGGACGACCATCCGCTGGTGCGAGACAGCGTCTCGCGGCTCATCAATCACGAAGCGGACATGGCCGTCTGCGGCGAGGCGGAAAATGCGGACGAGGCCTTGCAGATCATCGGTAAGACCTCCCCGAGCCTGGTCATTGTGGATATCACCTTGAAGCATTCCAGCGGCCTGGAACTGATCAAGGCGATCAAGACCGAATATCCGCAAGTTCCGATCTTGGTCCTGTCGATGCATGAGGAATCGCTCTATGCGGATCGCGCCCTGCGGGCCGGGGCGGGCGGCTATGTCAGCAAGCATCAGCCGGCCGACGAAGTCTTGCAGGCGGTTCGCCGGGTGATCGCGGGAAATATCTATCTCTCGGAGAAGATGACTTCGACTTACCTCAAGAGTTTGATGACTGCCGGGTCGAAGATGGCGCAGCCAGCCGTGGATCGGCTGGCCGATCGGGAACTGGAGGTATTGAACTTGATCGGACGCGGCATGACGGTGCGGGACATCGCGCGCGAGTTGCAACTGGGGACGCCGACCGTGGAGACCTATCGGGCACGGATCAAAGAAAAGCTGGATCTCAAGAATGCCGCGGAGCTCCAGCACTTTGCCTTTCGTTGGGTACGGGAGCGGGAGTAACGACGGGATTTGCGGTTGCGTTTTGGGCTGTGAGTTTCCAGTATCCCTGGCCCATCGCCATGGACCCACTCGAATATGAGTTCGACATCAGCCGACGGTGCGTACATGTCACCTACCGGGCGCAGCCGCGATTTGACGAATGGGAGGCGACGATGAAGGGCATCTTCGAGGATGTGCGACTCGAACCGGCGTTTGGGATTTTGCTCGACCGGCGGGACGTGCCGTGCGCGGCAAGCACCAACTATATTCGCTCGATGGTTCGTTTCATCGATGCGAAGGCGGTGAGGTTTGGTTCGACGTGCTGGGCGATTGTTGTTTCGGATCTTACTTCTTTCGGCGTCGGCAGAATGGCCGAACAGATTGCTCACACCGGGACGATCCGCACCTTTTCCCAGATCGAGGAAGCACAGACTTGGCTGCGGGCGAAAAAACAAGAATAGCCGATGCCGTCCAAGCGGGCCGAGCGGCGATTTTCTATCGACGATCGCCGTGTCGAGCTGTAGGTTGTTGCTTTGCGAGGCCATGCTCTGATGTCCGACAGGCGCACCAAAGCCATTTTCCGAGGCTCTCTCCTGTTCGGCTTGGCAGCCGTGGGATGCTCATTCCTTCGGCGCGCGTTCCGGGGATCCAAGCTGGCTTCGCCCGGCGATTTCCTTTCGCCACCGATCTCCCCGCGACTGGCCGACCTGGAGCGCGCTCGCGACCAGGTGACGGAATTCTATCGCGACGTCCTCGATTCGCTGAGTGCGAGCATTGCCGTCATCGACCGGGAAGGATGCATCGTGGTCGTCAATGAGGCCTGGCGCCGGTTCTCCGCGGAAAACACCCCCGGCTTCGGTGCGGATTTTATCGGAGTGAATTATTTGGCGGTCTGCGAAAACGCCGTGAAGCACGATGAGGACGTGATCGCGGCCAGGGCTCTCGTGGGAATCCGGGAAGTGATGTGCGGGGCTCGCAATGAGTTTGAAGTCGAATACCCATGCCACGCACCCGACCGGAAGCGTTGGTTCCGCCTCCATGTCCGCCCGCTTTCCGAGGAGGGCCGTGGCGTGGTGCTTGCGCATGAGGACATCACCCAGCGCTACGAAGCGCAGGAAAAGCTCAAGCTCTTCCGCAACCTCGTGGACCAGTCGAACGACACCATCGAGGTGATTGATCCCGAGACGGGGCGCTTTCTCGATGTCAATGCCAAGGGGCCAGCCGAGCTGGGCTGCACCCGCGAGGAGTATCTGTCGCGCCGTGTGGCCGACATCGACAATTCGTTTCCCCCGGAAAACTGGGGGCGCATTGTCACGCAAATGCGCACCGCTGGGTTCGTCAGTGGCGAAGGCAATCACCGGCGCGCCGACGGCACGATGTTTCCCATTGAATTCAACGCCAAGGTTGTGAGGTTGGATCGTGATTACGTCGTGGCGGTCATCCGTGACATCACCGAGCGCCGGCGTGCGGAACAGCGGGTGCGCCAGCAGGCCGCCATGCTCGATATGGCCCGGGACGCGATTCTCATTCGCGGTTTCGGCGATCATGTCATCACTTTCTGGAACAAGGGGGCGGAGCGTTTGTATGGATGGACGGCGGAAGAGGCGGTCGGCCGGGATGTTGGCGCACTCATCTATTCCGATTTGGCGAAACGGGAGCAGATCGATGGCGAACTGCTCGAGAAAGGGGATTGGCGGGGTGAGGTGCACCACCTGGCCAGGAACGGCGCCGCCATCATTGTGGGGACTCGCGCTACGCTCGTCCGGGACGCCGAGGGAAACCCGCAGTCCGTGCTCGTCATCAACACCGACATCACCGAGCAAAAGGAACTCGAGATCCGATTCCTGCGCGCGCAACGGATGGAGAGTCTCGGGACGCTGGCCAGCGGCATCGCCCACGATCTCAACAATATTCTTTGTCCCATCCAGCTCACCGCCCCGCTCCTCCGCCGCGATCTTCCCGAGGAGGCGCGTGAAAAGATCGTCACGAACATCGTCACCAGCGCCAAGCGGGGCCGCGATATCATCCGGCAGGTCCTCGCGTTTGGCCGCGGCTTTGGTGGTGAGCATCGCCTTTTGCGGCTTAGCTCGGTCGTTGAGGCGAGCTTGGGAATCGTCGGGGAAACTTTCCCCAAAGACATCGCCATCGAAACTTCCTTCCCCTCCGATCTTTGGCTGGTGATCGGGGATGCCACCCAGCTTCAGCAGGTCCTCCTGAATCTCTGCCTCAACGCGCGCGACGCCATGCCGCAAGGCGGCCGATTGCGGATCGCGGCGAGGAATCTCGATCTCACCGATTCCGACGCTGAGCGCCTTCCCGGGGTGAAGCCGGGTTCCACCGTTCTCCTCGAGGTGAGCGATACCGGCGTCGGCATCCCGAGGGAAATTCGTGAGTCTATTTTCGATCCCTTCTTCACGACCAAACCACATGGGAACGGCACCGGTCTGGGACTATCCACGGTCCTGGGAATCCTGAAAAGTCACGGCGGGCACATTGCCTTTCAAAGCGAAATCGGGCACGGCGCGACCTTCCGAATTCACCTTCCGGCTTCGCGGGAAATCTCCGGGGCCGATGGCGCGTCCCCGCATTTCTCGTTGCCCCCTGCGGGCCACGGTGAATGTGTCCTCATCGTCGACGACGAAATTCAGGTGCGCGACTCCGCTGTGCTCGTGCTCGAGTCGCATGGTTATCGGACACACGTCGCGAGTGACGGCGTCGAGGCGCTGGCCATTTTCTCGAAGTACCGGGCGGACATTGCCGTGATCCTGACCGACTTGATGATGCCCAACCTGGATGGCCTCGCTCTCATTGGCGCCATCCGGAAACTCGACTCCGATGTTCCCGTGATCGCGTCCACGGGATTGGAAACCAAAACGCACCTCGCCGCCCTGGAGGAGATGAAGATTAATGGCCTTCTCGCGAAACCTTACGGTCCGGAGGATTTGCTCCGCAGTCTCGGCGATCTCTTGCACCTTCCGCCCACGGCTCCCGACGAAACTTTATGAATACCGCTCGAATCTTCATTGCTGACGATCACGATGTAGTCCGCCAGGGAGTGAGCTCGGTCATCCAGGCCGAGACCGATTGGAAAGTTTGCGGTGAGTGTGGCGACGGCCGCGAGACCGTCGCCCAGGTGCTCGAACTGAAACCCGATATCGTCATTCTCGATGTCGCGCTGCCGCGGTTGGGCACGATCGAGAGCATGCGCCAGATCCGGCGCGAATTGCCCGACACTCAATTCCTGATCTTCACCGGGCGGGAATGCGAGGACCTCGCGGCGCAACTCCTGGCCGCCGGGGCGCGCGCCTTTGTCCTCAAGAGCGAAGCCGCTGAGACCCTCATTCCGGCAATTCGCGCACTGCTCGCCGGCAAACCTTTCTTTGGCGGTTTTTCTTCCAGCATGGCGATCCATTTGGCGATGCAAGCCACGGCGAAACTTGGGACTCGTCCGCCGGATGAACTGTCCCCGCGTGAGCGCGAAATCGTTCAATTGCTGGCCGAAGGCTCGAGCAACAAGGATGTCGCCAATCTGCTGGGTATCAGCGTCAAAACCGCCGAGACCCATCGTGCCGCGATCATCAAAAAAATGGGCTTCAACACCTTCGCGGAATTGGTTCGCTATGCGGTCCGCAATCACCTCGTCTCGGAATAAGCTTCCGGACGGGTCTGCGGAGCGGCGGCGTCAATTCACCTCGCCGCGGAGCCACTGGGCGAGCATGTCGATTTGCCTGGCGCTGAGCTCATGCTTTTGGCCGAAGGCCTGCATCCGGTCGTTGCGCTTGCCGTAGTAGTTTTTGTCCGCGGGATTGTGCACGATGCCAGCGGTCCATTCCCGCGAACCCCAGCCGGTGAGAAGGCAGCCCTTGCCTCCGCCTTCTCCGCGGAACTCATGGCAGTCGGCGCAGTTCAAACCGGAGTCGCCGAATTCCTTGCGGCCTTGTTCGATGAGGACGGCATCGCGCGCGTCGGCCTCGCGTTGCACGGGCAGTTGGGCCTCGGCGCTGACGGCGAGGATGACGCGTTCGAGCATGGCTTTCTCCTCGGGAGTGTACTTCGGGATGTCGTCGAGAACGTAATCGACCATCGGGTTCCGCTTTTTGTCGGCCGGTGGATGGACGAGAGCAGTGCCGCCCCAAATGTGGTCCCCGCCGATTTTTTCCGGGTCGAGAAAGTTGCGCAGCCATTCGCGGCTGCCCCAGCCTTTGAGTTCGGCGGCGGACTGGCGGTCGCCGAGGGCCGCGCCGAGCCCGTCGCGTCCGTCGTAGCTGTGGCAACTCGCGCATTTCGCGGCGAAGAGTTTGGGCGCCTGGGTGAAAGGATCGGTCGTGAGCAAGGCCAGCGCGCCCTCGGGAGGCACGCCGTTGCGTGTGGCCAGTTCCTTGACCCGGTCGGCTTCACGATGTCCCTGGGCCACCGCATCGCGATAGTGCTCGTCGTGGGCGTCGTGCCAGAAGGCAATGGCGGTGAGCGCAGCAAAGACGAGCAGCCCGCAGGATAAGGCGAAGAGATTCAAGCCGTGGCCGAATCTCGAGCCGCTCCACAAAGGCATGAGGAAGAGAAAGCCGGCGACCGCTCCGGGAATGATGACGGTGCACCAGAGCATGCCGCCGCCTGGGAGCTGCTCGAAGTGATCCTGGAATTTCAGGAGTTGGAACAGGCCCATGAAATACCAGTCGGGCCGCGCTGCGGAGTAGCTCTCCGAAGGGTTGGCCGGGCTGGTCAATTCGGCGCCGTGCTGCCACCAGTCGAGCACGAGCACGATGGCCATCACCGCCAGACAGGCGACGGCGTCGACGAGCACCTGGTCCGGCCAGAAAGTGGTGTTGGGCTTGCGCAGCGGTTGCCGCGCGGTGAGGCCGTGACGGCGGAAGAGCCAGACATGTCCGACGATCAGCGCGACCAGCAACGCCGGCAGCAGGCCGGCATGCAGGGCAAAGAATCGTGTGAGGGTGAAATGACCGAAATCCGAACCGCCGATGACGAGCTTTTGCAGCGACGGCCCGACGAAGGGGACATTGGCGAGTAGATTGGTGGCGACCTTCGAGGCCCAGTAGCCCTTTTGATCCCAGGGCAAAAGATAGCCGGTGAGCGAGAGGGCAAGAGTGAGGCCGAGCAGCCCGAGCCCGAACCAGAAGTTGACCTCACGCGGCGCCCGGTAAGCGCCGTCGATGACCACTTGGAGGAGATGGAACGCAAGCAGTGGGACCATGAGCTGCGCGGTCCAATGGTGAATGCCGCGCAGCCACCAACCGCCCGGTGTCGCTGTCTCGAGGTAATAGATCGACTCCCAGGCCGTTTGCGCGCTCGGGCTGTAACCGAACCAGAGCGCCAGCCCGGTGATGAACTGCACGATGATCGCGAAAGTCAGCGTGCTGCCCCAGACATAACGCCAGCGCGCGCCGCCGGGCACCGCTTCGTAAAGGGCCTCGTGCAACAGGCGGCGATGATCAATCCGCCGGTCGAGCCAATCGCCAAACCATCGGATCATGCGAGCGAGACTTTTTGGGCGATACCGGCCTTGAAGTTTTCGAAATAGACCCAGACTTCCCCTTCCTCGCGCAACTCGACGGGCAGCGTGTCGAGACCGCGTCGACTTGGGCTTTTGCCGTGCACTTCACCCGTGACGGCGAACTCGCTGTTGTGGCAGGGGCAATAAAAGGCGGCGCGCCCGGCGCGATACTCGACGGCGCAGCCGAGGTGGGGGCAGGCAGCGTTGAAAGCGACGACTTCATTTTCGCCGGTGCGCTGGAGAAAGACGGCGCCGATGGCACGCGCGGGGAATTTTGTCCAGGCATCGCGCCTCTCGGTGACGACCTGGAAAAACTTGGGCGGGGCGTGTGGTTCCGTCAGCGGCAACGCGCTGAGGGTGGTGATCCTGACCGGCAGGGGGACGCCTCTGGACCGCAGGGGATTGGCGAGGACGACGACGGCCGCGCCGATCGGCGCGGCAATGGCACACCCGCCAAGCGCCGCGCAAGCCGCCGTCTTCAGAAAGTCGCGCCGTGGTGTGGACTCCGCCGGCGGGGCCGGGGCCTCGACGGGCGCTGGTGGTTCCTGTGGCGAGGGCTGGGGTTCGCCTTCGGGCGGAGTCATGCCCGAGGATTAATCGGGATTCCGCGGCGCGGGCGAGATAAATAGAGGCCCTGGAACATCCTCCGGGAGTTTGGGCTTGCACCCGGCCGGCGGATGCCGAATTTCCGTGCCATGGCTTTCCCCCGGTCGTTCAGGAGCACACATCGGACGCGGAGGTAACGCCAGTGCGTGCCGCCGAGTACGGCGTGCCGATTTTCCGAGTGGCGAGTTCCGGTATTTCCCAGGCGGTGGATGAGCACGGGCGCATTCTCGCGAGCGCGGGATTTCCCGGTCAGGGCAACGAGATCTTTGCCAGCCTCCGTCTGCCGGTGAAAGGCAATCTGCCAATCGATCGATGGCTTGGGCCGGTGAGTGCCGGAGTCACGGCAGTGCTTTGGATATGGCTGATTATCGGTCGGTGGGTCGGCCGGGGCGGAAAGCGAAGTCGCTCTGCGAGGACTTAGCGCCGGGAGTTAGTCCAGTAGGTTCTCGCGGGTATATTTCTTCAAAGCATCGCGGTTCAGAGCGAGGCCGAGACCGGGCCTGGCGGGAATCGCGAGCATGCCATCGGCGTCGAGCTTCCAACCGCCCTCTGTGATTTCGTCGATGAAAGGTGAGCCCGTGAGATATTCGATAAGATCGGTGTCGGGAAAAGCCGAGGCGAGTTGCAGATCGGCGGCGAGGCCGACGGCGGTGTTCCAGCCATGCGGGATGAATTTGACGCCGTGCTCCTGGGCCATCCAGGCGATGCGGCGCTCCTCGCTGATGCCGCCAACTTTGGTAACATCCGGCTGGACGATGTCGAAGGCGCGGGCTTCGAGCCAGGGCTGAAAAGATTGCCGGCGGGTGAGGACTTCCCCGCCAGCGATGGGTACGGGTGAGTGCTCGCGGAGCTTGACGAAATCTTCCAGCGCGTCGGGTTTGAGTGCTTCCTCGAACCAATGGACGTCGTAGTTGGCGAGCATCCGGGACGTGTTGAGAGCCCATTTGTAACCGTTCGACCAATAGGCGTCGCTGCCACCGGCATCGACCATGAAGCGCGAGTCGGCTCCCACCGCTTCGCGCGCAGCACGGACGATCGCTTCATCGGTCGCGGCGTTGCGCCGGCCGAAAGGTCCCCAGCCGATTTTGAAAGCGCGGAACCCCTGAGCTTTGACCGCGAGCAAATGGTCCCGCAAGCGCGCCGGTTCGTCCATGAGCAGGGAGGCGTAGGGCTGGACGCGTTCGCGGTAACGGCCGCCGAGCAAGCGGCCCACGGGCTGGCTGGTGGCTTGGCCAAGCAGGTCCCAAAGAGCGATGTCGATGCCGCTGATGGTGTGGGTGACCGAGCCGCCGCGGCCCAGCCAGAACATGTGCTGATGTAGCTTCTCGCTGACGCGCTCGGGTTCGAGCGCGTTCTCGCCGCGGTAGAGAGGCTCCAGCAGGGCGAGCGTGGCGCGGACCAGGGCGTCGTTGGTGAAGACGCTGCCCAGACCGATCGGCCCTTCATCGGTGTGAACGGCGATGAGCGTGTGCACGCAATCTTCCGGGCGGAGTTCATTGCTCCAGCCGCCTTCGGGGGTGGCGCCGCGCAAACCGGCACTGCGAATTTCGCGAATCTTCATGGAGGAGAGTTATTGGGCTGAGAGATGACGGGCACGCTGAAAGACTTTCGCCTTCAAGGGAAACTCCACCTCGGAGTCGAGCGGGAAAATCGGACGCGGGCAGCGAGTGTGACCGAGGCTGCGCAGATTTGCACTCGAGGAACCGGGCGCATCGACGTTGATCATTTGCGCGCACCAATCGGCGAACATGTGGTGCTGGCAATGGGGCGACTTTACGACGACCGCATCGAAGCGCCGCGGATCCTGGCCATGGGCATAAAAGAACGAGCGATCATAGAGACTGACGGCGCGGCTGCCGACGACCAAGGTGAAGTGATCCGCCTCCAGCACGGCCGTCGGCCCGGCGAACCATTCTTCACCGAAGGACTCACTCCGGAAGCGACCATCGCCAAGGAGACGGACTTTCGCCTGGATCGGGAGGGGCGGAAAACGTTGCGGATCGAGGGTGCCCCCGATCGTGCAGGAAATGGTCGCACTGACGCCGGCAGCGAAAGCCTGTTGCACGGCGGGCGCGTCGATGAAAGGAATGAGCGCGCGGCCGCGATAGCCCGTGTCGATGAGTTTCCGCAGGATCGCGTTGCTATCGCCGGAGGCGCCGGAACTGGTGGCATCGGCGGCGTCGACGAGGGCGACAGTGCCCTTGGAATTCGCGGCGGCGATACGTGCCATTTCGTCGAGGCTCACCAGTGGGACCTGCATCTTGAGGTGATTCTTCCAGAAGCCTTGCGCAATGGTGATGGCCTCGCGTTCGGCACCGGCGGTGTCGTTGTCCGTGACGACGAAGCTGTATGTCTGGAGAGACGGAACGTCGGTAAAAGGATTGCCGATAAACATGCCGGCGGAGAGTCCATGCGCGCTTTTTTCGACCCGTTGCGCTTGCGCGATGCTCTGGCCGAAGAGGCCCGTCGCGGTGATGAGTTCGTCGCCGCGGACCAGCGCCGGAATGGGGACGACGGCCGTGACCGGTCTCACTTCGCCGGCGAGCAGGCGCAGGAGCAAGCGCGCGGCGCGCTGGCCAGTCTCGTAAAAGTCCACGTGCGGATAAGTGTGAAAGGCGACGATGGCGTCGCTATGTTCGAGCATCCGCTCGGTGAGAATGCCGTGGAGGTCGAGGGAGACGACGATGGGAATCTTTTCGCCGAGGATCTTCCGGGTTTCGGCCAGCAAATGCCCTTCGGGATCGAATTCGCTCTCGCTGGCCATCGCACCGTGCATCGAAAAATAGACGGCATCGACGGGTGGCGCGGAGCGGATGGCGGCGAGGAATTCATCGGCAATCCGTTGCCAGGCAAAGGCGTTGAGGGTGCCGCCAGAGGTGATGAAATGAGCGCTGTAGGTGGGCGCCAATTGCAGGTCCGGCCGGGTGTCGAAGACGCCCAGCGCGCCGCCGATTTCGTTTCCGACCTTGCGATGATAGGCGAGGATTTCTTCACCACGCCGGATGGCGAAATCATCGTAGCCGCTGAGGTGCGGATTGAAGGTGGAGACCTCTTGCTTGCATTCGGCGATGAGAATTCTAGACATGGGTGCGGGCGTGGAGGGAGGAAGTAAGACGTCTGTTCATTCAGGGCGAAAGCGAGTGGATTCTTTCGTAATCGCGGCGGAAGAAAACTCTGATGCCGGCAATCAACAGAAGTCCGGCAATGAGATAAGCGACTGCGGTGAAAGAGAGGAGGCGATCGATGCCAAGCGATGCTTGCCAGAAGCCACCGAAGAGTGTCGCGAAGCCGGAAACG
Source organism: Chthoniobacter sp. (assembly GCA_036501065.1). Taxonomy (GTDB): domain Bacteria; phylum Verrucomicrobiota; class Verrucomicrobiia; order Chthoniobacterales; family Chthoniobacteraceae; genus Chthoniobacter. The sequence goes on along the minus strand of DASYAY010000083.1, from coordinate 48,308 downwards.
ATCGCGCCAAAAAAGTTGAGAGCGCCGACGGCGGAGGATCGGGTGCGAGCGGGCGCGACTTCAAAAGCTGCGGGAAAGATGTTGCCCTGAAGCAGCCCGGCGAAAAGGCCAAAACCTGCCGCGGAGAGTCGCGTGGCTGCCAGGCTGGCGCTCGCCCCCATGGCGACGAGGCACGGCGCGCAGAGCAGGAAGCTGGTAACGAGGAGCCAAAGCCGCGCGGCTTTCGTCCGATGAAAAAGGGCATCGGCCAAAAAGCCGCCGGCGAGTAATCCGATAAAAGTCGCGCCCTGGAGATAGACGGTGGCGTTGAAGGCCGCGTCCGCCTGGTTGAGCGAGAATTTGTTGTGAAGGAAGGTCGGGAACCATCCGTAGATCAGCCACAGACCAAAGACGAAGACGGGAAACGTCGCACACATGAGGAGGAAGCTGGGCACTTGGAGGAGTTCACCGATGGCGAGGTCCTCGGGTGGGGCCGGGTCGGCGGGCCGGTCGTTCACGGTGCGCAGGAAGAGAAAATAGGGCAGGGCGTAGAGCACGCCGACGGCGCCCAGTGAGAAGAAGGCGCCACGCCAGAGACCGCGGTCCGCCATCCAGCCGCCGAACCAACTTCCGGCCACAGTGCCCACGATCTGCGCGGTGGTGAGGGTGGCAATGGCGCGGGAACGCAATTGCGGCGGATGCGCGTTGGCCGTAAGCGCGATGGCGGTGGGCATGTAGAGCGATTCGGTGATGCCCATGACGGCGCGGAGGATGAGCATCATGGTGGCGGAAAAGGCAAACCCAGTGGCGATGGTAATGACACTCCAAAGGGCGAGGCTGAGCGCGACGAGCACCCGCCGGGAAAAGCGGTCACCGAGCTGGCCGGCGATGGGGCAGCCAAAGCCGTAGACCCAGAGGAAAGCGGTGCCGACGAAGCCGAGTTGCTTGTCGGACATGCCGAGATCGGCGTGCAACGAAGGGAACATCGCGAAGACAGCCTGGCGGTCGCAGTAGTTCAAAAAATAGGCGACCCACATGAACGCGACGAGCCAGGCCGCCTGGCGCGACGTTGGGAATGGCGATGGAGGGCGGTCGCTCAAGGGGGCTCTTATATCAGACGCCCGATGAAACGGGGACAAACCAGAAACACCGTGCCGATCTACTGGAATCGAATGCTATTCAGCAATTGCGCCAGATGAGCGGCCGCTTTTGCCAACTGCGTTTTCGCGCGCGGTAACTGCTTTTCGACATATCCCTCGGGCAGGGTAATTTCGATGCGCTCGATCGTGTCCTTCGGGCCGATCGTCGCCGCGCCGAAGACGATCCCTCGATAAACTTCGACGGCTTGGGCGGCGGAGTCCTCGATCCATTTTTCCGCCCAGTGATGATAGTCACCGGGCGTCATCCAATTCTGGTTGTCAGCCTCGGCGCGTAATTGCGAGGCGAGCGATTGATGGGGTGTTGCGCGAATCAAGTCCATGACCATGACATCATCCCAGAGAGCGTGAAGCTGCAGCGCGCCGTCGTAGAAAAGTTGATTCCCGCCGCGGTCGTGCGGCTTGGTCGCGGCGATCGCGGGATCGGAAACCAGTTTCGGGTGAGCGCTGTCGCTCAGATCATAGTATCCGGCGGCAGCGTGCAGGGGTTGATGTGCATCGCCGACGAGATGGATGAGCACGCGCAAGGCCTGTCGCTCGGTGAGATCGCTCGCCCGGCCCTCGAGAACATCGATGGCGTGATCTATCGCGTGAACGATATCGTCCTTCGAGGCGAGGGGACTCGACTCCGCATAAGTTGCGCTACCCACGGGCAGATCGATGTAATGCCACACATCGTTCTTGGAAAATCGGTTGTTAAACTCCTGCGCTTCGGGGTCATCTTTCAGCGGACCGCTGTGACGTCTGCGCGCGATGCGAACATCATCGAGCCAGCCGGCCTCCGCGGCGAGGTCGTCGTTGCCAAGGATCTTCTCGATCTTTGCCCGCGCCTCCGGGGAGAGCTGAGTCCGAACGGCCCACGCGATGGCGCGATGACCTTCTCCACCCCACGGGTAAGCGTTGACCGCGAGGATGAGCAGCGCACCAAGAAAAAGGACGGGAAATCTCATGGGAACAGATCAGCAAGGGAGCGCGCCGCCAGTCGTCAGGCGGTGGGAAACTCCGCGGCAAAGTCGTAGATCGCGTGGAAATCCTCGGGCTTGTCCTCGGCGCGGGCGCCGAGCAGTCCGACTTCGATCATTTGATAAACCACCGTGCCGACATCATCGGTGGTGAAAAGCCCCCAACCGTTGAGCGTGGGCAACGCCTCCTTCCCGAATTCCGCGAGAGCGAGCGCGCGGAAGGCCAGGGCGATGTCGCGACCGGAGACATGTTCGGTGCCCGCATCCAGGGAGTCCGACAGCGCTTTGGAAGCCGCGCGGGAGACGAAGCGGTACGCTTCCGCCCGGAGGCGCGCTTGACCGGCGGCGAGTTCCGCGAAGATGGAATCCGGTGGTTGCGGCCACTCGCTCGCGTCATCCTCTTCGTTCCCGTCAGTCTCCGGCGGATTCTCCGCCAGCCATTTTTTCATCTCCTCCTGCAATTGAAGAAAGAGCCGCCGATGTTTGGCTCTCTCTTCCTTGGATTTGCGATCGAAGTGATAGCTGAGACCGATTTCTCGCCCGATCTTGCGGAGCTGGGTCCGGCAACGCTCGCAGATCGATTCGCCGACTTTTCTCCCGCAATAAGCGCAACCTTTTGCCAACTCCGCCGCCATCCGGCTGCGCAACCCCGGTTCCTCGATCTCCGTGCAGTCCTCACAAAGATTGCGCTGCGTGGTCGTGGTTTCACCCGTTGTGCTATCGCAAGTGCAAAAGGTGTGAAAGACCGTCGCCTCCCGTTCCTGGCAGCGTTCGCAGAGCATTGCGGAACTGTGAATCGGGGAGAGGGGAGCACAAGTAATTTTCCCGGTGGAGAATGGCCGCGGAAGGTGCGCGAAAAGTTTCGCCTTCGCGATTGGCGGCAGACGGGAAATAGTGCACGGAGGGATTTCGCGATTGCGGTTCACGACGAATGTTTCACGGCGACGACTTCGATTTCGTAGCGCAGGGCCGGTGGGAGACAGTTCGTAATGGTGGTGCGGGCGGGAAACGGTTCGCTGAAGTATTCGCGATAGAGCTGATTGTAGAGCGGGACGTCGGCGGCATCGCGGATGTAATTGCGAGTCTGGATGACATGCGCGAGATCGCTGCCGGCGGCCGCGAGCACTTTGCGGACGTTCTCGATGGAGCGCCGAAATTCGCCTTCAAACGTATCGCTGACGATTTGCCCAGTGGCGTCGACGGAGGCTTGGCCCGAGACGAAAATGAGATCGCCGAAGCAGACGCTGGGGCTGAAGGGGAGAGGGGATGTGGGGGTGTCGGAGGCGCGGGGATAGGTGATGTTGGGCATGGGAAAGAGTGATCAGTGATCGGTGGTTAGTAATCAGTATTCCGCGGCAAAAATGCCAATCGCAGCTATCGGAGCACTGATTACTGGCTTCTGATTACTGATTACTCGGTTCGGGGGTTGGCTCTAATCGAGCGGAAAGATGGGGCGGCTCACCTTCCGGTAGGGGAGGGACCGGAGGTTGCCGGAGCATGGGCCCGGAGTGTCGACCCAGAGCATGCGGGTGGCGATGGGATCGTAGGCGCGGCGATGGGCGACGGCGGCTTTGACGACGATCACAGAAAGCTTTTCGGGATCGACGCCCTGGCTGCGCCATTGGCCGAGATCGAAGGGAGGGGTCTTGCGGCTTGTCAAGAGGATGGTGAGCCGATCGGCGTGGCGAACGAGAGCGCAGGGCCCCATTTCGAAACGGTCGCCAGCCATGGCGGCGAGATGGCTCTGCTTGTCCTCGAGTTCAAAGCGGCCGTCGCCGGTGCGGAGAAGTTCCACTTCCAAGTTCAGCGGACCCGGGTCGAGGCGGCTGCCTTTGCCGCCGATCGGCAGGGTGGCGCGGGCGCCGATGGGAAGTGTGCAGAGATGGCGCACGGCGTCGGGGTCGTTGATGGCGATGGCGGCATTGGAGATGCCGTGCTCGACCAAGGCACGCAGCAAGCCGGTGCCATCGCCCGGCGCGCCGCCGCCGATGTTATCCGAGGGCTCGACGAGAACGGTGAGTCCGGATGGCAGCGGCTGCAATTTGGCCATGACATCCTCGAGAGAAGGGTCCTGCACGTTGCCGGTTTCCTGCAGTTTGAGAGCGAGGGAACTGAGTTCGTGCAAGGCGGCCCGGGCGGAAGCTTCGTCGCCGGTGGTGCTGACCGTGAAACTCACACCGGTGTCGACGATGTCGGCAAAGGAAAAGCCGGCGATGACGTTGACCGCCCAGAATTCCGGGTGCGTGTTTTCGAGCTGGCGGGCGAGGGCTTCGAGAGAGCGCATGGGGTCGGTGGCGGTGCCGGTGCCGGTGGGCGGCCACATGAGCGGTGGATGCTGCCAGTAGCTTCGTGGAAGTTCCTGGGTGGTGAGGCTGCGTTGCAAAAGATTGGCGGCAAGTTGGGCGGCAGCGCGGCCGTCGGTGTGGGGATTTTCGCGAAATCCCACGAGGAGGTTGGCGTGATCGGTCATCTGCCGGGTGAAATTGGCGTGCAAGTCGAAGACGCCGAAGATTGGCCGTTCGCCGAGCCGTTGCCGCAGGCGGTGGAGGATTTCGCCTTCCACGTCGGGGATCGATTGCGCGACCATGGCTCCGTGCAAAACGAGGTAGACGCCGTCGAGTCGCTCTGGAATGCGCTCTTCGAGTTCCCGCCAGAATGTTTCGACGACTTCATCCTCGACGATCGCGCTCGGCGCGGTGCGGAAATCGATCGCGGGAATGACCTCCCAGCCGAATTCCCGGGCGGATTCGAGGGCGCCGCCGAGAGGCGAACTGTCGCCCGCGCAGCGCAACAGCTCGGCATCGCGCCGGATCTCGAAATCAGCGAGACCGGTGGTGCCGTCGAGGAAGGTGTGCGTTTCGTGGAAGAGTCCGGCGAAGAGGACGCGGGGTCCGGGCCGGACTGGCAATAGTTGGGACATGCGCAGCGCTCACGGTTTCCAATGGGCGGCGTGCTCGGCAAAGGCCGTGGAAGCCAGTTTCAACGCGGTGTCCACGTCGTCGTCGGTATGGGCGAGGCTGAGGAACCACAGGCCGCGCTCCGTGGTGCGGACGCCGGCTTCGAGCAGGCAGCGGCGGAGGTGCGCCCAACGGGGAGCGTCGTGGCGCTGCACGTAGTCGCGATATTCGCGAATCGGTCCAGCGGCGGCGCCGGGCTTGAGCATGGCGGTGTGAAAGATGAGCGCCGGTCCCTGCGCTTGCAGCGGCACGGAATGTTCGCGGGCGAGCTTTTCGAGTCCGGCCATCAGGCGGGTGCCGAGTCGCTGCAGACCACCAGGATGCGCGGAGCCAAGATCGCGAAGTTGATCGAGGCACCAACGGCTGGCGGCGAGGCAGAGCGGGTTGGCATTGAGGGTGCCGGCGTGGACGACTTCGCCACGGATGATCGGCTCGAAGACTTGCGCCTTTCCGCCCAGCGCGGCAAAAGGCACGCCGCCGCCAATGGCTTTTCCGAAAATGGTGAGATCGGGAGATGCGCCGTAGTAACCTTGGGCGCCGGCGGCGCCGAAGCGGAAGCCGGTGATCGTTTCGTCGGCGATCATGAGCATGTTATCGCGATCACAAAGGCGGCGAATGGTGCTGAACATTCCGGGCGCGGGCTCGAGGCACCCGGTGTTGCACAAGACCGGCTCGAAGACGATCGCGGCGATCTTCCCGCGAAACTCTTCCACGCGGCGTTCCAGATGCGCGGGATCGTTCCAGCGCGCGACGACGAAATGACCGGGCACCTCGGGGATGATGCCTTTGCTCGGATGAAGATTGGCGGGTTCGTCATCGCTACCCCATTGGTCCGGCGGCGCGCCAAAGCCGACAAGTCCTTCATCGGTCCACCCATGGTAATGGCCCTCGAACTTGAGGATGAGCGGGCGGCCGGTGTAAGCGCGCGCCAGCCGGAAGGCGCTCATGACGACCTCGGTGGCCGAGTTGCTGAAGCGGATGCGGTCGACGCTCGGAACCATGGCCTGCAAACGCTCGGCGACGGCGATTTCGAGTTCCGATTGCGCCGCCCAGTGGGTGCCGAGATGCGCTTGTGCGGCGATGGCGTCGGCGAGACCGGCCGGTGCGTGACCGAAAAGGAGCACGCCCTGGCCGGTCTGGAAATCGATCGACTCATTGCCGTCGACATCCCAAAGGCGTGAGCCGGCCCCGCGCTCGAAATAAAGGGGAACCGGTTGTTCGAGCTTGCGGATGCTGCTGTTGACGCCGCCGGCGATGCATTTCTGCGCACGCTCGAAAAGACGACGGGAATTGGTGAATCGATCGTTCATGGGGTGGGGGTTGATGACTGGGGATCAACCTTTTCGGGGTGGAAGTTATAAGCCTATTTCGCGGGTGCACACCACAGGAGTCCGCGATCAGTTCGGGCTAGAATAGAACACCCGATCAATGAGTCCCTGGCTTCGGGCTCGCTGCGGCTGCCTTTGATCCGGCCGAATTTTCCTGGGCCAAACGTTGGGCCAGTTCATTCTCCTTCCAGAGTGCGGAGGCCTGCTTCAAGTTCTCCATGGCCGTCCGGGCGTCACCCGAATCCAGACTCTGTTTCGCCAGGGAGGTGAAGTGCATCGATTGCTTCATCTTGTCGACGGGCAGCGCGGCGACGCGGGTCGCTTCCTGGTCGGCATGTTTGAGCACGGCATTCACGCTTTTCTCGTTGGTTACGAGAAGCGGAGGCCAGTTTCCGGCCTTTTCCGCCGCATTGATCTCCGCGTCGATACCGGCCTGTTCCTGCTTGATCGCACCCCGCACTTGCTTGCGGTCGGTGGCCGCCTCGACGGAGAGGCGCTTTGCCCGGTCCACGCGGAAGGCCTTCGCGTCCGCCAACTTCTTCTGGATCGAAGCCTTGAGGGCCGGCAATACCTGTTTGGCGAAATCGATGGCATTTGGCATGACCGCAGCGCCCGGAAAATTTTTCTCCATGGCGTCGAACGTGGTCATCGCACCGATGTAATCGCCGCCGGCGCTTTGGCTCTGCATATAAGAATAGGCGAGGTGCGCCCCAATCTGGACTTTTTCCTTCGCCACCTCGTCCTTGGTCAGCCATGTTTCGTTGAGTTTCACCTCACCGCGGCCGACGCGCGCCTGCTCGTCCTCAAAGGAATGGAGAATCGTCCGCACGCTGGTCGCGCGGGAACTGTCCGCATACTGCCGCACGAACGCTCGCATGGCCTCGATCGGGGCTTCGTACTGCGAAAGCGCCAGCGAATCGACGCCCAAGCGGTACCCGGCGATGGCCCGGTAGGCGACCACGTCCGGCGTGGCTTTTTCCACATTCGCGATGTCCGACTTGGGCACCACGCGTTCGTCGGTGATGCTCGCGGAGACTTTCACCTCGACCGTGATATTCTTGTCGGTCTCGTTAGTGATCGTTCCTTCCAGACTCTCGCCACTTTTCAGCGTAATCGTGTCCGCAACTGCGGCAGGTATCAGCATGGCAGACACGACCAGGCAGAAGACCGCAGACTGAATCCGGAACATCACGCGGGGATTAGGAAGAGCCTGATCGGAAAATGAAAGCAAAATTGGACCCAGCGGTGGCAAGGCTCCCAAGCACTCGCGGCGTGATCAACCACCGTGCCAGCGCTGCCATTCGAGGCCGGGACGTTGGACACGGAATTGGACGAAGCGTTGGTGTTCGACTTCGGTGACGTAGATGGTGCAACCGTCCGGGCCGCCGAAGCAGAGATTGCTCGGGCGCGCGCCGAGAACATCTATCTCGCGCAGGACGTCACCATGCGGAGAAAGTTTTACCACGCAGCCTTTTTCCGGCCGGGCGACATAGAGGTTGCCGTCCACGTCGCAACGCATGCCATCGAGGCTGCCGTCGGCAAATTGCTTGAGCAACCGCTTGCCGGCGAGGGAACCGTCGGGCGCAATGGTGTAGGCCCAGATACCGCGCTGAACGCTTTCGTTCACGTAGAGGATATGTCCGTCCGGGCTGACTTCGATGCCGTTGGTCGTGCCGACGTTGTCAGCGAGCCGGCGCACATGGCCGTGGCGGTCGATGAGCCAGAGCTGGCCGGTGCCGTCCTTCCAGTTGGGGTCGCTGGCGTAGAGCGTGTCATCGGGCGCGATGGCCAGGTCGTTCGGCTGATTCATCCGGTCTTCGTGAGCGAAGATCGTCACGGCGCGGGTGTGCATGTCCACGCGCAGGATGTTGTGTTCCGTGTAGTCGGCGACAAACATCGCGCCGGCGCGGTCGAAGCGGATGCCATTGCCGACACTCTGCCCGGGCAGCGTGGCAAAGACTTCGGTGCTCCCTTCCGGCGTGGCGCGGAAGATCGTTTGCAGCCAGGGGCCATTCACCGCGTAGACATTTCCGGCGGCGTCACAGGCTGGGCCTTCGATATCCGGAAGGAAACCGCCGGCGACGGTGAAAGGAGTGGCGGTGTAGAGCGGGACAGGCGCGGCGTCCGAATGGCCCGTCGGGGTGAGGGCTGCGAGGGCGAAGATGAATGGCGGAACGGAGCGGAGGGAATTCATCGGACACAAACGCCCGAGAGATTACCCGGAAGGGCGCAGCTTGGAAGCCGACTTTCCGGGCTTGCGTGAAAGGTCCGAATCCCGGTAGCCTCCCGCGTCATGGATCCGTCAACTCCTCCTCCCCAGAAAAAAGGCCTCGGTGTACTCGCATGGCTCGGCATCGGTTGCGGCGGTTTGATCGTGCTCGTGGTCATCCTTGTCTTTGTCGTAGGGATGCGGCTCGGCCCCGCTTTGAAACAATTCGGAACTGACTTCCAAAAGAACCCGACCAAGGCGACGGCTTCGATGATGATCTCCGCCAGCGCGGGGCAATTTGAAATGGTCGCCGAAGACGACGTCAACAAGCGCTATACCCTGCGCCAGAAATCGAACGGCAAGCTGACAACGATCTATTGGGATGAAAAAAAGAAGGCTCCGGTAACGATCCCCGGGGACTTTTCGGCCATCCCGGCCGATGCGAATCCGCCGGCCACACCGGAAGGTGCGGCTGCGAAGCCATAGCTGGCGAACGTCGCGCTCCAGCCCGCGAGATGCTGCATCCGCGCGGGTGAGATAACGTCAGACGCGGGCGATGCGCCCGGTGAAATTGAGATAAAGAAATAGTCTGGGGGAATTTGCGCGGCGAAAAGAGCCGTGGGAAGCTTCCCGCATGATTAGCAGTCGCTGGCTCGGTTTCCTCATTTGCCCGTTCCTCGTCTCGCAAGCTCTCGCGGCGGATTGGACCTTGGTTCGTTTTGAAAGCCGCGAATACGTGACGCTCGACAGCATCGCGGAATTTTACGGATTTCCCAAACCACCCCCGGTGGACTTGACCGGACACACGGTGGCTGGGTCGCCGGCGGTCGCGGGACAACCTACGGCCGCGGCGCAACCTTCCACCGCCGTGGCACCGGTGGCCGCAGGGCCTGCGGCCGGCATCGGGGCCATCGCGGCGTTGACCCCGGTGGTGATGAACAAGGCCACCAGTGATGAACCAGCGCCGATCACCAGTGCCGATCCGCCGTCGGCAGTCGCCCGTTCCAAGACCATCGCCCTCGATTCGGGCAAGATTCAGCTTTCAGTGACTGTGGGACTGCGCGAATGCGAGATCAATGGCGTCAAACACTGGCTCGCCTTTCCGGTGACCTCCCACGACGGCGAGGTGCTGGTCTCGCGCCTGGACTTGTGCAAGATCATCGAGCCGAACCTCCGCCCGGAATTGATCGAGGGAATGCAGCCGGTGAAGACGGTGGTGCTGGACCCGGGGCACGGCGGCCACGATCGCGGCGCCACGTCGAAGTTCGGCTATGAAAAGGATTTTGCCCTCGATGTGGCCTTGCGCGCCCGCCCGTTGCTGGAGAAGGCGGGATACAAGGTGATCATGACGCGGGCGACCGATGTTTTCATTCCGCTCGAGCAGCGCCCGGCGGTGGCGAATAACATTGCCGATTCCATCTTCGTCAGCATCCACTTCAATTCCTCGAGCACGAACGCGGACGCCCGCGGCTTCGAGATTTTCTCCTGCGCCCCACGTGGCGCACCGGCGACGAATGACGCGGCGCCGCGGGAGCGTGACCTGCGCGAAGAACCGGGCAATGCCGTCGACATGCCCAGCGGAGCGCTGGCGTGCAGCGTTTTTCACGCCTTGCTGGGCCAGGTGCCGATGGTGGATCGAGGGGTCAAGCATGCTCGTTTCGCGGTGTTGCGGCTATGCACCCAGCCGGCCGTGCTCGTCGAATGCGGATTCGTGAGCAACAACGCCGAGAGTACGCTGATCAGTTCGGCGGCCTGGCGGGCCCATGTCGCGGAGGCGATCGTGGACGGGGTTGAGAATTACCGGGAACTGGCTGAGCGCAAGTTGCGTCCGAAGGTGATCGCCGACTATCGCCGGGCGGCGACCAGCGGCATTGGCGCACCGCCGGCGGGCGGACCGTAGCCCTACGGGGAACCCCTGAAAAAATAGACATCCGGCGGCCATTTACATTCCGAATGGCGAAGGGTGAAACTGTTTATCACTGCTTGCATTCTTGACAGTTTCCCTCGAAAGCTCTGTCTCACTTCCGCCCCATGTCGAAAATCCAATCCCTCTTTCTATCACTCTTCTTGCTCCTGCCGCTTTTTGTCGTCAGCAGCGCTTTTGGTGACACGGTTACTCTGAAAACTGGGGAACATCTCGAGGGCAAGATTTCTGCGGAAACGGACAAGGACGTGACGATGCAGGTCCAGGTGTCGGCGGGAATTACCGATGAGCGCGTGATCCCCAAGTCGCAGATTGAAAAACTGGACAAGGTTACGCCGGAAGTCGAAGCCTACCGCCAAATCGCGGCGATCCAACTTGGCAAGGATTCGATGGCCGTCGCTCAGTACGATCCGTATATTCGGGCGCTCACGGCTTTTGTCGAGGAGTATCCCAAAAGCACTCGCACGATCGACGTCCAGAAAGTGCTGGATAGTTTTGAACAGGAAAAAAAGCGAGTCGAGGCGGGCGAGATCAAGATGAGTGGGCAGTGGTTGAGCAAAGCCCAGGTGGCCAAGGAGAAGGTGCAGATCGGGGGGGAACTGGCCTTTTCTTATATGAAAGGCCAAAGCGCACAGGGTGACATGGTCGGAGCTCTCAATACTTTTGCGGCCATCGAGAAAAACTTTCCCGGCGCGGTGGTGATGCCCGACGCGATCGATCTGGCGCAAAAGGATCTCCTGCAACTGGAGGGCGAGGTGAAGCGGGCCATCCCCGATCAAAAAGCGATCGTCGACCAGCATAAGAAAGACCTGGCCGCGGCCGGTCCGACCGACCGTGCCGTGATGTCTGGGGCGATCAAGCGCCAGGAGGTTGCCGAGGACGCGTCGATCCAAGCATCCGGAAACAGTGCCTGGCCGCCCTTTTACAAGGACAGCGAAAAGAGCCTCTCGGCTCTGGTGACAAAAATGAATACCGAAGGGCCGCGCCTGGCGGCGCTCCCTGTGGAAAAGATGAGACAATCGTTGCAATTGACCTCCGAGGGAAAGCAGGCGCTGAGCGGCGGCGACACGGCCGGCGGTCTGGCCAAGCTCAAGGCGGCGACGGATCTGTGGGCGGCCAATGAATTTGCCCAGCGTCTGACCAAGGAGGCCACGGAAGATCAGAAAGCGACAGCGGCGGCACCGGTTCCGACAGCGGCAGCCGCCACTCCGGCGCCCGCTACTCCGAAGATGAAACGCAGTGCCCCAATGCCGCAAGCCGCTGCCGCCACCGGAACGGCGGCCGCCTCCGCGCCGGCCAGCGCCGCCTCCGCCGCGCCGGCTGTGGCCACGACGACCGCGACGACAACGGCGACGGCCACAACGCAGAACGAGTCCAGCGATGACGATTCGTTCATCACCATGCCCCGCATTATCATGGCGGTCGCACTGATCGCCCTGTTAGTGATCGGGGCCAGCATCATGAAGAAGAAAAAGCGCGCGGCGGAGGAGGCTTGAGACGATGACCAACCGCCAGGCCACCATCGACCGCCGAACCAACGAAACGAAGATCCAGATCGATCTGCGGATCGATGGCAAAGGCGAAAGCAAGATCGAGACGAAGATCCCTTTCTTCGATCATATGCTCACCCTCTTTGCGCGCCACAGCCTGTGCGATCTCACGATCAAGGCCGATGGCGACATCGAAGTCGACCTGCACCACACCGTGGAGGACACCGGGATCGCCCTCGGCCAGGCATTCAGCAAGGCGCTGGGGGAGAAGCGGGGCATCCGTCGCTACGGCTGGGCCTATCTGCCGATGGACGAGACCCTCGCGCGGGTCGTGATTGATTTCAGCGGGCGGCCATTTCTGGCCTACCGCGGGCCGGAAAGCGTCGCCTCGGTGGGAGGGTTTTCCTTTACGTTGCTGGAGGAATTCCTGCGCGCCTTCAGCACGCATGCCGCGACCAATCTGCACGTGGAAATTCTCTATGGGCGCGACGCGCACCACATGTGCGAAGCGGTCTTCAAGGGCCTGGCCAAAGCCGTGGACCAGGCTTGCCAGCTCGATCCGCGGGTCGAAGGCGTCCCGAGCACCAAGGGAACCCTTTGAATTTAAGATTTAGCATTTAACATTTAGCAATTGCGCCTGGGCGCGGCCTTTTGTTCTGCAAACAAAAAAGCGTCCGCTTCAGATCCAACTGCTAAATGTTAAATCCTAAATCTTAAATGACTCCATGCTTGCCTTAATTGACTACGGCTCCGGAAATATCCACAGCGTGATCAATGCGCTGCGCCACGAGCATGCCGACGTCGAACTCGTGGCTGATCCTGCACGATTGGCCGACGCGGACGCCGTGGTCCTGCCGGGAGTGGGCGCCTTCGGCGATTGTGTGCGCGGTCTGCAAACACGCGGTCTTTGGGACCCGCTGGCCGAGTGGCTCGCGGCGGACAAACCGTTTCTCGGTATTTGTGTCGGATACCAGATGCTGTTCGACGAAAGTGAGGAATCTCCAGGGGTGCGCGGCTTTGGATTTTTTTCCGGTCCGGTGAAACGTTTCACCGCGCCGGGATTGAAAGTGCCGCAGATCGGCTGGAACCAACTCGAGTTGCGAGCGCACCCGCTCTGGCGCGGATTGCCAAAGAGCCCGCACGTCTATTTCGTGCACTCCTATTTTCCGGCTCCGACGGAAGACGCCGAGGTCACGGCCTACTCGACCTATGGTGAGCGGTTTGCCGCGAGCGCCGCGCGCGGGCGTGCCGCGGGCGTGCAATTTCATCCGGAAAAGAGCCAGGCCGTGGGGTTGGGGATTCTGCGGAATTTTGTCGCTTCGGTGCCGTCCGGTGCCAGCGTGGGACGATAGGACACGAGCGCGATTCGCGCGACGATGTTCCTGAACGTGCGCAGGCTCTGCGTGAAGGTACGCATGAGATTTCGGCGTGGCGATTTTCAGGACAAGAGACGAATTGCGTGACGGATACGGCCTTCGCACCGGTTGCGTCGAAGCAATTAAAGAGAGACCCCAACTCCAAAGGGACCAAGGACGGGGCTGAACGGGGTGTCTCGAAATAGAAACGAGAATCCTTATGAAACCATTCAGATTATTGACTATCGCGGGTATTGCTGCGGCGGTGCTGGCGTTTGGCACTCCGGCGCAGGCTCGTGACCATCACTCGCACCACGGGTATCACCATTGGCATGGGGGCTATTATTACGGCGGAGCTTATAACTACGGGTACGACCCTTACGATTATGGGTATCCTTACGGGGGTACTTATTACTACGGTAGCCCCGGCGTCACATTTGGGTTCGGTGGACATTGGCACGGCCATCACCACCACCGCTAATTAGCTCGGCTCAGTTGACTTTGGTACCGCGCCTGGCAGTTCCTCCTTCGAGGGACGCGGGCGCGGTGCTGCTAATCAGAACGTACGAAGTCGATATATAGGAGGAGTGGCTCGGTGGTTTACGGTGCGCCAGCAGACCGCTTTTGAGAGGTGTAATTCTTATCTGGCTTAAGCAAGCCGTGGATGAGGAAAAGTTAATGCGAAATTATGAAGCCCTGCGCTTTCCCTGCGTCGAATCATTTAGAGACCCACGATGGGGACTGCAGGCCACTTGAAGGCCTGCCAAATTCAGAAAACAACAAACCTATGAATGTATTTAAATTACTGGCAATGACCGGCGTTGCCGCCGCAGCGCTGGCCATCGGAACTCCGGCATATGCGCGTGGTGGTCATGGTGGCCACGGCGGTCACGGTGGTGGCCATTGGGGCGGAGGAGGGCATTGGGGACATAGCGGATGGCATCACCACGGATGGGGCGGCGGGGGTGGTTGGTATGGTGGTCCGTACTACGGCGGCTACTACCCATACTACAATCCTTACCCGTACGGCTACCCATACTCCTACGGTTATTACGGCGGCCCCGGTATCACGTTCGGCTTTGGTGGACACTGGCATCACTGGCATCACCGCTAACCGCGGTGACCAGGGCTAGCCGGAAGTCCGAGGCCGGCGCCGGCTTCACGGAGCCCGCGGAGGGAAGAAACTTTGTTGGCGCTTCCCTCCGCGAAAATGTTTCGTGGTAGTCGTCCTTGGGGCGGTGCGATGACAATATAGTTAGAAGAAGAAAACGTCCTGACTTTTGCCAATTCGGATTATACGTTTTGGTAGTAACTGTCGATGACTGAAGCTCCGGAAATTCAGCAAACGCCCGAAGAAGCACGCGCCGCCGCGCGGTTACTACTGCTGCGCAGCAGGGAGCTTCGCCAACTCGCCGACGATTTAACCGAGCACGGAGAGGCTTTGCTAAAATTGGCACGCGGGAAGAACGCGAAACGGCCGTAACGCAAAAGAGCCAGGGCGAGACGCATTAAGGAGAGATTTCTACGATCTCCACCTTCGTCCCGTCGGAAAGCTGAATGCGCTGGCCGATTTCTGCGCCGAGCAGGACTTTGGCGGTGGGCGAGCACCAACTCTCGGAGTCGGGATCGAGCGCGGTCTCGTCGACCCCGACGATGCGGAGACGTTTCAGGGTGCCGTCCGGGCTTCGAGTGGTAACAGTCGTTCCGAAGAGAACTTCTGCTGGAGTCTCGGTGCGGGCCGGTACGACGGTAACGTCCTGAAGCAGTTCTTCCAACTCGGAGATACGCTCAGCGATGGCTGGATCTTTCCGGGCGGTCTGCGCGCGCATTCCTTCCAACTCCCGGCGGAAATGGTCCGCGCCCTTTGCCGTCATATAGTTGGCGGCGCCGGGCGGAAGTCCCGAGCGGGACCGTTTGCGGCCAGCCCGCTCCGGAATCTCATGATCTTCTTTGGTAAATGCCCGGCTCATCGCGTGGAAATATGAAGGCTGTCGGACCTCAAAAAGCAAACGCCGCCTAATCTCTGCCTGGTCGCACGCCGTCTATAGGCGCGTGAGTGTTTGGCACCCGCGGTCCGGGTTTTCTTTACGGGCCGGCCAGGGCAGGCGTTCCATTATTTGCGGCGGCTTGCCGTTGGCGCTGGCGTTCTGCCAATTCGACATGGAATTGCTCCGCGCTGGGCTCTTCGCCAGGCGTTTGGGTGCGACCTCAGTAGTCGGCAAAGCTTTCCTGCGGTCGGCGGTCGCGCGCGAAATCCTCGAGCGCCGAACGAACGCGGCCTGTCAACTTTTCGAAGGGGACCGTTTTCTCCATCAACTCGCGGTTCTCGTCTTCGAAATGGGTGGCCTCGGTTTTCAGCGCTTCCTCGATGCCGCCGCGCAAACCGTGGCTGCCAGTTTTGATGTCTTCGACTGTTTTCATGATTCTTGGGACTCGTCCCACTGAGCGTAGCAAACGGGACTCGCATAGCGCTCCACGGAAGCACAGGATTCGAGCGCGCGGGTGCTCCCGGAACGCGCCGGCTTCGCCGAGCGGCTGTGGCAAATGAGCTGATGCAAAACGGATCGATGGCAGCGAGTTTCGTCTTCGCAATAGCACCCGATGCAAAACGGGACGCTTTGCGACAGACCGGCCAGGAAGTCGATCACCTGGCGGCACTCCGCCTTGCGCATTTCCGTGCGATAACGCCGCGCAAAGACGGCCCAGGCGATCTTTCCGCCGAGATACTCCTTCACCAGCCCGGCGGATGGCGCCAGGAGGGGCAGCCACAGATCGAAGTAACCACGTTTCTTCCAGTCTTCGCGCCGGACGCCCCGCGGTACATAATGGGCGACGCCAATGCGCAAGCCTTCTCCACGGGCTCTCGGTGTTCCATAGCGGTAGGTGCCGGGGCCGTTCTTCATCGGGTGATGCGTGCGACGGCGCGGTCGCAAAATGGAGATGAAAGGCCGGGCGAGCGCATGGGAGGTTGCGTTTATATCGGAATACGATATATGTCAACCTCCCGCGCCCCACGATGACTAAAGCCGAATATGAAAAGCTCGCCGCCTTCCGCTACGAGCTCCGCCGCTTCCTGCGTTTCAGTGAGCAGGAGGCCAAAAGACAAGGCGTCGCGGGCATCCAATATCTGGCGCTCCTGGCCATCGAAGGTTTTCCGGGCCGCGATCGAATCACCATTGGCGAACTGGCGGAACGCCTCCATATCGCCGCGCATACCGCGGTGGGCCTCGCGGACCGCTTGGAGGTGGCTGGACTAGCCCGGCGCGGCTCGGCAGATGGGGATCGCCGCCAGGTTCACTTGACTCTTACTCCCCAAGGACGCGCCCGGCTGGAGACGCTGGCTGCGGTCCATCAACAGGAATTGCAGAGCTCCGGGCCGGCGTTGGTTCACGAGCTCTCCCGGCTGCTGGACGCCCCCTGTTTGGAAAGCGCTTTATGAAAGAAACCCAATTCGATCCGTCTTGCCTCGCGGATTCCCACTTTGTGTCCTGACCGTATGCACGAGAACTACGACGTTGTTATCATCGGCGCTGGCCCGGCCGGCTCCTGTGCGGCCGCCATCCTCGCGGAATACGGCCATCGCGCCCTCGTGCTCGAGCGTGAGAAATTCCCTCGTTACCACATCGGAGAATCGCTCATCCCATTTACTTACGGGCCTTTGGAGCGCATCGGCATGATTCCGAAGATGAAGGCCTCGCCCTTCGTCAAAAAGTACAGCGGCATCTTTGTCCAACCCGACGGGCGGCGGTCCACACCGTTCTACTTCTTCAAGCGCTACGATCGCGAGACCGTCGCGCAGACCTGGCAGGTGGTGCGATCGGAATTCGACCAGATGCTCGTCGACAACTGCCGGGAGAAGGGGGCGGAAGTCCGCGAAGAAACGACGGTGAACCGCCTGGTGATCGAGGACGGCCAGGTCTTGGGTGTGGAAGCAACGGAACGGCGAACCGGGCGGACCTACGAGGTGCGCGCGCCCATCACGCTCGATTGCACCGGCAAGGAGGCGTTTACGTCCAATTCCTTGGGTTGGCGGATGAATGATCCCAAGCTGAACAAGGTGGCCGTGTGGACTTATTACAAAGGCGCCAAGCGCAACGAAGGCATCGACGCTGGGGAAACCGCCGTCGCTTATATTCCGGGCAAGGGCTGGTTCTGGTTCATTCCCCAACACGACGATATGACGAGTGTCGGCATTGTCGCCGACGCCAAGTACCTGACGCGCGACGGGGTCAAGGATCCGAAGGCGATTTTTCAGCGCGAACTGGACCAGAATCTGTGGATCAAAGACCGGCTCTCCAGCGGGCAGTGCACCGGGGAGTATTTCATTACCAACGAATACAGCCGCCATTCCCGCTTCTGCGCCTCCCCCGGGCTCTTGTTGCTCGGCGATGCCTTTGCCTTTCTCGATCCTGTATTCAGCAGCGGTGTCATGCTCGCCTTGAAGAGCGGCCAGCTCGCCGCGGAAGCCATTCACGAAGGGCTCCAGTCGGACGATCTTTCGCCGGCGCGTTTTGCTCCCTACGGGACGTCGTTGCGCGAGGGCATCGAGAATATGCGGAAACTGATTTACGCTTTCTACAATCCCGCTTTCTCGTTCCGCAAAGTCATCAATGCTCATCCAGAAGCCGGCGACCTCATTACCGACTGCCTCTCTGGCGACGTGAATAAGGATTTTTCCCAGCTCTGGAAATGGATCGGTGAATTCGTGGAGTTGCCGGAAGACCTGCCCTACGGAGAACCCGCAGAGGAGTTGGTCCCAGCCGGGCGCAACGCCAAAGTCACCGCGTAAACGCGCCGCCAAGGCTTCGGTAATCTTTGCTCCCTCGGGGATCGCCGAGGCGCCACCTGACCGGTGTTTCAGATGCTCGCCCGATTGTGCGAGACATCCCGCATGACGACAATGCGAACCTATGTCCCGTACCGGTTCCTGCTTTCGGCTGCACTGCGACGCCGTGAATAGCAAATTCATCCTCTCGGAGATTGGCGAAGTTTGGCGGGAGGAATTCGATTCCTTCGACGACGCCTATGCCCAAGCCGAGGCCCGTGCCATCTGCAAGAGCGTGCTCCTGATCTTCAATGAACGCGGGCAGATCATCCTGGAGAGCACTGTTTCCCCACTCGAACCCGGATTGACCTACGCCCGCGAGCATTGGCGCAAGACGGCGGCTCTCGCCGATTGAGAGTTTCCCGACAGCGTTCGTGCGAATGCCACTGTGATTTTTTGCACGCCAGCGGAGGTGGCAATGACGCCGCCAAGGAGATCATGTCGTTTGCTCCTGATCCCGCTGGCGTGCGAATATTTTCTGCCGACAAACGCCGCCCCCAGCCGGTTGCTTCACGGATAACAAAGTGCAACGTGCTGCGAGAGAGGAATCAACGATCCCGAAAAGAACGTCTTTGGCGTTCGTTGATGGGTTTCGATTTTTCGAAATCAGGCTTGGTACTGCGCGTCGCTGACTTTCTCCAGCCAGTCGACGACTTTACCATCGAGCGCTTCCTGGATGGCAATGTGGGTCATGGCGGTGGACGGAGACGCACCATGCCAATGCTTCTCACCGGGTGAAAACCAGACGACATCGCCCGGATGAATCTCCTCGATCGGGCCTCCCTCGCGTTGCGCCCGCCCGCAACCGGAAGTGACGATGAGTGTCTGGCCGAGCGGATGCGTATGCCACGCCGTGCGTGCGCCCGGTTCGAAGGTCACGCTGGCGCCGGCCACGCGCGCCGGAGGAGGGGCGGAGAACAAGGGATCGACGCGGACGGTGCCGGTAAACCAATCCGCCAGTCCTTTGTTGGATGCTTGTGAGCCGATTCTTTTGATTTCCATGATGGGATTTGTGGTTGTGCCTGCGCATGGAAACATCTTTCAGGCACGGAAGCAGTATCGAACATTTCACGCGGTGCTGCTCGCGCGATCGCGCTCACAATGGCGCGTTCTTGCGGCGACACCGTCCCGCGCGTTTCCGGATTTGGAGCCAAAGCCCGCAGGCGGATGGAACGCCATGCGGGTCCGGAGTTCGGGCTTACAGCGAGCGCAGGAAATTCAGCAAATCCTGCTGCTGCTGAGGCGGCAGCGCTTGGAAACCGCGGATGACCTGGGTCGCTTCCGAGCCCGGGTTGGCGTGTGCCAGGATCGCCTGGAGCAAATCCCCGGTGCGCCCATCGTGGAGGAAAAAGAGCCGCTGCCCGACACCCCACAATGGCGCGGTGCGGAATTGGTCCGATCCGGCCTGCCCTTGGGTAATCCCGTCGGCGAGACCACTTCCCATGTGGTGCAAGGCAAAATCCGAAAACGGATGGTAAGTCACGTTGGATAGCGCCGGATACAGGGCCTCGCCCGTGGTCAGCGACGGTGAATGACAAAGCGCGCAGCCGACTGTGGTGAAGACTTGCTGCCCGTTGATTTCTGAGGCTGAAGCCGTCGTTGGTGTCGGTGGGGAACTTAGCCGCGAAAACGCCGCGAAGTTCACAATATCCGAGGAGTAGTCCGAAGCCGGGCTGCCGGAAGGCGTGACGATTCCCAGGTTGGTCGTATCCTCCGGAGTAGCGTTGAGAGTCGAGTTGGCAATGACAGTGGCAGACGTGCCCGAGGGAAATCTTTCGCTCGGGAATAACTCATTGGTAACTCCCATTTCCACGTTATAAGCCTCGCCGGCAAACATCAGCAGGGACTTATTCTGGGCCTTCCAGCCAAAACGCGTAATCGTCCCGTCATTCCCGTTGGTATTGAACTCGCCCCCAATGCCGCGGGCCGACCGTTTGGCTGCGGTTGCCGCGAGATTCGCCTGCAGCGCGGCGTCGGGCGTAAACTCGACCAGGCCAAGCCCGAAGACCGGCGTGGGAATCCGGAAGATCGCATTTTTGGCCGCCAGCGCCGCGGCGAAATTTGGCTGTGCCAATGTCGCGCCAGAAGCATCGGTGCGTCCGCTAATCGTGAAGAGATCGTGCACGCCGCCATCGGCTGTGCCGTCGGAATTCTTCACAAAGCGCACCACCCGCACCGGGCCATGCAGCGAAAGGATTTGCGATAAGTTGGCGGGATTGGCTGCGCCATCGAGATGCGCGAAGTTATTCGCGACTTGCGGATTGAGCGGCGGGCTGCTGCCGCCAACAGCGGGTTGCGCATGGCACATCGCGCAACTATTGCCGTTGAATGCCGGGCCCAGACCGAATCCCGATTCGATCGTGCCCGAGACTGAGGCGATTTCCTGGAAGCGCTTTTGCGCCGAGGCGAAGTAGGCTTGGTAGAGCGCGTCTGTTTGGGGATCGGTATTGTCGATCACTGCAAAGGTCCCGCCAACGCCGGGAGCGCCACCGCGTACCCCTGGGTCGTGAGGCGGGGGCGGTGGAGGAGGAGGGGGCGGGGGTGGTTGTGGTGCGGCGGATAGGGCGACGGACACGGAGGCCAGCAGGAGGATGGCCGAATTGCGGAGGATGAACTGCATCGAGGCGCGTTTCATAGTGGTTGCGAGGGTGAGTGGAGGTTCGAGACGAACCGATTGCAACGGATGAGACGACATCTGTGTAAGGGCTTGATGTGCGTCCGCTCGGAATTTTGTTAAGAAAATGTAAAAGTCGCTTCGAGACCCGCGCCGAAATTCATCGCGGGAAATGGGCGGCGCAGAACCGAACCAAATCAATTCGACAGGCTATCACTCCGCCGGTAAGTACGGAGCCATGAGAGCGATCGTCGCCAGGAAATTTGGAGGACCGGAGGAACTTGCCGTTATTGATGTTCCTGCTCCTGAACCGCAAGCCAACCACGTTCTGATTTCGGTGAAAGCTTTTGGTGTAAACCGCGCGGAAACATATCTACGGAGGGGAAAGTGGGGCGATTCCGCCAGGATTGGAGGAATCGAATGCGTCGGAACAGTGGCTTCCTGTCCAGGCGGAGAGTTCGAGGAGGGATCGAAGGTGGCCGCGATCATGGGAGGCATGGGGCGGACGAGGGACGGCAGTTACGCGGAGTTTACCAATCCTCCGGCGACGAACGTCGTTGCAGTCAAAACGGATCTTCCGTGGGAGCGATTTGCCGCGCTGCCGTTGTCCTACGCCTGTGCCTGGACCTGTCTGGTGGAAGCGCTCAATCTCAGCCGGGGACAAACTGTGGTCGTCCGCGGTGCTACTTCTGCATTTGGACAGGCCGCGGTGAACATCGCTCACGACCTCGGTGCCAGCGTCGTTGCGACCACTCGTCGAACGGAGCGGTTTTCCCTTCTGGAAAAGCTCGGCGCCGCACGTGGAGAACTGGAACGTCCCGACTTGGCGTCAACTCTGCCCGAGGCCAAAGCTGTGGACGCGGTCCTCGATCTGCTCGGTGAACAAACGGCTCTGGACTCCCTGGAGCTTTTGAAACATGGAGGGCGGGCTTGCCTCGCCGGATTCCTCGGAGGCATCGATTCTCCGGGCAATCCAAAGTTTCTCGATGAAATGCCGGCCGGCGTCTTTTTGACGCTGTTCGGCAGCTCGGCCTTTGGCACTCCGCAATGCCCGCTCTCGAAAATCCCCTTCCAATCGATTGTCGATAAGGCCGCGTCCGGGATCTATCACGCCGAGCCCGTGCTGGTTCTCCCCTTCGACCAAATTCGCCAGGCCCACGAGGCGATGGAGGCGAATCGGGCGAACGGCAAGATTGTGATGGTGCTTTGACTCGCGGCCCTCCTTCCAAATCCGGGTCAAAAGGGGTGGCTGCGCATTTTCTGAATTCACTTTTTCTCTTGGAAATGCCGCGCCGGCTAAATTCCAATGTCCCTATGAAAAATCGCGATGTCACTTCACTCCGATGCTGGGCTTTCATCCGAGCCGCTGGCGGAGTGATCCTCTCTGCGCGCCCTATCGGGAGGGGGCTGCCGGCCATGACTCGGCCTGGAGTGGCCGATGACCGGCGGCTCATTAATCCGACGAGGTTCGCGGGCTAGACCCAAAGGCGAAACGAAAGCCTTGGTGCGGCCGGGATTTGACATTCTCCACCAGTGACCGATCTTTACCCGCTCCAGCGAAACCGGTTCTTGCCGCCGGCACAATCGTTGGAGCCTTTTTGTTGTGGGACAGGAATCGGCAGGATGAACAAACGCGGGGTTGGTGCGTCCAACTTAGTACCATGTCCAACGACAAATTCCCCATAGAGTTCATCGGTGGCAGCAAAGACGGAGACGTTATCGATGCGACTTCCGCGCCTGATTATTACGAGGTGATAGCCGGCGAAAGCACAAAGGAAATTTACGAACGGCAAAACGATGCGCCGCCGTTTATTTATGTGCAAATCGGCTACGCAAAGAACGAGACTTGGAAATGACGGAGGCGGGCTCGGAAATCCTCGCCAGATAGCGAGCCAATGAGCCAGCGATATGTTCACGTCGGCCGTGAGGCGCAGGAAAAGGCGCCTGCGTTGCTGGGTGGCGAAAGTTAGAATATTCGGGTCTCCTGAAGGGAGGGAGGGTTATCGACGGGCGTCCCGGTGTAGGAGCTGAGCTGCCACGCGCCGATGCGGACGCTCTCGCTGCCCGTGACCGTCACCTTGGCGAAGAGGGTCTGCTCGTTGAGATAGTCCCGCGTCACATAGTCATCAAATACGTTGAGGACATTGTCACGGCTGGGCCAGGTGAAACGGCAGAAGACGTAATAACTGCCGGGTGCGACGTGGCCAAAGCTGAAATTCCCGTCGCCATCGGAGGTGGTCCGGCGGACGAATTGCGTGAGCCGAGGATCGAGCACCACTTCGGTGGGGGCGTTTCGCCAAATGGTCCGGGCGACATCGTCGGTGTAGGCGTTGGCCGGCATGAGTCCGACGGTGAGGTGCTGCGCCACCCGGGTCTGCATGGGTGCCCAATGTCGATCTCCCATGTAGCCCACAGCCCGGCCGGCGATGACGGCGGAACCGGAAGAGCGGATGGGGGCGAAGGCGGCTTCGTCAAACCGTGTGGTGAGGGTCGTGCAACCGGTGAGGGCGCATGACAGCAGGAGCAAGGTTGCCCGGAGAGGGCGGATTTTCATTGGGAGAATGCGGACGTCACGGGGATTTGCATTGATGCGTCGGGAGGACCGGTGGTGTCCGCGACTGAAGTACACCGAATTCGACCGGAAGCGAGTCGCCGCTGAACTGATTTATGGGATCACTCTGGGCCGGATTTTTGCTACGATTCTACGGGCCTTCAGTGGCGAAGGAATGGACTTGCCATATACCCCATAGACTGGCTCAGTTTGCATGCTGTTCCTCTGGAGGCAGACCCAACAAGGCCATCTTTTAGCGCTCAAAAATCCACGATGATGAAACTTCCAATCGTTGCTACTTTATTTCTTTTGTTCACGAGCTTGCCGGCATACTGCCGAATCGGTGAGACGTTAGCTGAACTGACTGCCCGGTTCGGCGAAGGTAAAAAGGATACAGGAAAGATTCGCATGGTGGGTCACGATCAATATTACTTCGAGAAGGACGGCATAGGCGTTCAGTGTGTGATCTCCAATGACAAATGTGTGATGGAGGTCTTTCATCGCCTCGATACAAAGATCACCGATCAGGATATTAGAGACCTATTGAAGGTAGAGGCGGATGGCCACGGGTGGGGATTCAACCCAAGGACAAAGCGTTGGACGCGTAGCGATAACAAGCTCGCAGCGTATCGAGAGCTGAATCACGAGGACATGTTTTTCTTGGAGGACATGGCCACCAAAAAGGAGAACGAAGCAGTCACGAAGGGAAAAGCCGGATTCTGATTGATCGTCAAAAGCCCTCGCTCATTCCATTTTACCAACCGAAAACCTTACCTGATTGTGGCGTTTCTAGTAACCATCCTCGGGCTACTTTGGCTGTTCCGCTTTCTTTAGGGATCAGCCAAGAGTTGGACATCAGCAATCTGTTGCCGTCCGGACGACCTGCCATAGAGCTTCACCATTGATGGATAAGCGAGCTGTGATCCAAAGGGTAGTCGCCGCGATCGGCAAAGACTTGGCGACCCTGATCAACGCCACGAAGGCCACCCACCGGGAAGCGACTGATGAGCAGAACAAAGCCGAAAATAAATACGACACTCGTGCGTTGGAGGCATCTTATTTGGCACAAGGTCAATCTCGCCAAGTGGTTGAACTCTCGAGGGCGAAGCAAGAATTTGAGTCGATCAGCACCGCCGATTGGCCGCCAAATGTTGGGATTGATATTGGGGCTGTTGTCACGTTGAGAGGTGGGACTGCTGATAGCGTCTACTTAATTGGGCCAAAGGCTGGCGGAATTGAGGTATCCTACGAGGGAACGCCGATCATTGTAATCACGCCACAGTCGCCACTCGGCCAGCAACTCATGGCTAAAAGGCAGGGCGACTCAATCGCCCTCAACGGACGAAAACTTTCGATCGTTGAGATCATCTGATTTCACTGGGAATTGCGGAGCGGAAGAATCAAGGCGAGGTTCGCCTTCGCCCCCTTCTGCGCAAGATGATCGTTGCTCGTCCTCCGATGCTCCGGCCGATTGATCAATCTCTGTCGTGATTAAAAGCCTCAGCGTAAACAGCCGCAATACCACGTCGAAATCGTTCGGGATCACTCGTTCTTTGCAGGGGTGCGAAGATTGCTTTTTCGATGTCTTCGAAATCCGCCGGTTGGGGAATGAACGCATCGAATACTTCCGTCAACGTCTCGTGGCTCATGTCTACCCCTGAAACCAAAATCAACCGCGTTGGCGAATCCGTCATAAAAGCGAGTTCAGCCAAACGAAGCGCGGGGAGACCCAAATTTATCAGAGGGAAGAGGACGGCATCAAAACCGCCCGCGAGTAACTTCTTTAGATTTGCGTCATCGAGCGGTGGATCAAAAGCCTGGGTCAAGTCCACTTTTACGTTCCCTCGCCGCCTAAAATGCTCGGCCAGAATCGGCGGAAAATAGGGCAGCGCCCAGAAGCAGAACACGGCCACATTGGCGCTGGTTGGGTTCGATAAATCGTCAGACATGATATGGACGATTGGAGGAAGTTGTCGGCGATCTTCCCTGGGTGATTGATGGTTGGTTTCTTCGAGTTACGCCGTCGGAGTTACAGATGTGTGGATAAACGCCTGCTCGTGATCACGCCACCTCTGCCAACTCGCCGCATCCTTCAAGGCCTCGTTCACCGCGGTGCCAAGTTCGTAGATGGTGTGGTCAAATCCAAGATCGGCATACACATCGATGTTCTGCTGCATCGCTCCCGTCAGGGCTTTAAAGAGATCACGATCATGGGCCGCAGGTGATTCAAGATCGTCGGGGTGATCAAAGGTGTATTGGCAGGTGGCAAAGTCTTGGGAGTGATGCCTTCTGCACGAGTGAGGACGAACGGCATAAACAGTGCATCGACCATTTTGGAGAAGCGGGCACTCGATGTTTTGCGTGACGTGTTCGAACGGTGTCAGTGGCATCACCTTTTCAAAATGAGTTCCTAGACGAACCATCAGATTCGCAATCTCGTCCGCGTTGAAATGGCTGCGGATGTAGTGAGCGATGAGGAAGACCTCATGGGCGAACACATCGATCCGGAGCGAGCAACAAACGCCGCAGCCCTCACAGCAGGCCAACTTCACTCCTCGCTGCTTGATGATCTCTCCATTGAGCGTATCGACAAATTGAAGCGCCATTTGTGCGGCGTCATCAAACTCCTGCGGTGTGAGAGAGTGAGCGATGTCTTCGGCAAGTTCTTGGATCGGGTATTCGGGCATCTCGCGTTATCGTTAGCCTGTTGTCCGCGATCCGACGAGGCTGGTGCCAGGCAGGGGATATCCTTGAACTTCAGTGCACCAGGGTGAGACTGCTCCTGCATGTGTTCTTGGGCTGCCTGAAAATATGCGCAATATGCTGAAAATCAGGAAGTGGAGGCGAGGGGAGTTGAACCCCTGTCCTGATGGCTGTCGTCACCGGCTTCTACATGTTTAGCTTCGCCTTTGATTTAAGAAACCGGCTGCCGACGGGCGGGCGTCCGGTTCCCGAGCAGCCACGAAATCGAATTCACCTCGGGCGCGGTTGCTCCGCCCTCGGCAGAGCCTGCTAGTCGTCGCAGTGGCACTCAGCAGGCGTCGGTGCCACCACGTTGCAGTCAATTAAGCCGCAAGAGCGAGATCTTCGTAATCGTTCGCGTTTATTTGTTTGCCCGGGAGTTTAACGTGGCCAACCAGGCTTCCACGACATGCCGCCTGTGTCTCGAGTCAACAGTCGAAACCAGTACGCCCCCGTTGTTTTTGGGAGTGAGGAGAATAGCAGCGTCCGAAGAGAAGTGCAAGGCACGTAATTTGTCGCAGACCGGGCATGCGGATGCGCGCGGCGGCGGCCGAACAGTGATTCGAGAATTGTTGGCTGATGGCTTTCCTCAATCAAGTGTGCGGGCTCGTGGCCGTTTTTGACGAGGTGCGCTTGCAGGCGCATGAAACGACGCGGTGCGGTTTGGACGATTACCGCCAAATGCCGTCGACTCGCGCACATTCCCTGCTAACCATCGGCGCCATGTCGAAATTGTTCCTCGGGATTTTCCTCTTCGTCGCCATGGTCGCATTGCCTAGTTGCTCGCTCTTTCACAAGAAGGAAAAAGGTCCCACTTCGCACCTTTACAAAGGGGACGCGCCGACGCTTCGCTTCACCGACCACCCGGAAAAGCCGGGTGGTGACGTCTCTCCGTATTGACCTTCGACCGGATTACCGCGCGGCGGGGATGACCACCACGGGGCACTTGGCATCCTTGATCACGCCGTGCGTCACGCTCCCGACGAGGAGGTCGTAAAAGGCGCCGTGGCCGTGGGAGCCCATCACGATCAAATCAGCGCTTTGTTCGCCCGCTTCGTGGAGGATTTTCTCGACGATCGGGCCTTGCACGTGGAGCGCGGTGACCTCGGTCCCGCCGGCGACGAGTCTCGACTTGAAGTCGTCGAGTTTCTGCCGCTCCACCTTGAAATCGCGGGCCATGGTGGCGCGGACGACTGGTGGCCCGGCTTCGAAACCGACAAAATCGGGTTCGGCTTCGGCGACGTTGAGCAGGAACAGGCGCGCCTGAAAGGCGGCGGCAAATTGCCGGGCCGTTTCGACGACTCTCTGGCTCACGTCGGAAAAATCAATGGGGACGAGGATGGTTTTCATAAATGCCTCCAATTTGTTATCGCACCGTAGGGTAATCCTGCGCGCACCCACTGTCCTGTCCAAGTTTTTCCGGGCCTTTTTTATACCGCGTCGGGCGGCGTGGCCGTCTCCAGGAGTTCGTCCAATTGCTTCACCTGGACGTCGAAACAATCCGGACAGATTCCGTGGCTGAAACGGCTGCCGGTGCGTTCCTTGATGTAGGTTTCCACCCGCTCCCAATATTCGTCATCACTGCGCACTTTGTGGCAGTAGGCGCAAATCGGGATGATGTCTTTCAGTTGCCGAATTTCGGTCGTGTAGCGGAGGATGCGTTCAGCCACATAGACGCGTGTGCGAATGATCTCCCGGTCAAAGGGCTTGGTGAGAAAATCGTCCACGCCCGAGGCCATGGCTTGGGAATAGTCGTCGGTGCTGGTGTGCGCGGCGGTGAGCAGGATGAAATAGGTGTACGGAGTTTGGGGCCGGTTGCGGACCCGCCCGCAGAATTCCAAGCCGTCCATCCCCGGCATCATCCAATCGCTCACTACGATCCGAAAGGGTTCGGCGTTAAAAAGGTTCCAGGCGTCGGTGCCCGTCGTCGCCGTGACCACTTCGTGGCCGAATTTCTTGAGGGTCAGTTCCAGGACCCGGGCGGCGACGGTATCGTCTTCGGCAATGAGAATTTTCATAGGGAAAGTGAAAAGGGGAAAGGGAGTTGGGTGAAAGTCAGGGTCGGATTTCTGCGCTTGGAAACCCCGCTCGCCAGTTCAAATGGCGTTTCGGGTCTGGAGCCTTGTAGAAAATCGTCGACATGCGCTTCATCCATAAGCAGGTGGGTCTCCGTGAGGCTGCCGCAAAAGTACGTATCTTTCCCGGGTGAAAATACCTAAGTCCGAGTCGCGATGGGTTCCCGCCAGGGAGCGGCGCAAGGTTTCAGGTTTCAGGTTCCGGGTTTCACGCTAGCCTTCTTCTGTGCCTGATCTCTTTTCCACCGTTTCCGCTGCGGATTCCGCGCCGGAGAAAAGCCCCTCCGACGCACCGCTGGCGCAACGGATGCGGCCGCGATCGCTCGCGGAGTTTACCGGGCAGGAGCACATCCTGGCGCCCGGGAAACTGTTGCGACGAGCGATCGAGGCGGACCGGATTTCGTCGATCATCCTCTTTGGCCCGCCGGGCACGGGCAAAACCAGCCTGGCGGAAATCATCGCCAGCGTGACGCAATCGCGCTTTGAGCGGTTGAGCGGGGTCGAGAGCAATGTCGCGGACTTGCGGCGCGTCATCGCTAGTGCGGGCAACCGGCTCGCCAACAAAGGCGACAAAACGATTCTCTTCATCGACGAGATCCATCGCTGGAACAAATCGCAGCAGGATGTGCTGCTTCCCGACGTGGAGCGGGGGACGGTGCGGCTCATCGGCGCGACCACGCACAATCCCTTTTATTACATCAACTCGCCGCTGGTCTCGCGCTCGCAGGTTTTCCAACTCGAGCCGCTCACGCTGGGGCATTTGGTCGCCTTGCAAAAACGCGCGCTGGCCGATGAAGAGCGCGGTTTCGGCAAGCAGCGGATCGAGATCAGCGACGAGGCGATCGAGCATCTCGCCACGGTCGCCGACGGCGACGCCCGGAAATGCCTGAACGCCCTGGAGATCGCCGTGGTGACGACGTCGCCCGGAAAGGATGGCGTCATCCGCCTCGACCGGGCGATTGCCGAGGAATCGATTCAAAAAAAGGCGGTGGTCTACGATGCCGACGGCGACCAGCACTACGACACGATCAGCGCCTTCATCAAGAGCGTGCGCGGGAGCGATCCCGACGCCGCGCTCTACTGGCTGGCGAAGATGCTTTACGCCGGTGAAGACATCCGCTTCCTCGCTCGCCGCATCGTGATTTTGGCGAGTGAGGATATCGGCATGGCCGACCCGCAGGGATTGGTGGTGGCCGTGGCCGCGCAGCAGGCGGTCGAATTCATCGGGTTGCCCGAAGCGCAAATTCCGCTCGCCCACGCCACGGTCTACCTGGCCACCGCGCCGAAATCGAATCGCGCCTACGCCGGCATCCTCGCCGCAAAAAAGGAAATCCAGGAAGGCGTGACCCTGGCCGTGCCGCGCCGTTTGCGGGACAAGAACAGCAAGCGCGCCGCCAAGGCCCTCGGGCACGAAGGTTACCAGTACAGCCACGACTACGAAGGCGCCTATGTACCGCAGGCCTATCTACCGGAGGGCCGGCGCTACTACGAGCCGAGCGACCAGGGTTATGAAAAGCGGGTGAAAGAGCGGTTGGATTATTGGCGCGCGCTCTTTGAGGAAGCGGAGCGAAGCGGAGGGAAAAAGGAGAAACATCCAACACCCAACATCCAACATCCAACATCCAATGGTTAGCTGCCCAGCGTGTTTCCCAAGCGAACGGAAAGCATTTGCGGTAGTTGATTGGGAATGGTTTTCGGGGGAGAACACTCGGCGTCTCCGGCCCCACGGTGAGCCATTGGATGTTGGGTGTTGGATGTTGGATGTTTTTCCTAGTCCTGTTTCTCTGCTGTCCCGCCGCTTTTCCCTCGGCATTGCCAAACGCTACGCATCAGTCTAGGGTCGCGACCCCTTGTCCATTATGAGTACCACTGCCAAAGCCCCGTCCAAGAAAGCCGCCTCGAAGAATGGCGCCAGCCTGCACCGTGAGCATTCCAAGTTCATGGTCGATGGTTATGAGCGGGCGGCGAGCCGGGCGATGCTCCATGCTGTGGGCTTCGCCCGCGAGGATTTCAAGAAATCGCAAGTCGGCATCGCCAGCACCTGGTCGATGGTCACGCCCTGCAATATGCACATCGACCAACTCGCGCGGCAGGCCGAGGCGGGCGCCAATGCCGGCGGCGGCAAGGCGATCATTTTCGGGACGATCACTATTTCCGACGGCATTTCCATGGGCACGGAAGGGATGAAGTATTCGCTCGTTTCGCGCGAGGTCATCGCCGATTCCATCGAAACGGTGAT
Source organism: Chthoniobacter sp. (assembly GCA_036501065.1). Lineage (GTDB taxonomy): Bacteria > Verrucomicrobiota > Verrucomicrobiia > Chthoniobacterales > Chthoniobacteraceae > Chthoniobacter. The sequence goes on along the minus strand of DASYAY010000083.1, from coordinate 17,901 downwards.
GGGCTGCGAAGGTTTCGATGCGCTCGTCGCGATCGGTGGTTGCGACAAGAATATGCCGGGCTGCCTCATCGCCATGGCGCGGTTGAACCGGCCGAGCATTTTCGTCTATGGCGGCACGATCATGCCGGGTTGCATTACCGGCGTGCTCGCCGAGAAGCGGCTGCGCAAGGAGCGGCGGGAGCAATTTGCCGGGCGCAATCTCGATATCGTGAGCTGTTTCGAAGCGGTCGGCGCGCATGCCAACGCGCAGATCGACGATCGCGAACTGGCGCTCATCGAAGAGCAAGCCATCCCCGGCGCCGGGTCCTGCGGCGGCATGTACACGGCCAATACCATGGCCAGCGCCATCGAAGCGCTCGGCATGTCGTTGCCGAATAGCTCTGCGCAAAATGCCATTTCGCCAGCGAAAGCCGCCGATGCCCGTGCGGCGGGCGGCGCGGTGCTCGAACTCATCAAGCGCGGCATTCGTCCGCTCGACATCATGACGAAGGAGGCGTTTGAGAACGCCATCACCGTAGTCATCGCGCTCGGCGGATCGACCAATGCCGTGCTCCATCTCCTGGCCATGGCCCACGCGGCCAAGGTGGATTTGAAGCTCGACGATTTTACCCGCATTGGCCGCAAGGTGCCGGTCCTGGCCGATCTCAAGCCAAGCGGCAAATACCTCATGAGTGAACTGGTGGCCGTCGGTGGCCAGACTCCGCTGATGAAGATGCTCCTCGAGGAGAAGCTGCTCCATGGCGATTGCCTGACCGTGACCGGCAAGACCATGGCCGAGAATCTCCGGCGCGTGAAGGCCTACCCGAAAGGCCAGGACGTCGTCCGCAGCTTTGCCAACCCGATCAAAAAGGACAGCCATCTCGTGGTGCTCTACGGCAACCTCGCCCCAGCCGGCGCCGTGGCCAAGATCAGCGGGAAGGAAGGGCTTTCCTTCTCCGGCAAGGCCATCGTTTTCGACAATGAACAGGATGCCCTGGCCGCAATCCTCGATGGCCGCGTGAAGAAAGGGCATGTCATCGTCATTCGTCACGAAGGCCCGGTGGGCGGACCCGGTATGAGGGAAATGCTCTCGCCGACCAGCGCAGTGATGGGGAAAGGTCTCGGCAAGGAAGTGGCCTTGATCACGGACGGCCGGTTCAGCGGCGGCTCTCACGGATTCGTCGTCGGCCACATCACCCCCGAGGCCGCGCTCGGCGGCCCGCTCGCCGTGGTCAAAAACGGCGACGGAATCACGATCGACGCCGTGAAGCACACGCTCAACCTCGATATCCCGAAGACGGAACTGCAAAACCGCCTGGCGAAATGGAAAGCGCGCAAGCCGCACTACACCCGTGGCGTCCTCGCGAAATATGCCAAGCAGGTGAGCACGGCGAGCACCGGCGCGGTGACGGACTGACGGCGGCAGTTTGCCGGAAAACAGACCGGACGATCAGCTCGAAGCGTCAGGCTGCGGCCGGCGATCGCCGTTCGTCGATTCGCTGGGCGGCGTCCATGAGCAGGCTTTGCCAGGAGCATTCGATGGTCCGCTTGGGGAAGCCGACGCACGGGTGCTCGGTGACCTGGCCGCACTGCCATCCGATAATCTCGTAAACGGCTTCGACTCCCTGCAACTCGCCGGTCGTCGCATCCGTGATCTCGCCGTCCTCAAAGCGGATCCGCCCGACGTGCTCGCCGGAAAGAAACTCGAGAATGGTGTTCGCATTGGAAAGACACTTGAGCTGAATGATATCGGCCGGGGTGACATTCTTCAGCGCGGCGCGAAAATCGTGGCCGTCGTCGGTCGAGACGCGATCGAGAGCGCCGCGCAGTTTCTCAATGAGCGCGTGAGGCCGGACCGGCTTTTCGAGAAAGTGCAGCACCCCCAAAGCGGCCATGTGGGCCTGATGCTCCGGGAGCGGTGACGCGGTCATCACGAACGCGCTCGCCGTGGGATGTTCAACGGCCATTTTCCACAGAAATTCGAAGCCATTTCCGTCGGGAAGAGAGATATCCACGAGAAAAAGGTCAATCGCCAAGCCCCGGGCACGGGCTTCGGCGTCGGCGACGCTGCGCGCCCAGAGGACTCTCACATCCGGCATTTCCATCATCACCGCACGCTCGATGATGAGCGCCGTTGTCGGGCAGTCTTCCAGGAGAAACAGAATGGGGTGTTTCGAAGCCATATTCAGATATACGTCGCTTTTTACGTGAAAACACCTAGCACTGTCCGTGCCACGCCCCCCAACAAGCGTATCTGCGCCGGTCGCTCTACAGAGATAAAATGACGCTTGTTCATAGGGGATTTTACGGAAATTTTTACCGTCTTTCTCGTGGACAGCGATGCCTGTTTAGCACCTCATAACGGCAATACTTTCAAGGGCTTGGCGAATTCCGATGAGCACGCCGCGTTGAGACGGCGGCACATTGCGGTTTTGCCAGGCATCACCCGGAAACTGCCCCCAACTTCCAGACGTAAAAATGGCCAGCAAAGAACAGGCTTTGAAACGCCGCTCCATGAATTTCCGCTCGCGACCCGCAATTCTGGGAGTATCCATCGCCGCGCTCGTCGGCTTCTGTTTTGTGCCCGCGGATGCCTGGGGGCAGACTTGGACCGGAGGGACGAGCTCCGATTGGAACACCGCGGCCAACTGGCAAAATCCCGGGACCGTGCCCGACAGCTCCGGGGCTTCGGCGCTATTTGGCCTGCCGAACGTCACCGCGACCGCGCTCTCGCTCTCCTCCAACGTCCAGGTTTTCGGCGTGGGGTTCACCGGCACGTCTTCCTACACCATTACCGTCGACCCCGCTGTCACATTCACCATTGGTGGCCCCAGTGGCTCCGGCATCACCAACAACACCAGCCCTCAGGTTACGGAGACGTTCATCGCCGCTGCCGGCAACTTCGCCTCCGGCGGTGGCAGTATCTATCTCACCAATAACGCCGACGCCGGCACCGGAGTTCAATTCGTCATCGAAGGCGGTGCCGTCCCGTTGGTCGGCACGACACCGATGCTTTCCTTTCAGAACCAGTCCACCGCGGATGGAGCGTCCATTTTCAATCAAAGCTCCGGGGCTACTGCCCTCGGGGAACAAAGTGGAGGGGTCACCTATTTCCAGGATTCTTCCAGCGCCGGGCAGGCAACGATCGCCAATCAAGGAGGTGTCGCCCAGTCCGCCAAGGCTGGCGCCGTGGCCTTCCAGAATAACTCCACGGCCGGCCAGGCGATGATCATCAATCAAGCCTCCGCGGCGTCCTCTTCCGGTGGCTCCGCTTTCTTCCAGGACCAGGCCGGCGCCGGGAGCTCCACCATCGTCAACCAGGGCGCTCTCAATAACTCGGTCAGTGGCACTGGCAGCACCAGTTTTACCGGCTCTTCGACGGCGGTTCAGGCCACGATCGTGAATCAAGGCGGGACCGGTGGTCAAAATGCAAGCAGTGGCTTTTTGAGTTTTCAAGCCAGTGCGACGGCGGCTGGCGCGGTCATCGTCAACCAAGGGGTCGCCAGCAATGTCGGCTTCGGCGGTTCGACCGAATTCAAGGATAACTCGGACGCGGGTAGCGCGCAGATTACCAATCAATCGGGTGCCCAATCTGGCCTCACGATATTCATCGGTTCCTCCTCGGCCAACAACGCCACCATCACCAACCAGGGCGGAACTTACGCTGGCGCTGCGGGAGGCGTCACCGATTTCGAAGCGGGGTCGAAGGCCGGCAGCGCCACGATTATCAATAACGGCGGTACGGCCACAGGCGCTGGTGGCGGCACCATCACCTTCTCCAGCGGCGCCAGTGCTGGCAACGCCACGATCGTCGCCAATGGAGGAACGAACGGCGGCACCGGCGGTGCAGTTTACTTTCAGGGCGCGGCTAATGGCGGACAGGCCCGCGCCATCACCAACGGTAATGGGAGCTTCGATCTCAGCAACGTGTTTACCGGGATGAATCTTGGTTCCATCGAAGGCAGTGGAAATTACTATCTTGGCAGCAACACCTTGACGGTGGGCGGAAACGATTTGAGCACGACGGTTTCGGGGGTCATCTCGGATGGTGGTCTCTCCGAAAGAATCGGTGGTTCGCTCGTCAAGACCGGCGCCGGCACTCTCACTCTCGCCGGGGCGAACATTTACACGGGGGCGACGACGATCAATGGTGGCGCCGTTTTAGTGACAGGGTCCCTGGCCAGTTGGGCGGCGGTCACCGTGAATAATGGTGGAACGCTGGGAGGCACCGGGAGTATTTCCGGCGCGGTGACTGTCAATGCTGGAGGCACGCTGGCGCACGGCGCCGGTAACATCGCCGGCACGCTGACCGTCGGTGGATTGACCATCAACGATGGGTCCGTCGTGGATTACCAATTGGGTGCGCCCGGCACCGCCGGTGGTGGAGTCAACGACCTCACGATGGTGAATGGTAACCTGACCCTTGGCGGGACGCTGAATGTCGCGGACCTAGGGGGATTCAGCGCGGGAACTTATGAACTTTTCAGTTATACGGGCACGCTCACAGGAAGCACGATGAGCCTGGGTAACCTGCCGGCGGGATTCACATCGTCTGACTTCAGCTTTCTCATTTCGGTGCCCAACCAGATCGATCTTGTCGTCACGGGCGGCCCGGCTTCGTCCTTGCAGTATTGGAACGGCGCGGTGACGTCGGGCAACGGGGCGGTCAACGGCGGGCCCGGGACGTGGGACAACGCGACGACGAACTGGACGGATGTGACGGGGGCATCGAGTTCCGCGTGGGGACAGAACGTGGCGGTATTCAGCGCGGGATCAGGTACGGTCACGGTGGGCGCCAAGGTGACAGCGAGCGAAGTGCGGTTTGTGTCCGGCGCCGGGGCGTATAGCATCCAGGTAAGTCCGAACAATTCACTGACGATCAACGGCGTCGGCGTGACCAACAATTCCGGTGTGACGCAGAGCTTCACAGTCGCGTCGGACGCCGGTGGCGGATTCGGGACACTCAATTTTGTGAACAGTGCTTCGGCGGGCGTGAATACCCAGTATATCGTGGCTGGCAGCCTCTTCGCGGGGGGGAGCGGTGCAACGCTCAACTTTTCCAACACGTCGACCGCCGGGAGCGCGACAATCACAAATGCGGGCAGCCCCGTGGGGGATATCCTTGGCGGAGGCACGAATTTCAATGATAACTCGACTGCCGGCGCGGCGACCATCGCCAACAACGGGGGGACGGCTGATGGTGGATTTGGCGGCATGACTTCCTTCAATGGTCAGGCGACGGCAGGCAACGCCATCATTACGAACTATGGCGCTACCGTGGCAAATGCCGATGGCGGGCAAACCATTTTCAAAGGCACATCATCCGCGGCGGATGCGATCATTACGAATGGCGCTCAGGCCCAGGGAGTCTTTTCTGGGGGCTCAACGGCTTTCCAAGGCAATTCGATGGCCGGTGCTGCAACCATCTTAAATCTTGGCGGCGTGGTGGTGGGAGGCTTTGGAGGAAGCACGGGTTTTGAAGATAGCGCGACGGGGGGGACGGCTGTAATCACCAACCAAGGTGGAACCGTTGCTGGGGCCTACGGTGGGTCGGCGAACTTTGGCGATACAGCGACCGCCGGAACTGCCACCATTCACAACCTTGGCACGAGCGTGGCGGGCGCTACCGGCGGCTTTACCTATTTTCCAGCTTCGGCTACCGCCGGCAGCGCGACGATCGTGAACGAGGCGGGGACGGTGAGTGGCGGCGGCGGTTACACAACCTTTCAGATCCGATCCACGGCAGGCAGTGCCACGATCGTCAACCAGTCGGCTGTTGTCGCTGGCGCCGGAGGCTCGACCACTTTTAGCGATGTCGGGTTTGCCGGCTCGGCCTCGATCGTGAACGACGGCAGCGACGTTGCCGGTGGCAATGGTTCGACGGATTTCGCCTACGAATCGAACGCCGATAGCGCGACGATCACTAACTATGGCGGAACGGCCAGTGGCGGAAGCGGGGGATCTGTGACCTTTGAACACACTTCCTTCGCCGGTTCGGCGAATATCATCAACCTGGGGGGAACGGCAAACGGTGCCGCGGGCGGACTGGTGCAATTTGACGATTTTTCAGGCGCACAAAACGCGACGATCACCAATCTCGGCTCGACAGTCTCGACCAGTGCCGGGGGCGGATTCACCGTCTTTACAGGGAACTCCACGGCGGAAAACGCAACGATCGTTAATCAAGGTTTGGAAACGCAGGTGCCGGGCTTGAATAGCCAGGGTATCGTCGTTTTGAGCAACCAGGGTCTTGTCGTTCCTGAAGGCAGTGGGGTCACTCAATTTGAAGGCACCACCGCCGGTAACGCGACGATCGTCAACCAAGGTGCCACCACCGGTGGTTACTACGGTGGCAATACCTTTTTCACCGCGGGAGCCACTGCGGGAAATGCAGTTATCAGCAATCAAGGCGGCACTGTCAGCAATGCCGGCGGCGGAGTGACCTTTTTCGATAGCTCCAGCGCCGGAACCGCGACGATCACCAACCAGGGTGGGGCGGCCTCGGCAGCGGTTGGCGGCATTACCTATTTTTCGAGTCCGGATGCGGGTTCGAGCAACTCCACAGTCGGTAGCCTGACTGGCCGCGCCACGATTGTGAACCAGGGAGGCGTTGCCTCCGGCGCCTATGGTGGAGCGACGCTTTTTTTGGACGCATCGCTGGTCGGCGCCACGGTTACCAATCAGGGTGGCGCGACCTCCAGCGCCTTCGGAGGTTCGACCTATTTTTATTACTACGTCTCGGCCAATGGCGCAACGTTGACCAATCAGCCCGGCACCGCCAGTGCCGCCGTCGGTGGTTACACTTACTTCTATAACTTCTCCTCGGCTGGCACAGCGACGATCACTGACCAGGGCGCCTCGGTCGCCGGTGCGTATGGCGGAAGCACGCTCTTTCGGGATAACTCATCGGCCGGCAGTGCGACCATCACCACGGCGGGGGGCACCAATGGTGGCGCCGGTGGAGCTACCTATTTCATCGACAGCGCAGGTGGCGGCATGGCGCAGGCCATCACCAACGGGAGCGGTCTCTTCGATATTAGTGGCTTGACGGACGGAGGGATGAACGTCGGTTCAATCGCCGGGAGCGGCATTTACTACCTCGGTAAAAATACCCTCACGGTCGGTGGAAATAATCTCAGCAGCACCGTTTCCGGCACTATCACCGATGGCGGCCAGGCAGGTGGCACGGGTGGTTCGTTGGTAAAAATCGGAACGGGCACGCTTACGTTGAGCGGAACCAATAGCTACAGCGGGACGACGACAGTCACTGGCGGGACCTTGGTCGTGGATGGCGCGATCAATTCGACCAGTGCGGTCACCGTTGGTGGGACCGGCACGTTGGCGGGAATGGGGAAGATTGCCGGCGGCGTCAACGTCCAGTCGGGAGGGACGCTTTCTCCGGGTGATAGCTCCGGGCCCGGCACGTTGCAGGTCGGAAGCCTGACTTTGAATTCCGGCTCGATCTCGGATTTCCGCCTCGGCCAACCCAATGTGGTCGGCAGCGGCATCAACGATCTGGTCAATGTTACCGGCGCCCTCACCATCGGGGGGACTCTCGATATCACGCCGCTGGCCGGATTCGGGTCCGGCACATACACGATCTTCACTTACGGTGGGGCGTTGACCGACAACGGATTTACGGCGATCGACGGAGTTCCGAATTCCACGGTTTTCGTTGTGATCAATGTTACCGGCCAGGTGGATGTGGAGGTGGTTTCGGGGGCGGCTCAGTATTGGGCTGGAACCGGAGCGGGGAACGGTGGTGTTATCTCCGATGGCAACGGAACCTGGAACAAAACCACTGCCAACTGGACCAATTCCACTGGGACCAGTAACTCAGCCTGGCAGAGCGGTATCGCGATTTTTGGAGGAAGCGCGGGCACGGTAACGATCGGTTCACCGGTAAGTGCTCAAGGTCTCGTCTTTAACACCGGCGGATACGTTCTCAGCGGATCGAACGCGCTCACCCTCAGTGGACCCGCGCCCTATATCAGCGCCGACGGCGGCAGCGTGACGATTGCCGCACCCGTCGCCGGCACCGCTGGATTGCTGGCCAACGGGGTGGGAACGGTCATCCTGACCAATGCTTCCAATACTTACACCGGTGGGACCAAAGTTACCGAAGGCGTACTGCAAATCGGCAGTCCGACCACCGTGGGTTCCCTCGGCGCCGGCACGATCAGCCTTTTCAACACCGGCGAAATGGCATTGTTCAATGTGAGAGGGAACGCGCTTTCCAACAACGTGACGAATAACGTCGGCGGCTTCGGCGCACTGGAAATCGATTCCGCGAATACCAACACTCTCTCCGGTACATTGACCGACGGAACTGCGGGGCAATTGGGACTGATTCAGAGTGGCACCGGCACGACCATCCTGACGAATCCCGGCAATAACTTCAGCGGAGCCACGACGGTAAGCAGTGGCACTCTGCAAATCGGCACATCGACCATTGCCGGTTCGATCGGCGCCGGCAGCGCCATCGCCCTGGACGCTGGCGCCAGGCTCTCGGTTTTTAACGTTTCCGGCAATACCCTTGCGAATAGCATCACCAATGGAACCAGTGGCGCCGGCTCGCTGGTTTTCAATTCGGCGGGCACACTGACGGTCACTGGGGTGATCAGCGGAAATATCGTGCTTAGCCAGACAGGGACCGGGACAACGGTGTTGACCAATGACAACAACAGCCTCGGTGGGGCGGCCACCACTGTGACATCCGGCACGTTGCAGATCGGCAATGGCGCGACCGGCAATCTTGCCAATACGAATGTCACCGTTTCCGGCAGCGCCAGCCTCGCTCTGAATCTCGACGCCGAAACTTTTGGCGATTCCATCTTCCTCAACGGAGCCAATACCAATCTCAAAACAATCAGCCCGTCGGGGAACGTCCAAACGATTTCCGGGGCAATTAGCGGGAGCGGCACTTTAAATCAGAACGGCACCGGGACCACCGTTTTGAACGCCACCGAGACTTACACCGGTGCCACCAAAGTGAATGCCGGGACTTTGGAAGTAGATGGGTCCCTCTTCGCGGCCAGCGCCGTCAGTATCGCCACGGCCGGCACACTCACCGGCGATGGTATCATTTATGGCAAAGTCACGTTGAACGGCAACGGGACGATCAATTTCAACGGTGGAACAATCGGTAGCACGCTCGCCATCACCGGCGGTAACTGGACCGGGACCGGATTGGTCAATGGCGCTGTGACGGCGAGCAGCGGGACGTTTAATCTTGCCGGGATTCTCACGGCCCCGACGGGACTGGCCGTCACGGGGGGCACGTTGACGGGTGCTGGGACACTCGATGGCAGTCTCAATTATACGAGCGGTTTGAGCAGCACGTTTGCGGGGGACATTGTCGATGGATCAACGAACGGCTCGGTAACTATGAACCACGCCGGCTCGACGTTGATCTTGACCGGCGGCAGCACTTACAGCGGGCCGACGACGATTACCGCCGGTACCCTGCAGTTGGGCGACGGAAATACCTTCGGCTCGTCGCTGGGCGGCGGAGCCATCACTGCTTCCGGAACCGGCACTCTGGCGCTGAATCTGTTGGCGGGTTCGAGTTTTGACCGCGATGTTGCATTGAGCACCGCTGGCGCCACTTTCAAGATGATCCAGAGCGGTGCGACCATGGTCTCCGGAGTCATCAGCGGTATGGGCGGCTTTGCTCAGGCTGGCACCGGCATTACCATTGTCACTTCGACCAGTAGCTACAGCGGGCCGACCGCCGTTACTGCGGGCACCTTGCAGGTCGACGGTGCTTTGATTGGCAGCGGTGCTGTGACGGTGAACAATGGTGGGACCCTCGCGGGTGCGGGATCGATTACCGGCGCCGTAACCGTGCTCGCCGGTGGAGCGTTGAGACCTGGTGACAGTACCGGCACGGGCACCTTGAATTTGAGCAAACTGACTTTAAGTTCTGGAGCTAACTCCGATTTTCGCCTGTCCACCGCGGGTACAGCCGGAGGCGCTAATGACCTGGTTCACGTCAACGGCAACCTGACAATTGCCGGCAACCTGAATGTGACCGAACAGAACGGCTTTAGTGTGGGAAGTTACACTCTCTTCACGTATGGCGGGACGCTGACCAACACCGGCTTTACCGCGATCAATGGTACGGGCGGATATGATGCGGTGGTTTCCACCGGAACCGCCCATCAAGTCGACCTTGTCATCTCGCAGATCGGTTCGCAATTCTGGGATGGGGGCGGGGCAGCGAGCGACGGAGTCATCTCCGGTGGAAGCGGCACTTGGAGCGCGACCAATAACAACTGGGCGAACGGTTCCGGGTCGGCCAACTCGATGTGGGCCGGAGGCACGGCGGTCTTCAATACCGTTGGTGGAAAGGTCGCACTCGGTGGACCGACCAATGTGCAGGAACTCATCTTCGGCGTCACTGGTTACACGTTGAGCGGCACCGCCGCGGCGCCGCTGAACATGGTGGGGGGCGTGGGAAGCGGCATCCCGACAATCAACGTGACGAATGCCGGCACGAGCGCGACCATTGGAGCAGTCATCGCCGGCAACGCCGGGGTGAAAGTTACCGGCGCTGCCCAAGGCTCCGGCACCCTCATCCTGACGAATTCCGCCAATACTTACAGCGGTGGGACGTTCCTCATCACGGCCACCGTGCAGATCGGCACGAGTTCGGCGCCTGGTTCCCTCGGCAGCGGGGCAGTCAGCCTGGACAACGGTTCTCTTCTTACCGTGGTCAATATCCACAACAATCTCCTGAGCAACGCAGTGTCCAATGTGGAAGCAGGGGGCAGCGCGCTGGAATTCAACTCGACGTTGACGAACACGGTCTCCGGGCCATTGACCGACGGTGGCCCGGGCCAGTTGTATCTCTGGCAGTACGGTACGGGCACGACCATTCTAACCAACGCCAATAATAGCTATACCTATGCCGAAGTGAGCAGTGGCACTTTGCAGATCGGCACTTCCGCACTGGCCGGTTCAGTGGGCGCCAAAGAGGTTGATATGATTTCCGCCGGGACTGTCGCCTTGGTCAATGTTAGCGGTGGAGTTGTGTCCAACGGATTTCAAAATCTCTGGAGTGGCACCGGATTGGTGAAAGTGAATTCGGCACAGAATCTCATCTTGAGTGGGGTGCTCACCGATAGCGGTTCGGGCACGATCGCCCTGACTCAGAGTGGCACCGGCACGACGATTGTGACGGGAGTCGATAGTTATAGGGGAGCGACCACTGTCAGCGCCGGGACCCTGCAAATCGGCGACGGAGTCACCCCGGGGACGGCCTTGGGCAACACCGCAATCACGGTCAGCGGTTCGGGCAGCCTGGCTCTGGATTTGGTCAATAGCGGGACTTTCACCAACGCCGTGCTCCTGAGCAGCGCGACTGCTGCCTTCAAGGCGGTCAACAGCACGGGCAACACGCAGACCGTCTCCGGAGTCATCAGCGGCACAGGCGCTTTCGACCAGAACGGAGCCGGCACGACCATTCTGAGCAGTGGAGTTACCGAGATCTATACCGGAGCGACCAATGTCAATGCCGGGACGTTGGAAGTCGATGGCACGCTGGCTGTGGGCAGCACCGTGCATGTGGCTTCGGGCGCCGTCCTGAGCGGCAACGGAATGGTCAGGGGCAATGTGACCATGACCGGCGCGGGCGAGATCGAATTGGGGAGCAACGGCATGATCGGCGGGGCTTTGGCCGTGACCGGCGGCACCTGGGGTCAGGATGGAACAGTGACCGGTCTGATTACTTCCAGCACCGGCACTTTTACCATTCAAAACGGCACCGATCTTACCGCCAAGGCGGGACTGAATGTGACCGGAGGAACTTTGGCCGGGACGGGCGAGATCGACGGCAAATTGACTGACATGAGCGGCACGAGCTTTACCTTTGGCGGAATCATTGGCGATGGCACCGTGGCCAAGAGCGGTGCCGTGGTCATGAACAAAGCTTCGACCACGCTGACCTTGACCAGAACCAACACTTACACCGGCGGAACGACGGTCACCGCCGGCACGCTTCAGCTTGGCGACGGCGCCACCCCCGGAGCGACGTTGGGCAGCGGAACAGTGACCATCGCCAGCGGAGCGACCCTGGCCGTGAACCTACCCAGTAACGAGATCCTCTCCAACGCCATCGCCGACAGCGGCCATCTGGCCGTGAACTCCAGCAACACGAATAACTTCACCATCGCAAGCACCGTCGGCGGCAGTGGCAACTTCACCAAGAGCGGGACCAACACGGTGAACTTGACCGGGAACAACACTTACACCGGCGGGACGACGATCAGTGGTGGGACCTTGCTGGCTAACAACAGCGCCGGCTCGGGCACTGGGACTGGCGCGGTCGCGGTCAATAGCGGTGGCACGCTTGGTGGCAGCGGCAAAATCACCGGAGCTACGACGCTGAACAGCGGCGGGACGATTGCCCCGGGTGCGGGCACCGGCTCCGCGAACACGACCCTGCATGGCTCTTCGCTGCTCTGGAATGCCGGTGGCACCATTAAGCTGGAGCTTGGCGCCACCACCGACGACGAACTTAGCCTGACCGGCGCGCTGAGCAAAGGGTCAGCCGGCATCTTCACCATCGATCTGCTCAACGACGACATCACGGCCCAGACCGGTTACACGCTACTAACCTTTGCCTCGACGACTTTCAGCCTGTCAAACTTCAACATTGAGTGGCCTGCCGGCTTCACCGGCACCCTCGTTGAGACCAGCACCAGCCTTTCGATCACCAATCTTCAAGATCAGGCGGATGCCGAATTGCCAGCCGAAGGCGGGACCCTGAATTTGGGAGGGAGTGACAGCGAGTCCGTGACGGTCGTTGCCCCGACCGAGAGCCTTTCGACTTCCAGCTTCAGCGAACCCGCCGCTTCCAGCCTCGTGGCCACCCCGGAACCCGGGGGCACCGCGCTACTGGTTCTCGGAGCCGGCACTCTCCTCGGCTGGCGTCGGAGGCGACACAATTAGACAAGGAATCGGGCTTGCGGCTTCTCGACGGCCGACTTACGGTGTTTAACTTTGTGTAACTACGTAAAGTATTCGTGGGGAGAGACTTAACGCCTTGCTTGTCGGGTAAAGCGCTTCTCCCATCGAGCTTGAATTTCGTTGCCACCCGGGAGGCAATTTGCTACTAGAAACGGCCGTACCTGATAAGGATGTCGGCTCACAGGTGGGGCGGATGATCCTGCCGCCTTTTTCCTCATGACCATCCCTTGCGTTCCCTCCTCCCCAACCTCTCCTGAGCCTGGCGGGTCAACAGCCTTGGCGCGGCGTCAACGACGTCTGGCGCGGTTGACCGCAGAGGTCGCGATGGCTTGCGGACTCGCTCTGACTTTTGCGCCCTCGGCGGCGCATGCTCAGACTTGGATCGGTGGAACTTCGCTTTGGAATACGAATACGAACTGGAGTCCGGCGACGGTCCCGAATAGCAGCGGAGCGACGGCGACCTTCGGACTTTCCAGTACGACGACGGTGAATATCTCCGGAAACATCCAGGTCGGGGCGATTACTTTTACCTCCGCGGCGACATCGCCTTACAACATCAGTCTGAACCCTGGATTCGACCTGTCGCTTTCCGGCGTGGGGATTACGAATAATTCGAGCAGCACGGAGAGCATTGCCGCCGACACCAATGCATCCGGTAGTTCTGCAGCGATCGCTTTCAACGGTAGTGCCAGCGCCGGGAGCAACGTGACGATCACCAATTTCGGGAGTCAGAATTTCAACGGATCTGGGGCCCAGACGGAATTTAACAACACATCTTCCGCCGGCAGCGCGACGATCATTAACGATGCCGGCACGGTCAACGGCGCGACTGGCGGCTCGACGTTATTTTGGGTGCCGACGGGGAGTGGGTCAAACCCAACGGCGGGCAGCGCCCAGATCACAAACAATGGGGCCACGGTGGCGGGCGCGTATGGTGGGACGACGAGTTTTGACGGTGGGGGTTCCGCGGGCAATGCGACGATCACGACCCTCGGTGGCACGAACGGAGGATACGGCGGCTATACGTCATTCTTCGTTACGGCCGACGGTGGAACGGCTCGCGCGATTACCAATGGAAACGGGACCTTCGATATTAGTGGACTGAGCGACGGGGGAATGAAGATCGGGTCGATTGAAGGCAGTGGAATTTACGATCTCGGCGCGAAGACTCTCACCGTGGGGGGGAACAATCTTAGCACCACCGTTTCCGGGGCCATTGCCGATGGCGGACTGGACGGCGGCACCGGCGGATCGTTGGTCAAGACCGGGACGGGGACGCTGATTCTTTCCGGGGCGAATACTTACACCGGGAGCACGACGGTGACCGGGGGCATTCTGGAGATCAACGCGACCGACCTTAGTGGATCGATCAATAGCAAGAGCGTGAGCGTGGGTACTGGAGGCACCTTCGAAATCCTGACTTCAGACAGTGCTTTTTCCACGACCCTGTCGAATAACATCAGCAACGGTTTGGGAGGTGTGGGCACGATCCTCGTCAATTCCGCGGCTGCGGTGACTCTTTCGGGAGCGCTGACGGATGGGGCGGTCGGGACGTTGGGGGTGACGCAGAGTGGCAGCGGGGCGACGAGGATGACGGGGAACAATAACTATAGCGGGCCGACGAACGTGACGGTTGGTACGCTGTTCCTGGGCGGAGGGTCGCTGGCTTCGGTGGCTTCGTTGAACGTCAATAGTGTGATCAGCGTGAGCGGGACCGGATCATTTGCCGTGGCGAATGTGAGCGGGAACGTTTTTGCGAACAACGTGACGAACGGCGTGGGAGGCTTGGGGACGTTCGACGTCGACTACTCACCGTCCGGGTCGGTGACGATCTCGAGTGTGCTGACGGACGGCGCGGCCGGACAACTGGGATTCACCGTGAGTCAGGGGGTGGCGATCGTGACGAGCATGGGCAGTACGAATACCGGAGGGACGAATATCCTCGGTTCGTCGAGCGTTCTGCAAATCGGCACGGCGTCGACTCCCGGTGCCATTGGGCCGGGTGTGGTGAGCCTCAATGGTAACGCGAGGCTTCTCCTGACGAACGTGAATGGCGGAGTCTTTGCGAATAACATCGTGGATACCGACACCGGGGCTTACAGCGTGGTGGAGGTCAATTCGTCAAAGACGCTGACGATGTCGGGGGTGATGTCGGATGGCAACAAACGCACGCTGCAGTTTTCGCTCGAGGGCAGCGGGACGACCATTTTGACGGGGGCGAATACCTACACGGGTCCCACGAACGTGGATGGCGGCACGCTGGTCGTGACTGGCTCCCTCGGCGGGACCAGTCTGGAGATCTTCGGAGGGACATTATCCGGGACGGGCACGATTACTGGTTCGGTCGATGTCGGTCTTGGGACTTTGGCGCCCGGCGGACTGACGACTCCCGGGACGCTGACCGTGGGGAATCTGGAAGTCGATAGCGACGGAGTCCTCGCCCTTCGATTGGGCGCGCCGACGGGGACGAATGACCTGGTGAAGGTGACGGGTAACTTGTCCCTCGGTGGAGGCGTGACGATCACACCGCAGGCGGGATTTACCGTCGGCACTTACACGATCATTACTTACAGTGGGAACCTTCTGAGTGGGGTGCTGGGCGCTTCCCCGCTTCCGGGTTTCACGGAAACGATCGTGACGAGTGTGCCGCACGAGGTGCAACTGGTGGTATCTTATCCCGGAGGTGCGCAGTATTGGGATGGAAGTGGTGCGGCGAACGATAACATCGTTGCGGGAGGGAGTGGCAATTGGAACGTCCTGAGCACTAACTGGACGAACGTGGGTGGCACGGTAAATTCACAGTGGCAGGGAGGCACGGCGATCTTTGGCGGGACGGCCGGGACGGTGAATCTAGCCACTCCGATCAATGTTCAGGGGATCATTTTCAACACCAACGGCTATACGATAGCGGGAACGCAGTTCCTGTCGCTTTCCGGCAATTCGGCGCCGATCATTGTCTCCAATGCGGGGACGAGCGCGACGATCAGCGCGCCGCTGACGGGTAACCTGGTGGTGGGCGGGGCTGGAACGCTGGTTCTCACCAATTCCAGCTTCAGTCCCGATAGTGTAACCGTGCAAAGCGGAAACTTGCAAATTGGCACTTCCAGCGCGGCGGGTAATTCCGACGCGAATGTTACTTTAGAAGAGGGAAGCACGCTGACGCTGGTGAATCTTGGGAGCAACATATTCACGGGGGGCATCTTCACCTACGACGCCGGTAATACGGTGAAGCTGGCGCCGTCGTCGACGCTGACGATCGATGCGATCTTTTCGGGGACGGTTTCTGTTCCGGTGGTGCAGAGCACCGCGGGCACGACAATCATGGCCAACGGGTCCCTCCCGTACACTGCGACGACGACCGTTTCCGCGGGAACTTTGCAGGTCGGCAACGCGACGACGACCGGTAACTTGGGGAACTCAATTCCCGTGACCGTGACCGGGGGCGGGAAGCTCACGCTGGTGAATCTTGATTCCAGCGAAAATCCATTCACCGATACGATTAGCAATGGAGTGAGCGGGGTTGGCTCTGTGATCATCAACTCGACGCAATTCATCACTCTCACGGGGGTGATCTCCGATGGCGCGGCTGGGCAGATCAGCCTGACGCAAGCTGGTTCCGGGACGACGGTGATTCCGGTGGGGACGGCGGATGCTTATACCGGGGCGACGAACATCAACGCCGGGGTGCTGGAGGTGGACGGCAGCCTGGGAGCCACGACGGTGAACGTGGGGTCCGGTGGAAAATTGACGGGGACGGGCGTGATCGGTGGAAATGTGACTTTGACAGGCAACGGGGTGATCGATCTGGAGTCGGGGGCGGTGATCGATGGGACTCTTGGGATTACAGGCGGACATTGGAATGATTTGGGGACGGCCGATGGAGTGGTCACGGCGAGTTCGGGGAGTTTTGGGATTGGCGGCGGGGCGAATCTGATTGCGCTACAGGGTCTGAATGTGACGGGAGGATCGATTTCGGGGACGGGCACACTTACGGGGAATCTCACTTACACGAGCAGCACGAGCAGCACCTTTGCGGGAGCGATTATTGGCGCGGTGACTTTGAATAATGCGGCGGCGACTTTGACGCTGACGGGGAATGATACCGGGGTCACTTTGGTGACGGTGCAGGCGGGGACGTTGCAGTTCGGAACTGGGACGACATTGGCCAGTCTGAGTGCGGGGACGATGGTCAGTATCCAGGGCGGGGCGTTGGCGACGAACCTGGCGAACAATGGGATCTTTGCCCCGGATGTTACATTGAGCAACGGCGCGGCGTTCAGTACGCTGCAGACGGGGACTAATACCGTTTCGGGGGTGATTAGTGGCAATGGGCACTTCAATCAAAACGGGACGGGGACGACCATTTTGAATAACACGGATAGTTACACGGGGGCGACGACGGTGAGCAAGGGGACGCTGCAGGTCGGCGATGGGACGAATGGGAGCCTTACGGGGACGAGCGGTGTTACGGTGGCAGCGGGAGCGATGCTGGTGTTAGATCTTCCCGACGGGACGAATTTTTCGCCGAACATTACACTGAACGGGACGGGCACGCTGAAGGCGATTGAGCCGGCGGTCGGGACACAAACGCTCTCCGGGTTCATTTCCGGGACGGGCTCCTTCACTCAGAGCGGCGCGGGGACGACGATTCTTCCGCAATCGGTGATGGAGGGCTACACGGGGGCGACGAGTATTACGGCGGGGACTTTGGAGGTGGATGGGGAACTGGCCGCGGGCAGTACCGTCGCAGTGACGACCGCTGGCACGCTGACTGGCGGCGGAACGATCAATGGCAAAGCAACGCTGACGGGCAACGGGACGATCAATCTTTCGAGCGGAACGATTGGCGGAACGCTGGCGGTGACGGGCGGCAATTGGAGCGGCACCGGGACGGTCGATGGCGTGGTTACTTCGAGCAGTGGCTCTTTCAATCTTGGCGGAACGCTCATT
>DASYAY010000082.1:0-31754 GCA_036501065.1 Chthoniobacter sp. | reverse complement strand
ATCCGTCGCGCTCCCGTGCATGTCTCTGGTCAATACACGCGGCAAC
Source organism: Chthoniobacter sp. (assembly GCA_036501065.1). GTDB lineage: Bacteria > Verrucomicrobiota > Verrucomicrobiia > Chthoniobacterales > Chthoniobacteraceae > Chthoniobacter. Next base: position 31,708 of record DASYAY010000082.1, on the reverse strand, counting down.
TTCAGGCACGCCTAATTTGAGTTTTACTCCAGCCATCGCTCTCTTTTGCCAGCCTCCCTCACATATGTCACGTTATTTATGAAAGATGGTATAATCCGTAGAATCTGTGTTATCCGTGGTTCATTTTTCCCTCGCGAAAGGTGCGGAGCTTGCGGAAATTCTTCACTTTAGCACTCTGGGGACAGGAATGTCCCCGCTCCGTTTAATGCGCAGCCGCGGGCAGCAGGTCGACTCGCGGTTCGCGGCGTCCGGGACAGCGTGGGTAGCTCCGGCAACACCAGATCGGCGCGCCACTGGCGCGGTTGTGACGGACGTGCATCGTTCCGCGGCAGACCGGGCATTCGGGATCGAAGACGCGCGCCTGGGCGATGAAGTCGTCGATCCAGCCGGCAATCCGGAAGATGTTCTCGTTGGGCTTCGTGACTGCGGCGAGGGAATCGGTGACCGCGCCGCCATCCATCAGTTCGAGGCTTTTGCCCTGGGCATAGGTCCGTGCACCCGGGGTGAACGCCCCCATGGTGACGATGATGCCCCGCGGCGCACCGGAAGTCGCCATGGCGCTGTAGAACTCGCGCAACTCGGCTTCGGTCACGCGCTCCAGCTTCCAATGCGTGCACTGCACGAGAATCGTCTCCCCATCGCGGCGCAGCGTGAGGTCGACGCTGCCGTCCGCACCCATCGCCGCCGAAAGCTCCGGGGTGTAGCCCTGGCGCCGGAAAATCTCGGCGATCACCAACTCAAACTGGTCCGGGCTCAATTTTTCCAGGCCGGACAACGGACCCGGCGTTTCCACAGCGTTGTTTTCGACGCGCGGCGCCAGCGAGCGCGAAGCCGCGCCGGGTCGCGACCGGCGCCGATACCAATAGGCTCCGCCACCAGCCAGAGCCGCGAGGAGGATCGTTGCCAGGGTGTAGGCGAGCGCGTGAGACGGTGGGCGGACTTCAGCGGAAGAAGGAGCGCTGGTCGGTTGGGACGCGGGCGGCGGAGGTGCGGCAGCCGATTCATCTTTCGGCGCAGGCGGTTCGGGCGCTGTGGCTGCGGGCGTCGTGGAACTTTCGATCGAAAGCTCCTTCACGGGCAGTTTCGGCAGCGATCCCGGTTTCGTTTCCAAAGTCTTGGGTGGATCAGCCACCGGCAAATCCGGTTCCACCTCTTCCCCCAGTAATTTCGGGAAAGTCGATTTGCTGAATTCCGGAGTGGGTGTCGCTGGAATGACCACCTGCGGTTCAGCCGCCGCCAGGAAACTGGCCGATTGAAAGACCATGCTCAACGGCCTTTCGCGCAAGCACGTCGCCACCGCGCCGTCGTCTCTCATCCACTGGCGGCTTTTGCCGGATGTGGAGGCCACTTCGTGCCAGCGGCCCGCTCCGCCATTGGCCTGGAGCAATGAATTGATCTCCGGATCACCGAGATACCAATTCCGGCGGTAGATGAGTTTCGCGATGGCGTTTTTCTGAAATTGGACCTGCGCCGACCAGCCTTCCCAAAAATACATCGCCACGCTCCGGGCGTGATCTTCCGCCGCGGGCGCGCCATGTTTGGCGACCAGTTGTTCGCGGCTTTCGCCCAATTCCAGCGCGTTGGCTGCTTGCGCGAGGGCGCAGAGCAACGCTACGTATAGCGCGATTCGGGGCTTCGGAAGGATGGGCATCGCTACTGAAAATAGCAAGATGCTGACCACCAAGACTCAAGAAACACAAATGATGGCCGATTGCGTTACGTATTTGCGTAACGGCCTCAGGCGTGGTTGCGGCTTGGTCGAATGCCCACTAAGAATCGCCCGACTTTTTTCATTACCCCCAATAACCGATGAAGTTTTTTGTGCCCCTGTTTGTCCTCCTGCTGGCCCTCGCCGGCTCTGTGCTGGCGGCGGATGACAACGCCGAGGGTGTGAAGGAAGCCGGCAAAGTACGCGAGATTTTTGAAGCCAAGTGCCTCGATTGCCATGGCCCGGAATTGCCGCGGCCGAAAGGCAAGTTCGGTTATGTGCTCGATCTCAAGCGGGTCGCGGACAACCCCGACTACATCGAACGGGGCAAGCCGGACAAATCCGACCTCTACAACATGATCCTCGACGACGAAATGCCGGGTGAGGACGCGAATGTGCCGCCACTGACCAAGGACGAGAAGGAAATCGTCAAGCACTGGATCGAGTTGGGCGCGCCGGAACCGTCCCTCACCGCTGGAGAATCATCGACGACCACGGTGGCAAAAGCGACGGAGACGAGGCTGCAGATGCCATTCTGGAAAAAGGCGTTGCGTTACGTGGGACGTCTCCACCCAGTCTCCACCCACTTCCCGGTGGCGCTGATGTTTGTCGCAGTCTTTGCGGAAGGTCTGGCCTGGTGGACGCGCCGGGAATCCTGGATGCAGACCATACGCTTTCTCGTCGTGCTCGCCGCCTTGGGAGCGCTCGCGGCGGCGGTGCTCGGATGGATCAACGCGTATTTCGCCAGCTACACCGGTCAGCTCGCGCCGATTCTCAAGTGGCATCGCTGGCTCGGAACGAGCACCGCCTTGTGGGCCGTCGTCTGTGCCGTTTTGGTGATGATCAATGAGTGCCGTGAAGGGAGCACGGAACGCCAGCGTTTCCGCGGCGCGCTCTTGCTCGGCGCCGCGCTCGTCGGGATCAGCGGCTTCCTCGGCAGCGCGCTGATTTACGGGCTGGACCACTACGCGTGGAATTGAGGGAGCGGGTAGGCAGCGGTTGCGGCGGTCGCATTAATCCCATTACTCCCATGCTTCCCATTCCTCTCATGGGACCAATGGGAGGAATGCGAAGAATGGGACAATCCACCGTCCCGTGAAGCGACCTGCCTCTCAGGACCAGAGCCGCCGCCACCATTTCACCACGGGATCGACCTCGATCTCGCGGGCTTTGTCGACGGCCTGTTCGACGGCGTCGCGCACCGCTTCACTCGTCTGCGTGTAGGCCTTGCGGCCGCGCTTCGCGCCACTGGAAAGGGCATCGCGAATATCGTCGATCGCCTCCTGCCACGGCTCGCGGTGTGCCGGTGGCTCGATAAAGCGCGTGAGCACTCCGATGGCAAAACCGATTCCCAGCGCCGTGAGCACCGCCGGCACCGGATTGGCGCGAATGCAGTTGTCCGTGGTGCGCAGAAGATCCTGCGCCTGTTCTTTGGCCTCTTGGGTATTCATAGGAAACGTTGGGATGGGGTCCGCTGGCTCAGCGCCTTTGCGATTTCTGGTATTCCTCGTAAAGCTTCACCGCACCGAGCACGAGCAGGAGCGGTCGCGCCAGCGCCAGCACCAGGCGCACCAAGCCGCCGAGAATCCGTCCCACAGGCAGGATGGTCAGCAACACGCCGCCAAACAACGCCAGCCCGATGGCTTTCGCCGGATCTTCGCGGACAAATTTTTCCGTGCAGGTGCTAAAATCCTCGACGCTTTTTCTCCAGTCGCAGCAGCCTTCCGAAGGCGTCGTTTCAGTGGTTTCGTCCATAAGAAAATTGTGGGTGGGTGTGGTACGATTGCAACCAAATGTTGGACGCTTGGCAAACTCTTGCTCGCACCACAGACTCTTCGGCTGAGGGCCTCCTCGCGGACGCCTGAAACGCCGTCGAAAATATCCGGTTGGCAAGCGGGGCGGTTTTGCTATCTTGCGCGGCTCCAAATGGTGGCCATAGCTCAATGGTAGAGCTCCAGATTGTGGTTCTGGCTGTTGCGGGTTCGAGTCCCGTTGGCCACCCCATTTTTTCTCGCAGGCCCGCGCTTCCCGCGTTCTCGTCAGTTCCCTGCGTGCCTGACCTCGACTCCCGCCGGCGCTGCGGGAGCCTCATCCGGGAAGACGACTTTCACCTTGAAAGCGTGCCCATCGCTGAACGAATCCGTCAGCCATTTCTCCACGAACCGCTCCGTTTGCCGGCGGGCGATTTCGCGGATCAGAGTCACGTGTTCCAACGCCCGGTCCCGCAAGGCCGAGCTCATGCTCCCTTGCAGCCGTTCACGGACCGCTTTGTCATCCTGCCACACGTGTCCTTCCAATGTGTAGAAAGTCAGCTTCGAGATATCGGGCGCCGGCGCATTGGGCCGAAGCGGCGGGGCGTGCACGGTGACGAGATCATTCTCCCGGGTAAATTCCCAGGAACCGTTGAAATCCAGGTAGTAGCTGTATTCCACCGGCACGTCGGCTTGTACCACGACCTGCGGCAAGGAAATCCAGCCCCAGGCGATGCTGTCCTGCTCTTTCCGTCGAAAAATCTCGTCCTCCTTCAATGTGGCCACTTGCAGCCGGCTAGTCCCTTCCAACGTCACCGCCGAACTCAGGAATTGCTGACGGATATTTTGCTGACGGAAGGCGCTCACGACCGTCGCCGCTTCGTGTCCCAGCTCCTTGACCACCGCCAAGCCCTTGGTCACGCCCGCCCCCGCCAGCGATGTCGCCTTCTCCACACTCCACATCGCCGCCCCGACCAACAGGGCCACCACACCGAGCAATGCCAACCACGGCCATGGATTGCGCGACGCCACGGGCGGCGAAGCGGTGGGTTCCGGGGTGATGGCTGCCATGGCGGCTTGCTATTCCACAGCCTTGTCCCGAGGTCAACCTGGCCACTTGGCGTTTGCCGACTTCGCGCCGGACGTGCAAAGATTGGGCGCCCATACCCCTCATGAACCCGCTTGAACAGCGCATTAAATACAAATTCCGCAATTCGCTGCTCTTGGCGGAAGCGCTGACGCACCCCAGTCTCGGCCACGAAACCCAGCGCCATCATTTCGACAATCAACGGCTCGAATTCCTCGGCGACGCCGTGCTGCAGCTCATTTTCACGGAATATCTTTTCGACCAATATCCGGTTCTCAGCGAAGGCCAGCTCACCAAGATTCGTGCGCGGATCGTCTCGCGGGAAGGTCTCCGCGTGCTCGCCGAACGCATCGGCGTCGGCAAGTATCTCATGATGGGACGCGGCGAAGAGGCCAGCGGCGGCCGGGAACGCGCCTCGACCCTCTCCGACGCCTTCGAAGCGCTCATCGGCGCCATGTATCTCGACAGCGATTTCGTGACCGTCCGCCGTATCGTCCTCACGGAATCGCGCGAACTCCTCGAAGACCTGGAAGTGGATCCTCCGGACACGAACCCGAAAGGGCGGCTGCAGGAATTGCTGCAGGCGATCTCCCCGATCAGCCCCACCTATCCCATCGTCGACCAATCGGGCCCGGAACATCAAAAGCGGTTCGTTGCCAAGATCGTCTGGGACGGGCTGGAACTCGGGTTCGGCGAAGGGCGGAGCAAAAAGGAAGCGGAAACCTCCGCGGCCCGCGACGCCCTGACCAAGGAACTTTGGCTCGCGCGCCCCAACGGGCAACGTGATGGCAAGGGTGACAAAGAAGTTTCCCAATAACCAACCAACAACTGTGAATGACAGGTTAATAAGCCCGGCTCATCTCTGGCTGTCGCCACCGATTCGCAGGTTCCGCGAAAGTTATTGGCCTGCTCCGATTGGCGTGGAACCACGCAACTGCGCTAGTGGAACACGCTTCGGTCCGGTTATTCACAAGATGAATAAGAAGAAAGAACGGTTAAAAAATATTTTCTTCCTTCAATACCCCGTGAACAACTCTGCTCTCAATAGGGTCCACTGGCGTTTTCGAACAGCGGCAGCTCATCCTTGAAAATCGGCCGGGCAATGGCCGCCTGCCGCAGCTGGCTCATCGCATCCTTTTGTCTGCCTGCGTAAAAGGCGAAAACACCCAAGTGCCACTGGTGAAACGCCAGGATTTCCGGGGCCATGTCCCCATTGATAAAGGAAAGCCCCATGTCGTAGACGGAATCCATCGAAAGATCGGCCCACGGCACCGCGACCGACTTGGCCGGCGTTCCCACGTAGACCTGCTGCTGATCGGCCTTGATCAACGCGCCCGGCAGTAGCTCGGCCTTTTTCGTCGTGATGGCTTTGGAGTAGCCGTGCTTGTTGAGGTCCTCGATCAATTGGTCTTTGAAGTTTGAGAGCCACTGCGTCTTTTTGGCCAGCACATCCTGCTCGTCTTTGGCCTTCTCCGTCTTGAAGTTCGCATCAGCGATCACCGAATGAGCCTCGGCAAACATGAACTTCGCCATGAGGTCGGTCCGCTTTTCCTTGGCTTCAGCCATCGTTTTCTCGTCGGCCGCCAGTTCCGCAGCGTCCGCTTGGGATTTCGCCGCCATGGCGGTCGCCACCTTCGGGGCCATCGTCGCGAGCGTATCGTCGAGGGATTTGCTCAGCTTCGTCGTCAGCTTCATCTGTGCCCGCGCTTTCTGCGCCAGTTCGACTGCGGTATGCTGCTCGTCAATCGATTTGTCGGCAGCATCGTCGAGCGCTTTCCTGGCGGGCGCAAAGGCCTGATAGTCGCTGACGATATTCGTGGCCATGTCCTTGAGTTTTTGCAGGTCCGGAGGTCCATCGGCCCAGTCGACCTGCCGCTCTGGCGCAACATCCGTAAATTGCCGGAAGAAGGCCTCGGCGTCCTCATACTTCTCGAGGTCAAAATCCTTGATCCCCAGGGCCAGCAGCGCGATGCCCTGGTAGTTGTACTTGTCGTAATTGCCTGTGACATCGGGCGAAACGGGATCCGCCCCTTTCAAGAGGTGCGCGAGTTTGACCATGAAATCGGCGAGTTCCGGATCGTTGGATCCCTTCGGAAACGGTCCGCGTTCTTCAATCTTGGCGAAGACTGGGCGCGCATCGATTTCCTTCCCGGCCATCATTAACGCCAGGCCTTGATGGAACTGGATCCAATCCAGGAGGAGTGGCCGGCCATTCGGCTCGCCCGAGGCTGTCCCGAGAGTCTGAGCGGCTTCTTCGAATTGCCCATTGATCAACTGGCTCCGCCCGTCGGCAAGAATCTTGTCCGGAGATTCGACGGGCTTCTTCTTCTCTTTCTTTTCCGTGGTTTTTGGAGGTTCCTTTTCATCGCAGGACGTCAGGCTGAGGGCCACGAAAGGGACAACAGCAGCGATGCAGAGAGCAGAACGAAGTGACCGGATCATAAAATGGCGGAGGGAAAGGAAAAAGCGGGACGAAGCGAGGTCAAATCATTCATCGCGCGTTCGGAAGTCGTCAATAGGGTGTCTTCCCAATTAAGAAGTGAGAAAAACGGCTCTGTGTTAGGGACGGAGCTTTGGTCCAGGGAGCGTTCCGGGGAAGGCGTGCGTCTCGCGAACGGCCCCGAAAACTCGCCGTGACAAAAGACTTTCCTCTCTGCGCCGCAGATTCATCATCGGACTATGACCTCCCGGCAACTCCTCTGCCTGTGCTTCCTCATGGCCACGACGGTCGCTTATTCCGAGCAGCAAACCGTCGACACCACCCCCAAGCTGGAAATCCTCAACAAACAAATCGAGATGAACGCGGAGGACGCGCAAGCCATCGAAGATCGCGCCTATACCCTCGCCCTACTCGGCCGAAAGGACGAAGCTCGGGCCGACTTGAAAAAGGCGCTCGCACTCAAGGACACCGCCCCCATGCACAACCACGTGGGCTGGGCCTATTTCAATCTCGGCGATTACGCCGACGCCGTCCGCGAATTCGAAATTTCGGTAAAAATGAGCGACTACCACGCGCACTACGATTACTACTCGCTCGTGCTTGGCTACTGGGGCACCGGACAGACGAAGAAAGCGCTGGAAAACTATCAACTCGCGGTGGAACGCGATCCACGTTTTGGCCAGTACAAAACTCTCGACGAGCGCACCGCGGAGTGGACGTCCCTCGAGCGCCGCGCCATCCACGAGATCTACGTCCTCTGGAGCAAAACCTGGAAGCCGTGAAGCACCTGAGCTGAGAAACGCAGCCATCGGAAAGGGCAACATTTGCAGCTAAGAAGGCCGGGGTGATAGTGGTCAGATGGGTACACCGTTGCCGCTTCGAGGCATGCGATTCCACCGATGAAACCCACCCTGTTTCCATCTCCCATGGATCGTCGCGCCTTTCTCATGGCGTCGACGATGGGACTAGCCGGGTTGCGCTTTGCGCCCAGAGGTCTGGCGGAAACAGGCCCGGCAAATGGAGATCCACCGCCTCTGCGGAAGCCTGCGAAATCCACCATCCTTTTCTTTCTCTGCGGCGGGGCCTCGCACATTGACATGTGGGACATGAAGCCGGAAGCGCCGCTGGAGTATCGAGGGGAGTTCCGGCCGATTTCCACCACTTCACCCGAGATTCATCTCTGCGAGCATCTACCTTTGCTCAGGCGCCAGGCCCATCGGTTTGCCTTGGTGCACGGGGTCACTGACGGCGGACAGGCGACGGGCGATCATCACGCCGGCTACTATTACAATCTCACCGGCCATCCCCCGGACCAGACTTTCAAGCAGCAAGGCAACGATCGCCGGCCGCACGCGGATGACTGGCCATTCATGGGGTCGGTGGTCGGTTCGCGGAGGCCGTTGCATCCGTCGCTGCCGCAGGTCATCACCCTGCCACATAAGCCAAGCAAGCTGCCCTTCACGCGGCCCGGACAATTTGCCGGCCGCTTGGGAATCGAACAGGATCCCTTCTATCTCTACGGCAACTTCAACGAGCCACTGAAGTTCACCGCGCCCACGCTTACCCTGGAAGGCGGGATCAGCGCGGAACGTATGAACGAGCGCCACGAGCTTTTGCGCGCATTCGACCAGGCGCGGCGCGATCTTGACGACGCGATTCAGGCGCAGACTTATCTGCGGGAGCAAGAGCGCGCCTTTGGGCTCCTGACTTCAGGCGGAACGCAAAAAGCCTTTGCTATCGCCTCGGAACCGCTGGCGATGCGGGAGCGCTATGGGAACCATATCAATGGTACCAGCCTGCTCATGGCGCGGCGATTGGTGGAAGCAGGCGTGCCGTTTGTCACCGTCTTTTGGAAGGAAGACGAGAGCATCGCCAAGCAATGCAAGAGCGCGGGTGGCTGGGACACGCACGCGGATAACTTCAACTGTTTGCGGAAATACTTGCTCCCGAAATTCGATCAGGCTTTCTCCGCGCTGATGGAAGATCTAGCCCAGCGTGGTCTGCTCGACGACACGCTGGTGCTGGTGACGAGCGAGATGGGCCGCAAGCCGCGAGTCGGCGATGTCCGCTCCGGCGGTAGCGTCGGCGCAGGACGCGACCACTGGACCGGGTGCATGAGCGTGCTGATGGCTGGCGGTGGAATCCAGGGAGGGCGGGTCGTTGGCGGGACCGATGCGCGGGCGGAGGCTCCCAAGGAGCACCCGATCGCTCCCGAAGACGTGGTCAAGACGGTTTACCACGCCATGGGGATCAACAATCTCCAGGCCAAGGATATGCTCGGGCGGCCCTATGATCTTTTGGCCGAGGGAAAGCCATTGTGGGATTTATTCGCGTGAAGTGCGGTCGCGATGCGCAGGAGCGTGTGCGCAGAAATCGGGCGGCCACATTTTGTAACTTCTTCGCATCCCTTTTTCTCCTCCTCCAAAGCGCAGGTGCTGTCTTCGCGGCAGACTCGTCGCCGTCGCTTCGAGTGCTCGACGAGCGCACCCACCACTTGGGTTTGGCAGACTCGCCTCCGGAATGGCGCGAGTTGGATGGCCAGCCGCCGGCGGAGGGACCGATGTTATCCATCACGTTCGACGCGCACCCGAATACCCGGCCGGCGACGCTTTTCATTCATCAGCGGGACGTAAAGCTTTTCTGGCCGGTGCTGCTGAACGGGCGAAAGATCGGTCAGCTCAACCTTTCCGAAGCCGACCTCATATTCCCGCTCGAAATTCCACCGGGGCTTTTGCGCGAAGGAGCAAACACGCTCTCGATTCTCTCACCCGGAGCCGTGGATGATATCTTCATCGAGGGTATCTCGCTCGATAGCCGTCCTCTCGCGGAAGTCTTGGGTGAAGGCACGCTTCGCGTCCATGTGAGCGAACCGGGTGAAACGCGCGGGTTGCCCTGCCGAATCACCATCGTGAACGGCACGGGAGTCATGGTTCCAATTTCCGCCGCATCCAACCAGCATCTCGCGGTGCGGCCAGGCGTGGTCTATACCGGTGATGGGCAGGCGACGCTTGGTCTGGCCGCGGGCGATTACACGATCTTCGCGACGCGCGGGCCGGAATATGGCGTGGCCTCACGCAAGATATCACTGGCTTCGGGCCAAACCGTGGACGTGGCTCTGGAAATCGCCCACGAAGTCAAAGTCCCGGGTTTCGCCGCGTGTGACACGCACATTCACACCTTCACCAACAGTCATCACGGCGATTCCACGATCGACGAACGCGTGCTCACTCTTGCTGGCGAAGGCATCGAACTGGCCATCGCCTCGGACCACAACTTCTACACCGATCTCACGGAAGCGGCGGAGCGCATGGGCGTGCGTGACCGCTTTACTCCGGTAATCGGCAATGAAGTTACCACCAAGGTTGGGCACTTCATCGCTTTTCCCATTTCCCGGGTCGATGCGCCGTTGCCTGATTTCAAACTCACCGATTGGCCCGCGCTGATGAAGTCCATCCGCGCCGTTCCGGGCACGAAGATCGTGGTGCTGAATCACCCGCGCGATGTCCACGACGGTTTCATCCCATTCGCGCCGCAGAATTTCAACGCCGTTACTGGCGACAATCTGCGCGGGCCGGAGTTCACCTTCGACGCCGTCGAAGTGGCTAATTCCGGGACGCTGCAATCCGATTTCATGCAGAGCTATCGCGATTGGTTTGCGCTGCTCAATCACGGCTACCATGTCACCGCCGTTGGCTCCAGCGACAGTCATGACGTTGCCCGGTTTATCGTCGGCCAGGGACGCAGCTATGTGGCTTGCGACGATCGTGACCCCGGCCACATCGACGTGGATGCTGCCTGCCGCAGTTTTCGCCAAGGGCGAGTAGGCGTGAGTCTCGGTCTCGTCACGGAAATGGAAGTGGATGGCAAATTCACGCCCGGCGACATCGCGACGGGCCTGGGATCGGAAATTCGGGTGTCGGTAAAGGTCCTCGGGCCGAAATGGATGCGTGCGAGGAAAGTGGAGCTCTTCGCCAATGGTGTCGCGATTCGCCAACAAGCGATTCAGGCAGCGGATGACGCCGTGGAGAAGGCAGTGGTCGAATGGCACATTCCCAAGCCCGCGCATGACGTGTATCTCGCGGCCATCGCGAGCGGCCCGGGAGTGACTGCGCCCTACTGGGCGATTCCATCTCCTTACCAACCTAAGGGTCGTATCCGGTCGCCACATGTGATTGCGTCCACCAATCCTATTTGGATCGACGCGGACGGGGATGGGAAATACACCTCGCCGAGGGCCTATGCCAAAGCGCTGGTGCTGCTGTTCGGGCCGACATCGAATCTCATTCCCGCGCTCGGGAAATATGATGAGGCCGTTGCCGCGCAAGCCGCGGGACTTTGCCAGGCATCCGGTCAGAACCTTCGCTCCGCCGAGTTCACCACGGCGCTGCGATCGGCCGCTCCTTCCACCCAAGCGGGATTTGCGGCCTTCACCGGTACTCTGCGGAAGGGACCGTGAGGATCGTAGATGCTAAGATGCGTATAGACTTTCCGGTTCCCTCCATCTCCACCATGAAGTTACTCCCCTCCGTCGTCGTCCGCGCTTTTGCCGTGGTCTTGTTGTGCGCTTCTCCCGCTTTGGCGGAAACAGCGCCGCGCCCGAAATTGATCCTTTCCATACTCGTCGACCAATTTCGCTACGATTACGTCGAGCGCTTTCACGATCTTTTTGGCGAAGACGGGCTCAAACTACTCACGGATCACGGGAGTTTCCTGACCTTCGCCCGTTATAACTATTACCCCACGATCACCGGGCCCGGCCATGCCAGTTACTTCAGCGGTGCGACGCCCTCGGCCCATGGCATCATCGCCAATGACTGGTTCGACAAGCGCACCGGCAAGATGGTCTATTGCGTGAGCGATCCTGCCGTGACTGGCGTGGGCACGGACAGCGCGGCGGGCCGGATGTCACCGCGGAATTTCATCGGCGCGAATTTCTCCGACATGATGCGGATGCATTATCAGTCCAAGGTGATCAGCGTATCGATGAAGGATCGTGGGGCGATCCTGCCTGGCGGGAAGAAACCGGCCGGGGCCTATTGGTGGGAAGCGGCCACGGGGAATTTCATTACGAGCAGTTACTACCGGCCGCAGTTACCGGACTGGGTGGCACATTTCAACGATCGTCACAGGGCCAAGGATTTCATCGGCCAGACTTGGGATCGCCTCCTCGATGCGAAACAATATCCCTGGCCCGATGAAGCGGCCGGCGAGCAGGCGCTTGCGGGAGAAAAGACAGTCACCTTTCCACACAAGGTAAATGCGGCCAAGGATGGCTACGAAAACATCATGCCCACGCCCTTCGGCAACCAGCTTCTGCTCGAGTTTGCGGAAGCGGCGCTGGACGGAGAACACCTGGGCGAAGGCCCGCAACCCGATGTGTTCTGCGTTTCCTTTTCCTCCATCGATTATTGCGGTCATCGCTTCGGGCCTTACTCCCAGGAGGCGCAGGATATCGTCTTGCGTTTCGATCGGCAGCTCGCCGAACTCCTGCATTACGTCGACAAGAAGATCGGCTTGGACAACGTGGCCATTGTCCTGACGGCCGATCATGGAGTGATGCCCACGCCGGAGTTTGCCACCGAGCAGGGCATGGATGGCCAGCGATCCGACGCCATCACCGTGACGGGTGAACTCATGCAGCAACTTGAGACGCACTTTGGCCCGGGGCATTACTTGCAGACGCCGAAGATTCTCGAAGGCAACATTTACCTGAACCATGATTTCCTGAAGGGAAAAAACCTCAGCGTGAACGACGTGGTGGATTTCATTCGGGAATGGGCCTTGGGCACGGGCCGATTCCAAGCCTGCTACAGCCGGCAGCAACTGCTCGATGGCCTCGCGCCGGGCGAAGTCGGGCAACGGGTGCTCAATGGTTTCAATGCTGAGCGCAGCGGCGATCTTGTGCTGGTTTACAAGCCCTACACCATCTCCTGGGGCGCGAGCGGCACGACCCACGGTTCGCCTTATTCCTACGACACGCATATTCCCGTGCTCTTCCACGGACCGTGGTTCAAACCCGGCCGTTACGCGGACGAATTTTACATCACCGACATCGTGCCGACGCTCTGCGCGGTGATGCACGTCGACGAGCCACCGGGCTCCATCGGCAAACCTTTCGTCAAGGTCATCGCGGAGCCATAGGGTTTCGCTTTACTCCGTCCCGATCTTCACCGACTCGATCAGCCCGACAAATCTCCCCAGATCCGTTCGCGGCAGCACCGGGCTTCCGAGATTGGCTCCGATTTCGAGCCCGTTGTTCGGAACCCTTTGGATGAAATCCTTGAGCGGCGCAGTCGCCACGGGCTGACCGTTGACCGAGAGCTGGAGCTTGGAATCGGGCGTGATTCGCACGGTGACGGTATTCCAGCCGGCAGCCAGGGCCTTCGGCGCGGTCACGGTGCTGAGCGCCTGAGCGCGGGCGTGGATGGTGAAGGCCGGTTTGCCTCCGGTGAGATACAAGCAATAGCCGATGGAGGCGCCGCCGTGGGCCAGTAGAATGCCATCGGGTTTCTCCGACTGGAATGTCATCTCGATCGTCCATTGATTCGTGACCGGCGAGATGCTCGCCGATCTCGCCACGGAGATCGCGCTGCTTTCGCCGTCGAAATGCCGTGCTTTGTGGCCATCACGTCCGTCGACCAGCGGGGCATTGTGGACGGCGCCGTGATTGCCATGGCCGGAACGGTCTTCGGCGCGCGCGGCATCGGTGTCCTGGTCGAAATGATAGTCCAGCACCACTTCCTTTGGCCGGGTCAGCGCGGCCACATCTTTGGCTTCGTTGTCGGCGTAAGGCGGGACGAGGAAGCCGATCTTTTTCGCTTCCTCATCATAAGTCGTTTCGAGCTGCTCGTGCAGCGCCACATAGTCGGGATCCTTGGCCAGGTTCTTGAGCTCGTAAGGGTCGGCCTTCACGTCGAAGAGCTCCGTCCATTCTTCGTGGCCCGGATATTTCACCAACTTATCCGTACCCGTGCGCACGGCCATCATCGTGGGCGTCTTGAAATTCGACTCGTAGAAGTAGCAGTAGAAAAATGAACGGCGCCATTCCTTGACCTGCCCCTCGAGCAGCGGACGCCAGCTCTTGCCTTGCATGATCCCGGGAATGGCCACTCCGGCGTAATCGAGCATGGTGGGCGCAAGATCGATGTTCACCGCCTCGGCGTCGACGAGCATGCCCGGCTTGACGGCTTTCGGATATCGCACGAGCAGCGGCACGCGCATGCTTTCCTCGTAGGCGGAACGCTTGTCGCCGAGCCGGTGTTCGCCGAGATAGTAACCATTGTCGCTGCTGAAGATAACCATGGTGTTATCCGTGAGGTGCAGGCGATCGAGCGTGTCGAGGATATGGCCGAGATCTTCATCTGCGCCGTGAATGCAGCGCATATAATCGAGATTCGTCTTCACCAGGCCCGGTGGTGTCGGCTTCGCGGTGCCGTAATCGGGCGCGTTGAGATAGATCGCGGGAATGTTGAGATTCGGCACGGTGCGGGCTTGGGCGTCGCCGTAGAAATCCGCGAATCGTTTCGCCGGGGTAAACGGCCCATGGCACGACTTGAAGCCGACGGCCAGGCAGAATGGCTGGTCCTTGTGCTGCTCGAGGAATTTGATCGCGAAATCGGTGGAGACATCATCCACCCAGCCCTGCGTGGGCGTGGAGACGCCGTTGATTTCGAAGGGACAATCGGCGTAATGCCCTTGGCCGACGAAGCTGGCGGAATAGTCGAAGCCGGGTCGCTGGCCGGACTGGTTGCCCATGTGCCATTTGCCGATGAAGCCGGTGTAGTAACCAGCCGCGCGCAATTGCGTGGCGTAGGTGATGTTATCCACCGGGAACGCCGTGTGATTATTCACGACGCCATTGAGATAGCCGTAGCAGCCGGTGAGCAGGCTGGCGCGCGAGGGCGAGCACAGCGAATTGACGACGAAGGCATTGCGGAAGCGGGCGCCTTCGCGCGCAAGGCGATCGATGTTCGGTGTCTGAATCCAGGGCCAGCGGCCTTTCTCGCCCTGCTCCTGTTGGACGACACCAAAGGCATCGAAACGCTGGTCGTCCATGTAGACGAAAAGAAAATTCGGCCGCGAGGAAGATGCCGCAGAATTGCCGGCCGTGTTAGCCGGGTTAGTGGTATCCACCGCGGGCGCGAAGTTAGCGATGGTACAAAGAACGAGGGCAAAGACCGCAGGGGGGAACAGCGAGCGCATAGGAAGAAGTTCGTTTTTGGGCGAACCGATTGTTCAGGCCAACGCTCTCCAATTCAAGGCAGCAGAAGGCTTGCAACGAAATCGGCGTGCGCCGCAGAGAGCGGTCCAGTTGCAAACTTCCCCGTCGCGCTTACGCCAAGCCAGCCACGCTCGTCGCGGAGCTGCTGCCGAACCGGTCCTCTTCCACGCGCATTTTCTGCATCATCTGCACGAAGAGATTGCAGAAGGGAGTATTGTCCTTGGCATCGTAGGCGAGGTGTTGGCCATGGCGGAATCCGCCGCCGGCGAGCAGGATCGGGAGATTGTGCCAGTCGTGGCTGTTGGCGTTGCCGAGATTGCTCCCGTAGAGCACCATGGTGTTTTCCATGAGCGGTTCGCCGCCTTCGGTCTTTTGCTTCAGCGCGGTGAAGAGCTTGTTCAGCGCGCTCATCTCCGCGGATTCGATCAGTTCCAGTTGGCGGATTTTCTCCGGGTCCTGGCCGTGATGCGAGAGGCCGTGATGTTCGATGGTCACGCCGGGAACCAGGGGCACGTCGCCGCGACCTTGCACGAGGATGGTGATCAACCGCGTGCTGTCGGTTTGCACGGCGAGCGGCACCAATTCGTAAAGCAACTGCATCCGGCCAATGAGATCCGCCTCGTTCTTGATGTCTTCCGGCGGCTGGGCGTCGATCTTCGGCTTCGGCTTTTTCATCCACTCCTGGGATTTCACCAGCCGCTGCTCCATCTCGCGCACCGAGGTGAAATACTCATCGAGCTTGTCGCGATCGGCTGCGCCCACGCGGGCGCTGAATCGCTTCGCCTCGTCATTGACTGCGTCCATGATGCTGCGACCTTCGCGCAGTTTATGCATCTGCTGCTCCACTTCCGAGGGCGTGCCCTCGACGAAGAGCTTGGCGAAGACCTGCGAGGGGCGGGTTTCCGCGGAGATCATGACGCCGCTGCGGGTGTAACTCTGGCTGGTGTTATTCGTGCCCAGGGTGAGCGACGGGAAACGGGTTTCGACGCCGATTTTTTCCGCGATGAATTGGTCGATCGAAATGGAATTGTGAAAACCGCCGAGGCCGGGATGGCGCGCGGACGTGAGCCAAGTCATCTCGGAGGAGTGCCCGTCGGCGCCCGCCTGATCCGGATGACACAGCCCGGAGAACACGGTGAACTCGTTGCGGTGCTCCTTGAGCACGTCCAGATACGGCGTGGAGGTGTAATCGCCGCCCGTCTCCTTTGGAAAAAATGCCGGGCCGTAAATGCCGAGGCTCGTGCAGACAGCCACGAGGCGTTTCGGCGCCGCGGTTTCGGCGGCGGTTGCGCTTTGCGGCCACATGGCATCGAGGAACGGCAGGGCCAGGGCCACGCCGGTGCCGCGGAGAAAGGTGCGTCGTGAAATGCCACGGTCGAGGGCGGGATGGGATGGCTTCATGGTTTGGGAAGACAATCAGACAAGGAGATGGTGTCGCGCGTGAACGCTGATTGTCTCATGGTCCGGTTGTCTGATTGTCTATTACTTGTTCAGAAAGATGGGGCTTTGCACAATTTGCTCGATCAATGTCCGCAGACCGCCGCCTTCTTTTTTGGTATTCGCGGCGATCTCCTTCACCGTGAAGCGATCGGCAAAACCGATCCCCGCGCCGGTGGAGTAAGTAACGAGATTACCAGCGAGGGCCTCGAGAATTTGATCCGATTTGGCGAGCAGGAGTTTTCGGAAGTCCTGGTAACCGGCAAAAGTCTGGCCATCGGGCATCTCGCCATCGCATTGCACGGCCGGGCCGAGGCGGACGTAGAGCCGGTGGTCGCCGCTATTGGTGAGAGTGGTCATGTCGCCTTTGTCCTGCGACCGGTAGCGCTCGCGGTAGCCGCCGATGACATCGAAACACTCCAGCGCGAAGCCGGGTGGGTCGATGTGGCTGTGGCAGGCCGCGCAGGTCTCGGAGTTGCGATGTTTGGCCAGTTGCTCACGGATGGTCGTGGCCCCGCGGGTATCCGGCTCGATCGCCGCGATGCCCGCCGGTGGCGGTGGCGGCGGATCGCCGAGCAGCTTTTTCATCACCCAGGCGCCGCGGCGCACGGGTGAAGTGGTGGTGCCATTGGCCGTGACCTTCATGATGCTGGCCTGCCCCAACAACCCACCGCGCACGCTGTCGGCGGGAAGCGACACTTTGCGGATCGTTTCACCGGCGACGTTTGGCAGGCCGTAATGCAGGGCCAGGCGGCTGTTGAGCATGGCAAAGTCCGAGTCGATGAAGTCTCGCACCGGGAGATTGTCCTTCAGGATTTCGGCAAAAAAGCTCTCCGTCTCGTCGACCATGGAATGGAGAAGCAATTCATCCGCCTCGGGATAGAGCCGTTTGTCCGGCGTGGTGGCGTCGATGTTCCGCAGGTCGAGCCACTGGCCGGTGAAATTCTTCACGAACGCGGCGGAGCGCGGATCGTTCAGCATCCGCTCGACTTGCGCGTGGAGCACGGCGGGCTGGGAAAGCGCGTGATTCGCGGCCTTGGCCAGCAGTTCGTCGTCCGGCAGCGTGCTCCAGAGGAAATAGGAGAGCCGCGAGGCCAGCGCGTAGTCATCGAGCTTTCCGGGGCGCTCCTCGAAAAGGAGGAACTGCGGCGCGGTGAGGATCGCGCGCAGACCGACCCGCACGGCTTCGGTGAATTTTGTTCCCGCGTCGAGTTCTTCGTCGGTGAGCTGAACGAAACGATCGATCTCGCCAGGCTCCAGCGGACGGCGAAAGGCGCGTGAGGCAAATTTCTCCAGCGCCGCACGGGCGGCGGCCTTCGGATCTTCGGGAGTAAATTCGTAGGCGATGCGCCGATCACGGTTCTTGTGCTCGTCCAGCTTGGTGAGCGGAGTATCGCCAAAAGCCAGATGCACGCCTGGCGGCGGCCAATCGGTGTCCAGAGGACCCTCCATCTCCACCCACTGCAGCGCCAGGCCGGGCGCCGTGAAGTCTTTTCCCCCGATATTGTAAACGCCCTGCCCTTTGGCATCGACACCGGTGTTACTGGGCTCGATACGCAGATGAACGTTGGCGGCCAGCCGCGCGGTGATTTCCACCACGCGCGGTTGGTCCGGCGGCATGTCAAACCAACCGAGCAATTCCTTGCCGCGATAGTTGTCCGAATACACGCGCATCGGAATCGGATGCCCGTCGCTCTGGAAACCATAGGCGCTGACCCGGATGCGAAACAGTCCGGCTGGATGCTGCCCCGACCGGTCCACTTGCGCCGGCGGGTAATTGCGATCGAAGAAGACGACCGCGTCCGGCAGTTCCCGCAGCGTTACGCGGTGCCCGCTCTTGGGGTCATGCGGGTTCGAAAGCTGGCCGGGAGGCGTGTCGAGGTTTTTGCGAATGTCTTTGTCCTCCTTGGCATTCCAATGGAGATGCATCGGTGGCGGTTGTGGTCCAAGATTGACCGCCGCGGTGAGCGCGGTATCCGCAGCCTCCAGGTACTTTTCCATCTGCAACATGGAGAGCCGCAATCCTTCAGCCACGGTATCGAATCCGTGCGCCGGGGTATCCGCCGGAAGAATCTCCGCCAAGGGCACATTGATCCCGAGGAGGTCGTGCACCGTGTTCTCGTATTCCACGCGGTTGAGTCGCCGCAAAACGGTGCGCCCGCGTTCCGCCTCGCGCGCCGCATCGAACCCACGCAAATCCTTGCCGAGATCCACGGTAAATGCCCGTGCCTCGTCGGCTGGCGGCTGGGTTTTCTTCTTCGGCGGCATTTCGCCGCGGGTCACGCGCCGGTAGACCTTGGCCCATTCATCGAAGTTGGAGGGGTCATCGAGCTTCCAGCCCAAGGCATCCAGATTCAGGTCACCCTTCTTGGTATCGGCATCATGACAATCCGCGCAGTAATTCTCGATGAACCGTCCGCGCGGCGAGTCTGACGGGTCCGCAGCCATCGCCACGGAGGCAAAGGCAGCGACAAAGAGCAAAAGAGTCGGGGAACAAGCGCGCATCGCGTATCAGATATCTCAACCCCGCCGGGCTGTAAATTATAGGCAGTTGGTGGCCAGGGGAGACGGAGCTCACCGATGAACCTCGGTACTCTTCAAATGGGGCATGAACGACCAAACGACCAACCGCCTATATATAGGCGGTGGTTCGTGGTCGTTCAATACGCGGGCCGCACCTCCTATAACGACCAACTCGCAGATCGGCTGAAGGCCCCGACCCATTTGTCAAGGTTTTGCGGAAACTGCTGTGGTGGAACGGATGATGCTCCCCGCTGTCGGCGGGACTAACGACGATGAAACTATCCCTCACCCCCCCCAGCCTCACCGCTCTCCTCGTTTTACTGACCAGCCCGGTGCCATTGGCCAGCGTCTTCGCCGGCCAGACCAAGGCGCTTTCGCCCCAGGACGAACTGAAGACGTTTCAGGTTCCGGAGGGCTACAAAATGGAACTCGTCCTGAGCGACCCGGAGATCAAGGAGCCGGTGCTGGCGGTGTTTGACCCCGATGGCCGGCTGTACGTCGCCGAGATGCGCACCTACATGCAGAACATCGACGGCAAAGGGGAGCTCGATGCCAAGAGCCGGATTTCCCGCCACGAAAGCACGACGTATGATGGCGTTTACGACAAGCATACGGTGTATCTCGACAACCTGGTGCTGCCCCGGGCGATCCTGCCACTCGACGACCGGTTGCTGGTCTGCACGACCAACGCGAACGACATCACGATCAATCGCGACACCAAACACGATGGCGTGGCTGACGAAACCAAGGTCTGGTTTGGCGGCGGCGGTCGTCCCGGCAACCTGACCTACCAGCCCAGCGGCCTGGTCTGGGGACTGGATAACTGGATTTACACGACCTGTAACAGTTACCGCCTGCGCTGGAGGGGTCCGAACAATCCCGCCCGGGAAAATACCGCTCCGAATGGTGGCCAATGGGGTCTCGCCCAGGATGATTTCGGCAAAATGTGGTGGTCGAATGCGAGCAACGAGAAAGGGCTGTGGAATTTTCAGGTGCCGATCGTCTACGGCGCGCTCAATTCCGGCGGGCAGAGGTCGGATGACTTCGACATGGTCTGGCCGGCGGTCGGGCTCGGGGACGTGGAAGCCGGAGCGGATCGCTACCGGCCGGAGGACAAGACGCTCAATCACTTCACGGGCTGCGGCGGACAGACCGTCTATCGCGGCGATCGGCTTCCACCGGAACTCTACGAAAACGTTTTTCTCCCGGAACCAGTCGGCCACCTCATTCGGCGCGTGAACGTGAACGTCGATGACGGGATCAGCAAGATGCAGAATCCGTATCCGAAAGCGGAGTTTCTGCGGAGCACGGACCCGAACTTTCGCCCGGTCAACGTGACGACCGGCCCGGACGGCTGTCTCTACATCGTCGATATGTATCGCGGTGTCATCGAGGAGGGCGAATTCCTCAAGGACGGGACCTATCTGCGCAGCAAGGTCAAAGAGAATGGCCTGCAAAACAATACCGGTCGCGGGCGCATCTGGCGTCTCACCCACAAGGATTTCGAACCCCGCGCGAAGCCGCACATGCTGGAGGAAGCGCCGGCCCAGCTCGTCCAGCACCTGGAAGATCCCAATGGCTGGTGGCGGGACACCGCCCAGCGCCTGCTCGTCGTGAAAGGCGATAAATCGGTGGTGCCGGCACTGACGAAAATGGCCGAGGGCAGCAAGAATCCGCTCGGACGGTTGCACGCCATGTGGACGCTCGAGGGACTCAATGCGCTGACGCCGGAGCTCATCATGCACCGGCTCCACGACGATCATCCGATGTTGCGCGCCGGCGCGATCCGCGCCGCGGAATCCATGTTGAGGAAAGGCAACGAGGCCCTCATGGCCGAGATCTTCAAGATGACGAACGACAGCGATCCGACGGTGGTGCTGCAGGTCATGATGACGAGCAAGCTGCTGAACTGGCCCAATTGGAAGAAGAACGCCCAGAATACGATCGCGAGTTCCTCCTCCCAAGGGGTGAAAGACCTCGGCAACCAGCTCCTCCAGGACCTGCCGAGGGTCACCGGCAAATTCGAGAATGATCAGATGGCGCACATCAATCACGGGCAGGAGATCTACCGGTCGATGTGCTATTCCTGTCATGGTCTCGACGGCAAAGGAACCCAGCCGTGGGGTCAAAATCCGGTGCCGATCGCGCCGTCACTGGTGGGTTCGAAGACCGTGGAACAAGGCGATGCTTTGCTCCATGTGCTGCTGCAAGGTCTCGCCGGCCCGCTGAACGGCAAGACCTACGAAACACAGATGGTCTCGATGGGCTGGAACGATGACTGGATCGCCGATGTGACTTGTTACGTGCGCCGGGCGTTTGGAAATCAGGGGGCGCTGGTGACGAAGGATGACGTGAAGCGGGTGCGCGCGGCCGGCAAAGCGCGCAACAAGCCGTGGACCAACGATGAGATTTGCTCGTGTTATCCAGTGCCGATGGGTGACCGCAAGAAATGGAAGCTGACTGCCAGCGCCAATGAGAAAGACACCGGCAAAGCCGTGGATGGAGACGGAAATTCGCGGTGGAGCAGCGGTCTTCCGCAAGCACCCGGAATGTGGTTCCAGATCGAACTTCCGGCGGAGAGCGACCTCGCCGGGTTGGTGCTCGATTGCAAACTGGCGGCCAACGATTACCCGCGGAGTTTTAAGGTCGAGTTATCGAATGACGGCAGCGCTTGGGACCAGCCCATCCTGCAAGGCGAAGGCCATAACGGACTCACCCAGATGCAATTTCCACATCCAGCAAAGGCGAAGTTCATCCGGATCACGCAAACCGGTGAAGCGAAGCCGAACTTCTGGAGCATTAACGAGCTGCAGGTGCTGAAGCCGGGCGTGGAGTAAGCTGATTGAAACGCCCCGGACCTGAAACCGCCCCTACTTTCCCGCGACCACATCCGAAACGGGATTCAGGATGAGGGAGCGGGAGACATTCGCCGGCAGTGAAGTGAGAATCACGCAGGTGAGGTCTTTTTCCGGATCGGCCCAGGCGAGCATGCCGGTGGAACCGCTATGGCCGAAGGTGCTTGCAGAACACCCTTTGCCGAATCCTTCCAGGGCGAAACCCAGACCGCGGCGCGCGCCGAGACCCTCGGTGTGATTTTGAATCATCAAGCGCGCGGTTTCCACGCGGAGCACCTTCCCGTCCGGGTGTAGAAAGCTGTGCAGAAATCGGGCGACATCCGCGGCACTGGATTGCGCGCCGCCCCACGGTGCGCCAAAGTTGCGCCAATAGCTGCTGTTCCAGTCCCACTCCTTCGCGCTCGGGTCGCCGCCGCCGGATTCCGGGGCGGCGTGTTCGGTCTGGACGCGGACGACTTCGGCCGGTTGGAAAGTGCCCATCCCCAAAGCCGTGCGGTTCATCCCTAGTGGCTGAAAGACTTCGGCGGCGAGAAAATCTCTCAGGCGCTTTTTCGTGATGCGTTCCGCGACCTCCGCCGCGAGCAGAAGGCCCATGCTTTGATAGTGATACTTCGTCCCCGGGGCAAAGAGTAGAGGCGTCCGGACGGCGGCTCGCACAAATTCCGAGAGCGGCGCATGGCTCCGACGCAGCTCCGCGTTGTTCTCCAATTGATCCGGCAGCCCCGAAATGTGCGTGAGCAGATGTTCGATGGTGATTTCTTTCCGCGCTCCTTCGGAGAATTCCGGAATGAATTTCATCACCGGATCGGACAGCCGCAACTCGCCGCGATCGGCCAGCACCATCACCCCCGTGGCGGTCATGGTTTTGGTGATGGAGCCGAGAAGAAACGGCGCATCGGCCGGGCGAAGTTTTCCGAAAGCGCGTTCGAAGGTTTCTTCCCCACGCCGCACATGCAGGACCGCCGATTCCAGCGTGCCATCGGTGATCTTGCTTTGAATGAGCTGGGCGGCTGCTTCCATGGAAGAGGAATTTGTCTCCGCGAAGGAAACGCGACAGAGCCCCGCGCCAAGTCCGGTGAGCAGGAGGGTGAGAGATCGGCGTCTGTTCATGGGGTAGGGTTGTTGTTCATTTCCGTTTTCTCCCTGTCCAGCGATTTCGGCAACTTCCGGGCAAACTTCTTCCTTTTCGACGAACGAGCGGCCGATATAACGGCGGCTGATGCCCTCCCTGCATCCCTTGCTTATGAAACTCGCCCTCCTTCCTCTCCTCCTCATTTCGCTCTCCGCCGGCGCCCTCGTCGCCGCCGAACCGGCAACCCCAAAAGCGGCAACGCCGAAACCGGAACTGAAAGTCTACTCCGACCCGGACCACACGGATGCCGATTTCAAGTTCCAGGGCGAATACGAGAGCGCCAGCGCCAAGCTCGGCGCTCAAGTTCGCGCTTTGGGAAACGGCCAGTTTCGCACCATGTTCTTCGTCGGCGGCCTGCCCGGCGCCGGGTGGGATGGCAAAACGATTATCCAGAAAGCGCCCAGCACCGACACCACCACACCCGCTGACTCCAAGCTCGAGGACGGCAAAGTCGTGATCGACCAGGTTTACAAAGGCACTTGCGATGGCGCGACCGTTACCGGCCAGACCGACACGGGTGCGAAGTTTGAGCTGAAACGCGTCCTTCGGAAAAGCCCGACCCTGGGCGCCGCCGCGCCATCGGGTGCCCTCGTGCTTTTCGACGGAACGAATCTCGATGAATGGGAACCCGGCGCGCGCATGGTGCCGGCCACGCAGGGCATGCCGGGGAAATGGATTACCTCCGAAGGCAAAGGCGCAACGACGAAGCGGAAGTTCGAGGACTTCACGCTCCACGTCGAGTTCATGATTTCCTACATGCCGGAAACGCAAAGTATCTACCAGCGCCCGAACAGCGGCGTCTATCTCCAGCAGCGTTACGAAATCCAGGTCCTGGAATCATTCGGGCTCATCGAGGGCGTGCACGATTGCGGCGTGCTCTATGCGCAAGTCACTCCGGCGATCAACATGTGCTTCCCGCCGCTCACCTGGCAGACCTACGACATCGATTTTACCGCGGCCCGCTGGGACGCCGCCGGCAACAAGACGAAGAACGGCCGCTGCACGCTGAAGTTCAATGGTGTGACCACGCTCGACAACGTCGAAATCCTCCATTCCACGCCGGGCGGAATCAAGGAAAGCCCCGAGCCGGCGGGGATCTATCTCCAGGCGCATGGTCACCCGGTCTATTTCAAGAACGTCTGGATTGTGGAGAAGAAGTAGCGGTTTCTAATCTGCTTTCGGCAGCGCAAAGGCCATCCAGACGTCCCCTGTCGGGCCACCGAGTTTGCCGCCGCCGGTGACGGGGACGACGATGAACTGGCGGCCGCCGGCTTCGTAACTGGCGGGCGGGGCGGTCGAATGCAGCGGGAGCTGGTAACTCCAAAGCTCGTTGCCATTTTCCGCGTCGAAGGCGCGCAGCTTTTTGTCGCGCGTGCCGCCGGCGATGATCACGCCGGTGGAGGTGAGCATGGCGCCACCGAAATTTTCCTGGCCCGTTTTTGGCACCCCTTTGGCCGCGAGTTCCGGGTATTCGCCGAAGGGCACTTTCCAAGCGATCTTGCCGGTGTTCAGATCGAGACAGGTGAGCGTGCCCCACGGTGCGGTGCAGGCCGGATAGCCCTGCGGATCGACGAGGCGATTCCAGCCGCCGAAGGTCCACTTGACCGGGGCGCTTGGATCGACGGGCGGAATTGGCCGATCCTTGCAGAGTACGAAATCGATGACCGCCGTGACTTGCTCATCAGTGAGTTGGGGCATGGGCGGCATGAGACCTTTGCCGGTGCGAATCTGCGTGCGGATTTCGTCTTCCTTGAGACGATGCCGCACCCCACGAAGCGGCGGAGCGGTGCCGATGCCTTTGCGGTCCGGACCGTGGCAGGCCACGCAAATGCTCATGTAGACTTGCTCGCCGGCGGTCGGCGGCTTGGCGGGAGGCGGATCGTCGTCGCGGAAGGAAGTAACGAACCAGGGAATCTCGTTCGCTGTGACGAACAGTTTGCCGGTGTGCGGATTGGCCGTGGCGCCAGTCCATTCCGCGCCGCCGTGGATATTGAAAAGCATGGTGGGCTTCGCCTCGATGATTGAGGGATATGGTCCCATGCTGGCGCGGTTGATGATGGGCATGGCCATCGCCTGGATCTCCGGCGTGGTCTGGAGATCTTCGATTTTGAATCCGTGCCGGGCAAAGGGTTGCGGCATGTCCGGCATCGGCTCGAACGGTGCGCATTTGTCACCCGGAAGAAGCTGGGTCTTCACGCGCACGAGGCGGAAGGGGAAGAGCGGTTTCCCGTTGGTGCGATCGAGCAGCAGGGTATTGCCGATTTTGGTGACCTGGGCGACGACATCGACCTTGATACCGTTGCGCCCGACGGTAATGAGATTCGGCGGCGCGGGAATGTCCCAGTCCCAGACGTCGTGGCGGATTTCCTGGAAATACCAGACACGGCGTCCGGTGAGAGCGTCCACGGCGATGACGCAGTTGCCGAAAAGGTTGTCACCAGTATGGCCCATGCCGAGGTAATTTGGCTTGGGCGAACCCGTGGAGATATAGGCGATGCCGCGGGATTCATCGAGCGCCATCCCGCCCCAGCAGTTGGCGCCTGCCTCGAGATGGCTCCAAGTATCGCGCCCGTATTCGCCCTCCAGTGGCTTGGTGTGGAAAGTCCAGAGCAATGCGCCGGTGCGGACATCGTAGCCGAAGATATCGCCAAGATAACCGGCGGCCACGAGCACGCCTTGGTAGACGGCGCCGACGGCCGTCGCGCCGGTCGGGATTTCGGTGCGGCCCTCCTTGCCGAAAGTCTCGATGAGCTTTCCGGTCTTCGGATCGAGCGCGTAAATCCAATTGCCCGCGCCGAAGATCACTCGCGCGGGATTATGAGCGTCGCCCGCCCAATAAAGCAGTCCGCGGCGGGCCGGTTGATCCTCGAGACGCTTGCCGAGATGGCCGAGCTTGAAGCGCCACAGTTCTTTGCCGTTTGCGGCGTCAATGGCGACGATGTTCCACCCGCCCGTCGGCGCGTACATGACGCCGTCCACGATGATCGGGTTGCACTGAATATTCGCGGTGCCGTCGCCGGAATGGTAGGTCCAGGCGACATCGAGTTTGCCGACATTCGTCTTGTCGATTTGGGTCAGCGTGGTGAAGCGGTTGGAAGATTCGCCGCCGAGGGAGCGATCCCATTTCTTGAGTTCGGAATCCTGGGGCCAGCCGCTCGCGCGGGTGAGTTCGTCGTCGGTGGCTGGAGGGATGATGATCTCATCGCCGTCGCTGACATCGCCGGGTGTCGGCGGCCAGGCGGGCGCCCTCCAGGAATGCGGCACTGGGGGCGGCGCGTATCTGCCTTCGAGCAGACCGGTGAGCCAGTCGAGGCCGTTGAGATTATCCTGAAGCCGCTCCTCGGCGTCTTCGCCGGTGTGATTGAGAATGCCGATGGGCCCGCGCCAGCCGCTGTCGAGGATGGTGCGGAGGAGCTGCATATCGAGATCGCCCTGCCCAATGGGCACAATCTGGCGGCCGATCTTGTTGCCGTCGCGGAACATGCCGTTGAGATTGATGGCCAGCAGATGCGGCTTCATTTTCTCGAGCAGGAGCGGGAAGCGATCGAGCTGCGAGTGGGCGTGGTGAAAATTGTAAACGAGGCCGACGTTCTTCACGCCGTCGCGCGCCAGGCGGTCGATGATCGCGAGTTCATTCTCCGGCTCGCCGAACCACTGCTCGTGATTGTAGAGCCCGACGGTGCAGCCGATCTGCGCAGCGGCTTCGGCGATTGCACGAATGCGTTTCGCTTCCGACTCGATCCGCTGGGCTTGTTCCTCGGGATACTTCGTGGGAGCGCCGCCGCCCGTGACCCACAGTTGCGGGTGCACACCGTGGCGCTGGAAAAGATCGAGGGTCTTCTTGGCCTCGGCGTTGAGCGTCGTCGGGAACCACCAGGCATCGAGCGAAATGCCGTGACGCTTGAGCGCGTCGAGTTCGTCGTCCCAGGTGGGGATTTGTTCGGCGCGGTAGTCGTAGGCGAAGTGTTTGAAGCCGAGTTTTTCGAGCATGGCGGCGCGGGCTTCCGGCCCGCGTTTCACGCCATCGAACGGCACGATGCACCAGGCCATGAGGTTGTCCCGGGCGAAGAGTTCACCGGGCGAAGTGGGCGACGCGGATTGAGCGAACGTCGCAAGGTCGAGCGCCAGGAAGAGAGCGAGGCAGCGAAGAAACATGGGATATGTTTAGAGCCGCACCGGCTGCGAATTAAGCGCAATCTTTCGAGATTACCGCAAAGGCGCGGAAGAAGTAAGAGAGGGCCGCAGAGGGAGATTTCGGAAAATCGAATCTCTGCGCCCCTCTGCGTCCTCTGCGCCTTTGCGGTTACTTTCCGCGTCGCGGCTCAACGTGGGCGCACGAGCATTTCCTCGACGACGGCGCGCGCTGGGAGGTTGACCACGAAGAGAACGCAATCGGCGATGTCTTCGGGCTGCATCATTTTCGCGCGGGCGGTGGCGTCGGGTGGCGCGGGGCGTTTGTCGAGGATCGGCGTGTCGATGTCGCCGGGGAAAAGGGCGCAGGCGCGGATGCCGCGTCCTCGTTCCTCAGCGTTGATCGCCGAGGTTAGGCCGGCCATGCCGAATTTGGAAATGACGTAGCCGGGACCGGCTTTTGGTGAAGCCGCTTTGCCCGCTTCGGAGATGACGTTCACGATGGTGCCGGAACCACGCTCGCGCATTTGCGGGAGGAAAGCCTGCACGCAGTAATAAGCGCCATTGAGGTTGGCGTTCATCATCTCGTGGTAATCGGCGAGGCTCAGAACCTCGAGGGCGCGACGCGGGACGTTGGTGCCGGCCGCGTTGACCAGCACTTCCACGCTGCCGAACTCGGCGAGCACGCGTTTACCCATCGCGGCGACGGCATCGGCATTCCCGACGTCGCAAGGGACGACGAGTGCTCCGGGGATTTTGGCGGCGACAGCTTCGAGCGGTTCGCGGCGGCGGCCGAGAAGGGCGACGCGCCAGTCTTGTTTGGCGAGGGCGATGGCGGTGGCGGCGCCGACACCAGTGCCGGCTCCGGTAATGACAGCAGTTTTTTCCATGGTGATTACGATTTGGGAAGGTCGACCCAGGCGCGGGATGCGGCGGAATGCACGGTGGCATCGATCACCGCCTGCGTGCGCACGCCTTCGTGGAAGCTGGGCGTGCAGGGGCGTTGATTGCGGATGGCGTCGATGAATTCAAACGCCTGGTCGTAGCGGAAAGTGACGAGCGGATCGCCGACGCCCGGGTCGCGCGGGGAACCGGGGTAAACCCAGAACTCGCGGGGCACCGGGAGCGGCGCGAGGCCGGGTCCGCCGGCCTTGCCGTGGAGCAGCTCGTTCCATTTGCCGGTGGTGAATTCGAAAGTGGCTTCGCTGCCATTGAGTTCGACCCAGTCGAGACTGCGCCAGCTTTCGTTGCGTCCGCTGGCCAGCTTGGAACTCTCGAGGACACCAGTCGCGCCGCCGCGGAACTCGGCGAGGACAGCCACCCAATCGTCGAGATCGCTGGGCTGTCCGCCGCGGACGTCGATGATTTGTTTCATGTTGGCCACGAGGCGTTCGATCGGGCCGATGAGCAGTTGCGCAAAATCGATGCGATGCGAAAGCATGTCGCCGAGTTCACCGGTGCTGGCCAGCGCCTTGACCTGGCGCCAGCCGAGATTCCGGCTTCCCCAGTCCTGCAACCGGCAGGATCGGTAATGGTAGGGCTGCCCGAGGTCGCCCTTGGCGATGAGGTGATTGAGGTAACGCATCGCCGGCACGAAACGGTAGGTGAACGCGGTCATGTGGCGCACACCTGCTTGATCAGCGGCATCGGCCATGGATTTCGCCTCCGCGTAATTCATGGCAATGGGCTTTTCGCAGAGCACATGTTTGCCAGCGGCAATCGCCGCCAGGGCGATGGGGCCGTGGGAGATATTGGGCGTGGCGATGATCACCGCGTGGACGTCGTCGCGCGTGACGATGTCCTCATACTTCGTCGACGTGACGGTGATGCCGGTGTCACGGCTGGCCTTCTCCAAGGTCGCGGCATTGGTGTCGCAAAGGGCAACGACGCGGGTTTCCGCGCATAGCGCGAGGCCGGGAAGATGATTTTGCAGCGTGATTCCGCCGCAACCGATGATGGCAACGCCAATGGTTTTCATGAAGGTGGGTGGTGTTTTTCGCAACAGGCCGGACGGGCGGCAAGCAGGGAATGACGAATGACGAACGAACGCTCGAATGTCCCAAGCACCAAAGGCGTAGCGTGATCTTCGGCGGCAGCTCGCTGAACTGCGCGGTTTGATCCTTCGGCCACTAAAGCATTTCTCTTATTCCTTCGTCCTTTGTCCTTCGACCTTCGTCATTCCGGTCCGCTACTTCGCCATCTGTTCCGGGAAATCCTTGTTGTAGCGGGCTAGGAGGGCGTCGACGTCGTTCGGGACGATGTAGATTTTGCCGCGGATGTTTTTGGTTTCGCCGGGGGCGAGTCCGCCGATGCGGAAGTCGGAATGGAGGCAGCGAATGACGCCTTGGAAGAGTTCCTGGTACGGCTGCCAGGCGGTGGCGTAGATCATTTTGTCGTCGCCGCTAAAGCAGCCGATGAGGCCATTACTGGGGACCAGCGGATTGAGAGGGCGCGGATTGACGTCGGTGCGGGGGACGTTGGCTGGGCACCATTCCTGGCCGGGAGTGTAACGGCCTTTGGTGTTCCATTGCGGCGTGGGCATGCGGGTGAGTTTGCCGTCGAGGAAGATGAAACACTTCGGGAGATAGTCCTCCGCGCCGTTGGCCGATTTATCGTCGGGAAAGCCGGTGAACTTGCTGAGCCGGACACAGGGTTGTGCCCAATGGACTTCGCTAGGAGTGGAAGCGGGGTTGTGGGCCACGAGGCGAAAGTCCACTTCGTCGGGGCCGGCGGTGATGGTGTGGTCGACGGTGACGCCGTCAGCGAGGGTGTCGCGCTGTTT
Organism: Chthoniobacter sp.; assembly: GCA_036501065.1. Taxonomy (GTDB): domain Bacteria; phylum Verrucomicrobiota; class Verrucomicrobiia; order Chthoniobacterales; family Chthoniobacteraceae; genus Chthoniobacter. The sequence continues at coordinate 1,641 of DASYAY010000082.1, read as the reverse complement.
CAGGACGCGGCCATCATCGCTCAGCGAGACCAACTCGGAGGTGTGCTTGATGACGGTGTGTTGCATCCAATCGGCATCGGTGGAACCGGCGCGGCAATAAGCCTCGGGATAGTTGATGCGGATTTCGCCTCCGGGAATTTGCGGGCCGCGGATGACGAGGAAGTTGTTTTCGCGGGCGAGCGTGAGGGAGGGATCGGCGGCGTGGGAGATGATCGTCGCGAGGACGAACAGGCAAACGGAGAGAGCGAACGTGCGGTGTTTCATGGGAGGGGAGAAGAATGCTAACCACGGATCACGCGGATGACACGGATGAAGAGGGCGGGCCGCGGCGGACGGTCGATTGAAACGTGGAGGCGGGTTAAATCGAACGCCGCGGCCGCGACCACGCCTTTCAAGATGCTTTAGTTTGACGACGCCGATTTGGGATCGGCGATGAAGTGGACGATCGCCTCGGCGGCGGGGTCTCCCGGATGGACCATATTTCCCGCGATGCTGCCGTGGGTGCGGTTTTCGATGAGCAAATCGCGGACGTGCTTGTTGCCGGCGGCGCGGAGCGAGACAGCGAGAAAGGCATTTCCTTCGCGGCGGCCAACCATGTCTTTATCCGCGTAAAGAATGAGGCAGGGCGGCGTGTCCTTGTGGACGTGATTGATCGGTGCGTCCTCATCGGCGAAGACGAGGTTGTGGTCTTTGATCCCGCGTTCTTCGCGAATGGTGTAATGGGTCAATATCTGGCCGCTGACGGGGATTAGTCCGGCGATGGCGGATGGATCGAGGTGGTACGGCTTGAGCCAGCGATCATCGAGTCCGACCATATACGCGAGATACGCGCCCGCGGAATGGCCGCCGACGAAGACGCGAGCCGCGTCGAGATGATGTTCGGCAGCGTGCGCCTTGACCCACGCGACGGCGGCCGCGGCGTCGTCGAGATATGCCGGATAAGTGGCCTTCGGGCTGAGCCGGTAGTTGACCGCGGCGACGGCGATGCCCTCGTGGGCGAAACGCTGCGCAATCGATTTCACGCCATCCTTCGCCCCGCCCGTCAAGCCACCGCCGTGAAACCAGACGAGCACGGGAAAATTGTCCCCGCTTACGGGCAGATAGAGGTCGAGTTTGCAGCGCGTCTTTTCGTAATCGGTTAACGAATCGCCCGATTTGTAGTCGATGTTGTCGAAGACGAGATCAGTGAGGGTATTGGTGGCGGTCTGCGGGGCGGGATCCGCAGCGAAACCGACAGCGGACAGGACGCAAACGATAGCGAGCAGCGAGGGAAGAAAGGGGAAACGCATGTTCGGTGGTAGGATGGTCGGGTCGGGTCGTCAATCGGGTTTCGGGTTTCGAGTTTCGAGCTCTCCGAAGCGACATGCGATCCGCAATTCCAGACGCCGCATTCGAATCGGCCATTGGATGTTGGATGTTGGATGTTGCGGCGAAGCCGGCCCGAGTTTGACGAGGGAGATGTTGGATGTTTCTCCGACGTTGCGAAGCCGCCCCCCCTGTGTCATACCATCTTTCTAAATTAAGATGACACGTGCATTTTGGGCGAAGTGTTTAGTTGAAGCTGTAACCAGGGCCGACCGATGAGGCTGAGGACCAGCGGTGGGTGATCCCAAAACCGGTGCAAGGTGGCCTTCATGGCGG
>DASYAY010000081.1:0-65322 GCA_036501065.1 Chthoniobacter sp. | reverse complement strand
AAGCGCCACTTCTCAAAAAGCAGCGCTGCTGAAGAACAGACTAACCAAAGCACTTTTCCAACAACCAAGGGGTGGCGGACCGGATCCCTTGGTCTGATGCTCTGGATCCGGCACCCCTGCCGGGGTGCAGCCGTGGCGGGGTCGCGTGTTCCGGGGGTGGTACTCCCGGCTACGGTCCAGTCAGCCCTCCGGGCTGCAACGAGTCAGCCTATTTCACGAGACTCAATAGACGCCCTCTCAGGGAGTATCCGGCGGTGCGTAAAGCCAGATAGCATCGGGTTGCTTGTTCTCCTTCAGCTTCGGCATGCAAAGGGCGCAGAGCAGTAATCCCGCTCTGCGCCCTCGCACTTCAATCTTCGAAACCGAAGTCGGAAACGATCTGCCGTTACGTGGCCAAGGCGTTCGGCTGCGGTTCCTGGCGTTTGACCGCAGTCGTTCCGCTCGCCCGGTTCAATGCGCTCAACACCGCCTTGATCGAGGCCAGTTCGATGTTCGTATCCACGCCGGCGCCCCATTTGGTTTTGCCGTCGGGCAATCGGATCTGAATGTAGGCGATGGCGCTCGCTTCGGTCCCGGCGCTGAGAGCGTGCTGCTTGAAGTCCGCGACTTCGAAGCGTGGCGTACCCCCCTGATGCAGGGCATGGACAAAGGCGGCAATCGGGCCGTTGCCTTCGCCGACCAGCTTCACGTGTTCGTTGTCGCGACGCGCGGAGGCGCGGCAGGAGAAGACGCCGTCCAGCCCGTCGGCATGAAAGTGGACCAGTTCCCACGGTTCGACGCGCTCGATGTATTCGCGCCAGAACATCGCTTTCAATTCGCCGGCGCTGACTTCGCGACCGAGGCGATCCACCTCGTCGTTGGCCAGCGGCCCAAATTCACGCTGCAAGTCTTTCGGCAATTCGATGCCAAATTCGCTCTCCAGCAAATAGGCGACGCCGCCTTTGCCGCTCTGCGAATTGACGCGGATGACTTCGCGATATTCGCGGCCGATGTCGCGAGGATCGATCGTCAGGTAGGGCACGTCCCATTGGGTGCGCCCGACCTTTTCCCATTCGGCCAGCCCTTTCTTGATCGCGTCCTGGTGCGAACCGGAGAACGCGGTGAAGACCAGTTCCCCGGCGTACGGCTGGCGTGGCGGCACGGTCATCCCGGTGCAGCGCTCGTAAACTTCGATGAGCGAATTCAAGTCCCGGAAATCGAGTTTCGGGTCGATCCCGTGCATGTAGAAATTCAAGGCCACAATGACAATGTCGAGGTTGCCGGTGCGTTCGCCGTTGCCGAAGAGCGTGCCTTCCACGCGTTGGGCGCCGGCCAGCAAGCCGAGTTCTGTCGCCGCCACGCCGGTGCCGCGGTCGTTGTGGGTATGCAGGCTCAGGATGATGGAGTCGCGATTCTTGATGTTGCGGCTCACCCACTCAATCTGGTCGGCGTAGACATTGGGCATCGCGACTTCCACGGTGTCGGGCAGGTTGAGGATCATCGGGCGCTCCGGGGTCGGCTGCCACACGTCCATGACCGCCTCGCTGATCTCTTTGCCAAACTCGACTTCCGTCGCGGAAAAACTTTCCGGCGAGTACTGCAGGCGCACATCGGTCCCGGCGAGCCGTGGCAATCGTTCCTTGATCCAGCGAGCGCCTTGCACGGCGACCTGGATGATTTCTTCCTTCGATTTACCGAAGACCACGCGGCGCTGCGCGGGCGACGTGGAGTTGTAAAGATGGATGATCGCGTGCTTCGCGCCGGCCAGCGATTGCACGGTGCGCTCGATCAGGTCTTCACGCGCCTGCACCAGCACCTGAATCGTGACGTCATCCGGAATGCGGCCGTCCTCGATGAGGCTGCGATTGAATTGAAATTCGGTATTCGAAGCGGACGGAAAACCGACTTCGATTTCCTTGAAGCCGCACTGCACCAGCGCGTCGAAGAGCTCGAGCTTCTGCGAGACGTTCATCGGCACGGCCAGCGCCTGGTTGCCGTCGCGCAAGTCGACGCTGCACCAGATTGGTGCCGTAGTCAGGGTGCGATTGGGCCATTGCCGGTCGGAAATCGCGATCGGCGGGAAGGGGTGATATTTTTTGCTCGGTGGAAAGATCATCTGTGGAATTGGTTTTGCGGGCGGAGAAACGGGAATTGATGAGACCAGCCGCTGCTTCCGCCCGAATGCAGCACCAGCCGACGAGTTAGACGAGAAAAGCTCCGCGATCCGCGCGCAGGGAAGCGCGCGCGGCGAGTGCGCGGAGCGGGGTAAGTCGGCTGGTCAACAGATGACGCATTGGAATCAACACACTAGCGGACACCTCGAGATTTGCAATCCTGGGATTTTCCGGGATTCGTTCAACATCTGCGCGGTCCCGGAGGAACGCATATTTTCGGCGAGGTAAATTGACGCCGGAGCGATGAAAACCCAACGTGGGGCCATGTCTTCCCACCCGACGCCCGAACACTTGCGCCTCGAGGAGGACGCGAACCGCAAAAAGAACTGGAAGCGCTGGGGGCCGTATCTCTCCGAACGCCAGTGGGGCACGGTGCGGGAGGACTATTCGGCGAATGGCGATGCCTGGAATTATTTTCCGCACGATCAGGCTCGCAGCCGCGCTTATCGCTGGGGTGAAGATGGCCTGCTGGGAATCACCGATCGCGAATGCCGCCTTTGTTTTGCGGTGGCGCTGTGGAATGGACGCGATCCGATTTTGAAAGAGCGGATGTTCGGGCTCACCAATCCGCAGGGCAATCACGGCGAGGACGTCAAGGAGGTCTGGCATTATCTCGATTCCACGCCCACCCACTCTTACATGCGGGCGCTCTACAAATATCCGCAGGCCGAATTTCCCTATCAGCAGTTGGTTGACGTCAATGCGCAGCGTTCAAAGAGTGAAGGTGAATTTGAATTGAAGGACACCGGCGTCTTTGCGGAGTCGCGCTATTTCGACGTCATCGCCGAGTACGCCAAAGTGGATATCGACGACATCCTCATCCGGTTGACCCTGGCCAATCGCGGTCCCGAAGCCGCCACGCTTCACGTCCTGCCGACGATTTGGTTTCGCAATACCTGGGTGTGGGGATGCACGCACGAGGGCTGCACGCTGAAGCCGCGCATCTCCTGTTTGGACGAGCAGTTGCTGACCATGCAGCACGAGACCCTGGGGGTGTTTCGTTTCGCGGCTGAGACCACGGCGCCGTGGCTCTTCACTGAGAATGAGACGAACAACGAAAAGGTCTTCGGCTCGCCGAATCTTTCGCCATACGTGAAGGACGCCTTTCACGAAGCGGTCGTGCACGGAAATCTCGCCGCCGTGAACTCGCGGCAGATCGGCACCAAGGCGGCGCCGCATTATGTGCTCAACATTCCCGCGGGCGGCGAAGTGGTTCTGCGTTTCCGCCTCACCGTGGCGCACGACTGGCCGGAAAGCCCCTTCGCCGGCTTCGATGACGTGGTCAAGGCGCGCCGCGTGGAAGCCGATGCCTTCTACGACACCAAGAGTGCGCCGTCTTTGGCGGGCGAGCAGAGCAACGTCCTGCGCCAGGCCTACGCCGGTCTGCTTTGGACCAAGCAGTTTTACCATTACGTGGTCAAGGATTGGCTCGCCGGCGATCCGAATATGCCGCCTCCGCCACCCGAGCGGCGCAACGGCCGGAACCGGGATTGGGGCCATCTTTTCAATGCCGACATCATTTCGATGCCGGACAAATGGGAATACCCGTGGTTTGCGGCCTGGGACCTGGCCTTTCATATGATCCCGATGGCGCGTGTGGATCCGGAATTTGCCAAGCAACAGCTCCTCCTTTTCTTGCGCGAGTGGTACATGCATCCGAGCGGCGCCATGCCCGCCTACGAGTGGAATTTCCGCGACGTGAACCCGCCGGTGCATGCCTGGGCCTGCTGGCGCGTTTACAAGATCTCCGCGCCCGCCGGCCAGCGCGACACCGGTTTCCTCGAACGCGCATTTCAAAAACTGCTCATCAATTTCACCTGGTGGGTGAATCGCAAAGACGTGCAGGGAAAACACATCTTCGCCGGCGGCTTCCTCGGCCTGGACAATATCGGGCTCTTCGATCGCTCGAAGCCGTTGCCCTCCGGCCAATCGCTCGCCCAGGCCGATGGCACCGCGTGGATGGCCTTCTACTGCGGCACCATGCTTTCCATGGCGCTGGAACTCGCCCGCACCAACTCCGCCTACGAGGACATCGCCTCGAAATTTCTCGAGCACATGGTCGAGATCGTCGACGCGATCAACGATGTCGGCGACGGCGGTCTGTGGGATGAAGCCGACGGATTCTACTACGACCAACTGCTCATCGAAGGCCTGCATTGCGTGCCTTTGCGCGTCCGCTCCCTGGTCGGCCTGCTCCCGCTCCTCGGCGTGGAAATCCTCGAGCAGGAGGCGATCGATCAATTGCCGGGCTTTCTCAAACGGTTGAAATGGTTCGTCAAGAACCGGTTCGATCTCGCGCAGAATATTTCCTACCGGAAGGTGAGAACGATCGATGGCACCTGCGTTCGGCGGCTGATCGCCATCCCCACGCGTGAGCGCCTGGTGCGCGTCCTCAAATATCTGCTCGATGAAAATGAGTTCCTCTCGCCCTACGGGATCCGGTCGCTCTCCCGAGCCTATCGTGATGCGCCCTACCACTTGGGCTTCGACGACTCGGATCATTGCATCAGCTACGAACCCGCGGAGTCGCGCACGGGCATGTTTGGCGGCAATTCGAATTGGCGCGGGCCGATCTGGATGCCCGTGAACTATCTGTTGATCGAGGCTCTGGAGCGTTATCACCACTACTGGGGTGACGATCTGCAAGTGGAGTTTCCCACCGGTTCCGGAAACTTGATGAACCTGGCACAAGTCGCGCAGGAGATCGCGCGCCGTCTCACGCAACTGTTTCTACCCGACGAAAAGGGCCGCCGTGCCACCTTCGGCGATGATCCCCGTTACGCCGCCGATCCGCACTGGAAGGACCTGGTGCATTTCCATGAATACTTCTGCGGCGAGACCGGCCGGGGCCTGGGCGCATCGCACCAGACGGGTTGGACCGCGTTGATCACGCGCTGTCTCAACCTGGTCGCGAGGGGCGACGAAGAGGCCGCACAGCAATGATCCGCTGGGTTTTTCCGGAAACAGTCGATGACGTCGTGGTGGGCAAATTATCCCGGGATCTCGGAGTGCCGCGCTTTGCCGCCGAACTCCTCGTTCGCCGTGGTTTCGGCACGGCCGCGGAAGCGGAATTGTTTCTCGCACCGCGGCTGAAAGCACTCGGCGACCCTTTCCTGCTGCCAAATATGGCGGCCGCTGTGGAGCGGATTCTGGCCGCCGTCGACCGTGGTGAACGCGTCGTCCTCTACGGCGACTACGACGTGGATGGCGTTACGTCGCTCGCGCTTCTCACCCGGCTCTTGCGTGCGTTTGGCGTGAAACCCGCATGTTTCCTGCCGTCGCGGGCCGACGAAGGCTACGGCTTGAGCCCGGATGGAGTGGCGCGTTGCGTCAAGGAACACGCTCCGCAGTTGATCATTGCCGTGGATTGCGGGACCGCGTCAGTTGCCGAAATCGCCTCGCTGCAAGGGCAGGGGATCGACGTGATCGTGCTCGACCATCACGAGTGCAAGGACGCTCTTCCCGACTGTGTTGCCTTGGTCAATCCCAAGCTCGGCCAGGACTATCACTACCTGTGCAGTGTCGGCATCGTTTTCAAGCTGGCCCACGCGGTGCTCAAACGCCGGCCGGTGGACGGTTTCGATCTGCGGGATCATCTCGACCTGGTAGCGCTCGGTTGCGTGGCGGATTTGGTTCCGCTGCGCGGCGAGAACCGTATCCTCGTGCGGCGCGGCCTGGCGCAACTCGCGGACTCCCGATGGGTGGGGGTTCGCATGCTCGTCGAAGTCAGCGGTCTCAAGCTGCCGTTCAGTCCGGGTGATATCGGCTTCGGTCTCGGTCCACGCTTGAATGCCGCCGGCCGTCTGGGCACCGCGCAGGATGCCCTGGAACTCCTCCTCACCGAGGATGCCGGGAGGGCACGGGCGCTGGCGGTGAGCTTGGACGCCCAGAACCGTGAGCGTCGGGCCGTGGAAGAAACGGTCTTCAAGGATGCCGAGGCCCAGCTCACCGAATGGTTCGATGTGGTCCGCCATGCGGCCATCGTCGTTGGTGCGCCGGGCTGGCATCCCGGCGTCGTGGGCATCGTCGCGTCGCGTTTGCAGAAGCGCTACCATCGCCCGACATTCGTCGTCGGCTTTGACGAAGCCGGGCTCGGCAAAGGGAGCGGCCGCAGCATCGCCGGCCTGTCCCTGGTCGCGGCCCTCGCTCGCTGCGCTGGACACCTCGAGAAGCACGGGGGCCACGAAATGGCAGCCGGGCTGACGATGCGTGAAACGCATTTCGCGGATTTTCGCCAAAGTTTCTGCGCCTGTGCGCGCGAGATGTTGACCGACGAGCAATTGCAACCGCGAATCCGTCTCGATGCGGAACTGGCGCTGAGTGAAATCGATCTCGCCTTGCTGGATCAGCACGAGGCCTTGCAACCTTTTGGCATGGGCAATCCGCAGCCGCTCTTTGCCGCCCGCGGCGTGACTCTCGCCGCCGAGCCACGGGTGATGAAGGAAAAGCACCTTTCGCTGCTGCTGCGGCAAGGACGCCGCGAGTATCGCGCAGTTTGGTTCAACGCCGCCTCCGAGACAATGCCGCGTCCCCCGTGGGATGTCGCCTTCCAGATCGAGCGCAACGAATGGCAGGGCACGGTTTCCCCGCAGATTCACATCAAAGCCGTGCGCCACGCGGAGGAATAGGACAATCCAGTGGCTTGCCGGTGTGTCGCTGGGGGTGAACAAAGCGATCCCGCAGAATTGCTCCCCATAAACATGCCAATGCCCGATTCGGCACGAGCAGTGTACGTGAAACGCTCGCTCTTCGCGGTGTCATCCTGAGCTTGCGAAGGATCTCTGATTTTCCGTGGGCGGAGGCGGCGGCATCGAAAACCGTGTGCTCCGCACCACCTCCGCCCGCAGGAGTCCAGAGATCCTTCGCAAGCTCAGGATGACTTCGAAAAGGGTGCGGCAGTTTGATTGCGATAGCGCGCCGTGTTTCGACGTCCTGAGGGCGAATGGTCCGTGAAAATTGGGTCCCAACGGCGCCCCAAGCGCTTCTACGGCGAAATATGGACGTCGCCCACGAACGCATTCTGGCGCACGTCGCTTTGCTTCAACTCGTGCTCGCCGACCAGGACGTGCTCGAACCGCACGTCATGCACGGCGTGCGCCGCATCGAAACCGACCAGGTCCGCGAACGGTCCGGGAAGTTCCGGCGCCACCGACTGAATGTTTCGAAACGTCACCCCGTCGATGTGGCCGCGTTCCTCTTCGCGGCTCCAGACGGCTTTGCCGATCCAGACTGACATGAGCCGGCGCGCTTCCTCGATGCGAATGTTTTCGAAGGTCACGCCTTTCACCGGCGCCGAGTCGCTGTTGAAGATCCGCAGAAGCCACTCGCGGCCTTTGTCGCGAATCACATCGCAGTTGGAAAAAAGCACGTTCGTCAACGGTTCGCGCAACTCCGCGCCCAGACTCAATGCGTGCGCAAATTCGTTCCAGAGCACACAATCCTTCACCGTCACGTCCCGCAATTCGCCCTGGCCCTTGTCCGTCTTCAGGACGATGAGATCGTCAAACGTCCGCAGGAAACAGCCGGTGACTTCCACCTGGCGGCTGTTGCAAAGATCCATTCCATCCGAATTGCCGCGCCAGCCGAAGACCTTCACGTTTTCAATTTTCACCCGATCGGACCGCCGGACCGGCAGGGTGAATCCGCTCGAGTCCCGCAGGATCACGCCTTCGACGCGGATGTCGTGGCCGACCACGCCGACGATCGATCGCGTGTGCCACGGGCAGAGGCTGCCGTCGATGACTCCGCGTCCCCGCAGAGTGATGTTATCACCCTGGAGTTGGAAGATGGGCGCGTGCGGATTGTTTCCTCCGCCATCGCCGTAAACGACCGCGCCGTCGGCGACATAGACCGTTTGCCCGGAGGTGACCGCGACGCTCTGGACGTGGTGCACTCCCGGCCCGAAATAGATGACTTTGGGATCTTTGGGATTCGGGGCATCTTTCTCCGGAGGATTGACGAACAAATGAAGGGCGTGGACCCAATCGCCATTCACTTCGATGGTGAGCGGCCCAGGTTTGTCGGCCGTAAAGGTGAACGTCTTTCCCGCCGGCTGCGCCTGGATCGCTCGCGCCGTTGGCAAGACCTGCACACTTTTGACATCTTCCGTGCATGTCACCGAAACGCGGGTCTGGCCTTCGAGGTCAAAGGACGCAAACGATGCGGTGGTGGTCTGCTCTTCCTTGGGCGGTCCCAGACGCCGGCGTTCTTCCGCGGAGAGGGAACTGATTCGCGCCAGATAAACCGGAACATCCACCTGCCCGGCGCGTACTTTAAATTGTGCAGAGAGCGGCTCACCTTCTGCAGGCGGAGCGGCCCGCACCATGCTCTCAGCGCCGGAAGCTGCGGTGAGCGATGTCATTCCAAGTAACAGCGCAGACGCCACCCATCGAAAAACGGAGGATTTCCTTTTCATGGATGAGAGCATTTCTGAGAGCGACGCCGCAGTCCCGCAAAAATTGTGGTGCGGGTCTCCAGCGCTTCCATCTTACCTCTCCCTCAATCGCAGGAAGGGGTGCCTGGAGCACCTTAAGTAAAACTGTGGCCGGTAGGCGGCGTCCTCGTTGGAGGGCGCTGCTTCGTCAGCGCCCAAATTTCCCCGAAAAAACTGGGCGACGACGAAGCGTCGCCCTCCACCGCGGTCGCGCCGCGCGGCTACACTGTTTTTTAAACCGCCCTACGCCACCATTTACGCATCCGCCCTACGCCTTCCGTTGAGAATAGCCCAGCGCTTTAGCGCTGGGTTTACGATTTCGAAGACGACTCAGTCCCGGAGGGACGGCACACCTCTTCTTTCGTCCCTAACGGGACTATTCCGTTCCCACCTCCTAAACCCAGCGCTAAAGCGCTGGGCTATTTTCGTGGCCGCTCATCCTGATCAAGCCACCGATTCACTTGTGGGCTTCTGCCGGAGGAACTGCGCGGCACCGCCAAAGAGCGCGAGGATCAAGGCGGTTCCCACGAGGATCAGAAGTCTGATGACCCACGAAGCCGACGCCGAAGCGGTGGCTTTTAATTCCACCCGCAGATCGGCCCAGGTATCGACGGCCACCGCGCGGCTGAAGGTGAGCATGCGGCCCTGCTCGGGAATATTGGCGCGAATTGCGGTGGGGCTGCTCACTGCCGCGTCCTGCTGCTGAATGAGACGCTCCGCGAGCCGGGTGAACGCGGCATTCTCGTCGCCGGTGTTGCTGTCGAGAATTTGTTTGGCGTCCTGCTGGGTGTATTGCGCTTCCTTGCCGCCGCGTCCGGCGCGCAGTTTTCCGGCAACGGCATCCGGCTCTCCGGCGACCGTGGATTGCCGGACATTCAAGCCGACGATCGCTTCCTGGAGCTTGATATTGTGCAGTTGCACGCGGGCATCTTCGTTGAAGGCGTCGTCGTGCTGGCTCAAGCCAAAGGCGGACTCAAACGCCCGGCGGGCTTCCTGCGGCTTCCCAGTTTGCAGCGCCGCGTTGCCCTGCGCGAGCATTTCCTCCGCCGCTTTGGTCTTGTCCCGCCGCTGCTCGGCTTCGCTTTGCAGATAAGTCTGAACGTCCAGCGCCCCGGATGAACTGACAGTCTCGTCCTGCTGGAGTTGCAGCGAGCCCGACCATTTTTGAAGCTGCCACCGGTCGTTCAAATAGACGCGCCAGGTGATGTTCTCCAGCGGCAGATCGAATTTCGGCGCGGCCAATTGCAAATCGAGCTTCCGGGTTTCCGCGGCGCCGACCTGGCTGCCAAAGAAAATCTCCACGGGCACCGCTTTTCCATCGTGCGATTCCTGTTCGAGCGGGATGAGAATCTGATCATCTTCGCGCCACGGCCAGACGCCATTCTGGTTGACGAATGCGAACCAGAATTTCGAGTCCTTCGGCAGGGTGAAATGGAGCAGGCGCTTGTCGCCAGGAAGGATATCGAGATGCGCCCGGGTGAGCATCGCGCCATTGTCGGAGATGACCGAAGTGAAGGTGATGCTATTCACTCGCGCGGGCAGGAGCTTCGCTGCTTCGTGGCGTTCCAGCTTCAGTGGCAGATCAAAGGCGGGTTCGACCAACCGCCAGGCGAAGCTCGCCGAAGAGGCCGTGAGATTCTGCTGCAACACGCGCGGAATGCTCTGCCACTCGACGGGTTGCAGCGCAGCGGGCGGCGCGTCGACGTGGATTTGCAACCGGCCGCCGGATTGCACGGTGACAAAACCGCGCTGCAGATTCACGTCCGAAACCTGCACGCCACGCAATGTCGTATCTGTGGCATTGGCGGAGACCGGAGTCTGATAAGTGGCTTGCAGGAAATACGGACCGATCACCCGGCGGCGCAGCTTCACCTCCCAAAGTTGCAGGCCATCCTTCGCCGCGTCCGGCACTTGCAGGAAGTCCGCGACCTGATCGCCCGCGAAGCGGACATTCTCCGCATTCGCCGGAAGCGCGACGTGAAAGGCTTTCAAGCCGGCATTCTCGATCTGGTACTGCATGTTCGCCGTCACCTTGATTTGGGCCTCGGCGATGGAAGCGTGTTGCAGGGTGGTCACCTGCACCCACGGATCCACTTGCTCGACATCGACCACGAGACGCCACGGTGTTTGCAGCACGCGGAAGGCGAGCACGCCCTTTTGCTTGATCCCCGACTTCTGTGGATCGAGTTGGGCCACCCCCTCGCGGGTGGTGACCTGCAGGTGCATGCCTTGTTCCGGCGCCATGAGATAGGTCCCGCGTTGCTTTCCGGCTTCGCGGAGGACGATCTGCGGCGCGGTCAACGCCTTGGCCGTCTTCACGCCCGGTCCCGCGAGACTGATGGAGAACTGCTGCTGGCCTTCGGTTCGTCCGCGCAAGTGCATGGTGATGATGCGGCCAGCCTCCGTTTTTAGCTCCGTCCAATGACTCATCGCCTGGCCGCTGATCGATTCCACATCCATGCCGGCCGGCAGGGCAAAGCTCAGCGAGAAAATACCGGCGCGGGTGATGTTCACGGTGGCGTCGACGGCGAGCAAGGCCCGGTCTTCCCCGAGGGACAAGGTCTGCTGCGATTCCGCGCGTACGTCCGGTTCCACGGCGGCGGCTTCCAACTTCGCGGTGGCCTTGGCATCGGCATAGCGAAAGGCGCGGCGCACCGCCAGACCCGGAATTTGTGGGGCGAGAATCGGGGTCAGATTGCCGGGAAAATCCTCGAGATTGATCGGTGCCAGCAAGGCGGCAGTGACGTTGTCGAGTTGCACGTCGCTGCCCGTCGCCAACCCAAGCAGCCCGATTTGCCCGGCCGCATTTTCGACGGAAATCAGGCCGACCTCCTGCGTTACCGGCAACGGTCCTGTGGCAATCTGCGACCGAATGAGGAGTGTGAATGGGCGCGATTGCGGTGGTGCGAGAGTCACGCGGAGCTTGCCGGTATCAGGATCGAAGCGCCACTGCGAGACGGCGGAAGCCGGAGCCGCACCCTTTTCTGGTGCGACGGTCGCGGCATCGAGCACGTCAGTGACGGTGGTGCTTTTCGGCACGGTAAAAATCGGTTCGGAGAGCTCGCCTTGCGCCGGCCGAATGGCTGCGGAACACAGACCTTCAATGACGCCGGCCGTCGGTGCATAAAGCTGCGTGAGCTCAGCGTAAAAGACGGACTTCTCCCGGGCCACATCACGGCTCCGCGGTTTCCAGCCGATCCAGATTGCGTTGGCCGGTGAAAGGATCAATTCGGCGACGGTGTCTTTCCCGACGGTCTTTCGGTCGATGGATACCGCCTTCGGAGCGACGACGTCCACGTCGAGGTTTGCCAGCGTGAGATTGACGTGGTTCACCAGGCCAAATTGCACGGGCAGCGCAAAGCCGCTTTCCGCCGCATCATCTTTCTCGGTGACGGGGACTTGATAGTGCACTGCGATGTCGAACGCGCCGCTCTGGAGCGCGAGCAGTTGTTGCGAATGCTTCGCGCCGGTGCTCACCGAGATTAGTTTCAGCGCTTCCTTCGGGTATATGACCTTCGTCAACACTGCCGGATCGAAGAGCAGCGGCAGGCGCTCATCTTTCACGGCCTGCCAGTGAATCGTCGCCGTGGCGAAAGCGTAATTCTCTTCGACCCGAATCTGCTGGCTCACCGTTTCCGCGATGGGCGTTTCCTTTGCCGGCAAAGTGGACGTGTCTTCGGCCGCCGAAACTCCGTGGACGAATAGCGCGAATAGCACGGACGCCGTCGCCGCGGCTGCCCCGCCACCCGGAGACGGCGCCGGTTTTGCCAGACGCGGCGTCCGCCACAACCGTCGCACTGCCGGCACCGCCAGATGACAGACAAAGTAGGCCTCGAGGATGACGAGAAACGCGGTGACGCCGTTCGGGCAGCGCAGTGCGGCCCACGCGAGTAAGATCCAGCCGACGATCATCCCCCACGGCCGGCGGGTGCGCCAGGCATAGGCGAACGCGGCGACCGCGAAGAAGGCCGGCCACGCGTAGCTGAACCAATCGACCACCGACGTCTTCTCCTCGAGATTGTCCACCACTACGCTGAGGCCATCGCCTGCCTGCTGCACGGGGGCGAGGAATGTCAGGTTGTGCGCCGGTTCCAGGGACTGGCTGGAGGCGAGACCACCGAGATGGAGCAAGGCCACGCTGGCCAGCGCGAAAGCGGCGCCGCCGATGATTAACGCGAGCCAGCGGCGCACGGGATTTTGCGCTGTCTCCTCGCGGCGCGGCGTGCGCCAGACGAGCGCGGCCAGCGCCAGCAAGAGCAGGGCCGAGCCCAGGTAATAGGTCGCCCCGGCAAATCCGCCGTCACCAAACAACCTGACGAATTGCCCGAACCCGGAGACATCCAGCGCACCTCCCACCGGCGTGAGCGAGCCGTCGTGATAGACCAGGCGTTGCGCCGTATCCGGCTCCAGCTTCCATTCCGCGAGCATCACCGGAGCGCCGACGACCGGCGTTGCGACCTTGAGGCGTTTCGGATCTTCGGCCTGGGTGGCAAACTTCAGGTCGACCGCGAGCACGGCGTTGGGGTCCGCCTGCTGGGGCAGCGGGATGAGATCGGCGTCCCCGTCCTTCACCGGTACAACGGCCGCGTTGTCGACCGCAGCGGACCACAATTCCGCTCCTTCCGGGAGCATGACGCGGAATTGCGCGTGGCCCCGGTTCTTGACGAAGTAGCGCACGTCGGTAATCGCCTGGCCTTGCTTGGAAATGTTCGTGGTCAGCGAGGCGCGATCCACCACCTGGCTGAGCGAATCGCCCTGCGCGAGCGGGCTGAGCGCGAGTTTCAAATCAAAGGGCCGGGCCGTGTAGTGATAAGCGGCGAGGATGGGCGCATCGAAGAAGAGCCGATATTCCGCCGGTACTTCGCCCGGCTCCAAAGGCAACAAGCCGGCGGAAACATCGACCGGCTTTACTTGAAATTGATACGCGCTGGTTACCACGGTATGGCCCTGCTCCTCCTGCACATCGAGCGGTCGCGCCCCGGTGAAAGCGAGAGTCTCGCCCTGTGCCTTGAATGGGCGCTCGTAGGTCGCGAGCAACGTGTAAGCGCCGGTGACCGGCGTGTGCAATTGCACCACATAGCCGCCGTCGGCCTTCTCCCAACTGCGAATGTCTTTCCCGGTGAACTCGACGTTGAAATATTCGTCCGACAATTCCACCCGAAAGGCCGCCACCGGTGATCCGGAGATGACGTAATTGAGCACGCTGCTCCCGTAGGCCACGCCCTCGCCGATCGAAAAAAGATGCAGCGCGTCGACGTGGATCGACTGCGGCAGCCGCTCGATATGCAGCTTCGCCTCCCAGGCCGATTCGCTCAGCCGGAAAGCGGATTGGATACCCGGAACTTTGCGCGGAAAAAATGCCGTGGCCATCTCCGTCAGCCCCTGGGTCCGCTCCGCATTGAGACGAAAACCGGCGTCGGCAGAGATGGCGATATTGCCGCGCACGGACTTGGCATTTTCCACTTCGATCCGTGGCAATTCCCAGTCCGCTGCTCCGAGCGGCTGGTTGCGTTCCAGCCGGAATTGCACGAGCTGCCGGTCGGAAATGGGCTGGGCATAGACGAGGCGCAATTCCGCGCCGTCGCCCACATCGCGGAGAAAATAATCGCTTAGGCCGGCGACCGCGAGCTTGGCGACGGCGTAACCCTTGGGGACGCGCAACAACAGTTCGCGCAACGGAGCTTCCCGAATATCGAGCTCGATTTCTCCCTCGATGCTCTGCTCAGTTTCGCCGAGGTTGTAGCCGAGGAGTTCCGAGACCGTCACCTCCGGCAGGATTTGATCGGCCTGGATTCGCAAGGCGAAATCCTCGCCGGAAAAGCGATAAGCAAACCGCTGCGTGCCGGTGGCACGGAACACCGCTTTCGTGGCGTCACTCTCTGGAAATTGCTCCGGCGAAATCTGCGAGAGACCGCGCGCCTGGACGACTTCGAGCCGAACCGCTCCGGAATTCACGATCCGGAAATACCCGGCGAAGCGGGTCGCGCCCTCGGGCCGTATTTGCATGGCATCGACCGTTTGGGGAAATGCCCCGATGGGTGTCTGCGTCTGAATGTGAAGCGCGAACTGGTTCTTTTGCGGTTGGTTGAATTGCACGATGAGCCGGCGTTCATCCGGGTTCGCACCGGGCTCGACATGCCAGGCGACCACTTGTTCGCCTTGCACGCGTGTGACCTCACCCGCGCCGCGCAGCAGCAACGTCACCTGCTCGAGTGCGCCCTGCATGACCTTGCCATCGAGCAGTGCGGATTGCTCCATGAGTCCCGGCCCGACGCTGATTTGCGCGAGCATCTCCGCCGAGTAGAAGAGCTTTCCCTCGGCTTCCGGGGTGGCGGTTTTCCAGGAAAGTTTCACCGCGCCATTGGGAGGCAGGAAACTCGTGAAGTCGTTGCCCGTGCGTTCCGGCCGGGCCGCGCCCGCGAAATCAAACTGCGTGTCGACGGCGAGACCTTGCAGAACGATGGGCTGCAACGTGCTCGGCGCGACGCGGAAGTCGACCGCATTCCAGCCCTCGTCTTGCTGCACACCGGCGTTGAATTTGAATTGCAGCGGGAAGTCACCGGGCTTGTCGAAGACCAGCGTCAGGCGATTCCCGTGGGAAACGACATGCCAGTCGGGATGGGGTGAAAGTTCGGTCAGCGCGAGGTGGCCGGAAAGCAGCGTGAGCGAGCCGCCCTGGGGATTTCCGACATGCGCGTTTGCGGTCAGGACGAATGCCGCTTTTTGCTCGGAAAGATTTCCTGTGAGCTTGAAATCGCGCAACACCACCTGGTGCGTTTCGGGATCGACGAATGCGCAGGTCAGCGGAAGCGTGTAGGCCGTTCCGTGAAACTGAAAGGCCAGCGGCTCGGGTTGGCCGGCCTTTGGTTTCCCGCGCAAATCCTCGGGCAACAGTTTCGCCTCCACCGGGAGCAGGCCTTGCGGCGCAGCGGCTTGGACGTCGAGTTCCGGAGCGAATTGGACTTCGACGAAACCCTGGAAGAGCTCCGGCTGCGGTGGTGTGAGCGTGAGGATCGCCAGCGGTTTGCTGGAGATTTTCAGCGGGCGTTCGGCGACGATGTTGACCTGGAGTTGAGTCAACGGTTGATCGCCCTTTTTCGGCCGGAGAATGAGTTGGCGCGCGCCGTCGGCACCCTGCCGGATGCTCCAGTCCGCCAATGCGTCGCCCGTCACTTCCTTGATCGCACCGTCGCCGGAAATGGTCAGCGCCAATTCCTTCGGCTCGCCGTGGAGGATGTTGAGGGTGACGGCGAGTTGATCGGTGATTTTGTCGCGGGCAACCTGGACGGATTGGTGGACGGAAGTCGAAAAGATCACTTTCGCCCGGTCGCCCGTTGGATCGCCGGGCAAGCCCTCGACGATCAGCCGGAGCTTGCCGTTGGTGATGTCGCCGTGAATGGCCGGGTTCTTGATCTCGGTATCGGTGTCAGCGGCGAAAGCCGGCACGGCAAGAACGGTGAGAAGGAACGCGAGGGTGCGCGATTTCATAGGCGGTTTGGTTCTGTGGGGAGAAAGGCTCAACGTCCGCCCAGGCTTCTGGCCTGGCGGATCATCCACTCGAGCTTCTGCGGACGCGGATCGGCTCCGTAGATCGCGGGTACGCCATCGAGCAGGCTCAGCAGTCGGTCGCTGGTCACATCGCCGGCATACGGATTGGCCGCGAGCATTTCCGAGAATGCCGCCGCCGTCCCCGCGAGCCGCAGGGCGGGGCTGGCTTGTTCGAGCGACGGCGTATTGCTCTGGTAGGAAACGATCCACTCGTGCTCGCGGTAATCGGCAGTGCCCGGCACGCGATAGCGCACGCGCACCGTAGCGACGTCACCTTCGCCCTTCGGATCGACAGCCACGACGTAGAGCGCATTGCCGGATTCAGCCGCGCCGATCTGGGCCGCCGCGACTGAGTTGTCGCGGAACTGTTCCTTGGTGAGCTGATGTTTGGCGTAACCGATCTGCCGATACGCGGTCACCCGCCGCGGATTGAACTCGACCTGCACTTTGACGTCCGACGCCGCGACCTGCAAGGCGCCGGCAATCTGGGTGGCGAAGTTTTCCTTCGCATCCTCGGGCGTGTTGATGAAGCCGTAACGGCCATCTCCATTGCGGGTGAGCTGTTCGAGCAGGTCGTCGTTGTAACCTTCCCAGCCGATGCCGAAGCAATCCAGCGCCACGCCCTGTTTGCGCTTCGCTTCCACCTTCTTCGTCAGCGCGTCCGGATCCACGTCGCCGAGGTTCGCCGCGCCGTCAGTGAAGAGCACCACCCGATTGATGCTCGTGACCGCGAAGTGCCGCTGCGCCGTCTCGTAGCCGAGGTCGAGCGCGGCTTCGAGATTGGTCCCGCCTTCCGGCGTGATCTCGCTCACTTTGGCAACGAGATCACCGGCCTTGTCGCCGGCCACGCCATCCGCCCAGAGATGCGGCGTGCGGGCAAAGGTCACGATGCTCAGCGTGTCCGTGGGTTGCAATTGCGCGGTGAGCACGCGCAAGGCCTCGCGCACGATGTTCACGCGATCGGCGCGCTCCATCGATCCGGACTTATCCAGCAGAAGCACGATATTGAGCGGCCGTCCGGGCTGCCGGCCCGCCGCCGCCGTCTTCACCGAAAAGCGCAGCAGATCGCGGTTTTGCGCGAAGGGATCGTGAGCGCGTTCCGCCACGAATGCCAGGGGCGCGCCCGGCACGGGTTCGGGATCGCGATAGTCAAAAGCATTGATGAACTCCTCGCTGCGCACCGTCGACGGGTCGGGCATGTGTCCCTGCTCCAGACTCGCCGCGGCCAGCTTGAAAGACACGTCGCTGACATTGAGCGAGAAGGTGGAGAAGGCGTTGTCTTGCGTCTGGATTTCCGGCTGGGGAATGAGAGCCGATGGCGGCTGCGGTTTCGCCGGCGTTTCCGGCTTGGGTTTCGCTTTCGCGGCGCTTTCGTTTTTGATGATCTGATCGACGAGATCGAGTTGATCCTGGGTGTCGCGGACGAAGAGCCGGCCGGTTTTCGGATTGTAGATGGCGCCGGCTGCTCCGTTGAGTTGGACACCGTTGGAGATGAGCCAGTTTTTGACAGCTTCGCGCGCCTTGGTTTCGGCGTCTTTCGAATTGGTTATGCCGGTTTCCGATGTCGGAGGAATCAGACCCGGTGGAACTTCCCAAGCCCCGGTCACGAGCACATCCGTCGGTTCGGTCAACGGCACGACCGAGACGGCGTGAGGCTCGACCTTGAATTTTAGATTCGCCAGGCCGGTGACATACTTCAGCGCCTCGATCATCGGGACGTTGTTGAGCGAGGTTGTGATCCGGACGTCGGCGGGGTTCGATGCCTCCTTGTCTTTTCCTTCGCCGCTGGCGACCTCCGGCAGCTTCAAGACAATGTTGGTCCCCTTGCTGCCGGCGGGGGAAGAAGCGTCCAATTCCACACTCTTTTTCTTCAACCAATCGATAGCTTCGCGGAGCGTCGTATCGCGGAAATCGATCTTCGGAATGATGATCGTTTCGAGTTTGCGTTTCAGTTCCTCGGTGTCCGGCGAGAAAACGCCAAAATTTTCGAAACTCGATTCCCGGACAATGAACTTCCTGACCGGCATGGCCCAGGCGTTATCCACGTCCGCGACCTGTTTGGCCCTGGTCTGATTGTAAGTGGCGATCCCGTAGTCGTCCCGCGCGCGCTCGATCTTTTCCTCAAACTCGCGCGCGGCGCGGTTGTAAGGATCGACGTTCAAAATGTGTTCGCAGCGCTGCTTGGCCAGGTCGAGCCGGCCGGTATCGTAAAGGCCCTGCGCTTCGAGGAACCACTGCTTCACCTGCTCCACGTTCCCACGGAACTTCGGGGTGATGTTCTTGTTGAAATAGTCGGGCTGCTCGAGATGCGACAGGAGAGTTACAGCCTTTTTGTTGTGCGGGTCGTAGTTGTCACCGAGGGACGTGCTCAAGGTATCCTGTGCCTCCTGGTAACGTCCTTCGGTGATCAACTCGTTGGCCAGATCGACACTGGCGGTGGAAAACTGATCCACCGCTTCCTTGTGCAGCGAACTTTTCTTTCCGGTCTGTGGGCTAAGATCCGAAGCGCGCTTGAAATAGGCGGTGGCCTTCTCGTAATTGCGGTCCTTCATCGCCGCCTTGCCTGCGGCGATGGCCGCTTGCGGAGTCTTGGCAGATTCGACCATGGTCTCGACGACCTCTTCCTTCTCCTCTTCGGAACGGACGGGTTCGCCAGCCGCATTCATGATGGGTGCGGTTGAGCCGTTGCTGACACCACCGGCTTGCGCGCCGAAACGTGGCTCGTCGGGAGAATTGTCGGTGTGGTCTCGCTGGAGCTGAACCTGATAGCCGCTTTTAGCAGGTTCCTCATAGAAAAAGCCTTCGCCCGTAAACACCGGATTGGCCGCAGAAACCCCTGCCGTACCTCCGCCATAGAATACGTTTGCTGGAGCCGCTTGATTTCGCGTGGTCGACTTCCCCGTAGACGAGGTGGCCTTTGAAGAGCCATCGCCGATTACTCTCCGAGTGTCGTCCTGGGTACCGGGCGTGTGAGCCTGGCCCAACAGCGCGTCGAAGCTCAATTCCTTGAGGTTGTTCTGCTGGATTTCCGGGGGATAGCGCGGGGTGACCACTGGCGCCTGTGCGGTCGAGTTCAGTTGGCCGGAAATCGTTCCGGCAAAGCTCGTGGATGCGTTGTTATTGGCGATCAAGGTTCCTGTATCCAATGTTCCTGTGCCGTTCGGCGATTGGACTGTGACGGTGCTACGCCCGACATTTCCATTGATAGTGCCCCCGGCTTGCATCACCCTCCCTGAAGTGAGATTCAGCGTCTGCGAGGGGTTCTGAAACCAAAGATCCTCGTTGGCGAACCCATCTTTGTCCGGATCTCGCATGGCGAGTGATGGGGCGAAAACAAACTCGCGTGGAACCACTTTGTCTTTGGGGCGGAGATTACCGGTAATGTTGAGCCCGTTCAGATCCTTGCCGTCGTCCCCCTGGACAGAGGTCCCATTGATCGAGCTCGCGACGACCGGAGCCTGTGGTACTTGTTTCAGCACGCTGCTACCGCCGAAGTAAATGTTTGCCGTTGGCGCGTTGGAACTGGCGGAACTATTGGATACCGATCCCGTTCCGAGGGTAAGAGTTCCGGCTCCGATCTTGGTCATTGCGCCGGCACCCGCGATTTGGCCTGCCGTTCCGCCAATCTCCAGGGTGCCACCGCTGATGGTAGTGCCGCCGGAGTAGGTATTGACGCCGCCGAGAGAGCCGATGGCCTGGCTTTGATGATTCAGGTCACTGATCCGCCGCTCTGAATCCATATCGAGAACCGGACGGAAAACAAAATCCGACTGGCGATCGGTTTGGGCCAAGTTGATGTTGTCGTTGAATCCGAAGATCGTGGTTCCGGCTGGGATTTCGACGCCGCTGACGGCCTGGCCGACGATCATCGGACTGGATTCGGGCCCTGGCGTCAGCGTGCCATTGATGGTGGAGTTGATACCCAAACTCCCACCGGAAAAGGAAATGGCTCCGCCGACCGCAGCCGTCGATGGACCGGCGCCGGTATTCAATGGTGGCTGGATGTAATAGTCGTTGACGATTCTCTCGTAGCCGGCGCTGGCCGGATTGGGGCTGGAATTCGTGACGCCGGCCTGAGCACCGAAGAGCAGTTCGTCCGGTGAATTGTAGAGCCGCTCCTGCTTGGGCTGGAGCTGCTTGCCATCCGTGGCGCCGGCGCCGGTTGCCGAGTTGTCCACGATCTGCCGCAGCGTGCTACCGTAGGTGCTGCCGGGTTGCTTCGTCATGTCCGTCGTCGAGTAACGCGGGACGAAGCCGTAGAGCTGGGTGGAGGTGAAATTGGCGCCCGTCTGGTTGCTGCCGCTGACACTGGACTTGCCTAGCAAGTCCCTCAGGACCGGTGCCAACGAGTTGGTGGCCGGATGACCCGGGTAGCGCTGAAATTCAAACTGCAGCAACTGGCACAGGGCGAGCCCTCCTCCGCCGCCGGTGGCGGGGGTGTTAGTATCCCAGAAACTGACCGGCGGAGTTACGTCGGAATTCAGATTTGGCAGGACGATCGTCGTCGGCGAATTGCTGGCGATCTTTCCTCCATCCGATGTGATCGTCTGTGACACCGACGGTGGAACGGCAGCACCCGCTGGGGAAACCACGAGAGGCACGGTCGAAGCCACGGTGAACGTGGGATACTTATCCACGAGCTTCTTCAGGTTCTCGTCCTTCGAGGAGACACTTCCCATGTCCTGCAACGACGGACTTCGCAGGGGCGGGGCTTCAATCTCGCTGCGATCAATGGATACCGTCATCTCCCGGTTCGGTCGCGACTGGGAATTTGGCGCGTTCGCAAATTTGGGCATCGCGAAAAATCCAAACAGCGCCACCACCGCCGCGGCGATGCCGAGCGGCGGCAGCCACGACCAATCCCGCGTCGGCCTCGTGCTGGCCATCGGGATCGGCTTTGACACCGGCGCAGGCTCGGAAGGCGCCGTCTTGAAATAGGCGAGCAGCCGCTCGCGCCGTTCGCTCGAAAGTTGCACCGGTGCGGCGGGCGCCGGCTGATCGGGCACCGCCGTGGCTTCGTGCAGCAACTCCAGGGCTTTGCTCAAGCGCGTGTGAAGGACGGCGAGAGCGGGTTCGGCGGCGATGCGCGCCTGGAGATCGGCAGCTTCCGCGGGGGATAACTCGCCGAGGAGCAATGCCGTCACCTGCATCTCCAGTTTCTCCTCCGGTGTCGGGGAATGCTTCGGCGTCATCGCTTCACCTCCGTCTTTTCGAGTTCCACGGCCATCGCCTTGAGCGCGTGATGCAGGAGATACCCGACGTGTCCCACGGTGAGCCCGGTGCGTTCAGCGATCTCCTTGTAGGAAAGGTCTTCGTTGAACCGCAGTTGGATCAACTCCCGGCTGCGGGCATCGAGCGTTTCCAGGACCAGCCGCACCAGGCCGATCCCTTCCCAGCGGGCAATCTGTTCATCCGGCAGCGGCTGCGAATCGCTCGTGTCCTGAATCGGCGAATTGCCTTCTTCATCCGACGGACTGCCCATCAGCACGATCTTGCTCGCGCGGCGCTGATGGTCCACCGCGAGATTGTGCACCGTGCGATAGAGCCACGGTTGCGGCGCGGCGACGGCGTTGAATTGAGCGTGAAGTTTCATAAAGGCTTCCTGCACGATGTCCTCCGCGACCTCGAAATTGCCGAGCAACCGCCGGGCATAAATGAGCAACGGCGACTCCAGAGCAGTGAAGACCTGCTCGATCGTTGCCCACACGGGCGCGGGCACAGGAGTTTCGTCCGATCGGGTTACAGCCATCGGGGGCAGTTCGGTGGGGGCATCGAGGATCTGTGGTTCGCGGCGAGTCGGGGACGACATCGTTCGTCCATAAGACGAACGGCCGGAAAGTTTGTTAGAAAAGGGGGGCGCGCCGCTTCGGGTGCAGCACGATTATAGGCTCAAATTGACCGAGTCCCCGCAATTTCGCAGCCGGGGGAGATGCGCTCGCACTGGACATGCCGCCGCTTCCCATCATTGTAAGAACACTTTAAACTTGGACGATGCCCCTCGCGACTCAAAATGATACGGCTGTACAGACGGGTGAATCATCCGTTCCCCTGGCAACCGTGCTTGCTGCGGGAAACCGGATTTACTGGCCTGGCTGGCTCCTCGCTTTCGCCACCACCAGCATCGCCATCGGCATCATCTGGGATATCTCGTGGCACGTCAGCATCGGGCGCGACACTTTCTGGACTCCAGCCCACATGGCCATTTACCTCGGCGGCGTGCTGGGAGGATGCGTCGGTGGATGGCTCGCCTTTCACTACACCTTCCTCGCTGGCCAAGCCGGGCGCGCCGAATCCGTGGGAGTATTCGGCGCCCGCGCGCCGCTTGGGGCCTGGGTGGCAATGTGGGGCGCGGTGGCGATGATCACTTCGGCGCCGTTCGACGATTGGTGGCACAACGCCTACGGCCTCGACGTCCGGATCATCAGCCCGCCGCACGTGCTTCTTGGGTTGGGCATGCTCGGCATCAACTTGGGAGCGTTGTTTCTCGGCCTCGCGCATCAGAACCGCGTCCGCGATGCCTTGGGCGATTGGCTCTTCATCTACGTGGGTGGGATCTTTCTCACGCTGGCCAGCGTTTTTGTGATGGAGTACTCCACGCCGAATCTCCAGCACGCCGCGGCCTTCTATGAGATTTGCGCCGCGACCTTCACGATTCGCGTCGTCACTCTCGCTGTGGCCGGCCGCATTTCCTGGCCGGCTACCCGCGCGGCGGGCGTCTATCTTCTCCTGCAAGGCGGCATGACCTGGATTCTGCCCCTCTTCCCGGCGCAACCGAAACTTGCTCCGATTTTCCATCCCATCACCCACATGGTGCCGCCGGCGTTCCCGGTGCTGATCATCTTTCCGGCGCTGGCCATCGATTTGATTTTGCGCCGGACCGGGACGGACTGGCGAGGGTGGCGCCTCGTCGCGCAGGCTCTGGCGCTGGGCGCGGCTTTCGTCGCGGTCTTCACCGCGGTGCAGTGGTTCTTGTCGGCGTTCCTCCTCACGCCGTGGGCCGACAATTGGTTTTTCGTCGGGAACCGCTACTTCGGCTACACCACTTCTTTGGGCGAGTGGTCGCAAAAGTTTTGGAACGTTGCCGCCAATCGTCCCGGCTTCGATCCATTTACGGGTTCGACGGTTCTGTGGAGTTGGGGACTGGCGGCCGGTGGGGCTTGGTTGGGGCTGCTCTGGGGCAGTTGGATGAAGAGGGTGCAGCGATGAGCGGGCGGCGGATTTTTGTCCTTTTGGTTGCGCTCTTGCTGCCCTGGCCAAGCCACGCTCACGTCGGCAGCCCGGATGTCTTCTACGATGGCAACGTCGGGCCTTATCCCGCACACATCGCGATTCGCGTGCCGCCGGTCGTCCCCGGCCGGGCGCAGATCGAGGTGCGCCCGCAAAGCACTCAGCCGGTCACCGTTTCGGTGCTGCCTCTTTTTTCCAGAACCGCCGTCAAGAATGCGCCGCCGGCGGAACCGGCCGAACCGGTGGCCGGCGAACCGGGCCTCTATCGAGGAGATCTTTGGCTGATGCGCTCGGGGGCTTACAGTATCGAAGTGCGCGTGGCCGGTCCGGCGGGCGAAGGGTCGGTGCAAATCCCGGTGAACTCGGTGGCCACGCATCAATTGCCGCTTCCCCCTTTCCTCCGAAATGTCCTGCTGGCACTGGGAGGGCTTCTCGCATTTGGCGGCCTGGGAATTGTCTATGCCGCGGCTGGAGAAAGTGTGCTCGCGCCGGGCGCCGCCCTGCAAAAGGCCAACCGCCGCAAAGGTCTGACGGCTAGCGCCATTACTGCCGTGGTCGTGGCGCTTTCCCTGGCGGGTGGATGGCATTGGTGGAACGTGGACGAACAGAATTTTCGCCGGCATCTCCGCGAGGGCGCCTGGCCGGACCTGGGCGCAACCGTCGATACCGTGGGCCGCCGCCGCATATTGCATCTCGCCATCGGGGAAAAGACTTTGAAGCCGCACGAAACGCTTCAGCTTCTCCCCGACCACGGCAAGTTGATTCACCTCTTCCTCATTCGCGAACCGGCTTGCGATGTGTTCGCGCATCTTCATCCCGTCCGCCGCGGCGGCAGGAATTTCGACCTCATTCTTCCGGACTTGCCCGAGGGCGATTATCGGATTTTCTGCGACCTCACCTTCAGCGATTCGGGGCTGAGTTCCACCGCTTCCAGTTCGGTGCATATCCCGCCGATTCCCCAGGACGCTGCGGCGTCCGCTGACGATCATTCGCTCCAAGCGGACCCCGATGACTCGTGGTCCGCAACGACGGCCAGTACCGGCGACACCTGCCTCTTGCCCGGCAACCGGCAGGCCGTGTGGAAAGCGCATCCGCCGCTCCGCGCCAAACAGGATGCGCACCTGGAATTCTCTTTTTTGGACGCCGACGGCCAGCCGCTCCCGCTCGAGCCGTACATGGGCATGATGAGCCATGCCGCCATTCTGCGCACGGATGGCGCAGTCTTCGCGCACCTCCATCCCACCGGAAATTATTCCATGGCGGCCCAATCCTTTTTCGCCGCCAAGATCGCGCGCGAAGCTTCCACCGGCGGAGCGACTGGAGCCGCCCCGGAGATGGATCATTCCAAAATGCATCACGGAATGACGGGCACGCCGGTGACTTCACTTTCCATCCCCTACGAATTTCCATCCCCAGGTGACTATAACATCTGGGTCCAGGTGAAGACCGGCGGACAGATCCTCACCGCGGCATTCAAAGCGTCGGTCGCGCCATAAGCTATCCGCAGTTTCGGGCGCTCGCAGCGCTGATCATGAGAAGCTGGAGATCCCGTGTCGAAGCAGAATCCGGAACGGAGAGCGGGCTTTCCAGCCCGCAGATTGAATCCCCGCGTAGACTGCTCGCCTTTGGCTAAAGGGGCAGTGAGACACCGTCGGATTTGACCCTCGCCAATTAAAAGCCGAAACGGCGGGCTGGAAAGCCCGCTCTCCGTTCCGGATTCTGCTTCGACACCTTACCCTCCAGCCGCGACTACTGCTTCGGTTTGGCCAATTCGCCCTTCTGGCTCACACCGAGGTGCAGCGAATGGAGGACGTTGTTGCCCTCCGCGTCCTTGGTGTAAGAACCGCCGATCCATTGGCCAGCCTTCACTTCGGAAGGCTTGGCCACTTCCTTGTGCGCCTTGTCCTTCGTGATCTTGGTGTCGGCGTTGATGACAAACTTCGTGTCGGGGCCCGACCCTTTCACGGTGAGAAGAGTATCGGTGATGGATTCCACCTGCGCGTAGAGCGGGGTGTATTTGGTTTTGGCTTTGGCTGGGGCCGCCGGAGTCGCGGGCTTATCGTCCGCCGAGACGAGGCAGGGCGTGGCGAGAGCGAGAATGGCGAAACAAGCGACGGTTTTGAGCGAGATTTTCATGGGGGGTGATCTGTGAATGGGTGATCCAAACGCAACGCCGAAAGCGTCGCATCGGCGGCATTTGCGAGCAAATCAATTCGGGCGGCGCCGCTTTCGGGACGGTGTTAAAATTGAACGACCGACAGATTAGAGGTTTTCAAACCGTGACCGCCGGGGTTCTAATCGTGCGCTCTTGTAATTATGGCAATTATATCCGTCGATCAGGCTTTCCAGTTGGCACGGGTCTACCATCGCAGT
Source organism: Chthoniobacter sp. (assembly GCA_036501065.1). Taxonomy (GTDB): domain Bacteria; phylum Verrucomicrobiota; class Verrucomicrobiia; order Chthoniobacterales; family Chthoniobacteraceae; genus Chthoniobacter. The sequence continues at coordinate 39,588 of DASYAY010000081.1, read as the reverse complement.
GGCCAGGTGCCTCTCGCCGAAAAGCTCTATCGTCAGGTCCTCACTGCCCAGCCGCAACATGTCGAGGCGATGCATCAGCTCGGATTGATTGCCCTCGCCAGCGGCCGCCACGAAGAAGCCGCCCAAATGATTTCCGGGGCGATTGCCCGCGATCCGGGAAATGGGACTTACTATTCAGAATTGGGACTGGTCTATCGCCAATTGGGCCGAATGGATGAAGCCGTCGGATACCTCGGGCGGGCGACGGCCCTTTCTCCCTACGAACACCTGTTTCATCTCCACCTCGGCGAGACCCTGCTCCAAATGTCGCGGTTCGAGGGGGCCATCGCCAGTTTTCGCCGGGCGCTGGAGTTGCGGGCGGACATTCCCGAGGCGCACAACAATCTCGGCACCGCCCTGGCGCAATTGGGCCGCTGGGACGAAGCCATGACCAGCCATCGGTGCGCACTCGGTTGGCGTCCGAATTTTGCCGACGCGCACAACAATCTTGGAATCGACTACCTGGAAACGGGCCAGCCGGCAGAGGCCATGACTCATTTCCAGCGTGCCTTGGAACTTCAGCCCGACATGATCGAATCGCTTTTGAACATGGCGCGCGCCTGGATCGCCCAAGGCCGGTTCGAGGAAGCGCTCGCCCCGCATCGGCAGGCTGTGGCGATTCGCCCCGATTCGGCCCAGGCGCATCATCACCTCGGGCACGTCCTGCTTCTTCTTCGGCGTTACGCAGAAGGCTGGCCGGAATACGAATGGCGCTGGCTCAATCCCGCGGCGGCGACCATTCATCGTAACCTCGAGGCCCCGCGCTGGCACGGAGAAGCGGCGCCGGAAAAAAGCGTTTTGCTGCATTGCGAGCAGGGCTTTGGCGATGCCATCCAGTTTCTTCGTTACGTGCCGCTCGTCCGCGAGCGGGCCACTCCCGAGCGGCTGATTCTGGAATGTCCACCCGGACTGGAACGGTTGCTGGCCTCCCAAGGTGATCCAGACCTGAAGATCGTCTCCCGTCGGCCCGGTGGAGAACTCAAATTGCCCTCGTCGTATCTCCATTGTCCGCTCCTCAGTCTGCCGCTGGCTCTGGGCGTCTTCGACCCTCTGCCGATGGCTGGTCCCTATTTGAAAGCGGACTCGGTCCTGGAGAATGCCTGGCACGAACGGCTCGGGCCGCCCGCCTTCCGGGTAGGGCTGGCTTGGGCCGGAAGCGCCGACCATTTGCACGATCACCAGCGATCCATCGCCTTTGAAAAGCTCCAGCCCTTGCTGGCCGTTGAGAACGTGCGCTTCTACAGCTTGCAGGTCGATCAGGGCGATGGCCGTGCGGCGTCACACGAAAAATCCGGCCTTGTCGATCTCACCGCGCAGATCACCGACTTTGCCGATACGGCGGCCCTCATGACTCATCTCGACCTGATCATCTCCGTCGACACGGCCGCGGCGCATCTCGCCGGAGCGTTGGGACGCAAGGTCTGGACCCTGCTGCCCTTTGTCCCCGATTGGCGCTGGGGATTGGAGCGCGAAGATACCCCGTGGTATCCGACCATGCGACTCTTCCGCCAGCCGGCCGTGGGTGATTGGGAGGCGGTCATTCGGCGGGTCGCCGAGGAGTTGCCGAGCGCCGCACGAAGCAAAACCGCCGGGTGACCGCGCGGTTTGTCACAAGGATTTCCCTTTACTCTTTCCTCTGAATGGGCTAGCCGATGCCGCAGCCCCCAAGATGGAAATCCAACCCGCCAGGAATTTTCGTTTTGTCATTTTCCTGGCTGCGATTCTTTTCAGCCTGCCAGTCTTGTTGCCCGGTCAAACGACTGGCCAGGGCAGCGCGCTTTCGCCGGAGGAGGTCGCGAAGCGCTTGCAATTTCTGAAAGCGACGGGCGCGAATGTCGCCCCGCAACCGACGCCCCCGCCATCGGCGGCCGCATTGCTCAAGAAGCGATTTTCCGAAACGCGAGGCGTGGGAATTCGTTTGGAGGAACGGCCGTCTTCGACCGCCGATTCGCCGAAGAAACCCGAAGAAAGCGCGCCGGCTGGGACGGGCGCAAAAGCCTCGCGGCTGGTGGACTCTCACGCGGCCGAGCCTCCAGCCAGGGCCATCCCGCCCTCCGATGGCAAGGTTCCGGCATCGCATCACACCACGACTCCTGCCGCGGCCAACGTCGCTCAGGCCCATCCGTCGGAGTCGCACGCCAAGGGCACGCCGGCCGGCGAGACGAAGGCGCCGCACGCTTCGTCCCCCTCACCGAGCAGCATCGCCGAGGCGCACGCGACCGAGTCGCATACCCACGGCAAAGCCACTGGTGAAACCAAAGCTGTGCACCCGATTCCTGCCGGATCATCTTCCAGCAAATTGGCCGAAACGGTTCACCATCCCGACGCGACGCCCCAACACAGCCCCGCGCCGCACGGTGAAAATTTGGCGAGCGTGAAAAGGACCGCCGAGTCGCGAAGCGCTGAGCTGCACACCACGACGCCATCTCTCAAGCCAGCGGTGACTCGCATCGAAACCGCCAGCGCCAAGCAGCTTTTGGAAATGCGGATCGTCGACACGCATCCCATGGATATTCCGCGTCCTACCACGAATCACCCCGACTTCGCGGGCGGCCGCTACCCGTGGAAAACGTCCATCGTCACCACCGTTTTTTGGGTCGGGGAACCTCCGGGGGGAAACAACTTCACTCCCAATTGCAGCAGTTCGTGGGATGCGAATTGGACGCGAAGCTACGGCGGTTATGACAACCCGAGCCCCGAGGCGCGGCGAAACTTTTTGCCGGTGAATTTTACCCCGCGCCAGAATCCTTTTTACGTGGCTCTGCCTTATAACGATGTCACCCGCGGAACGACCAAGCCGGAAGCGCGCGTCGTCATCCCGTGGTTCCGGGAAGCTTTCCGCAAGGAAGGCCAATCGGTCTGCCGCGACCGGTGGATCGCGGTGCGTAACCGCGCCGGCCGGATCGCTTACGCTCAATGGAGCGACTGCGGACCGTTTCGCACCGATCATTGGCAATATGTTTTCGGGATGGACCGGCCCAAGCCGAATCTCAATGGCGGCGCCGGTCTCGACGTTTCGCCGGCGATGCGTGATTATCTCGGACTGCAAAGCACCGACGTGACCGATTGGAAATTTGTCGATCTCAAGGACGTGCCGAATGGCCCGTGGCTGCTCTATGGCGACAACAATCCATTTGTGCAGAGACGTTATCGTCCGACCAATGCCGCGGCGAGCCCGGGCGGGCCAACGTCGCTTGAAGTTGCCGCGGTCCGCGGCCGCTCATTTTAAAGGATATCTTTGATCCATCACCGGGACGAAGCCATCGGGGAAGCCCATCCAGTTCTTATTGGGCGAGTTCCGCAGACTAATTCACGCCAACCACCCTCCATGAGTGAACTCTTTGAAATTGCGGACGGCGAGGTTCGCATATGGCTCGACCAGGAAATCGTAATGATTAAAGCCGTATCAAGCGACCGAGATCCCGTCGAACTAACCAAATCTCAGGCGATAACATTGGCAAAGCAATTGTTGCTTCTCGCCGAACGGATTGATGAGTAAGCGGAGGTTGTTAGCCGGTTAGCAAAAAATAAGGAGCAGCTACGCGGTAAAGGCACCGTTCATGATTTCATTGGTTCACTCCGCGCGGCAGAGGAACTCTTCGAATTTACCGCCGGGACCTCGAGGGAGAGGCGATTCGTGCCATTCATACCGAATCTCGAAGGGATACTTCAGCTCGTCCTGAAGAATGGCCGTGAGGCGCGCTTCCTGTTCCGCAGTGGGTCGTGAAGAGGCGGACATTTTTGCGAGGATCGTTTTCCGATCGAGCTGGATGAATTGGAACTGCCGGATCGGGTGGACTTCGGCCCAACGATGAAATCCGACCAGGGGCCAATGACGCGTGCCGTCGGGCAGAAGAACGAGGTTTCGTTCGCGTCCGAGGAAACGACGAATCGTCGGCAAGCCGCGTCCACAGGAGCAGGGGCCGCCGACTTCCGCGTAATCGCCGATTTCGTATCGGACAAGAGGCGTGGCGTAATTGACGAGGTCGGTGACGAGGATGCGGCCGATCTCGCCCGGACCGCAGGCGCGCCCGGCGGTGTCCACCACTTCCAGCAGGATGCTCTCGGAGACATGATAGGTCCCTTCCTCGGGGCATTGAGTGGCGATGACACCGCATTCCTGCGACGTGTAGATATCTTCGATGGGCACGCCGAGCACGCGGCGCACTTCCTCGCGCAATCGATCGGAGACGGTTTCGCTGACGGTGCGGACAGTGCGCAGGCGGGGCAGGCGTTGGCCGGTGCGCTCGAGTTCGGCCACGATTCCGGCCAGCGTGCTCGGTAGGACGAGGAAATAGTCGGGATCGAATTGGCTCAACCAGCGGACGAGTTCCTCTACCGTGGACGACGGAGGCATGCCGGACAATGGCCCGGTGCGGAGAAAGAGGTTGGTCGGTGGACCCCAGTCCGGACGGACGATCGGCTCGGTGAAATTGGCGCGCACGGCGGCAAGGCGGCCGGAAAAATCGCGGTCGTGCCAGAGATGCTCGCGCAGGGTATAGACCTGCCAGTGCAAGAGACACGCTTCGGTGCGTCTGACCGTCACCGGCTCACCCGTCGAACCAGACGTGGACGTCGTCCCAACGCGTCCGTGATCCTTCGGAACGGCTTGGCAGAAAAGCGAATCGCCCGCTTCGACCAATCCCCGCCGGGTGAGGGGCGGCAATTTCGCCAACCCTCCCGACTCCGCGAGCGTCCACGGGGTGAGGCCGGCGGTGGCCATGCGTCCGGAGAAGCGTGGCGAATGGGCGACGGCGTGGCGCGCGAGTTCGAGCAGGTAGTTGGCCTGGAGTTGGGCGAGCTCCGCGGGGGACAGACGTTCTGTGGCCCGGCGTTCGGCGAGAAGGCTGAGTATTTGGGCGCTGCCGTTATCCTTCCGCAAATCGGGAGGGATCAGGTGCGGATTTCGTCCCAGGCGATCGATCCAATCGCCGTTCATGATTTCGGTGAGAGCGAGAAGACCGGGCAGCAGTGGGCGGATGGATAATGTCCCGCCGCACCAGGGGTGAGGAAAAATCCGTCGAAGGCCTGGGCCATTTCACCCGGGGAATGGAAGGCGTAGCGAGCGTGGCGATTCCGGTATGCGTCGATGGCTGAGACCATCCGCAGATCGCAGCCGAGACGTTCGGCCAGTAGGGCGCGGTCGGGGAAGAGTCGTTGAAAACGGTCATGGACATCGGCCAGCCGCACCCCGATCCCGGGTGTTTCGGATTCGACGGCCATGAGCAGGCGCAATTTAAGTTCGTGAAAATTCCGGGTTTGCCCGGTCTCGATGGCCCGGACGATGTCGTCCTGAGTCTCCGGCGGTGAGGGGCGCGCGAAATGCCGCATCGCCATGCGGCCATCCTTTCGAAGCACGCGGCTGAGTTCCTTCGCTGCGGCGCGCAGTGGTTCCGCGCCCACGATGAGGGCGAGTCCGGTGTCGGTGACGATGAGATCGAAGGAGGCGTCAGCGAAAGGCGTCGTGAGCCAATTCCCGAGCACCGCCTGGCGGTTGGAAGTGTTCCCAGGCCAGACGCCGCGAATCATTTCTTCACTGGCATCGATGGCGGTGAGACGAAAATCCGGAGCCCAGGGAAACTGGGCGATTTCGGGCGTCACTCCGAGAGCCAGGATTTCAATCTGCCGCTGAGGGAGTCCGGCGTGGAGGGAATCCAACCACGCTTGATGAATGCGCGGCAAATCCTCCGGAGCGGGCCGAAGCGGAGAACCGAGCTGATTCCATCCGGTGGAAAATGCGGACCAGGGTTCGCCGGCGGGAGTGGTCATGATTTCGTGGTAAGAGCAGTCGCCGCGGAACAGAACACAAATCCTCGGGCGTCAGGGGAATCGGTGATCCGAAAGTAAGCATTCACAGGCTGTGCACCAGCCAATGGAGTGTGAATTCCGTCCGCAAGCGAGCGGAAAGGATGGCTCGCGAGTCGAGCTCCGCGAAATAAGCGTCGCTTAAGAATAAAGATTGCTTTGGCCAACGGACATTCACAAAATCGCCTCCCACGTAGAGACAAGCGAGCCGTCCCGGACTTTCCCAATGACTACCGAAAAGACCTTTCACCGCAAAGCCATCATTCCGCTGGCCGGGTCAATCGCGGCATTGCTGTTGTGCGGCCAGGCCATCACTCAGGCGGACAGTGCGACGTGGAATCTCAACCCCGAAGACGGCTCTTGGAACAATTCGACAAACTGGACCCCAAACACGGTTCCAAACAGTGAGACCGACGTGGCGACGTTTGGTGGGAGCAGGGTGGTCAATGTTTTTGGGCCGTCTTTCTCAGATGGGATCAGCCTCGGCGCGATGGTCTTTAAGCCCGGTGCCAGCGGGTACAATATTTCTACGGGAATGTTTGGCTCTTATAGCTTTTTCGGCGCGGGCATCGTCAACAATTCCGGTGTCGTGCAAAATCTCGAGGCGGGTGAAGGCGCCTCCATCTCGTTCTATAACAATTCGACGGTCGGACCGAAGGTGGTGATCACCGCGGCCGGATTTCTCGGAAGTCAGGAATTTTCCGAAGGGGGTGAAGGCGGGAGCATCACTTTCAATGACAATTCGAGCGCCGGTCAGGCGACGCTCATCGCCACCGGCAGTGCGTTGGCCATTAATGCCGGCTCCATCTCCTTCCTCGACAACTCCACTGGGGGCCAGGCCGCCGTCCAGCTTTACGGCAACGGCTACCTGGACATCAGTCAGCACAATTCAGGGACCGTGACGATCGGTTCTCTTGCCGGAAACGGGTTGGTCTACCTCGGCTCGAATAACTTGGCCGTGGGCAGCAATAACCTCACCACCGTTTTCTCCGGGTCAATTGTGGATGGCAACGCGCCTTCGGACGACGAGGTAGGCGAACTTCCCCGGGGTTTCGCTCCAGTTACGGGTGGTTCGTTCACGAAGGTTGGCACAGGCACACTCTTTCTCACCGGCAATAACACTTACACCGGCCCGACCATCATCAACGGCGGCGCGCTCGTGGTGAATGGCTCGATTGCCAGTGCGCAGACTTTCGTCAATCCCGGCGGCACCCTCGGCGGCACGGGTTTCATTGGCGGGTCCATTTATAATACCGGCAATGTCCAACCGGGCGATGCTCCGGGTATCCTGACCGTGGGAGGCAGTTATTTCCAAACCGCCGGTGGCAAGCTGAGTATCGAGGTCGATGGTAGGAAGCCCGGCCAGTTCTCCACTCTCTTGGTTCAGGGGCACGCGGTCATCTCGCCGGATACCACTTTGGAATTGTTCTCGGTGAGCGGGTCACCGAAGTTGAAAGCTGGCCAAAGTCTTCCGATCCTTGTCGCTGGTGGCGGTATTTCCGGTCATTTTGGCACGGTCGAAAACCAGTTAAATACCGGGACCATCCTGGAGTACCGGATTGGCTACAGCCCTTTCGAGGTTTCGCTCGATACCGTTCGAGGCCGCTTCGAGAATATCAACGGGCTCACGCAAAACCAGCAAGCCGTGGCTGGAGCGTTGGATACGACTCGGGGCTTGGACAAGCTTTTCAACTATCTCGACAATCGCTTGCTCAGTCAGTTGTCCGGTGATTTTGACCGCATCGCCCCGGAGGAACTGACGTCGATCTTTGCCATCCAAACAGCGCTGGACGAACAGCTATCGTTGAATTTGCAGCGGCGCACCGATGATATCCGCAGCGGGTCGAGCGGCTTCAATGCGGCCAACCTGGCGATCAATGGGATCAACCCGAGTTACAGCGGTAGCTTCGGTGGTTCGAACGGAGTCGCTGGGCCGAATGGCTACGACGGCAAAGAAATGAAGGAGACCAAGGACGTCGCCCCGGCGGAGAACCGCTGGGGGGCATTTCTCTCCGGCACGGGTGAGTGGGTGAACGTTTCCGGCACGGACAACGCCCGCGGTTATGAACTGACCAATGGTGGATTTACGCTCGGTGCGGATTACAAGGTAACCCAGAATTTTGCCGTCGGCTTGATGGCCGGCTATACCGGTACGTCGGCGGATCTAACGGATCACGGCCGGGTGTGGGTCAATGGGGGCAAGCTCGGGCTATATTCCACGGTCTTTAGCGGCGGGTGGTATGCCGATGCGGCAGTCAACGGCGGCTACAGCAGTTACGAGACACGTCGCAGCGGCCTGCAAGGGGATGCCCGGGGAGATACCGATGGCGGCGATCTGGATGCCCTCTTCGGCACCGGCTATGATTTCAAAAAGGGCGGCTTCACGTTCGGCCCGACGGCGAGCTTCAATTACACCTACACGGGCCTCGATTCGTTTAACGAACATGGCTCGCTGGCGCCGCTGAGCAATATTCATGGTGATAGTGATTCGTTGCGAACGGCATTTGGGATGAAGGCGAGCTACGACTGGAAGGCCGGCAGCATGGTCATTCGGCCGGAAGTTCGCGCATCCTGGCAGCACGAGTACGGAGATTCGACTTACGCACTGGCCTCGAGTTTCGCCAACGGCGACGCTGCGTTCACCTCCAGCGGTCCACGCATTGGGCGGGACAGCTTGTTGGTCGGCGCGGGATTTGCCATTCAGTTGAACGAGCGGTTCGAGACTTACATCTACTACGATGGCGAACTGGCTCGGACCAATTACGAGTCCTCCAGTGTCACCGGTGGTTTCCGGGTTTCTTTTTAAGCCGCGCTGACTCGTTTCGGGCTTCATAGGTTGGCGCGTCCGGATTGACGCAAACCGCCAACGCAGATTTCGCGCACCGGCTGCGGCTTGCTGTCGGATGGCAGCGCAATTCCGAGCAAATCGAAAGCAACAGGGAGCAGGTGTACGGCGCGGATTTTAGGTGTAATGGGCGGATATGCCTCAATCATTTTGTGTGGCGCGCGGCAGCACTCTCCCATCCCTTGCCCCATCCACTCCTTGGACCCGAGTCGTTCTCTCGAGCGTTCTTTTCCTGGTGGCTGGAACACTCTTCGCCACGACTCCTCCGGCTTTTGAGACGCTGATCACCCAGGATGCCGACACGCAACAAGGCCTTACGGAATTCAGAAGTTCCAGCGGTTTGCTCAATCTGCAAATGGCGGCGGTCTACACCATCAACGACCCCAACGGGACGACCATGCCCGCCAATCCTGAACTTGGCGACCCCACCCAGCAGTTCATCTATCCGCGGCTCGCCTTCAGTTGCCAGGACAGCACCCATCAGGTCACCAGCTACGCGGGACCGCTCCTCCGGGCGCGCCCCGGCGACCGGATTCATATCCAGTTTACCAATGGACTGGCGACGCAGCGGACCAATCTCCATTTTCACGGATTGGATGTCTCCCCGCATGCGGAAACGGCCGGGACCTTTGGCGATTTTGTAAGCCTGCCCTATGTGCTCTCCACTGCTCCCGGGAACACCCGGACTTACGACTTTACCATTCCGGCCAACGAATTGCCGGGACCCTTTTGGTATCACGCCCACGCTCACGGTGTCGCCGAAATGCAGGTGGCCTGTGGGTTGTCAGGAGCGCTTTACATCGAGGGAACTGTCGCCAGCTATATAAGCGCCTTGCAGACACGGCTCAAGCCGTTGCAGACCAGCGGGACTGTCAATTCGAAAGCTGCGGTGACTCAGACACTTTCCGAAGTCGCGTCGACCTTGCCGCAATTGCCCCATCATCTTCTCGTCCTGAAAGATTTTTGGACTCCTGGCTTGGGCCCGATCAATGGTCCCTTGGAACAGTCGGTCAACGGAAAGGTCACCTATTCCGTGCAGACGGGCGCCTGTTCACCGTACGTCATCCAGTACGGAGCTGCCGATCAGCTTTGGGAAATCACCAACCAGAGCGCCAACATGTATTACATCCTGACGTTCACGGGTTCGAACTTAGGCAGCGCAGGCTTTTATGTTCTGGCCCAGGATGGGATCCCGACAGCATCGGGATTGAGCACTTTTCCACTCGACAATGCGCTGATGATTCCGCCGGCGAGCCGTGCCACCGTCGTCGTCCCAACGGCGGCTTTCAATGGCGGCACGGTCCACGTGACGGCCCAGATGGTAAATACCCTGGGCGATAACTACTTTCAAGTGGGTAATCAAGTGGGTCAGCGTCCGGCGCCGTGGAACTTAATCACCATGACACCCGTCGGCGGCGCCGCACCCGCCGGAGTAACTCCGTGGGCTCAATTGGCTTCGTCGATTCAAAGCGATCTCTTGGCCACGGCTGGAGCAGCCCAGCCTTTTCCACCAAAGCATACGGTCGATGCTACCTATGTGTTTGCCGAACCGAATACAGGCGGCGATACCAGCCAGCAACCTGCCAACATCCAGTTTCTGCCTCCCGAGCCGACGGAATTCTCATTCTACCGTCTGGCTGATGCGCACGGAGCTTACGTCAAGGGGCCGGCTGACGCCTACGATAACTACGAGCCGCCGATCGCCCAGTTATGGCCGGGCCAGCCACAGCATTGGATCATTCAGAACACGACTGCGGAATGGCACGACTTCCATCTCCATCAAGCGCATTTCATCGTGGAAGGATTCACCGTCATCAACGATCTCGTGCACCCTCTGAACAACACGCAACCGCCGGTGGACAATGAGGGAAATCCTTTCTATGCGACGAACGAGCCGCCGCCGCCGGGAAGTGGAAAGTTAGTCGGCCAGCCGTTCTATTCGGGTCCGGTGGATACCGTTAGTATCCCAGATGGGCTCCAGGTCTGGGTCACGCTCCCTCTCACCGAAGGGGCACAAATCGAGGGCCAGTTCGTCATGCACTGCCACATTCTCGAACATGAGGACGGCGGCATGATGGCGAATGTCGTTGCCGGCCCCATTGGGCCTTATCCGCTTCCCGGTTTGGGACAAAAATCCGCGCCTCATTTGCCTCCGATGGAAGTGGCCAGAGTGAAGATCCCGACACCAGCCGTTCTCCAGGATTCCGCAGGAGCGAAGGTAACTTCCGATATCTTTCGAAAAAACGATTTCTCGCTGGTCACTTTTGGTTACACCACCTGCCAGGGCGCCTGCCCGATGACGCTGGAGAAATGTGTGGCCGCACTTAGTAAGTTGAGGCCGGCCCAGGCGGCTCGCGTTTCACCGTTTTTCGTGAGCCTCGACGTGGAGCGGGATAACACCCGGAAGCTCCGCGACTACGCGCAAATGCATCGCCTGTCCGCGAATTGGAAGACGCTCCTGGATACGAATCTCGTGACCTCTCGCGCTTTTGGGGCGCAACGTTCGGTGTTGCGCAAGCCGGACGGGTCCATCTATCTCCGGCATACCACGACGATTTATCTGATCGACCGTTCCATGCAAATCCGCGCTGCCTTCGATGAAGAAGATAGCCCCGAGGAGATGTCCCAACGCCTGCAGAAGGAATTACAGGCGCCGGGCGTCCTGCTGCCGGCAGCCCGACACGCCTCGTCCTGAAACGAGGGAGTTCGGAGAGTTGGCGATTCGGGAGGTGTGGTGTGTGCTACGCCCCGGCGGACGATTTCCGTCTAATCAATCTTCGGATGGAGCGCCCTTAGTCATGGAAAAACTCCGCGGGAGTGATCTCCCGCTGCCACCCACCATTTGGCCGCAGGAAAAGCTTTAGTTCGCCTGCGCCGACGCCGTTGTAATACTCGATTCGAAGATGATGCAGGCCCGGGTGGACACAAATGGGACCGCTTGCTTCTTGTGGCGCGTGTGGGCCGTCATCCTCCAGGACGAGGCGGCCATCGAGAAAGAGCCGGGCGCCGTCATCGATCGATAGCACGAGGCGTTGAAAGCCTTCCCCGTCGAGCTTCAGATAGCCTTCATAGACGATGGCGTAGTGTTCCTTCCGCAGACCCGCGAGGAGAGTCGGATCGAGGTTGGAGGCGACACCGCTTGTCTCGGGAGTAAGTTTGGAGAAATCGGGCAACGTCTGCAGATGTTCGGCGTAATAGAGGGTGTACTGCAGACCGGATTTCTTGCCTTCCGCGGCTTCGAGCTTCGGCGCGGGATAAGGATCACGCTCCGTGCCGATGTCGATCGATTTGCCGTCGCGCTGCACGGTGAAGGCCAGGGACTTGGTTCCCTTCGTTCTGCAAACCCCCAGGAGCCAGTCGATCGGGTCACGTACGGGTTCGTGCTCCACGGCCGTGATCACGTCGCCCGCTTTTACGCCCGCCTGGGCTGCCGGGGAATCCTTCTCCACCGCGGTCACGGCTGCGTGTTCCGCCTGCATGTCGATCTTGATGCCGAGCCAGATGCCATAGCGCTCTTCGGGAGCGAGCAAATCGAGCAACCACGCCCGGATACGATCCATGGGGATGGCGTAGTTGGTGTTGTTTTCGTGCGGGTCTTTGAGCGTGACCATCCCGATCTGGCGACCTTCGGCATTCACCAGTGGGCCGCCGGAATTGCCCTGATTGCTGGTAGCATCGAACTGCAAGAAGCGATCGCGCGTGCTTTCCTGAAATCGCGCCATGGCGAGGGCATTGGGACCTTTGGGGAAGATGCCCGTGGAACTGAGAATCCCGCTCGAGAAGACAAGGCCGCGAGCGCCCGGATTACCCATGACCAGGATCGGTTCGCCAGCCATTAGATCGTTGCTGTGTCCGGGCGGGATGCGCGTGAACGGGTGGTCGGCCTTCACCTTGATCACCGCGATATCTTTCTCCGTGATTCGTCCGAATAACTCATAAGTCAACACGGTTCCATCCGCGAACAGCACATGGCCCGGGCGATCTTCGACGACATGGTTGTTCGTGAGGATGAATCCGGATTCGTGAATGACCGAGCCACTCCCAGCAATGAAGAAATCCTTGCCGTCCGAGAATACCGCCACGACTCCGTCTTTAAGATTGCGGATGAGGCGAACGGTGGAAGTTACACGGGGCGATTCGGCGGGCACCTCGGCGCACCACGCCGACGCCCCGAGGTAAAGGCCCAGCATCAGGGCAAATCCAATTTGTTTCATGGAGCGTTCGTGGTTCTGGCCATCTTTGGCTTGGGGGATTTCGCAATGGGTGGCATCCGGCGGACCTTCTGCTGTTTTGTCTGCCGGCGTGCGCCCGGGGAAGGTCGGGCTTTTTTGGCGTCCTTCGGTTTGGGCTTGTCGGCAAGCGCCTCGTTCCAGTTGACCCGCTTGGCCGCGCTTAGTCCGGCGCGGCCGGCGATGCGCGCTCCGACCGGTCCCGCGGCCAGAGCTCCGACGGCAGCGAAGGCAGCTTCCGCACCGTTTTCCAGGACGGCGTCACGCATCGCCCCGCGGGCCCATTTGCCGCTCCGCGCGAGGGCCTCACCGATTCCCTCTTTCTTCTTTTTCGATGACTTGGGCGGCGTGGATTTCTTTCCAGCGCGCTTCTTCGAGGCAGACAGGGTTTGATCGAATATCTCGAGCGGCCGATGCTCCGCAAAATCGCCGCCCAGGGACTCGCCGACAAAAGCGCCGACGGTCCCCCCGAGAGGCCCGGCCACGACCGTCCCGACCGCGGCGCCACTGAGCGCGCCCACGCCGCTACCCACCGAATCGCCCGAACGCTTCAACACGGTCCGGGCGACTCCGACCAGGCGCTGCTGTACCGTGGTCTTGCCCTGCTTTTTCTTTTTCGACTTTTTGTGAATCGCCTCGTGAGTGACATCGTAGCCGAGTTTAAGGCCAACGGAACCGGCCGCCAGTCCACCGATCTGTGCGCCCGTGGCCGCTCCCAACGGCCCTCCGAAGGCCATGCCGGCGGCGCCTCCAACGATCCCGCCGACAATTTCGCCGGTCGTCATCCCGGCGACGGCGCCGCCGACCGATCGAATATCAATCGCCCTTTTCACCTTCGCCGCCGTCGACGAAATCCGGTGTGCGGCCGGGCTGAATCCTTTCGATACCTGGCGCGCGGCCTGTCCGATACCCCGGCTCACGGAAGCCGCCGCGCCACCGATTTTTCCCGACACGGCGTTCCACACGGATTTCTTTTTGGACCGTTTCGCGCGACGTTTCTTCACGGGGGGTTAATGGGAGACGGGATATCTCGACTTATCCTCGGCCATCTCCACCGGACCCGGATAAGATCGGGCAATCGATGCCTTTACCGCCTTCCAGTTTCTCTCAATCGCGGGACCAATATGGCTGAGCAGAACCCGCTTCACTTTCGTGTCGCGCGCGGTTTCGCCGATCGCCTTGGGCGGCGAATGCAGTTGGTAAAGAATTTCCGGTGAATCGGGCGGGTCGAGGACGACGGCATTGACGATGAGCAAATCGGTGCCGGCGGCGAGCCGGGCCAGATTGGGCAGGGCGGAAGCGTCGAGATCGCCGGAAAAAGTCACACTTGCTCCGGCATAATCCAGGCGGTAGGCGACGCTTGGGCAGTCGCCGTGGTGTGTGGCGACAGCCTGGATTTGCAATGGGCCCTCCTCGTAAATCATGGCCGGCGGCTTCGCCAGATCGCGGGTGAGGTCCGTGGGCAGGAAAGTCTCGTGATCGTTGAAATCAGGCTGGTAAGCAAAGGCGCCATCCTTGCCGAAGAGCAGCTTCACCCATTGACTGAGCGCGGGATACGGGCCAGCGCCTTCCGGACCGAAGATGCGAAAGGTGTAAGGGCCGTTATGGACAATGCCGCGCGCTTTCACAATGGCTGGCACATCGGCGCAGTGATCGATGTGCAAATGCGTGAGAAGAATGAGATCGACGTTGTCGAGCGACAGACGCAACTCGCTGACCCGCGCGAAAGTCCCGCCGCCCGCATCCACGACCACTCGCGGCGTGCCGTCCAGCAGCACCATGAATCCAGAGGAAGCTCGACCGGTAGCGGCGGGGCCACCGGTTCCCAGCGCCACTACCTCCAGGCGCGCCGATGGTGTCCGGGATTGCGCAGTGCAAGTTGCGGAGAGAAACAGCGCCAACGCCGCGAGACCGAAGCGAATGAAAGATAGGTCGCGCATAGGACGGCCCGATTGATGCGGAGTTTCGCTTATTCAGCGAGCGGAAAATTCCATCGGACCGAAGCGGCTCGCGGCTTATTTCATCGGCGAATTCATGCGTTTGTCATTTCCAGCCACCGTGCTTGCAAGAGCTCTGCATAGAGATTGGCGGTCAACGCCCCATGCCCCAGTGCATAACCATCATTGATTTCGATCAAGAGCGTGTCTCCTCGATCTGTAACACCAAAATCTGCGCTATATCCGGCAGGCGCTTGCGTGTATGCCCCGATCGCTAAGTTGATCAATCCAGCAGATGGATAAAGCAGCGGATCGCCCTGATAGAAATTGATCCCGACAATGACTCCTCGAATCACGAACACCCGCCATTCACTTTTGAATGACACTGGTTCCTGCGCCAGGACTGGAAAGTCCTCGACGATGACGGGGAAACTTTCGCGCGGGACTAATAGACGATCCAAATCAGCAGCATCTTTGAAAACCTGGCCGGAAAAGACTTTGGCTTCTTCGTATGGCTTGAGAAAAACCGGAAAGCGTCCGGCTTTGCGTACTTCGAGAATAGTGGTGCGCCAGGATTCACGGCCGAGGTACGGCCGCAAAATTGCCGGCACGGAGCCCAGGTACGGTGCCCGAAAGCCAAGTTGCTCCAAGGCAGCCCGAACGGTGCCGGTACCGCCAACGACAATCGTATCTGGAGTTAGGCGAAGGTGCGGCAGATCCGCGCGTCTAAAAAAATGGACCGTGTAACCCAAAAATTCGAACCCCTTTGCAGCGGCCATGCCATTGACACTGTAGGGCAGGCCGCTTTGATGTGCCTGGATATAAACGGTCTTACCCATGGTTCGAATATATCATATTAGTGATCGTCGCTCCGCCCGTGTTCCGCCCAGAGCACCCGGAAGGGAGTGCACTGCGCCAGGAGTTCGTCCAGGCTTCCGGTGGCAATCATTTTCCCATCTTCAAAGAAACAGACTCGATCGAAGAGCCGGAGCAGATGCAGCCGGTGGACCGAGGAGATGATGGTCTTCCCGGCGAAGCCCGCGAAGATTCTTCGATAGACGGCCATTTCAGTGGCCGAATCCAGGCTGCTCGTGGGTTCATCGAGCAAAACAATGTCCTTGTTTTCGCAAGCGAGGAGCCCGCGAGTAAGAGCCAGGCGTTGCATTTGTCCGCCGCTGAGGTTGACACCTTTCTCGTTGATCGAGGAATCCAGGCCCCGGGGCAGATCGGCGACGACATCGGTAAAGCAGGCCATGTCGAGGAACCTTTGCACCGTGTCATCGTCGTATTCCGCGCCGAGGGTAATATTGTTGCCCACGGTGGTGGCGAAGATTTCCGGCGATTGCGGCACGAGGGTGATGGCGCGAGCGATCCCGGAGAAGCCTTCGGTGGCGTGGACGCCGTCGACCGTGAGTTTCAAGGCCTGAGGCGTGTGTAAGTCGCGCATGATCTTGAGCAGGGTGGTCTTGCCGCTGCCGCTCTTGCCGACGAAAGCGATCTTTTCGCCTCTGCCTATCTCGAGATTGATGTCGATCAGGTGGCGCTTGCCATTGGCCCGCGAACCGTAGGAGAAAGTCAGGCCTTCCATGGACAGGGTCTTCCAATCGCCGGGCAGAATGTGATCGGCAAAGTTTTCTTCACGAAAATCCGCAGTGAGTTCCTCGGCGTTCATGACCTTGACCCGGCGTTGAAGGATATCTCCATACATGGCGGCAAACTTGAAGAAGAAGGTCCCGAGCTTATCCAGATAATTGATCAGAAGATAGACGTTCCCCGCGAGGACGCCTTGCGGATCGTGCGCGTGACCGAGAAAGTAGGCGGCCAGGACCATGGCCGTGGTTAGCGTCGCGCACATGTTGGTGAGAAACCACTTGGACTCATTGAGAGTGTTATTCTTCCGGAAGAGCCCGAGCGGGTTATCGATCTTGTGGCAGATGGCGTTGAAGACCAGTTTCTCGACCCGCAGGGTGATGATCGTCGAGATATTCGAAATCGCATCGAAGACACTCTCGGAAACGGAGTTCTCCGCGCGATTCAAGTCCTGATATTGCCGCACCAGGATACGATCGAAATACATGACAATGAAGATCGTCAGCGCGACCATCGCCGCCATCCCGAGAGCGGACGACCGGCTGAAATAAGCCAGGACGGCAAAGCTGCCAACGAACTGGACCAACGCGTAAATGATCTCAAACGAAGTGGCCGAAAATTCGTAGAGTGCGGTCGCGCCCTTTTCCACTTTGTCGATGCTATCGCCCGAGTGGTGGGATGCATGCCAGTCCATGGGCAAGGTCATGATTCCCTGGAGCAGATATTTGCGGTAGTTGGCGCGGACTTTGAAGGCGTTGAGCCGCTCCAGCACGCGCGCCGGGCCGTGCACTGCCCAAAAGACGACCTGGATCACGATCGGTAGTAGCAGGAGCAGGAGCAAATGGTGAAGGCTGGTGGAGTTGATGCCTTCCTTTTGCACGACGTCGATCACCCGGGACCAGACCCAGGGAAAGCCGAAGAGGGGAGTGGCTCCGGCGACGATGAACATCGCGCTGTAGAGAAGGACGCGATGGCGGTTTCCTTTGGAAAAGCGCCAGAGCTGGGCGGCGAGGTAAAGGAGCGGGTTGGAAGTCAAGGATGTGGGATGAAGAAGTTGGCCGCTGCGCGGGGTCGAGGGACTATTGAACGAGATCCGAGGGCTGGCGGTTGCGCGTGGGTTGGTCGTTCATGAGCCGAGGTCGATTGCAATACACGGCAAATGGGCAAGAGCAATTTACTTGCGCGGAAGTGGAAGGCCGAGTTGGTGACCCCGGAGAGATCCAGGACGGAACTGTCCATCGTGCGCGTCTGCCACCTACGCACGCTTCCGCTCTACCGCTGCCGGCTCAGAGACCGCCGTGAAGCAGGTTCAGAGCGAGCACGCAATAGGTCGTGACGAGATTGGGATCCTTTTCCATCCAACGCCCGTTTTCGCTGGACCACGAGCCGTCCGGCTTTTGGAGGGAAATGAGCTTTTCCGCGAGCCCGGCGCGCCAGTTGACCTTCGATCCGCCCTTCACCGGCAGCTCGCCGATACCCGCGGCGGTCAGACCTTTGGCCATCGTGTCGTAGTAGTAATACAGGCCGGCGGCTCCCTGCCCGGGGTTTTCTTCGAGGGTGTAATTGCGGCTGATCCAGTCGAGCGCCGCCACCACGCGCGGATCATCTTTTTTCAAGTCGGCATAGATGAAACTGAGGACGCCGGCATAAGTCATCGTGCCATAGACTCGGGAAGCGCTTTCCTCATCCGGACCGTGCTCATTGGTTCCACTGGGCGTATAGGTGAAGCCACCCTGGTCGGGCGCGGGCGCGCCTTTGGCAGCGGCGGTTTCCTTGGGCATGTGCTGGCAGCGGCTGACAAAGTCCAGCGCAGCCTGCCAGTTGAGGTCCGGTTGCGCATTGTTGGCTTCCTTGCTGCCGTGCACCTGGTGATAGAGGCGCAGGGCCTCCATGGCGAAAACGGTATTGTCCAGATCGGGACGAGTCTCGCGGCCGCTGCTCCCGGTTTCGTAGCCGAATCCGCCATCGTTCGCCGGCGTTGCTGAGTTCTGCGTCTGCCCGCCGACGAGATAACGTCGCGCGGCTTCAATCGTCGCAGCATCGCCGGGATCGTTCGCCTGCAGCAAAGTGACGAGGCAGATCGAAGTATTGTAAATGCCCATCCGGCGGGCGTAGATGCCGCCGTCGCTTCGGTGGTTGCCGCGAACGAAGGCCAGTCCGTGCAGAACGGCGTCGTCCTTGCGATGCCGGCCGTCGGGCGCGCCGAGGAAAGCCTGGACGCAGAGGCCGGAAAGCCCCGGAATGTCTGCGCTCGACCAATAGCCCTGCGGCGTTTGCTGCTTGGCGAGGTAGGCCAGGCCGCGGTCGATGGCATCACCGACTTTTCCGCGGAGCGCGGCGTCCGCGGCGGAAGCCGATGGAATCGCCAGAAGAGTCGCAACGGCAAAGAAACCAACGTAGAGGAGGAAACGGGATTTCATGGAGTGAGTGGGGGTGACGAATTGGGCCATGAGGTTTCGTCTCGCAGCCGCCAGTCGGCTGTGAGCGGACTCACACATTGTGGATTTGCCGTGATCGAACCTGCCCCAGGGACCGCCGTCTACAAGCGGAGCTTTTTCATTTCCTCGACCGCGAAATCCGCCGCCCGGGCGGTCAAGGCCATGTAAGTCAGGGAGGGGTTCACGCAACTCGTCGAGGCCATGCAAGCGCCGTCGGTGACGAAGATATTCTTCACGGCGTGGATCTGGTTGTGGCCGTTCAAGACGGACGTTTTCGGATCGCGGCCCATGCGCGCGGTTCCCATTTCGTGAATCGCCATCCCCAGGTGCGAGCCTTTGTCGAATACCTGGACATTCTTCAGCCCGGAAGCTTCCAGCATCTCCTTGGCGTCGTTCGCCATATCGACCCGCATCTTCTTTTCGTTGTCGCGAATCTCGGCATCGAAAACCGCGACCGGCATGCCCCATTTGTCCCGCGAGTTCCGATCGAGATAGACCCGGTTTTCGTGATAGGGCAGCGTCTCGCCAAACGCCGTGAGCCCCATCGTCCACTCACCTGGCTGGGTCAGTTCGGTTTTGAAATCCGCGCCAAAAGCGAGCTCGCTCACGTTGCGCTGCCAGCCTTCGCGGCTGGCGCCGCCCTGGTAACCGAAACCGCGAACATATTCACGCTTGTCGGAGCCGAAATTGCGGTAACGCGGGATGTAAATACCGTTCGCCCGGCGCCCATAGTAGTAGCGGTCCAATCCGCCTTCCCACACGCCACTCGCGCCGACGCGGAAGTGGTGGTCCATCAAGTTATGCCCGAGCTCGCCAGAATCATTGCCTAGTCCGTTGGGGAAACGATCCGAGACTGAATTCATCAACACCACGGTGGAGCTGATGGCGCTGGCGCAAACAAAGATCACTTTGGCGTAATATTCCCGGTCTTGCAGCGTGACCGCATCGCGCACCCGCACCCCCGTTGCCCGCTGCGTACTGTCGTCGTAAACGATTTCGGTGACGACCGAATCCGGACGCAGCGTCAGCCGGCCGGTCTTGGCCGCGGCCGGCAGCGTTGCGGATTGGCTGCTGAAATATGCGCCGAAGGGACAACCCATGGCGCAACGATTGCGAAACTGGCAGGGAGAACGGCCGACATCGAATTGCGCCTGGGTGGGCTTGGAGAGATTGGCCACGCGTCCGATGGTCATGGTGCGCTCGGGAAACGCTTTCTCGATCCGCTGCCGCACTTCCTTCTCCAGGTAATACATCTCCATTGGCGGGAGAAATTCGCCATCGGGCAATTGCGCCAGGCCGAGTTTTTCGCCGGAGATTCCTGCGAAACGTTCCGCGTACGAATACCACGGCGCGATGTCCTGGTAGCGGATCGGCCAGTCCACGGCGATGCCTTCACGCTGGTTCGCTTCGAAGTCCAGGTCGCTCCAGCGATAGGATTGCCGGCCCCACATGATCGACTTTCCACCCACGATATTCGGCCGGTACCAGTCGAACCGCTTCACTTCCTTGTAGAGCGAATCCGCGTCGTTGAACCAATAGTTCGCGGTCATTTCGTTATACGGGTAGTCGCGCGAAAGTTTCGGATGCGAGTCGATCTGCTCCGTCGTCAGGCGGCCATCGTATTTCGTCTCCCACGGCGCCTTCATCGCGTATTCATAACCCGTGACGTGCTCGAGTTGCTTGCCGCGTTCCAGCATCAGGACGCGCAGTCCCTTTTCGGTCAGCTCCTTGGCGGCCCATCCGCCGGAGACTCCCGATCCGATGACGATGGCGTCGTAGGTCAATTCTTTGGCGGCGTCGATGTTCAGATGTGGCATGGTGAGGAAATTCGGGGTGTGAGCGGAAAAGTGGGCGATTCGCCAGAGGCTTTACAGGGCCCAGGTTTTCTGGCCGGGCTTCATCGCCACATCGCCTTCGAAGCGGCCGGGAATGGGAAGATATTCCAGCGCCTTGGTCGCGCCGATCTCCGAGGTGAAATAGCCGACGACCGTCAGTTGACGCATCGTTTTGAAGAAAGCCTTGTTCTTTTCCGCGTAAGCTTTCAGCACTTCGGCGCGCCCGGCGGGCTCGAGCTGGACAAAGTCCTTTCCTCTCGCCTTGGCGGCCGCGTTCAGCCCGGCCAGCCCCGCGTAAAAATCCCGCTGATCTTCATAGAGATAGCAATCGCGCATGACCCGCAGAATGAATTCCTGGGCGCCCGCCGACTTCGCTCCCGGCGTGTCCGTGGCCGGGATGATCGTGTCCGCCACCTCCGCCAGCAGTCCCTCGGTCTCGTCATCCACCGGAACACTCGCACCGGGATTGATTATTTCGCCGCGCAGGGCGGCGGCCAATGGGATGGAGAGCACTCCTCCGAGGAGAACGGTGAGGCGTTGGACGGCTTCGCGACGATTCAATGGATTGACAAATGAGTGCATGAGGCGGCGGTGCTCATACTTCAACCCGCGAGGTTGGCAAGTCCTAGGCGGACATTTTGGCCGGGAAATGGAGGTCCGGTCCAACCGTCAGGCTCGGGAAACTTCCTGCGAAGCCGCAACCGGAACAGCTCCATCGAGCAGTTGCCGGATGGTGCGCAATAACACTTCGGTCCTGAGCGGTTTGGTCAATCGCACGACGGAGGTGCCGATTCGCGCGTCGTCCGCGGAGTGGTCTTCCAGGAAGCCGCTCATCGCGATCAGCTTGACGTCGGGGTGCTCCTTTTCAATTCGAGTGAGAACTTCTGCACCTTTGAGGCCTGGCATCATCTGATCGCAAATGACGAGCTGGATGCGATCTTGCAGCCGGACAAACAGATCCAATCCGCTCTGTCCGTCGATGGCCACGAATACCTCGTAACCATGCGCTTTCAGAATTCGCTCCGTGACGTATCGAATCCCTTCGTCGTCATCAATGATGAGAATGAATTCCCCGTGGCCATCGAGGAAAGAGGATGAAGGTGGGGCCACCGATTCAACGCCGTTGTTTTCCCCGGAGGGAAGATAAATCCGGAAGCTCGTGCCTTGTCCAACGATGCTTTCGACCTGGATATAGCCTTCATGGCTGCGGACAATTCCCGCGATGGTGGAAAGGCCCAAGCCCGTGCCTTTGCCGACGTCCTTGGTGGTAAAGAATGGGTCGAAGATTTTTTCGAGCAGCTCTGGCGGAATGCCGGTGCCATTATCGGTGACGCTCAAACGCACGTAGGCGCCGGGTGGCACTTCGCCATGGAAACAATGCAAGTCGCCGGCCGCCGCCAGCACATTCGCGGCCGAGATGCGGATGCTACCGCCATTCGGCATGGCGTCGCGGGAATTCATGCAGAGGTTGAGGAGCACCTGCTTCATTTGGGTGGCATCGGCGGACACCGGCCAGAGATTCCCGCTGTGTTCCACCGTCAGATCGATCTTTTGCCGGACGGCGGTCTTGAGGACGCTCTTGAGTTCGTCCAGCAGCTCGGAGATGCGGATTTTTGCCCGCTTGCCTTCCTCGCCACGAGCAAAGAGCAGAATCTGTTGCACGAGTTCGGCGCCATGAGTGGCGCTGGTTTCCAACGTGTCCAGCACCAACCTATGGTCTTCGTCCTGTGCCAGCGGGCGGAGCAAACCGACGGACATGAGGATGGGAGAGAGGATGTTATTCAGGTCGTGCGCGATCCCTCCGGCGAGCATACCCAGCGCGTCGAGACGTTGGGCCCGTTGCAGCTTGAGTTCCAATTGCTTGCGACTGGTAACATCGGTGGAAATGCAAAGCACCGATTTCGGCCGGCCGGCAGGATCATTGACCAGGCTCCAGGAAGTTTCCACGATGATGTCCCGGCCATCGGGTTGCGAAAGGTGAAAGTCCCCATGCCACTCCCCGTGTGCCATCGTCAGTGCAAACGCCGCGTCGAAGCGGTTGAGCTGACTGGAAAAAAGCAATTTGCGGATGTCCTGGCGAATCGCCTGGCTGGCGGCGCGAGCGAAAATGCGTTCCGCACTGGCGTTCCATTGCCGAATGACAAACTCGAGATCGAATAAGAGGATGGCATCGCGCGCATTGCCGAGCAGGGAGGCTTGCTCGAGGAGAACTTGCTCCGCCTGCTTGCGCTCAGTGATGTCACGGCCTGTGAGGAGAAAACTCGGAGTTTCGCTTCCCCTGTGCTGGAGGCGGGATACATGCGCCTCGATACTGGACACCTGGCCCCCTGGCCGGGGAAGCCGGTATTCGATATTCCAGCTTTGGCCTGTCTGAACGACTTCCCGAAAGATACATTGAAACGCCGTCGCGTCTTCCCGATGAACATGATCGAAGATGGTCTTTGCCGAACTTTGGCTGCTGCTTTCGTGCAGGCGATAAAACGCCGGGTTCGCATAGAGGCAATGTCCGTAGGCATCCAGAAGCACGATGAAGTTATCGATGTTTTCGGAGATCTGCTGAAATTGTTCGCGATTTTTGCGCAGCGATTCTTCGGCTCGGCGACGGGCGGTCTCACGCTCCGCATCCCCCAGCGCGCCCCGGACTGCTGAAACCAAGCGAGCCGGCGAGCTTTTGAGGACATAATCGACGGCGCCCTTTTTGAGGGCGGCAATCGCGCGTTCCTCTCCGATCGTGCCGGAAAGAAAGATAAAAGGAGTATCAGGACTGCTGACTCGGGCGATCTCGAGCGCTTTCAGACCATCAAAACCGACCATCGAATGGTCCGAGAGGATTAACTGGTAATCTTCCAAACGCAGGGCCGCTTCGAATTCGGCGAGGCTCCAGATTCGTTTGATCCGGCATTCCGGCCATTCTCTGCGGAGGAGCATCTGAAACAATTCTGCATCGGCATCGTCATCTTCTAAATGGAGGAACTTCATAGGGGAACATTTGTTGCAAACCACTGAATCATGCTCAGGATTGATATAAGCTTGAGCCATGCCGGAATGCCCTTTTCGGAGGCAGGAATGAATGCTGACGCCGCTGTGCTGCTTTTCGCCACAGTGGAAATACCGACTTTGTTCGCCGATGTCCCCGCAGTCAGCCGCAAGAAAATGTTACCGTTATGATCCGCACGGGATTCATTGCATGAGATGGGACGCGGCTAATGACTTTAGATAGCGAATCGCTTCAAGCCGAGAAACTGAAGGGGTAGCGGGGAGGTTCCAGACAAGGCCAGGTCCGCCAATATCTCTCCCATCACGCTGGCAAACTTAAACCCGTGTCCGCTGAATCCGCAGGCGACAATGACCCGCTCGTGGCGCGGATGCCGATCCACGATGAAATGCGAATCCGGACTATTCGTATAAAGGCAGACATGGCTGGCCAGCAAGGGGCCGTCCGCGGCCGGCAGGTATTGGCAAATTGCCGAACGGATTTCCGTATCATCCCCCGGTAGAAAGCTCCGCGTGACGTGATCCGGTTGCACCTCAGCGCCTTGGTCATGAATCGCCACCTTGACTCCGGGATAACCTGGCAACATCGGGAATCCGTAGAATAAGCCGCCGCTCCCGTTGTCAATCGCCCAACTCGAGGTTTGTTCAGACGAGAAAAGCTCCGGACGCCGAGGCCAGAACCAAGCCGCGATTTGCCTTGTGACTTTGAGCCGGACGCCGAGATCCCGGACGATGGCACCGGTCCAGGCGCCGCTACAGAAGATAACATGCCTCGCGGTATAAGTGTCTTTCGCCGTCGCGATCTCGACGGACGCATCGGTAGCCTGCCACGAGGTGACCGGTTCGCACGCATGGAGCTCGACTCCCGCCGAAAGCGCGCTTGTGAGATAGTGATGAATGATGGACTCGGGGCGAAGGATTCCCGCGTCCGGCTCGAACATACCGACGTAATCCTTCGGAACTTCGAAGTGCGGAAATCGGGCGCCAAGCTGATCGTGATCGAGCTTTTCATGGGCGATGCCATAAAGGCGAGCCGCTCTCTCCGAGCCAGAAATGAGAGGACTGGAGGGCGCTCCCATATAGATGACCCCGGATTGCCGGAAGATATCACCGGACGTCGTCTCCATCTTCCGCCAAAGTTCGTGCGCCCTTTTCAGCAGCGGCACATAATCCGGATGTTCATAGTAGGCGAGACGGATCATCCGGGATTGGCCGTGAGAGCTTCCCAAAGAATGCAGGAGATTGAATTGCTCCAACCCCAGAACCTTCGCGCCGCGTCGGGCCAGTTCGCCGCAAGTGGACGATCCCATCGCGCCCAGGCCGACGACAATTACATCGAAGTGTTTGGACATAGCGCAGGGCAGAGAGTTGAGGGTGAAAAGTTATTTCCGTGGCTTCTCCATTTCCCAGCCGCGCGAGGTTGACTAACCCTGGAACTTTGAAAATAAGAAATCGCGCAAACAGCGTTGGCACCTTCCCTATGATTCGCAAAGCTTTTGTCATGTCCGTGAACTCCGGGAGCGAAGAGGAATACGAGCGCCGCCATTCGCCGATCTGGCCTGAACTGGAACAGGTTCTTCGGAGCCATGGTGTGCATCACTATTCCATTTTCCTGCATCCCGAATCCCGGCAACTCTTTGGCTATGTCGAGGTGGAGGACGAGGCGCGATGGAAGGCGATCGCGCGAACGGAGATTTGCCAAAAATGGTGGGAGCACATGACGGATATCATGCCGAGCAATGCCGACAACAGTCCTGTCGCGCAGGACTGAGGGAGGTTTTCCATCTGGCATGAGTCATCTGATCATTTCGTTTCCCCCACTAAGGCGGCCTTGATTCCGGCTCCTTCGTACCTGGGTGCGGTGCCGGCGGGGAAATGGTTGTTGCGCACGAGGACTCCTTGGGCGGTGCCGTCGACTTTGATGGTGCTGAGCGGATTGGCGAAATGGTTGTCTTCGACGATGACGTCGCGGACGTGGCCGGCAATGGAGATGCTGCCGCTGTTGTCGGCGGCAACGGATTGGCGGCGATGGATGGCGCACCAGGTGAGCGGGCCGGGGAAGAGGTTGGCGGCGTTGTGGCCGGCGCCGCTGGAACCGATGCTGGTCTGGCCTTCGGCGATTTCGTTGTCGAAGTATTGCACGTGCCAGGATGGCTCGAAGCCGTGGGCTTGGTAGGGATCGGAGCCGACTCCGTGATTCATGAGTTCGGCGCAACGGGCGAGATGATTCCCGGCGCAGATAACATCGACAGAGGTGCCGTAGCCGGCATTGACCCAGTTAGCGTCTTCGAAGTGATTGCCGATGACCAGCACTCGGCCATTGAAGAAAACGATGGAGATGGTGGACGAGGCGTCAGGCGGCACATCAAAGGGGCTTTCGATTTCCCAAGTGCGCCCGTGATTGGCGGTGACGGTGCGCCATTGGCCGGCGCCGCGTCCACCGAGAATGAAGACCGCGGAGCGATGCCAGTGCGGGCTCGTTTCCGGCGCCCATTTCGGATAGATAGGATCGGCGGCGAGGGTAACTTGGGTGCCTTTGGTTTCGGCGATGGCGCCGAGATAGGCTCCGGTGCCGGCGTCGAAGGTGAAGGAGTAATCGGACTGCTGGGCGTAGAGGGCTTCGTGCTGATTGTGTGCGTAGTAGATGTTACGGCCTTCGCTGGAGATATTTTGGTAGGCGGTCGGGTCCATGCTTTCGAATTGGTTGTCTTCGACGATGAGTTGCTGGCCGCCGCCCATGGGGGTGTTGCTCTTGTTCGCGGCGATGCGGTTGTGGGCGATGATACCAAAGTCGCCCGGGGCGAGGGCGTCGCCTTTGGCGAGGATATCGCAATTCGTGACCGCGAAGTTTTGCCCGAGCCGGGCGACGACGCCACCGCCGCGCCCCTGGACGAGCCAGTAGTGATCGACCCGCACGCGGACATGATTCATGCGGAGGCGCTTTTCGGCGACGATGCCCTGGACGTATTCGAACGGCAGAAAGAGGCTCATTTCCTCGAGGCCGAAATCCGGACCTTCGATGAGGGTCTGCGGCGGCTTCGGTTCATCGACGAGGGCGCGTCCCTGCGGTCCGCCGCCATCGAAATTGAAATGGCCGGAGCCCCACCAAAGGGTGACGACGCCTTCGCCTTCGCCGCGCAAAATGGTATGCGGGGGAATGGTGAGCGCGCCTTTCACGAGATAACGCCCGGCGGGAAAGTAGACGACGCCGCCGCCGTTGGCCGCGGCCTTGGCGAGCGCGGCGTGGATGCCTTCGGTGCGATCGACCGGCTGGGTGTACTTGACGAGGCTCTTGCGCATTTCCGGCAAGGCATCGGCGCCGTAAGATTCGAGCACGCTAAAGACGCCGGCGGCGGCCGGGGTTGGCGGCTGGATCTGGACCGTGCCGGCTTCGTGCCAACCGGCAGGGCCGCCGGCGCCGCTGTGGACGCGCACGGTGTATTTGCCGGGAGGCAACGTTGCGGGCACGTCGAGGCGCAAGGCGTAGTTGTCGGCTGAGGATGGCTGGAGAATGGTGGGCGTGCCGGACTCCGGTTCCAGGCGAATGCTGGGATGGCCACCGGTCGAGAGATTCTTGCCAAAGATGCGCAGCCATCCGCCCTGGGTGGCGGTGGCTCCCTCATCGCCCTGGAGCCACCACGGGTCGGGCGCATTGAGCAGAAGCGTGGCGGAGGTGGCGCCGGCGACGCTGACGCGGCAGGCGAAGATGCCGTCCTTCCGATTGGCGGGGACGACGAATTTCAGCGAGTCCGCGGTGGGTTGCAGCGGAGCGAGGCGGGTCCACGACAAATGATCGGGCACTTTTCCTGGGGTTCCGGGATTGCCGTCGTCGAGCCGGGCGAGTTCGACGGTGGCGGCCGCGGCTCCGAGATCGCTGCCTTGCAAGAGAACGGTCTCGTCGGGGCGCACGGGATCGGATGCCCAGAAGATGCGTGGCTCCGCCGCGAGGGATTTCCCGGAGAAAAGGGCGATGGCTGCGAGGGAAAAGAGGAGGGCGATGCGCAGGGTTGTCGGGCCTGGCGTTTGGCGGACTTGGGGGATGTGGTCGGAGTTACTCATGGAAATTGGGCGAACGGCGCGGGAGGTTCAGTTGGGCAGTTTTGCCCTTCGGTAGGGTGTTGATAAATGATGACTTTTTCGGAAAAATCCCGGTTGTTACTCTGGAGAAAAGTTCGGGGTGTTGACTCTCGCGGAGTGCGAGTTTGACCCCATTTGCGATGGAGTGCGTCCCGCGGACTCAACTCCTGGTCGTCTCGTCCTGGCAGCAAGGCGGCGATCGCTGCGGCCGTTTGGCGGCAGCGACTGAGACGTTTGGTGTGGGATGCGTTTCATATTCGTGTCGTTGGGACTTGTGATACGAAAGGCAAGAATAATTTTCCGCTGCGGCATGCCATCAATTCCGTCTGATAATCAGGGGAATAACGCCGATGGCTTTTGGCGCGTTCCGGACCGCCGATGGTCGGAGAGTGGGTGCGGAGGAGATACTCTGGAAAGAGGAAGTTGTTAGTTAAGGCTTCCAGATTACGGGTAATTCCCAGCCTGCCGCGGGGGATTTTCCCTATGCAGAATTGGTAATTGACCCTATTCCCGCGGAAGGCGTCTCGCCGTTCAATCACGGCTTTATCGAATCGCGAACCGTCCCGATCCAGCTAATGACTAAGCCTAATCCTATTACGTCGATATCGCCACACTTGTGTTGCCGGGGTTTGGCGATATGAATAAGGGTAGCTCAAACATTCGTTTTGGGTTGCGGTCGTGGGTTAACCGGAGCCTCGCCATTTACATTTTGCTAACGATGAGCTCAGTCGGATTTGATCTCATCGAGACCGTGCCGGATCTGAGCGTGAAATCCGCTGGCCTCGTCCCCGCAGGGACCGATCCTGGGGTTGACGCAAGGGATCTCAAAGACATTATGGCGGCAGATCAGGCGCCAAAAGGGACGTTCGAATTCTGGGCGTGGCTCCAAGGCGACGATAAGGCGCTGGATTACCTCCGAAAGCATCCGGAGATCCTTCCCTTGAAACAGGAGGTGTACGTCCCGACTTTGTTTGGTCCGAATTTTGTCCACGTTGAATTTGTTGGCGCGGTGATCACCCAGCGGCCGGGATGGGCGGCGAGGTATCTGGAGATTCTGGCGGGCGAACTAAAGACAAAGGGGACCTTTATTAGCAGCGGATTAAGCCGATACGCCCCCGCCGGGAATGTGTCACAGTACAAGATCCGGTTCCGCACGAGCGACGGGAAACTGCTCGCGTCTGCGGACGGGCGGCTGCTCGTGGCGACCATCATCCCGGGCCGTTAACCGTTTGAGCAGGCATGGCGAATCTGTCGAATCCGGCCCGATTTGAGGAAATATTCCGCGGGGCCGACACGTTGATTGAATTCGCGACGGAGAATGCGCTCGAGACGGCCGAGATCGACGAGAAGGAATTCCAAGCCTTGATTCTCCGAATAGCGAAAGCGCGAGAAGTCTTCCAAGCGAACGGAATGAACAGTGACGCAGAGGCCCAGTTATTTGCGGACTTTCGCACGCTGGTGCAAGCTTGCCGGCCGGTGACGGCGGACAGCATTCGAGATTCCCTTGACGAAAAAGCGGGAAACGGCCGGCAATACATCTGGTGGGGGAAGCAAATTACGGTCGCCGCGGCGGCCGTCCGCAGGTTCTCTTTGGTTTCTTTCATTGCACTATTTGCCTTGCTTGGCGTGCAAAGTCTGTGGGTCTGGGGCACTTATTTAGTGGAGCAGGTGAAAGAACTTCAAACCGAAAACGACAATTCACTGGCGGCGCAAATTTCGGCGGCGGCGACGAGGAGCAATGCGCAGAGTGCGAATTCAAGCCAACCTGCAACTGGTTCATCGGACGTGAGTAATTTGTTAGCCACCAAGCAGGCAAATCTCGAGGCACGCATGGAAGCGGTAACGGACAAATTGGACGGGTGGATGCAACTTTTTGACGGTCTGAGGAGGATGTTCCCGGAAAAGGCGGCGGGGCAACCCATCACAAATGGAAGTGGTGTTGAGGATGCCTATCCGAGACTCCTCCGAAATCTAGTCGCGGCCAATATCTATCTCGTGCTTCTGCAGTCCTACATTCTACCGCTGCTCTACGGGTTCCTCGGCACGTGCACTTTTGTCTTACGGCAGTTGATCGCCGAAACAAAGGCGCATACCTATCGACGAGAAATGGAAATTACTTACTGGTTACGAGTATTCCTGGGCAGTTTAGCTGGGTTCGCAATTGGATGGTTTTTGCGGCCCGACTCAAGCAAAGACGGGCTTGTCCAAGGGCTTACACCATTTGCCATTTCGTTTCTTGCGGGGTATAGCGTCGAGGTGCTTTTCGCCGGGATGGATCGCTTGGTTTCAGCCTTTGGATCAGCGCCGCAGACTGCCAAAGGGTAGGAGACGTGGGCACTTCTGTTGGGGGCGCTTTTGAAGCCTCGGCGCGGCCACGGGAGCGCAGGCTCACGTCCTATCAACGAGTCACATCCACGTGCGCCGTTTGGCCTGGCCCCACCGAGATCCGGCCGTGAACATTCTGGAGTTTCGGGCGCACGGGATCGTAAGCCTAGAAGATGTGTGGTGCAGCCGCGAGGGTTCGCAGGATTTGGGTAACAGCCCAGCGCTGACTAACCCCTATTCCGAGCAGCTTGGGGTTAGACCTCTCTTGGTTATGGCGAAAGTTTAAATCCAAAACTGATTTGCGTCAGCATTTTGTTGCGCCGTCGCTGTCCGCACTGCGGGCAAGACGCAAACCTCGTCCCCTGGTCGCGCCTCGCGCCAGACTCTTCCCGGATGGCAGGCAGGGTTGGTGGCGGACACTCTGTTAGAAGCTGCGGCTGCGTTGTCGCTGGCGGCCTGCTGACGCACCGCCGGCAATACGCAGGTAAAGTCACCCGGGTAGGCCCCACGCCAGACGTATCCTTCCACACAGGTATGCTGGCCAGGGGCCGGGCCATCGGAGGCGCCTTTCAAAGTGAAATTCAGCATATCCTGGTTTCCTTGATTACCACCGGGGCCTTGGGCGAGAATGTACGGATATGGCGCGGACATCACGAAAGAGTCGCTTCCGACGTAGGGATTGTCCCACTCGATGTAGATAGTCTCCGCGTCTGGAACCGACGGCGGCGTGGTATTGCCCGGAGGGTTCAGACGTGCCGGGAAGTAACGGACCCAGCCTTGGGTTCCGGTCAAGACTCCGTCCGACAGTGAGCTCCAAGAGGCGTTTTCCAGCCCCGACTTAGGTGATATGATGGGAGGCGGCTGCTGGTTCCATTTGCCGTGTGAGAGGCCCGATCCGACAAGCAAAAGTTGTGTGTTGTCGAGAAAGCTGAAAAAGTTAATATATACGGCTCGTGCAGACATGGCGGTTTCCTTTCAATAGAGTGTAATGTTGTCATCGACTTTAAATTGAAGTCGATAGGCAGATCATCACTGACATCGATGAGGTGTGAATTATCGCGTCACGTCGTGACTTTATTAGTCACAACGGCAAATAATACGGCGAAATCAGAACTTCCACGCCACCGGGTGATCCGGGTGCGGCTTGTAGGAGCAGAAGTAGCCGGTCTTTATACGAACGGTGAGATGGTGGCCCAAGGGCGGTATGGCCTTGGCGATTTTTTGGATGGCTTTCTTGATGCGTTTGGTCACGGCGGACCGCGCTCGTTCGGCGTCGGACGAGGTTTTCCGGTCGCGGCCTCCGAGTCCGACGGCAGAGACAAGGTGCTGCAAGATTACTTCCCGCTCGGCGTTGGCCTTGGCGGCGCGGTGACGGTCGTTGAAGCGTTCGGCTTCTTCCATCTCCTGCCGCAGTTCGCCGAGGCGGCGTTTGCATTCGGCTTTGGCCTGCGGATCGAGAATGGGAGCGCCATCGAACAGTCCGACAGTGGCGAGATCGGGTCCGTGTTCTCCGTTCGTGGTGACCGGCCAGCTTGGGGTTTGCGCTGCCGGCAGGTTGGCGAGCAGTTCGCTGACGTGGAATTCGCGATCCGGAGAGCGAAGCAGGACAGCGAGGCACCGCAGACCACGTGTGCATTTCAAAAAGGCGGTGTGCCCATGATAGCGAATCGTCCAATAGTCATCCTGCCGGATAAATGAAGACTCTCCGTGCGGATGAAAAACTGGACAGGGCGCGAGCGAACCGACAGCGCTTTCCAACAAGGCTTCCGTGAGCTTTCCGCAATCCGATGCGGTGGGGCCAAAGGCTCTCGGAATGCCGACGGTATCGCGTGCGATGAGGGAGGCGTCCCGATATTGTCCTTTCTCCAAAAGAATCATCGCACGGGCGACGGTATGAATGCGTGTGATGCGCGGACGCCAGGGGTCGAGTTGCACGCGGTCCTCTGCGCAGCGCGCATACTGCCGGGCGAATTCGAGGAGGCAGAGAACTTGGGCGGCGTCGCGTTCGACACGTGCCCACTCCTTCAGGTAAAACAAAACGAGCAGGCGATGAAAGAAAGCGGTCGCCTCATCGAAAATATCGGCGCAATCTGTGCTGGTTAGTTCAAAGACGACTGCTGGTTGGCTCTGGTTCGCGGCATGGATGCGAGCACGGTGAAAGTGAAGAAGCGTTTCCTCACCATGCACCCGCCGGCCATCCGGGCGGCCATCGGCTTCATATTGCTCCAGTCCCATTGGCTGGCGAACCAAGATTATCTCCCTACCATTGGCCCCCCGTGCGATCCGAACATTCCTTTCGGCATCGTACGGCCAGCTGTCGAGAAATTCCTGGATATCCAGCACCCCATCCATAACACTAATGTGTGGGTCCGAGAGGGAATTCACAACAACTTTGTTCAACAGTGTTTGCGATTTGGTGTTCCCAATCGGGAATCCGCGGGCGACGCGGTCTCCGGCTCGATGGGGGAAACCAGAAGTCAGCCAACTGGCGTTGGCAGATCACGCCCAGAGATTCCGGTTCAGGGCGGGGTATTGGATCGCTTCTCCGAGGTGATCAGCTTAACTGGTTTCTGAGTTCGCCAAATCCGCGATGGTCCGTGCGACCTTGTGGATACGGTCGTAGACCCTTGCGCTGAAGTTGAGTTCGGTGGATCTGGACGCCAGAGCGGTGTTGGATCCTTGGACGCCCTCTTAGGTCACGGGCAGGAGTTCTTCGATGGGCCGGCCGAAAGGAAGGATCGGCATGGGGCGGCCCTGGAGGTCGGGGAAGCTGATGTCGAAATTGATTCCGAGGTGGCGGTAGACGGTGGCCCAGAGATCGTTCGGAGAAAGGGGGCGCTCGACGGGATACTCGCCGCGCGCATTGGTGGCCCCGATGATTTGGCCGGTGCGCATGCCGCCGCCGCTGACGAGGAGGGACATGGCGCCGGGCCAGTGGCCGCGGCCGGGTTGGGCGACTTTGGTGAGGGTGCCGTCGTGGGTGATAATCTTCGGCGTGCGGCCGAATTCGCCGGTGGCGACGAGGAGCACGTCTTTGTCGAGGCCGCGATGATGGAGATCCTCGATGAGTGCGGTGAGCGCCTGGTCGTAGAGGGGAAAGCGCCAGCGGGC
The DNA here is from genome assembly GCA_036501065.1 of Chthoniobacter sp. GTDB lineage: Bacteria > Verrucomicrobiota > Verrucomicrobiia > Chthoniobacterales > Chthoniobacteraceae > Chthoniobacter. The sequence continues at coordinate 6,363 of DASYAY010000081.1, read as the reverse complement.
GTCGGCGAAGATGTCGCAGTTCTCGGGGTGCGAATCCCAATTGTAAGTGCAGTTTTGCGGCCGTTTGCTGCTGGGAAAGGGATCCTCCCAGACCATGGTGACGAAGCGTGTGCCGGCCTCGACGAGACGCCGGGCCATGAGGCCGCGCTGGCCGTAGGCGTGCCGGCCGTAGCGGTCGCGGAGGGCGGCGGGTTCCTGGCTGAGGTCGAAGGCGTTCTGGACGCGCGGCGAGGTGAGCATGTGGAAGGCGCGCTGGCTGAATTCATCCATGGCGCCCATGAGTCCGCTGGAATCTGCGACACGATGACGACCCTCCGAATCGAATCAACTGCGGCGGTGAACGATCGCGAAGCCCTGCAGTTGTTTCTCGCCGGTCTCAATCAGGAGAAGGCGATGCAGTATGTCTTTGCCGTCATTTCCTTTGAACAGGCGCTGAAAACTGGCTCCCAGCTCATTTCCGCGGAACTCATTGGTGGACACCTCGAACGGATTCAGAAAGAACATCCGCAGGAATATCAAAAAGGGGTCGAGAATTCCTTGAATCCGCCGGCTCCGGCCAGCCCTCGGACCGGATTCCCGTCCGGTTTTCCCTATGGTCCCGATTTGCAAAAACGCCGGTAATGGATCCCGGAAAGATTGTCGTTCCATGAAATTTGTCTGGGTCATTCTCTTTTTGTTGTGGAGTAACTTTGCCGGCGCCGAAACGACGGCAGAATTGCTCGACCAGCTCAAGGCCGCCGCCAAAAAGGAGATCCAAGCTTCGGGGTCACTGCGGGACTCCGGCGGCGAACTGCGCAGGGAACAATTGCGCTCGATTGACGTCCAACTCGGCCAGGGCCCCTCGAATGCGTCCGATCCCAATCTCCTCCAAGCGGTGGAGAGTCTCGAAGTCCTCGCCACGACGGACGAGGTGGCAGATTTATGCGCGAAGCTCACCCGCCAATTGCGCGAGGAACAGCGGAAGCGCGAGACCGCGCTCATCGAGGAACTGGAGCACGGATTCACCTCCGCGCTGCAGGCCGCGCTCGCCGCAAATACCGCCCAGGATTTGGACGGCCCCATGGCGAGCGTCCAGCGATTGGTCGCAAAAGCCGGCGCCAGCTCTTCGACAAACGACAGACTGCGTCAATTGATTGGCGCTTGCCCAGAGATCTCTGAATTCCTCCTCCATTTGCAGAATTATCTCGCCGGCTTTGGCCACGACGACTTGTACCACCGGCAACTCCCGCTGCTTCTCAGTTCCAGCGGAGGCGGCTCCGATTTTATTCCGCGATCGCGGTTTCTCGCCCGCCTCGCCGAACTCGAAAAAAGACGAAAGCCCGCGGAACGGCCGCCGGCCGATGGGCCTCCTCCGTCAAACAACGCCCCGGCACCGGAAAACGTGGAGGAAACCGTGGCTGGCATCATCCGCGCGGCCAACAGCCTCGACGACATGGACGAGACCGCCCGGAAACTAGAGGCGCTTCCGTTGACCGGTCAGGCCGTGCAGACCGTGCAGGCCGTGAACGGCGCCTTGCACGACCTCCGCACTCTTCGGCGTATCTATGTCGATATCAAAGAGGGACGGGCCACCACTGTGCATCTGGGGGACATCATCGAGAACCTTAGTTCAGAAACGGAAAAGGCTTTGTCCCATTTGCGGCTGAAACTTTTGCTCTTTGCCTTGCCGCCGGCGCTCGGGCTTGGCGATGCCGACGCCGCCCGGCCGGGCGAGAATTCGGTCAACTACATTAACCGCATCACCAGCCTCGCGCGGACGAGGGGGGATTGGACCCTCCTGGGGCGCACGATGGATGTCGCGCAGACGCTGAAAATCGAAACTACGACCGACGGCAACGAGCGCACCGACCTGCAATCTTTCCTCGCCGGAATGAATCAGGAACGGGCGGGCCAATACGCCCTGGCCGTCGGCTCATTGGAAGCCGCGCTGAAAACCGGATCGCAGTTCATTCCGCCGGAAGTCATCGGCCAGCATTTGGAAAAAATCCGCACAGACCATCCCGAGGAGTACGAAAAAGGAGTGCAAATCGCGCTGACCCCGGTGGCTCCAACATATCCAGGCCCGATGTTCATGGATCCACGTTTTCGGCCCGGCGGCCCTTTCGCGCCTCAAGCCGGGCCGTCATCGGCCCCCACGATCAACGTTCCGGCAACTGGCCCAAAGGAAACAGTCCCGGCCGATGCCAAGAAATAGAAGCGCAGTTGCGGCGACCGGTTGGACCCTCGGCCATGAGGGGATTTCGGGCATTCCGCCGATTTTCGTGTGATTGGCGGTGAGGATTTGTCGCCGGACCCACCTCCATCCTCGCGAGATCACGTGACGGACCACGAAGAAGCAAAAATAAAGCTATCGTCCCGTGTGTACTAATGTATTAATACACACGCGCACGCGGGATATCTTAACCTGACAAAACCGATGAACTCTCTCCAACAAAACACGAACGAAACCCAGCGACCTTCGCAGCTGTGGAAGTGGGTGGCCCTCGCCATCGTCGCCCTGCTCGCCTCCCAGCCTGTGGGAGCGCAAACTGCGCCGAGCGGGCTTTCGCCGAACCTTGCTGCGTCGCCGGCGAATACTCTCAGTTGGGGAGTGAACGTTCACGACGGCGGCAGCGATCCGCAGATGATGGCGAGGCGGCTCGCGGAGCGAAATCTGAAATCGGTTCGCATGGACCTTTGGGGAAACGATCCGAGCGCCCTGGCGAAGTTCCGGCGCGCCGCCGCCGCATTCAAAGCGAAAGGCATCAATATCCAGGCGGTGATCTACACCGACTTCTCGGCGAGACGACCACGCAATCAGGATCTGGCCGCAGACCCGGCGGAAGTGGAAAAAACGGCCTACAAGCAGACCCGGAGCCAGGTGGAAGCGACGAAGGATCTCGTTCATGACTATGAGTTGGGAAACGAGACCACTCTGGGCACACCCCATATTCTGGTCGATGGAGCGACGGGCCAGAAACTCACGGATTTCGACACTCCGTCGGGCCACCTGCAAGCAGCGGCCTTGAGAGGGATGTCGAAAGCGATCCACGACGTTGGGACCTCGTCCGGACTTCCCCTCCGCGTCATCCTGGGCACCGTGAACCGGCATTGGGGATTTCTCGCCTCTATGGAACAGCAGGGCGTCCTGTTCGACGTCATCAGTTACCATACCTATTCATGGGAGCATCAAAAACCGCTCGATCAAGATCCCTGGTTCGGCCCCGGTGGGGTGATGGGGCAATTGGCGCTCTTCAAAAAGCCGATCACCATCAACGAGTTCAATGCGGGCGAGATCTACTCCGGCACCCCCGGTCATGAGGGAGCGGATTACTTGAATCGCGTCGGAGACCCTATCACGGAGAAAGGTTACAAGGGCCTCGATAAGCACCTCAAAGAGATACTCCGGCAAAGCGCCGCAAAAGTGGAATCGATCCTCTTTTACGAAGTGGTGGATGAAGCGAACAAGAAGCCGCCGGAAAATCGCTTTGGCATTTACTATGATGCCGAGTTACAAAAGCCCAAGATCAGCCTCTTACTTATCACTTCCTATGCCGGCGGAGCTCTAACACCAGCGGAGAGGCAGGAGTTGACCTCTCGCGGGATCGGGATTCAGCGTCAGGCAACAAATCGTGAGTGGCCATTCCCATAGGTCCCAGATCGGTTCGTTCAGGTGGCGGCGTCACCTGCCGATGTTAGCCGCGATACTTATCGCCGCGTTGGTGTTATGGATCACAGGACCGGTGGCGAAGGCCGATGAAACCTTTGCGGAATCCAAGTTCGACGAGCACCGCGTTGAGTTTCACAACCAAGGGGTCAAGCTGGCCGGAAGTCTGCTTTTGCCAAAAAGCGAAGGACCTGTTCCAGCCGTTGTCTTCGTCCATGGCGCCGGCCGGCAGACTCGGGAGCCTTACCGTAAAGTCGGTGAGTATTTTGCAAGACACGGCATCGCGGCGTTGATTTACGACAAGCGTGGAACGGGCCAGTCCGGTGGCGCCTACGAGAGTTACGAGCCCTACGAGAATCTGGTCAACGACGCCCTGTCGGCCGTCGCCTTCCTGAAGACGCGCCGCGAGATTGCACCCTCGCGGATCGGCATCTGGGGGCTCAGCCAAGGCGCCTACATCAGCGCCGTCGCGGCCTCTCGATCTGCGGACATTCAATTCCTCATCGTCGCCGGGGCAGACGCCACCGACGGCAGCATGTTCTATTATCGCGACAACCTTTTCCGAAGGTTTGGGCTTTCGGGCACCTTGCGTGACTTGGCCGAGAAATTGCATCTCGTAGAACAGGATTTGCACCGAACATTTCGCGATGGCTTCCGTCTCGCTTCGCTGGTTCCCCAGCCTTATGTGCCGCCCGACAGATACGTGCATCCCGCGTGGAGCCATGTGCACAAGCCGGTTCTGGCGATGTGGGGACAACTGGATAAAAAGGCGCCGGTCGCCGAAAGTATTGTAGGTTTCAAGAATTCGCTGGCTCAGGCGCACAATGAGAACTGGACGATCATCATCCTACCGGGGATCAATCACGATCTGAAGATCTCCGAAACGGGCGCGATTCAGAGCAAGTCATATGGCTATCCGCCGGCGGCCCTACAAACGATGACCGACTGGGCCTGGACCGCGATCGATGGCCCTGCGGAGATCGGCAAAATGAAACAGGAGGGCGTCGTCGCCCTGGAAACAGGGACTCTTCCGAGGTTGGCCAGCTACGAAAGGCTTCGATGGTATGGCAATGGATTCGTCCAGGCCGCGCTTTGGATTCTTTTCCTCATCAGTTTTGGCGCCAACACAATCGCCGGTGCCGGGTGCTGTTTGGCTGGCCTGTTCCGCCGTCGGCAAAACGTGACTTGGCCAGCATCCCACAGGGTGGTGAACTTAAAGCGTGCGCTCAGCGCCCTCAATCTTCTGATCTTCGTTGCGCTGACCATCACCCTGTTGCTGGTCTCCGACCAACTGCACCCGAGTTGCCCGATCGTCCTGATGTATTTACCGTTACTGGGGACCGTTTCCACCCTGGCGACCGTGGCTCTGCTGATGGTGCTGGCCAGGACTCCCCGCGATCACGACTGGACGGCAGCGAGAAGATTCCACTTCTCACTCGATGTTCTTTGCCTGGTCCTCTTTGTCCCGTACCTGTTCTACTGGGATCTGATCGGCATTCGCTTTTGAGGGATTCCGGGTCAGGCAACAAATCATGTCAAGCTATGCCCATAGGTTTCGGTCCAATGTGCGATATTGAATAGCCTCACCAACATGGTCTGCTTGAATCGCTTCTGAGTTGGCTAAGTCTGCTATCGTCCTCGCTACTTTCAGGATGCGGTCGTGGGCCCTTGCACTGAAGTTCAATTCTGTCATCGCCATTTTCATCATCCCTTCGGCTGCGTCGTCGAGGGCGCAGAATTGCGCTAATACGCCTATTTTCATCAACCTGACCGAGAGTGAAGATGCGGCGACGAAACGCGCGGTGGCGGTGCGCAGTTTGCTCGTGGCTTTTGGGATCATCGTGGTGGTGAGCCTGGCCGGGAACCTTTTGTTCAAGCTGTTCGGCATCTCGCTGGCGACGCTGCGGATTTCCGGTGGGATCGTCGTTTTCATCATTGGCTACCACATGCTCCAGGGCACGGGCGCCCATGCCCATAAGCCCAGCGACGCCGATATCGCCGACAGCAAGGAGGCGCAACTCAGCGTGGCGGTCTCTCCGCTCGGCATCCCGATGCTCGCGGGGCCGGGCACGATCGCCACGGCGATGAATTTCGCGGCCGGCGACTGGATGCACACCGCTATATCGCTCGGGTCCTTCGCGATCATTTGTGGGGCGACTTATGTCTGCTTTGTCTACTCCGATCGGCTGGTGGCGTTCCTGGGGCAGAATGGCATGAATGTGATGACCCGCCTGATGGGACTCGTCGTCGCCTCGATCGGGGTGAGCATGCTGCTCGCGGGTCTGGGTTATTCTCCCCGGACTTAGGGGGAGTCGCAACTCGCGAAACGGCGCGCTCGAGGATCCCGCAACTTCCGTTACTTCCGCGCCATCACCTATTGGATCACGGGCCGTTCCGACTCGATCTGCCTTCCATCTTACCCACTTGAAATTGCGAAGAGGCGCAAATCTCGACCGGCCTGTCAGAAAATATCGCTTAACCCATAATCCCATTGACGCTCTTTTGGCCTGTCAAGATTTGACGACTGACCCCTATTCACTTTCCCTTGGCTGGATTGATGACTGACCCCTATTCCGCTCTAAGAGGGCGTCTAAAAAATAACTATGCGAGGCGGCGGAGCATCAAACGAGAGGCGGCGATGAGGATGAGCGCCTCGCTGTTGGCGGGATGATATTCATAATCTTTGGCGAAGCGGCGATAGTTGGAAAGCCAGCCAA
>DASYAY010000080.1:0-70986 GCA_036501065.1 Chthoniobacter sp. | reverse complement strand
TCTCCCGGCGTGTCACCTTCTTCTTTCCCGCGTATTCGGATTGGGCAAAGCTCATCTGGCGAATCATTCCCAAAACTTACCCGACCAACTCTCGCCTGCCTAGCGTTAGTGCTCCGCTTTCCGATTAAATCAGCGTTTCCCTAATTAGCAGGTAGCAGATAGCGGGGAACCGCACCAGGCAGCTTAATTAGCATGTAGCAATCAGCGGGGATCGCACCAGGTAGCTTAATTAGCAGGTAGCACGCGGCGGCTTCTCGATTAGGCGATCGACTGCGCTGACCTGCACCGGCAGATCTGCGCCGGGTGAGCTGCTCCATCCCGACCGGTCCAACCCCAGTCCCGAAGGGACTTCCCGAAAATAGCCCAGCGCTTTAGCGCTGGGATCCCCAACCACAAACCCACCAGTCCCGAAGGGACGGCACACCCTGGAACCCATGCATTCCTTCCACTCTCTCCTCATCCACATCGAAGATACGGCCTGCTAAAGCAGTTTAAGTAAAACTGTGGCGGCAGGCGGCGTCCTCGTTGGAGGGCGCTGCTTCGTCAGCGCCCAAACTTCCTCGGAAAAGTGGGCGACGACGAAGCGTCGCCCTGCACCGCGGTCGCGCCGCGCGGCTACACTTTTTATTAAACTGCTCTACATTAAAACCCAGGAGGAACACCACCGGATCCGTGGCTTCCGGAAGAATTGGAAAGCTTTCTCCTTCGGCACGGCTTGGAATTCGAACATTCCATGCTCGACTGATCTGTCGTCCCTGGCGGGACTTTCCCGCTTTGGGCGCTGTCTACCCTGGGCTATTTTCGGGAAGTCCCTTCGGGACTGGGGTTGGACCGGTCGGGATGGAGCAGGGTCCGCCGGAACAGGTGTATCCGGTGAATCGCCTGACCCGGAACCTCCCGCGTGCTACCTGCTAATTAGGCTACCCGGTGCGGTCCCCGCTACCTGCTACCTGCTAATTAGCTACCTGGTCGGGTTTCGTGAGCAGGCACCTGCGCACTGCGCATGAAGTCTCCCGTCATCGCGGGCTGATCGGATGCTGCGGGTGCTACCTGCTAATCAAGCTAATTGGTCGAATTCAGGACCCCGTAGTCCAACCTTCGCACGCTCCTTTCGCGTCCTTTCGCTCTCGGCTCCTGGCTCTTGGCTCTTCTCCCGGTCGATTCCTGCGCAACGCGCCTAGCCAGCTTGGGCAAAAGACGCCAGTTCGGAGGCCGCTCCAACGAGTGTTTTGCGCTGCATTCTCATCTTCGGAGCGGCGTAACGAAAATTTCTCCGGCCTCGGCTTCTTCACTGAACGTGTCGTAAAGCGCCGCCCATGAAGGGCATTCCGCATACATGAAAACAATTCATGACGATCATTAGCACGATGAACTGTATTTCCGGGTCTTAGAGAGGAATCTGGCACGCACGGAGCTATTCGCTCCGCTCGTCTGGCGATTCTGCCAGGCGCTCCATTTCCAAAAATCGCCAAAGTTGAAACTTTCCGAACTCAAAAATTCCGGCCACTGGCCCACGCTCTTCACTTCCTTTCTCTACTTCGATTTCAGCTTCATGGTCTGGACCGTGCTCGGTCCGCTGGGCGCGCAGATTGGTGAATCGCTCCACCTTTCGCCGGAAAAGAAAGGCTTCATGGTGGCCGTGCCGATCCTCGCGGGCGCGGTCCTGCGCATCGTCCTCGGCATGCTGGTCGACCGCATCGGGGCGAGGAATACCGGGGTCATGGCGCAACTCGTGGTCATCGCCGGGCTTGGATTTGCCTACTGCTATGGGCTGCCGAACTACGAGGCCACGCTCTTGATGGGCATCGTGCTCGGGTTCGCCGGGGCGAGCTTCGCCGTGGCTCTCCCGCAGGCGGGGCGCTGGTATCCGCCACACCTGCAGGGCGTGGTCATGGGGCTGGCCGGTGCGGGCAACATCGGCGTGGTGCTCGACAGCATTTTCGCGCCACGCCTGGCGGCAGCCTTTGGGTGGAAAAGCGTGTTTGGCTTTGCGCTCATCCCGGCGGTGGTCGTGCTGGTGACTTACGTCCTCTTCTCGCGCGAAGCTCCGGTGGAAGTGAAGAAGAAGCGGCTGGAGGACTATCTGAATCTGCTCAAGGAGCGCGACGCCCATTGGTTCTGCTTTTACTACCTGGTGAGCTTTGGCGGATTCGTGGGGTTGGCGAGCAGCTACGTACTTTATTTCAAGAGCGAGTATGGCCTTACCCCGGTCCACGCCGGTGACCTCGCCGCGCTTTGCACTTTCGTGGGAGCAGGGTTGCGGCCCTTGGGCGGCGCAGTCGCGGACCGGATCGGCGGGATTCGCTCGCTCTATATGTTTTACGCCATTGCCGGGATGGCGGTGATGGCCAGTCCGCTCGCCCATCATCTCGACTACAACGTCTTCACTTTCCTCCTGGCCTCGGGGGCGCTGGGCATGGCCAACGGCGCGGTCTTTCAACTGCTGCCCCAACGTTTCGGCAAGGACATCGGCGCGATGACTGGCCTCGTGGGCTGCGGTGGAGGCGTCGGTGGCTTTTATCTCGCCAGCTCGCTGGGCGTGGCCAAGGGCTGCACGGGATCGTACGCGCCGGGCTTCTTTGTTTTCGCCGGGCTTTGCCTGCTGGCCATCTGCGGCCTGGGCCTCGTCAAGACGCGCTGGCGCACCACCTGGGGCGCAGTTGCCGATGCTTGCATCTGAATGACATGAACAAGATTCCGTTTATTCCGGAGGGCGCCCCGTTCAATCCACAACAACGCCTTTGGCTGAATGGTTATCTCGCCGGATTATATTCCGATGCCGGTGTCGAATCTGCCATGGGCGCCGCACCCGCAGCGCCGCCGAAGCCGCTGGTCGTCCTCTATGGCAGCCAGACGGGCACGGCGGAAGGGCTGGCGAAGAAGACCTCCAAGGTCGCCGAAAAGCACGGCTTCGCGCCGAAGCTCGTGGACATGGCGAAGTATGAAACGGTCGACCTCGCGCACGAGCAAAACGTGCTCATCATCACGAGCACTTACGGTGACGGCGATCCGCCGGACAACGCCCAGTCGTTCTGGAATTTCCTCAGCGGCGAGACGGCGCCCGCCTTGTCGCATCTCCACTTTTCCGTGCTCGCGCTCGGCGATACGAACTACTCGGCGTTCTGCCAGTTCGGAAAGAATTGCGACGAACGCCTGGAAAAGCTTGGCGCGAAGCGGGTCCACCCGCGTGTCGATTGCGATGTCGATTACGAGACGCCCGCGCAAACCTGGACCGAAGGAGTCTTCGCCGCGCTTGCGGAGCAGACCGGCACTTCAGAGGGCGGCACCGTCGTAGAAAACCAGAAACCAGAAACCAGAAACCAGGAACCCGAGGAGGCTGAGGGCTGGTCGAAGAAGAACCCCTTCCCCGCACGGTTGCTCACCAATCGCCTATTGAATGCCAGCGGTTCGGGCAAGGAGGTCCGTCACTACGAGATTTCCCTCGCCGGCTCCGGGCTGGGCTACGAAGTGGGCGACGCCTTGGGCGTGATGCCGACGAATTGCAATGGGCTGGTCGGCGATATCCTCGCGGAACTGGGCTGCGACGGGGAGGAAGCCGTGCACACGCCGGATGGTGCGGAGACTTCCCTGCGGCTCGCGCTCACGCAGCACTATGATATCACCCGGCCCACTGCGGAGTTGCTCAAGGCCGCGGCGAGTCGTGGAGCAGCGGGTGGTGAACTGACGGGATTGCTCGATCCGGCGCGCAAGGACGACCTGAAGAAATGGCTGTGGGGGCGGGAAGTGATCGATTTGATCGGCGGCCTGGTGCAGCCGCTGACGGCCAGCGAACTCATGCCGCTTTTGAAAAAGCTGCAGCCGCGCTTGTATTCCATTTCCTCGAGTCCCAAGGCGCATCCCGACGAGGTGCATCTCACGGTGGCCGCGGTGCGCTACGACGGCTATGGGCGTGGCCGCAAGGGCGTGTGCTCCACCTTCCTCGCGGATCGCTGCACCGATACGACACCCGTGCCGGTCTACGTCCAGGTTTCCCATGGCTTCCGCCTGCCCACCGACGGCACCGTGCCGGTGATCATGTGTGGGCCGGGAACGGGCATTGCACCATTTCGCGCTTTCCTCGAGGAGCGTCGCGCCACGGGCGCCGCTGGAAAGAATTGGCTCTTCTTCGGCGATCAAAAGAAGACCACGGATTTCCTCTATCAGGAGCAGCTCGAAGGGTGGGTGACCGATGGCCATCTGGCGCGGCTCGACCTCGCCTTCTCGCGGGACCAGGCAGAGAAAATCTATGTGCAGAACCGGATGCTCGAAAATGCCGGTGAACTTTGGGCGTGGTTGGAAAGCGGCGCCCACTTCTACGTCTGCGGAGATGCGAGCCGCATGGCGAAGGATGTGGACGCCGCGCTCCACGAGGTGGCGGAAAAAGCCGGCGGCCTGAGCAAGGACGCCGCTGCGGAATACATCCAGAAACTGAAAACCGCCAAGCGCTATCAGCGCGACGTCTACTAACGCCATGAGCACCAACACACTCACCCCGCCGATCACTGCGATCAACGGCCAGCCGCTCAACGACGAGCAGACGCAATATCTGACCGGCTTCTTCGCCGGAGTGGCCGCGCGGGGCCAGCGTTTCAGCGACGTGGTGGCCGGGCCGGTGGCTGAAAAAACCGTCTCGGTCGACGACCTCATTTTCGAAGAGCGCGTGAAGCGGGAATTGCATCCGCTCGATGCTTATCCGGTGCTGCTCGAGCATGCATCCGGGAACAAGGCGCCGGAGAAAGAGGAGATCTTTCGCTTCAAATGGAACGGCCTGTTTTATCTCACGCCGAACAAGGAGGCGTTCATGGCGCGGTTGCGGATTCCCGGCGGCCAGTTGCGCACCTTTCAGCTCCGCGAATTGGCGCAAGTCGCGAAGCAACTGACGACCGGTTACGTGCAGATCACCACGCGGGCGAACCTGCAAATGCGGCTCATCGAGCCGAAGGATACACCTGAGTTTCTCCACCGGATTCAGTCCATCGGTTTGCACACGCGCGGTTCGGGCGCGGACAATATCCGCAATCTCACCGCCAATCCCACCGCCGGGATCGACCCGCATGAGTTGATCGATGTGCTCCCGTTCTGTCACGAGATGGCGCAGATCATCATCAACGACCGCGCCTTCTACGATCTGCCGCGCAAGTTCAATATCGCCTACGATGGCGGCGGTTTGATCGGCACCGTCGAGGACACCAACGATGTCGGTTGCAAGGCGGTGAAGATCGGCGGCGAAATCTACTTCCGCATCGCCCTGGGTGGCGCCACGGGACACAAGGCGTTTGCGCGCGATCTCGGCGTGGTCGTCAAACCGGCGGAAATCAACCGGGTGGTCGCGGCGATCGTCCGCGTTTACATCGCCCACGGAAATCGCACCGATCGCAAGAAAGCGCGGCTCAAACATCTCCTGGAGAAATGGACTCTGGAGCAGTATCTAGCCGAAACGGAAAAGCTCCTCGGCTATGAGTTGCAGCGGGCGCCGCTCGAACCCGCCTCGATCGAGTATCCCGGGCAGAAGCTGCCGCACTCCCACGTCGGCGTCTTTCCACAGAAGCAAGCGGGCTTGAACTCTGTCGGTGTGGCCATTCCGGTCGGACATTTGAACCCGAAGCAAATGCTGCGCATCGCCGAGATCGCCGATCTTTACGGCTCCGGCGAAATCCGGCTCACGGTGTGGCAAAACTTCATCATCCCGAATGTGCCGGATCACTTCGTGGCTACGGTGAAAAAGGCGTTGCGGAAGGTCGGCTTCGACACGCAGCAATCGAATTTGCGCAGCGGCCTGATTGCCTGCACCGGGAATGCGTATTGCAAATTTGCGCAGGCCAATACCAAGGGCCATGCGCTGGAGTTGGTCGACTATCTCGACAAGCGCGTTCAGCTCGACCAGCCGGTGAACATTCACCTGACCGGCTGCCCGAATTCCTGCGCGCAGCATTACATGGGAGACATTGGACTCCTTGGCGCGAAAACCAAGATCGGCGGTGAAAGCGTGGATGGTTACCACATTTTCGTCGGCGGCGGTTTTGGTGCGAACCAGGCGGTGGGGCGCCAGATTTTCAACGGGATCGACTTCGAGGCGGTGAAGCCGCTGGTGGAGAAAATCCTCCGCGGTTATCTACGGCACCGCATGCCCGGTGAGAGCTTCCAGGCCTTCACCGCGCGGCACGACTTGAACACCTTGCAAAGCATCTTCAGCAACGACGAATGACCCAGTTTTCGGAGCGCACATTTGATGATTCCGAAAATCCGCGGACGCTGATCGACGAACTGCTCGACGAGCAGCAGCGGCTCACGGTGGTCGAACGTTTTGCCCGCAAGCACGATCGCGGCGCGGTGCCAGCGCAGGCGCGTTATTACCAGGACCTCATTCCGCCGTCGAAGCCCGGTCCGGGCCAGCAATACGCCTTTGCCGTGGATCTCGATGCCTGCACCGGTTGCAAGGCCTGCGTGAGCGCGTGTCATTCGCTCAACGGTCTCGAGGAAGATGAAATGTGGCGCAATTGCGGCCTGCTCCACGGCGGCACGGAGAGCGAGCCGTACCGCCAGACGGTCACCACGGCCTGCCATCACTGCGTCGAACCCGCCTGTCTCGAAGGCTGTCCGGTGATGGCCTACGACAAGGACGCGGAAACCGGCATCGTGCGCCACCTCGATGATCAGTGCATCGGCTGTCAGTACTGCGTGCTGAAGTGCCCCTACGATGTGCCGAAATATTCGGAGCGGCTGGGCATCGTGCGCAAATGCGATATGTGCATCGGGCGCCTTCAGGCTGGGGAAGCGCCGGCCTGCGTCCAGGCGTGTCCGCACGAGGCGATCACCATTGAACTGGTGGATCGCGCGCAGATCGTGGGGCAGGCGACTCCGGGGAAGGAGATGCTCCCGGGCGCGTTTGATTCCAGTTACACCAAACCGACGACGCGCTTTTTTTCCGAGCATCCGCTCCCGGCGGATGCGGAGGCGGGGGATGAGGCGTCGCTCCGGCTGGAACGTGCGCATTGGCCGTTGGTGTGGATGCTCCTGCTCACGCAAATGAGCGCGGGTCTTTTTCTGGCGTTGGGCGTGGAGATGGTGAGTGCTTCCGATGCGATTTCCGCGCGCGCTCTCGGTTCCACAGCGTGGGTGGTATTGCAGCTCGGGCTGGCTGTTTCGGTCCTGCATCTTGGACGGCCGTTGGGAGCGTGGCGCTTTTTCCTCGGGTTGCGGACATCGTGGATGAGCCGGGAGATTCTGGTCTTCAGTCTGTTCGCCGCGTTGGGCAGCGCTACTTTGGGAGCGCTCTGGCTGCCCCTGGCGCCGATCCCAAGCCGGCTGGAATTTTTGCACCCGCTGATCGCCAAGGTAGAAGCACTAACTCCAATGCTGGCGGGCCTGACTGCGCTCATCGGCCTCGCCGGGGTTTTCACTTCGGTGATGATCTACGTCGATACGCGCCGATCGTTTTGGAGCATCTCGCTGACTGCGCCCAAGTTCTTTGGGACGACCCTCTTGCTGGGTTCCATCACCGCGGCGCTCATTCTCGCGACGATGGGCGCGCAAGCGGCGTCCGCTTTGGCCTTCGCTGCCGCGGCCGCGATCCGTGTGGGGTTGTTTCTGTGGGACGTGGCCCGGCAGATCAAGCCCGCGCCGCGCCATACTTTGGCGGTGCGGCGCGCGAGCCAAACCGTCGAGCGTTATCTGCCGTGGGTGCCGAAGGTGCACCTGTCGCTTTTTGCCGTTTTCCTCCTCGCCTGCGCGGTGGCCATCGTCACCCCTCGGCCCATGGCGATTGCCGCCATGGTGGTGATGTTGGTCGCCGCGTTCTCTTCGGTGCTCCTCGAGAGGTTCTGCTTTTTCGTCACGTGCCCGGCGCCGCGCATGCCGGGAGGTGTCACTGCATGAACGCATTCGTCAATGCGATCGGCCCGCTGCTGCGGCAGTGGGAGGGACCACTGACCGAAGAACTGGTCCGTTCGCCGGGCCGTTTCGGTCTTGGCCAGGTGCCCGACCGACTCGCGCCCGACGATACGACGACGATGGTGTGCGGTTTCTGCTCCACGGGGTGCGGCCTCAAGGTGCATCTCAAGGACGGACACGCCATCAATCTCAGCGCCGAAACCGATTATCCCGTGAACCTGGGGATGGCTTGCCCCAAGGGCTGGGAAGCGCTCACGCCCCTGGCCGCGCCGGATCGCGCGACGACGCCGCTCCTCCGCGAGGAAAGATCGGGGCCGCTGGAGCCGATCGATTGGGAGCGCGCGCTGGTGCTTTTTTGCGAGCGATTCAAGGAAATCCAAAAAAAGTATGGCCCCGAGTCGTGCGCCTTTCTCTCCAGCGGGCAGATCGTCACCGAAGAAATGGCGCTCCTCGGTGCGCTGTGGAAATTCGGCATGGGATTCGTTCACTGCGATTCGAATACGCGGCAGTGCATGGCGACCGCACACGTCGCCTACAAGCAGTCGTTCGGCTTCGACGCGCCGCCTTTCACCTATGCGGATTTCGAGGAGAGCGACGTGCTCGTGTTCGTCGGCTCGAATCCCTGTATCGCGCATCCCATCATGTGGCAGCGCGTCATGCGCAATCAGAACCGGCCGGACATTATCGTCGTCGACCCGCGCAAAACCGAGACGGCAATGGCGGCGACGCAGCATTACGCGATCAAGCCGAAGAGCGACCTGGTGCTGCTCTACGGGCTCGCCAATATCCTCGCCTCGAGCGGCTGGATCGATCGCCAGTTCATCGCCGAACATACGACCGGCTTCCACGAGTTCGCGGAATTCATCACGCAATTCACGACCGAACGGGTGAGCGCGGAAACGGGGCTGTCGGCGGACGATCTCTGGCACTTCGCGCAGAGCATCCACGATGGAAAGCGCGTGTCCTTCTGGTGGACGATGGGGGTGAACCAGGGCCACGAGAGCACCCGCACGGCACAGGCCATCATCAATCTCGCCTTGATGACTGGCAGCATTGGCCGGCCCGGCACGGGCGCGAATTCCATCACCGGCCAGTGCAATGCGATGGGCTCGCGTCTCTACTCGAACATTACCGGTCTCATGGGTGGACGCGATGCGACGGACGACGCCGACCGGGAGAAGGTCGCACGGGCGCTCGGGATCGACGAAGGCACCATTCCCCGCCAGACGGCCATGGCCTACGACGAGATTGTCGATGGCATCCGCGAAGGCCGGATCAAAGGCTTGTGGGTCGTGGGCACGAATTCGTCGCACTCGTGGGTGCACCAGGACGAATTCAACGAACTGCTCGGGAAGCTGGATTTTCTCGTGGTGCAGGACCTTTACCACAGCACCGCGACGGCGCGTCACGCGGACCTCGTGTTGCCCGCGGCCGGCTGGGGGGAAAAGGAGGGCACACTGATCAATTCCGAGCGCCGGCTGGGGCTCGTGAAGAAAGTGGCGAAGGCGCCGGGCCAGGCTCTCGCGGATTTCCATATCTTCCAGCTCATCGCCCACTACTGGGGTTGCGGGCGAATGTTCGCGCGCTGGTCGTCGCCGGAGGCGGTCTTCCAATTGATCAAGGAGATCTCGCGCGATCAGCCGTGTGACATCACCGGCGTCCGCGACTACGGCATGATCGACGAACTCGGCGGCGTCCAATGGCCGCTGCCGGAGAACTCCGAAAAGCCGGAGACGGAGCGGCGCCTGTTCGCCGATGGCCGCTTCTTTCACGAGGATGGCCGGGCGCGATTCATCTTCGATCCGCCGCGGCCCGCGCCGGAAATGGCGGACGCCGAGTATCCGTATCTCTTGCTCAGCGGACGCGGGAGCTCGGCGCAATGGCATACCGGCACGCGCACCGATAAATCCGACGTGCTCCGGAAGTTGGGGCCTTCGACCATTTACATCGAGATCCATCCAGCGGATGCCCGGAAGCTGGGCATTGAATCGGGGCAATTTGTCCAGATCACATCGCGCCGGGCGAAGATCATCGCCAGCGCCTTCGTCACCCCGACGGTGGCCGAAGGCCAGACTTTCATGGCGATGCATTACGAAGCGGTGAACCAGCTTCTGCCGAACGTCTTCGACCCGCATTCGCGCCAGCCGAGTTTCAAGTGCTGCGCGGTGAGGCTGGCGCCGGTGTAGTCTGGCTATTAACCACGGATTACACGAATTTCACGGATTGATTTCGCAACGGAGTTTTAATCCGTGTCATCCATAGTTCTACGTGGGTCCCTCAAAGATCAATCGTTGTCGTGTTTTGTAGCGCGCCGGTTGCGAGTTCGATCACGGGGGGCCCTCACGTAATACGCGCGCCAGCATTCTTCCACTTGATCCTCCACCTCCTTTTGCTTCGCGTCGGAGCCATAAACGAAGAGGCGGCGCTTGCTCGGGAGGTAAAGTTGCTCGAATGGGTCCGGAAAGGTCGAGATTGCAGCATTCTTCAGCCATCCGTTGGCCATCTGCCGGTCGGCGGAAGGTGGCAATTTGAGCTTGGTCGGTAGCGATGCGATTCCCGGTGGAATGAGATAGGTCCGCATTCGCACTTCGTTCGGTAGGTTGATGTCCCGATACAACCAGATTTGAGGTCCAACGACAGCTATGCGCCGGTGGATGGAGCGCGCGATGGTTTCGAGCGCATGGCCCAACCGCACATTTTCTCCTTGGTATGACACCAGGATAAAGTCCTCCATGCTCTCGGTATAAATGTGCAGGTAAAGCTGGATTCCTCGAGCGGCGCCTTTGGCGGATTTGTCGTAACGAACACTCATTTCGCGCAGCGTAGTGATCGCCGTCGCGAGGTGGACATCCTTCAGCACGATGTGGGGAAGAACGATCTTCCGCAGCTTTTTCTTCACCCAGCCCAATTCCTTCCTCTGTTGGTCGTCGTCGATCAAATATTCAAGATTCGGCAAACCTCGCGGAGTGTCCATCCCCTTCGGAACATCCGACCCAGGCACCGGGAACGCGACAGCCGGGCGGTCGGTGTTGAGCAGTTTTTCCACCTTAGGAATCTGGTCCTTCGTCAGATGAACGGTCAGCAACGTTTCGTTGCGGGTGAGACTGGCCTCAGCGCCCTCCGGGAAGGCAATACCGCGTTCGATCAAGTATTGGCGGAAGTTTTCCTTCATCTTCGCCGTCTCGTTGGTGTGATCGATGCGGTCTTGCTTTTCGAAAGCCGGAAAAAAGCCGGCCGGGATACGGAAAGTCTCTTCAATGAGGGGCTCCGGTTCATCCAAGGCCACGATGTGAACTCCGTCCGCGCGGATCCAAAATTTGCAATTCGCAAGGCCGGCAACGTACTTGAGCGCCTCGAGGAGCGGAATCTTCGTCAGGGACACGGTGATTTTGACTTCGGTCGGCGTAACAACGGGTTCGCCGGTGGTTGGCGTGGTCGGAACATGCGCGGAAGAAGAAAGAACGTCGGCAAAGATAGGCACACCACGACCGCGCGGATCGTATCGGCGCGCGTCGTCGTTCAACTTTTTCACGGCGTCCGGAAACATCGTTTCCTGAAATTCCAATTTCGGCAGGACGATTCGTGAGAGGTCTACCTGGATGCGCTTTTCCGGGGCAGGCGTGGAATGTGGACGGGCTGCGGCCAGCCCGGTCGAAAGCAGTAGCCAGGCAAAGAGGGGAATGAAACGCGGGCTCACGGACAAAATGTTAGCACATGGGCAAATGAGCGAGGTGGCTTCTGCGCGGAGATTCGCCCTCTCACTTGGCAGGAACGTGGCTTTGCGCGAGAGTAGTGAACCGCATGAAACCGCGTCATCCACTGCTGCCCTACGCGCTGCTTGCCCTCGTCTGGGTGGCGTTTGCGGTCTATGTATGGGTGAGTTCTGGAAATCTACCGGAACGCGTGGCCACGCATTTCGGAGCGCTCGGTGAGCCGAACGGCTGGGAAACGCATGCCGCCTATGTGCGCTTCACGCTCATCTTTGGGGCGGCCATTCCGCTTTTCATTTTTGGAGTCTTCTCACTCGCGCGAGTGGGGGATGGCGCGCTCATGAATATTCCGCGGAAGGACTACTGGCTGGCGCCGGAACGGCGCAGCGAGACTTTCGCTTTTGTGCAGCGTCAGGGATTTCGGATGGGCTTTCTGGTGATCGCTTTCTTCGCCCTCATTCATCATCTCGTCCTGATGGCCAACGCTCAAACGCCGGCGAATTTGCCCCTGGCAAATGTCTTGTGGGCGGCAGGCGCCTTGATTGTATGCGTGGTCGTGCTGATGGTGGGTTTCATCCGTTACTTTTATCGACAGCCGGCATGAACGAAAAAATCGACCAACTTCGCGCACAACTCCAGGCCCACGCTCCGCTCGTGGTCGCTTACAGCGGAGGCGTGGACAGCGCTTATTTGCTCGCGGAAGCGCATCGGGCGCTGGGGACGCAAGTGCTCGGAGTGATCGCGGACAGCGCGAGCCTTCCACGCCAGGCGCTGGCGGATGCGTTGGCGGTGGCCGAAGGTTTTGGGGCGAAGGTCGAGGTCGTGAAGACGGGAGAACTCGATAATCCGGAGTACGCGAGCAATCCCCCGAATCGCTGCTATTTCTGCAAGGCGGAACTTTTTACCCGTCTCGATGCCCTGGCAAGGGAGCGTGGGTTTCGCGCGATCGCCTATGGCGAAAATGCCGACGACATGAAACAAGAACGGCCGGGCCGGAAAGCCGCGACCGAATTCGCGGTGCTCGCGCCCTTGCGTGACGCCGGGTTGACCAAGGCAGAGATTCGGGCGCTGTCGCGCGAACTGGGTCTGCCGACGGCGGATGCCCCGGCCCAGCCTTGCCTCAGTTCGCGAATCCCGTGGGGGACGCCGGTGACGACTGCGGCCCTGGAAATGGTGGAACGCGGGGAGAGTCTCGTGCGGGGCTTGGGTTTCCGGATCTTCCGGGTGCGTCATGTCGTGCCGGAGAAGGGCTCGCCGGCCACGGCCATCGCCCGTGTGCAGATTGCGCCGGACGAGATGCCGCGGCTGCCGGCTGTCGAACGGGAATTGACCGCGGGTTTGATCGGCGTCGGCTACGCGGATGTGGAGATCGATCCCGCGGGCTATCGTTCGCCGGCGTAGGGGTGGCGGAATGACTGCGCCACTGGGCAAGGAGGCCAAACCGCCGCCAATTCTTCGGGTTCGGACCGAGGCGGGAACGGCGCGGGTATTGCGGGGGATTTTCTTCCGCCACAATTTGCGTGTCGCCGCGCTGGCTTTGGGCACGCTCGTGGCCACGCTGGCGGCTTGGGCGTTGCTCTACTTGCTGAGCACTTGGGTGGTGATTTTCCTCATGACCGTGGTCGCGCCGGATCGGGACCGGATTCCGCCCGGTTTTCCGATGGTCTTCGGGGCTGTGGCGCTGAGCGCTCTGGCCTATGCCTGGGTGGATCAGTGGCTCAATCCCAATGCCCGCCCCCGGGACGAATTGCGGCTCGGGGAGGTGATCGCCGACTTCATTCTGGCTGTCCCGAGGATGACTCTGTCCGTCGGCGGCACTTTGCGGGCGTGGCAGCACTTGAGCGGTAGCGAATTGCGGCAGGCGGCGGCGTTGCTGCACTGGTTGGCGGAAGAGAAACGGGTGCCGATGTCGGGAGTGCGCCTGGAAATTCCCGATCCCGAGACGGCGATGCGGGTGCTTTTTGCCCTGCAGTTGACGGAAATCGTCGAAGTCCATCGCAACGAGAACGAATTCTGGCTGCGGCTCAACGCCTTACGTCCGAAGTCCCTGAGGGCCGGACGCGAGGGGTTCATCGACGCGGAGTGATCGCGGAGTGCCCAGTTACGCAGATGCGTAAGCCGATTGTTTTACGTCGCACTTGCCAGCCGCCTTGCGGCCCGGCTAGTCGTGAACTCCCTCAATCAGCATTCCCCTTTATTTATGTCAGAAAAAATCGGTTTTGTCGGAGTCGGACG
Organism: Chthoniobacter sp.; assembly: GCA_036501065.1. Classification (GTDB taxonomy): domain Bacteria; phylum Verrucomicrobiota; class Verrucomicrobiia; order Chthoniobacterales; family Chthoniobacteraceae; genus Chthoniobacter. Next base: position 57,151 of record DASYAY010000080.1, on the reverse strand, counting down.
CATGGGTGCGAACATGGCGCGACGGCTCAAAGATGTCGGTTATTCCATCGCCGCGGTCTATGATGTGCGCGCGGAAGCCGCCAGGGAACTCGCCCAGGAAGTCGGCGCCGAGGCCACGAACAAACTCGCCCGCGTCACGGAACTGAGCGACGTCATCATCACCGTGGTCACGGACGACAAGGCGCAACTCGCCGTCTTCACGAATAAGAAGGACAATCTTCTCCAGGGCGCGAAGGGCCGCGTCTTCGTGAACTGTGCGACGATTTCCCCGAAGACCCACGTCGAGACGGAAAAGCTGGCGAAGAAAGCCGGTGCGGCGTCGCTCGAAGGTTGCATGGCATCGTCGATCACCCAGGCGCGCAATGGCACGCTCTATCTCATGATCGGGGGCGAGGAGAAAGTTTTCGAGAAAGTGCAGCCGGTTTTGAGCAAGCTCTCCGATGACGGCAAGCTCATGACTTACATCGGTAAGGCCGGGAAGGCGGCGCAGGTGAAGGCGCTCGTCAACATGGTCATGAACATCAATACCGCCGGCCTGGCGGAGGGGCTCGGCCTCGCCGCGGCGCTCGGTGTGGATCTGCCGACGCTGATGAAAGTCTTCTCGCAGACGGGCGCTAATTCCCGCGTGCTCGTGACGGACGGCGAAGACATGATGAATCGCGAACACTCCTGCTTTTTCAGCGCGTCGCATGCGGCGAAGGACAGCGGCATCGCCCTGAAACTGGCCAAGGAACAGAAGCTCAATCTTCCGCTCGCCGCGGCGACGCTGGCGCAATTCACCAAGATGGTGAAAGTCGGCCTCGGCGAACTCGACAAGAGCGGCATTGCCGAACTGACCTTCAAGGGCCGTGGACCGAAGAAAAAACCGGCGGGAAAAAAAAAGCCGGCGGCGAAGAAGAAGCCTGCGAAGAAGAAATAGCTTTCCGCATTTTTGCCGCGACTGGGCCGCTTTCCGCGGCCTGGGTGACGGCGAATTAACCAAACCAAAAACCACCTATCATGAGCACTTACGTTCCTCTTATCAGTTCCGGCACCGCCGGTCCGCTCGGCGTCCTGCATCTTCCACGTCTCTGGCAAAAGGTTTCCCTCGAATACGCGGGAAAACTCGCCGCCGGCTACCCTGGCATCGGCAAGGGCTATGACGCCATGACGATCGGCGCCCTCGGTCTTTCCGAGCACGCGGTCCGCGATTTCATCAAGGGCCACAAACCGACCTACCCGCAATTCGAAGCGTGGGTGAAGAAGCAGCCCGGCGTGAAGCTCGACAAGGCGACCGTCTACAAGCACAACGTCGCGATCATGGGCTACATCCATGATGACGAAACGCGCAAGGGCATTCTCGGCGCCAGCGGCATTTCGGACGAGAGTTCCGTGAACCCCGGCGCGGTGGATCTGAACAACCTCGACGACTGGTACGAATTCCATCAAGCGGTCCTGAAATAACCGGCTAACATTCACGAGCCGGCGGGGTGAAAACCTCGCCGGCTCTTTCGTTTCTTAATCTTAATCTTAATCCCTGAGCCACGGTTCAAAGATTAAGATTAAGATTAAGATTAAGAGTAAGAAGCGGACCACAACCATTGCCCCACCAGCCCACCTCACCTCCATGAACTCCGACTATCTTTTCCCCGTCCGCCTGAACCGCCGTGATTTCCTCAAGATGAGCGCGGCGACTCTCGCCGCCTCCACGCTGGCCGTGCGCGCCGAAAGCGCTGCGCCCATCAAGATCGGTGAAGGAAAATGGACCTACACGCTCGATCCCGCCTGGGGCCGGCTGCCGGATGGCATGGACTTTGGCCTCGGCTGCGGCGTGGTGGTCGACGGCAAAGGCCGCATCGTGGTGACCTCGCGCTCGAAGAGCCCGTGCGTGGCGATTTACGACAAGTCCGGCAACTTGCTGGAAACCTGGAGCAATGATTTTGCGGAGAAAGTGGGTTATCCCAGCACTGAGCAAGTCGCCGGCAGCGCGCATTGCATTTACTGGAGCAAGGAAAACGGGACCGAATTCTTCTATTTCACGGAAAACGTGGCCGGCGGGAAGGATGGAGCACCGAAGTACGGCGCGCGCGTTTACAAGACGGATCTCCAGGGCAAGATTCTTTACACCATCGGCAATGTTCCGAGTGAAGACGCCACGCATCAGAAGTTCGACTGGACCAATCCGACCGACGTCGCCGTGGCGCCCAATGGCGACATTTACGTGGTCGATGGTTACGGCTCGCAGAAGGTCAGCCACTTCGACAAAAACTGGAAGCACATCAAGACGATCGGGGTGAAGACCGATCCGAAAGACAAAGGTCCCAAGGCGCCGAACGATACGTTCAACACCTGCCACGGCATCTGGGTCGACACGCGCAAGAGCACGCTGGAGATTTACATCGCCGATCGCGCGAACAGCCGTCTCCAGGTCTTTACGCCCGACCTCGATTACAAGCGGACGATCTCCGGTGACGCCGTGCGCAATCCCTGCTGCTTCTACCAGCACGAGGGGCATCTTTATGTGCCGGATCTCGGTTCGCTCGTCACCATCTGGGACGACCAGGACAATTGCGTGGCCAAGCTCGGCGACGGCCGCCCGGCCCTCGCCGGCAAGAAAGCGAGCAAGGAACTCGACCAACCGAACGCCGACAAATTCTTCGCGCCGCACGCCCTGACCGTCGACGACGAAGGCAGCATCTACGTCGTCGAATGGGTCGGCTGGGGCCGCGTGCGCAAGTTCCAGCACACCCCGGCGTAAGGACTACGCCTCGACAGGGGTCGTCGCCTTCGTTGCCGCAGGTTTAGGATCCGACATGGTTCCCGACCCAGTGAAGCCGAGGGTGATCACCGCCGCAGCCAGTCCGAGGGCCACGCAGCCAAACCAGACATAGTGCGGGTCGTGCGCGTAGAGGCGAAAGCCGAATTGCGGGCCGAGGATGCCCGCGCCGCTCCAGGCGAGGGCGAGGACACCCATGTAACGTCCGCGCAACCGTTCCGGGGCGACGCGCGCGACAAAGGCGCTGGTCGTCGGAGCGCTGATCATTTCGCCGAGCGTGAAGATGGTCATGGCCAGCCAGAGCTTGGGGATGGTGTCGCAGAAGGCGTTCGAGCCGAAGCCGATCCCGATCAAGGTATAGCCGACGGCCATGACGCGCCGCTGGTCGAAGCGAAGGGTCAGCGAACTCAGCGGCAGTTCCGTGAAGACGACGAGGGCGCCGTTCCAGGCGAGGAGGAGCCCGTAGACGATTTCCGGGGCGAGATGGAATCCGAGCCCATCCGAAGTGAATCCCCGCTTCATGATGTGCAACGAATAGGTCGTGCCGAATTGGTTGTAGACGAGCGAGGCGCAGAGCGTGGCGACCCACAAAGCTTGGAAGACCCGATCGCGCCGCAGCGAGACGAAGGCGTCCTTCCACGGAGCATTCCTCGTCTGGCCGCGCAGGCCGTGCGGCAGCCACAAGAGCGCGATGACGCCATAGCTGGCGGTGGTGAGCGCGTCCCCGGCGAAGAGACAGAAGGTCGAGTAGTTGGCGAGCAATCCGCCGACCGAAGTGCCGCAGGCAAAGCCAGCATTCGTGGCCAGCCGATAGGCCGAGTAGGCGCGGACACGCAGTTCGTTGGGGACGATGTCGACGATCAGCGCGTTGGCGGCGGGGCTGTACGTTCCACTGGTCAGCCCGGTGAGGATGGTGCAGGCGATGATCGCCGGCATGGAGGAGGCCTGGTAGAGGAGCATCATCGCCCCGGCGGTGCTGAATGTGCCGAGGATGATGGTATTGCGCCGCCCGATGTGATCCGACAACCAGCCACCGACCGCGCTGCCCAGGATTGCGCCCGCGCCAAAACCGCTGATCGCCCAGCCGGCATCGGTCGGGCTGTGGCCCTGGCGGGTGAGATAGATGGTGAGGAATGGCCAGACGAACGTCCCGAAACGGTTGATGAACGTTCCGGCAAAAAGCACCCAGAACGACCGCGGCAAAGCGCGCAGGTCGCCGATCAAGGATTGGGGTTGGGTGGACATGGCTCGATTCGGGGAAAACAAAAAACCCTGTCACCTCTCGGTGGACAGGGTTGGTTTCGGAGTTCTGGAGTAGTGGGACTAGTCAGTCATCGGAAAACAACCCTGCGCGGTCGGATAATTCTGTTTGGCGAAACGAAGGACCGTATGGCCAAAGGTTTCGGTACGCGCAAACATCAGCGGCCGGCTCGGGAAAGCCGGGTTCGTGTGGGTGATGGAGGTTTGCGGAATCATCGGGTGAGGAGGCAGCATGCGTGGCCGATGGAGGAGCGTCAAGGAAGGAAACCGTGGCGCGCGTCTCAGGCTTGTGGTGAGAGGTCTTTGGCAAGCCGGTTCATTTTTCTCGTGCCCAAACTCCATTTGGGCACGCGCCTTGGAGCGAGATTCCATCTCGCATGGAGGGTGTGTCTTCGGGTGGGAACCGAAGATGCGCACCCACAGACACCCCCGCCTGCGAGATGGAATCTCGCTCCCAATGGCGTGCCCAAATGGAGTTTGGGCACGAGGGTAGCCGTTGGCCCCACAGCCGGGACGGCTATGCCGTTTTCACTCGTCGGCGGTATGTTCATTGGGGTGAGCGGAGTGCCACCATTTCGAGAGACGCGCCGTGGGGAAGGCGGGGATGGCGAGGCCGGCTGCGGTGTAGTGCGAGGTGTCGTTGAAGAGGGTGAGCCGGGGCCGGACGGTGCTCTTGAAGTCGACAATGTTCAGTGCTGCGGGGTTTTGATCGAGGTTATCGCGGTAGCGGCGTGGATCAAAACCGAGGAGGGAACTGAGCAGAAGCCGGATCGTCGCCTTGTGCGAAACGACAATCACCTGCTGATCGGGATGCGTGCGGACGATCTCCAGGAGCGCCGGAAGAGCGCGTGCAGTGACGGCGAGCCCGCTTTCGCCGTCCTTGGGAGCGAAGGTATAGGGGTCCGCCTCCCACGCGGCACTTTCTTCGGGAAAGCGCTTGTCGACTTCCTGCCGGGTCATTTGTTCCCAATGGCCATGGGATATTTCGCGCAGGCCGGGGCGCGGCTGTACGCCGAGACCATGGGGCTTGGCGAGGAAGCCGGCTGTCTCCATCGTCCGGTCCAGATCCGACGCATAAACGGCGGAAACGCTTTCGCCGCCCAGCCGTGCGCCGAGGCGCCGGGCTTGCTCGCGGCCTTCATCGGAAAGGGGCACATCGGTGGAACCGGCGAACCGGTCCTCGGCGGTGAGCGTCGTGGCTCCATGACGAATGAGAAAGATGCGGGTGTTCACGGGGCCCATGCTCTGCATGGCTGTGGAAACGACAAGCTCATCCGTGGTTGATAGTTGAGAGTTGAGAGTTGAGAGCCACTGGTGGGTTGCCGTGGGATTTGTCCGATTTGGGACAGGTAGTATCCTCGATTTGCAGTGGCTATCCGAATCCCCGCCGGGGTGGTTTTCAAGGCGTGTGCGAGGAGTTGGTCTCGATGTGGAAAACCGGGCCTGAAGAGGAGTCAGCAAGTGGGCTGGCGAACATTTGGAGAAGGCCGACGGCGACGAGCGTCAGGATGAAAAAGGCCAGCGATTTCCTTGTCCGGAGAGTGAGATATTGGTGAATAAAGACGGCGGAAAAACCAATCAGATAGCAGAGGTGAAATAGGTCGGCCGTACTGAGATGGAGTAACTGTCCCACGGAAGAATAATGCTGAGCCATCCACTGGGAGAAGGCAGAGTCCGCGCCATAGTAATAGCCCCAAAGCTTGTCGATGATCCCGGAGAAAATGACCTTTCCGAAGAGAAACGCCGCGCCATACCCCAGGAACGGTTGAACTCCGGGCGTGATCGAGGCGAGCGCGGCGACGGCCGCAATCCAGGCAGTCTCCGCAAGCCAAAATTGGCCTTCGCCGACATGCGCGTTCATTTGTGCACCTAGAATCAGGGGCAGAAGAAGAATGGCAATGAACAGAGTTTTCGCGAGGAGGAGCTTCGCCCGGGGAACAGGGCGCGTGAGCCAGAACGCCGTCGTCCCCATCAAGGTATCTTCATGGACGATCCGGATCACCAGAATGGGGACAAAAAGAAACATCCCGAAAGCAGCCGCGAACATGCACATCGTGAAGATGGCGACAAACGAAAGAGCCCCCACGATTTTCTGCGTATCCGAGAAATCGACGGGCGCCGGGTGGATATGGTGCCAGTGCTTCAGCGTTTCGATAATCGCAAATGGGATAACTCCCAGCGCCAGGCAAATGACCCATAAAATCAAGGGTTGCCGCTGGCACTGGATGTCTTTTCTGAATTGGGCGAGAACGATCTTCATACGGGTGGGACAGGAGGGACGGCGCGTTGCGCACGGGTAAGGGAGACAAAGATGTCACGAAGAGGCAGAGGGGAGGATGTCCAGGCTTTGCAGCCGGGTAACTGGGATTTGATTCGAGCCCCGAGTTCCTCATCGTTGGTATAGTGATTTTCAATCCAACGGACGGATGACCCGGATATCTCCGACGAAAGAACATCCTGAAACGAAGCCGGTGTCGGAGCGACGCCTTCCGCGAAGATAGCATCCACGCGACGAAACCGCGTCCGCAAGCTATCGGCGGATTCTGAAAGGGTGAGGATTCCGTTATCGATCATGCCGACCTGATCCGCCAGGCGCTCGACTTCGTCGATATCATGAGAGGAGATGAAGACGGTCCAACTCTCCTGGTCGGATAACTCGAGCATTCCTTGCACGAGGTCATCGCGGACGAGGGGATCGAGCCCGCTGAACGGTTCGTCCATGAGCAACAATTCAGGGCGGTAGGCGAGGGAAACGAGCAAGGCGGCCTTGATCTTCATCCCTCTGGAGAAGCCCTTGAGGGGACGGTCCATGGGGAGCGCGAATTTCTCGGTCAAGCGGAGGCATAGGGAGTCATCCCAAGTCGCATAGAGGGATCGACAATAGGCGATCAACTGCTTGACGGTGAGCCGCTCAGGGAGTTCCTGATTTTCGGAAACGTAGCCGATCCTGGCCAACTCCGGAGGACCCAGGCGGGTCGAATCGACACCCAGGACCCGGGCGGTGCCGGAACGAGGTTGGATGAGGTTGAGCAGCGTCTTGATCGTGGTGGTCTTTCCCGCCCCGTTCGCGCCGAGGAATGCGTAGATGCACCCCGCCGGCACTTCCAGGGTGAGATTGCGCACTGCCTCCACGCGATCGAAGCGGCAGGACATTTCGTGGGTCTGAATGACTGGATCCATAGTTAGTGACTCGTGAGGCGATTCCATTGCCGTTCTACCATGCGTTGCAGATCGTCGAGGCGGAGCCGGCGGTTTTTTGCCTCGACGACGAGGCGTTCGACTTCGCCTTCCAATAGCTTCAATTCCTTGGCTGAAGGTGCGGAGGGAATTTTGCCCACGATAGTTCCGATGCCGGGATGGACCTCGAGCAATCCTTCCCCCACGAGCACGCCGATGGCTTTGTGCGCGGTATTCGGATGAATGCGCAGCTCGTGGCTGACGGCTCGAACCGAAGGGAACTTGCTGCCCGGTTTGAGCAATCCGGAGATGACGGCTTTTTTCACCGCATAAACCAATTGCTCGGAAATGGGCAACCCCGGCTGGATCTGCAGCGGGAAGGGAAGCATTTCATCGCGATTGCGCAACACGTGTCACATGAATCATAGGACACGTGTGGGTGTCAAACGGTAAATTTGGTCTTGCCGCGGGCAACTTGGGTGGCGGCTCCACGGCGCTGTGTCCGGACGATTAACCGGCGAGGAAACGCTGGGCGTTGGTTTCCGAAATGGATCGGAGCTGATCCGCGGTCAGGTCGGATTCGCGGAGCTTGAGCCTGGCGGATTCGAAGTAGAAGACGGGGGCGTAGGAGCCGAAGCAGAGGCGCTCGATGGGGAGTTCCGCGAGGGTGGTTTCGATGCCGGTGATGCCTTCCATCATGGCGATGTCGAAAAGAATGCTGGTTCCCTGGAGCGACAATACGACCGGTTTGCCGGCGATGATTCGCGTCCAGTTGAGGAGCATGACGCGGGCGCCGGGAATGGCTTCCAGGGCGTGTGGAAGGGGAGTGACGTCGACCGCGGGCGTGCGCCAGATGGCGTTCTGGGTGCGATCGTCTTCGAGTATGAGGGCGAGTTGGACGGCCAGCCGATGTTTTGTCGCCAGCTCGAGGAGCGCGACGAATCGGGGGTCGTCCAGTTTGTAGCCGTGATAGCTGGGGATGAGGCGGAGGCCGCGCATGCGGTGTTGCTGGGCGCAGGCGATGACATCGGCTTCCCAATTGGGCAGGGTGGGGTTGACGATGCCGATCGGTTCGAAAAGCAGGGAACCTTCGCAGGTGCGGGCGAGGCGCGCGTTCACGTCGCCGATGTCCTTTTGCAAAATGCCGTCCAAGGAGGAAACCCAGGCGCGGTGGACGCCGTTTTCGGCAAGCTTTTTGGCGAGCGCCGCGGGTTCGGCGAGTGGGAGATGGCGGATGGGCCAGGTGCCGAGCCAGGCGTTGGTGTCGATGAGAATGGCGGGAGGTGCTTCCGGTTCGGCGGCCTGGGTGGAGGTGCCGGCGAGTAGACTTGCGGCCAGGGTGGCTCGCAAGAAGTTACGGCGTGGCAGTGAGGTCGACGGCATGCCCGTTGCGGAATCGGGGAACGGTGTGAGCGGCCGGGCTCGGAGCCGGCGCTACCGGCGCGGTGGTGCTTTGCCGATTTTGACGAGGGAGAGATCGGCGAACCAGGCAGTGCCGATGACCGGGTCGGACCAAAACCCGAGGCGGCCACCGACTTCGACTTCCTTTTCCGCGCCGGTGACGATGTCGACGGAGACTTTGGTCCAGGATTTGGTTTTGTTGACCATCTTGGAGGTTTGCCACGTGCCTTCCAGGTCCAGGGACGCTCCACCTTTCCCGTCGCGTTTCACGGACTCGGCGTTCTTGGTCTTGATGTAACCCTCGAGCCGGTAGCGCGTCTCGGGTTCGACGGCGACTTTCTGTTTGATATGGGTGTCGTTTCCTTCGGTGTTATCGACGCGCAACGAGGGTTTGTTCAGATGCTTTTCATTCTCGTCGATGGTCATGGTCGACTTTTTGTCGTGCGCATCGAGTGTCCAGCCGTCGGTGCCTTTTTGGAAATCGCCGTTGACCAGAAGATTTTTCGAGGCTGAGGTCGAATCGCTGAGTTCCTGAGCGGGGGCCATGGAGGCCAGCAATGTGATACTGGCGGCGGTCGCCAGCAGTCCTGTCCACGTTCTCGGAGGGGAGAAGTTCATCGCCGCGATGGTCGGCGGCAGGGGGAGGTATGGCAATGCAAAAGTGGGTGGGGGCGCGGTGGGGAAGACTGGCGTTTTTCTCACGAGGGAAACGATTGACAGGTGGCCAGTTTCAAAACGCCTTCGCTCTAGAATTTGATGCCCTTGGCTTTGAGGATGGGGGTGAGGAGGCGGATGAGGTTTTCGGCGAAGATGAGGCGTCGGGCGTCGTCGGGAATGTCGGCGCCGTAGACTTTGGCGAGTTGCGAGGCGAAGCTGCGGCCGCCGGCGTCGCTGCCGTAGAGGACGCGCGCGGCGCCGAGGGTGCGGACGGCCATTTCGGTGTATCCGGCGACGGGATCGGAACCGGCAAGGTCGGCGTAGACATTTTGCAGCGGGGCGATGGCGCGCAGGCCTTGCTCCCAATCGCCGCCGGTGTGTCCGCAGACGAGGGGAATGCCGGGATGGCGTTTGGCGAGTTCGGCGAAGTCGATGGGGGTCGATTCGCCGGGTTCGTTACCCATGACTTTGAGCCAGGTGTGCTGGAAGACGAGGGCCTGCTGTTCGTGAGCGCGCTGGACGATGGTGTCGACTTGGGGTGATTCGCAGCGCTGCGCGATCCAGAGTTTCACGCCGACCATGGGGCCGTCTTTCACACAACGGTCGAATTCGGCGAGGCTTTGGTCGAGGTGCTTGGGGTTGAGATAAACGAAGCCGAGCAAACGATCGGGCCATTTCGGGAGGACGCTGAGGACCTGGTCGTTTTGGGCGCGGAATTGTTCAGGGGTGGGATCGGCGATCGTGGGATAGCCCATGTAGAGGCAGAGGCGCTCGATGCCCATGCGGTCGGCGACGCGGAGGAGTGTCTCGGCGCGGAGTTCGGGAGTGCGGCCGCCGGCAGAAGGGAAATGGGTGTGGAGGTCCCAGATGCGCATGGGAGGGTGGGGTGGGGCGAGGAACATCCAACACTCAACGTCCAACATCCAACATCCAATTTTTTGCCGATTCTGCGGATGGATGCGTCACGGACGACGGAGTGTCACCTGTGGCGCTGCAATCGGATCATGAATTTGGGAAATGAATCGGCTGCGGTCAGCGGCGCCTTGTCTGTGCGCAGTTCTGCGCCTAGACTCTGCGCATGAACGTTGACGAATTCGTTTCCCAGGCAGCGGCGCTTCCGCGGGAACAGCGCAAAGACCTGATCGGTCGCCTTCTGGCCATGGGGCGCGGAGAACGTGACGCAGAATTTCGCCGGATGCTTGCCGAAAAGGTGGATGACACTTCCCCGGAAAATTGGGTGTCCTTGGAGGATCTTCCAAAGCATCTCGAATTGGGCGGCGAAGGGGAGTGAAGCCGTACCGACTGCTCGTGGAGTGGGGTGTGGTCGTACGAATCCGCGAATTGCCGCCGGGGAGCCAGTGGGCGATCTACTCTGTGTTTAGAGCATCTCTTGAAAGTAATTTCCGTTTTGATGACCTCCGGCTCCGCACCGCCGCCCCACAGATATTGGAGGTTTGCCCCACAGTCCCATAGGCGTCTCGCTTCGCTCGGCTTTCGGCTCTGCTCCGCTCCGCTGTCAGAATGACAGGTTTTTTCGATCGCTTCGCGGAGGCGCTTCGGCCGAACTGGAAATTACTGTCGAGAGACAGTCGCGGCGGATGATACTGCCTTACCACGTGGCTGGGTCGGGGACCCAGTCTTTGGGCAGTGGGGTGGTGTCGATGGACGGGAGGCCGGATGGGGGAGGGGCGGTTTGGTCGAGGACGATGACGGTGGTTTCGGCGGGTTTGGCGACGCTGCTGTGGGTGATGAAGAGGTGGCCGTGGGTGTTCGGGAGATTGGCGCCGGTGGGTGGGAGGAGCAGACGCAAGGTGCGAAGGGCTTGCGGGGATTTTTCGTAAACGGCGACGTTGGTGAGTGCGGTGGAGTCGGCGTAGCGATTGAGGGTACGGGTGACGTTGACGCTGCTGGCGAGGGTGGGCCAGCGCGGGCGTTCGTAGCCGTGTTGATGGATGCTCCAGGTGGCTTCGACGGTGAGGAGGAGGCTGCCGAGGGTGTAGAGCGTGCCGAGCACGACGCCGAGTTTCCAGGCGCGCAGGGCGTCGACGGCGATCCAGGCGATCACGACCTGGAGGGCGAACGTGCCGAAAAAATATTGGGGTGCGGCGGGGATGCGCATGAGCCCGAAGAGGAGGGCTTGGAAGATGAGTCCGAGGAGGACAACGCAGGCGAGAGTTTGCCGGGGGGAGAGGTGGAGCGTGGCGGAGGCGATTTTTTGGGTTCGCAGAATGGGCCAGAGCTGTTTTGCGGCGACGAGGACGCCGACCCAGGCGAGGGGATAGAAGATCCACGCAGCGGCGGCGGCGATGCGGTGAAATGTGGCGGGCGCATCGGAGGGCGCGAGTTTTTCGAGGTAATCCGCGCCGACGAGCAAATGCCCTCCGAGCAATGGTGCGAGGGTGGAGAGTGCGTGGGAGCTGGTTCCGGGATAGCCTTTCTGGACGGAGCCGCTGAGACGCAGGCAGAGTTGGCCGGCGAACTGGACGAGATAGTATCCGTTGAAGATAAGAATGAGGAGACCGAGGAGGGCGAGCGCGCGACGATCCTTCCACAAGGCCGGGCGATGTTGCCAGGCGAGCCAGCCCAATATGGAGGCGCTGAGCGGGAGCGCTTGAGGATGAATGGTCGGGGCAAGGATGCCGGCGAGCACGGCGAGGCGGAGCGACCAGGCTCGGCTGGTCTGCAAAAAATCCGCGAAGCCGGCAAGAGCGAGGACGCCTACGGGCATGGCGAAGCTCGCATCCCACAAGACGCGATGGTAGGCGACGACGTAGGGCGAGAGGAGCGCACCGATCGCGAACCAGGCGGGCAGACCGGTACTTCTGCCGAGCCAGAGGAACCCGACGCCGCAGGCGCCAGCGCAGAGCAGCGAACGAAGGACGACGAGCGCAAAGGGATCGTGGGTGAAGAGGAGGAGGAGCTGGTAGATTTGAGTCGGGAGCGGACCGTAGCGGATGCCGAAGTTTCCGTACAAGCCACCGATGGCGAGATGGACGTCGTGATTGGCGTGCCAGGCGCTGGCGATGAGGCGGGGTTCGTCCATGAGCCAGGAGACGTCGCCGGGCCAGAGGGCGACGATGATGAGGGCGATCCCGAGCAGGAACGGCGAGGCGAAGTCGCGACGGAGCGCGCGTGGGGATTCTGCGGGCATGGAGGAAGGGGCGGCTTCGCCGGAACATCCAACATCCAACATCCAACATCCAACATTCAATGTGGCCAGCGGGACTGGCTTTGGTGACTAACCGTATGCCCGGTGCTGAAGCACTGGGTCATTTTCGGAAGGCGATCTCTATTGTCAGGAAGAGACCTGCGAGCAGCGCGGACGGGGCTCGAACGGCTGTACGGTTACGAAGCGACCCGGGCAGGCCGATTCGCGGCTGGTGACTCGCGCTTGGCGTGCTGGCCTGGCGTGCTCAGGCGGCGCCGCGTTGCAGGGTGGCGAAATTTCCTGGCAAGGCGCCGGCCGATTCCCGCGGGCCCAAGGCGGGTTCGGTAGTGCTAAGCGGGTTGTCCATGACGAACCGGGTCCAGGAAAAGCCGAAGGGGAAACGATATCCGGACTTGGGATGAGCCCAGAGATGGTATTCGTTGGTGGTGTTGATGAGGCGGCTTTCCGCGGGAAAGAGTTCGACGGCTTCGTGCTCGGCGCCGATCAATTCGGTCTTGATCTGCTGAAGATGATTCCAGTTCGTGCAGGGCTGGCCATCGTGGCGGCGAATGCAGAGATGGACGAGTGGGGAAGTGGATTCGATGACGACGAGATAGAGATTGTTGCGAAAAATGTCCCAGGTCGCCGTTTGGCGGACTTTCTCCTCGATCCAAAAGAGCTTTTCCTGCAGCGTCGGAGCCCGCCCGTTGAAGAACTCACGGAAGAATTCCGGAGGCTGGGCGAGGAAGGTATTGCGCTGGTTCATGGCCCGGGTGACGTCGTGCTCGACCCTTTGAAAGGGAGACATCTCCGCCCGCGACACGGCGGGTGAGCCGGAGGATGCCAGGGGAGCGATGAGTTGCATGCGGGCGGATGAAAGACGCGTTGGAATGAACGCGGGGATTGAAGAGATTGGGGTCTGAAGTGTGCAATAGACATCAACAGTCGTGTTTATCGCCACATGTGCGTTTTCCCTTAGAAATGCGGGAGGGAATGTCGACGACCGCCGACGTTTCTTCCGGTGCTGACAAATCGATCCTCCATGGGATGATAGCCCACATTGATTCCCGTAAAATTGTTCCTTCGATGAAGACGACCTTGATGAGATTGGGAATCTGCGTGGCCGGTGTGGTGATCCTGGCGCTGTTTGCGTGGGGCACGCGGATGGCCTTGCGGCCGATCAGCCGCAGCCTGGCATCCTATTATTATGGGGAGGGTTTTCGGGAACAGAAGGCGGGCAAACTCGATGCCGCCATGGTCAACTACGACCGGGCGATTGCGCTCGATCCCAAACTCACCCGAGTGTATGTGAACCGGGGGGTGATCGAGGCGGGGTTGGGCCGGACGAAGGAGGCCATCGCCGATTACGACCGGGCGCTGGCGCTCGATCCGAAGGACTATCGACCGTATCTCGGCCGGGGACGTGCCAGAGGAGTCGAGCGGGATCTGCCCGGGGCGCTGGCCGATTTCGATCGCAGCATTGCGCTCTACGCGCGGTTGCCATTGGCGTTTCGCGAACGCAGCGAGGTGAGGGTTGCGCTGGGCGACATGGAAGGCGCGATGAAGGATGCGGAGGAGGCGATGAAACTCGAGCCCAACGAATTTGCCTACGTGACACGGAGCTGGGTGAAGAAGGTGAATGGCGATATGGCCGGCGCGCGGGCCGATTTGGAGCGGGCGATCCAGATCAATCCGAAATCCGCCTGGATTTACGAGGGCCGGGGCCAGATCGAATACATGAATGGTCAATGGAAGGAGGCGCTCGGCGATTTCCGTCATTTCTGCGAGCTCTCCGAATTCGATCAGGACTATCCGCGCTTAATTATTTGGCTGGCGCGCGCCCGGCTGGGGGAAACGGAGGAAGCCAGCAAGGAACTGGCGGCCTACCTGAAGGTGCGCAGGCCGGGACGTTATGGCGACTGGCCACCGACGCTGGCGAAATTTCTCGTTGGTCAGCTTTCCGAGGAAGAGCTTTTTGCCGCGGCGAAAGCGGCCAACCCGGAGAAGGCCAGGGGCCGGCTTTGTGAAGTCTGCTACTACGCCGGGGAAAAGAAATGGCTGGCGGGCGATGCCACATCGGCGGCGGAGAATTTTCGGAAATGCGTGGAAACTGCCCAGTTCGACTATGCGGAATACGGGTTTGCGAAAGCGGAGTTAAAGGAGCTAGGGAGATAGAGACATGAAACGGACCCTCGCGAATCCGGGAGAGATGACGGTGCTGGCGCTGCTGGCGCAGCGCGGCTGCGTGGCCTGGCGAACGGTCCCCAGTCTCGTATGAAATCGAAATTGGCCATCCTGGGATTGCTGGCCGTAGTTTTGGCCGCGGCTGGGGTGATCGCCGTGGGAAGTTACGCCGGTGCCCATTTCGGAAGGTCGGCGTATGCACTCTATCTCTACGGGAGCGGTCTGCAAAAGCAGAACGCGGGCGATTTTCGAGGAGCGATTGCCGACTACGACGCGGCGTTGAAACTCGACCCCCAACTGTCCAAGGTTTACCACAACCGGGGTGTCGCCAAGGCATCGCTGGGGCGGTGGACCGACGCGATTGCCGACTACGATCGATGCCTGCAAATCGATCCTCAAAGTGCCACCACCTATTATAGCCGCGGACTTGCCGAAGGATGGCTGAAGGATTGGAAGGGCGCGCTCGCCGATTACGACCGCGCCTTGAAATTGGACGACAAGAAAGCGAACGCTTATTACGCCCGTGGCCAAGCCAAGGGATGCCTGAATGATGTGGATGGCGGCATTGCGGACTATAACCGCGCGCTGGCCCTGAATCCGAATTATCCCGATGCCTGGTATGGCCGCGCTATCTTGAAGGATGCCCGCGGAGATCACGATGGCGCCATCGCGGACTACAACCGCGCTTTGGAGATCGCGCCGAAATTTGCGAAAGCCTGGTGGGGGCGAGCCGCGGCGAAGGAATGGAAACGCGATTGGGCAGGGGCGATTGCCGACGATACTTCGGCGCTGCGCTACGACCCGCGGCTGGCCATGGCCTACGATAGCCGGGGTCTCGCTCACTGGTACCAGGGGAATTTGGAGGCTGCTCTGGCCGACTACAATTCGGCGCTGGCCTTGAATGCGCGCCTTCCCGATCCCTGGTATCACCGCGGCCTCATCAAAGCGAAGCGCAAGGATTGGGCTGGGGCGATCGCCGATTACGACGAGACCTTGAAATTGAATCCCCGCCAGACGACGGCGTACTCTGAACGGGGACAGGCGAAATTCTCCGCGGGCAATTTCGACGGCGCCATGGCCGACCAAACGACCGCCCTGGAAGCGGATCCGAAGTATGCCAATGCCTGGCGTCGCCGCGCTGTGATGAAGATTTACCTGGGCGACCTGGAGGGAGCCAGCGCGGACTGTGAACGGACCATCCAGATCGACCCGCGTTTTGGGCGCGCCTATTTGGATCGGGCCGATGTGGAGTGCCTTCGCCGGGATTGGTCCAGGGCACTGCAGGATTTTCGCCGATGGCACGACCTTTCCACGGGCGATCAGGGCCTTGCGCGGCTCTCGATTTGGGTGATGCGGGCGCGAGCCGGGGATCGAACTGGCGCTGACCAGGAACTCTCTTCCTGGCTGGACGCGCAGAGCATGGAAAAAGCCGCCCGGTGGGAGGCGAAACAAGCGAGCTTCCTGGTCGGACGCATTTCCGAAGAGGAGTTTCTCGCGAATCTTGGGTCGGCCGAAGCGAACGGAGGCGCGGAGGATCGTTGCCGCGCCTTGTATTTCGTCGGAATGAAAAAGCTGCTGGATGGCGACAAGAGCGGAGCGGCCGAGGGTTTTCGAAAGTGTCTGGCCACGGGAGAAAAGACGCGGATGAGCTATCTCTACGCCCAGGCGGAATTGAAGGTCCTCGGCGAGAAGGACGGGGAATAGAATAGCCTCGCGGCGGGGCGATTCGCCATTCGACGAAATGCGCGGATTCTGGAATGATGATGAAATCATGAGCGAAGAACTTCAGGCCGAGGCCCAGCAATTCCGCACGGATTTCCAAAAGCTGCGCGAGGCCGTGGGGATGGTGATCGTCGGGCAGCAGCGGGTGGTGGAGGGCGTGCTCACGGCGATCGTCGCCGGGGGGAATGTGTTGCTCGAAGGAGTGCCTGGGTTGGGAAAGACGGAGCTGGTGAAGACGCTGGCGCGGGCGCTGGACCTGGATTTTCGCCGGATTCAATTCACGCCGGATTTGATGCCGGCCGATATCGTGGGCACGAACGTGATGACGGCGGGCCCGGATGGGCGCTACAACTTCGAGTTTCGGCGCGGGCCGATTTTCACGCAACTCCTGCTGGCGGACGAAATCAATCGGGCCACGCCGAAGACGCAGAGCGCCCTGCTGGAGACGATGCAGGAGGGAAGCGTGACGGCGGCGGGATCGACACACATTCTGACGCAGCCGTTTTTTGTTTTGGCGACGCAGAATCCGCTGGAGCAGGAGGGGACGTATCCGCTGCCGGAGGCGCAACTGGACCGGTTCATGTTCAAGTTGAACGTCCCTTTTCTGAATCGCGCGGAATTGAATGAGATGGTGCGCCGGACGACGCTGGGCGGGGGCGCGGAAGTGCCGAAGATCATGGACGGTGCGCGGATTCTCGCTTTGCGAAAGATCCTGGAAAAGGTGGTGGTGGCGGATCCGATTCGCGACTACGCGGTGCGGCTGGTGCTGGCCACGCATCCCGATGCGGTAGAGGCGGGCGAGACGGTGAAGCGTTTCGTGAAATGGGGAGCGAGTCCGCGGGCGGTGCAGGGCTTGATTCGGGCGGCGCGGGTGCGGGCGCTGGCGGAAGGCCGCGCGCATGTGGCGTTCGAGGACGTCCGGCATTTCGTGCCGGAGGTGCTGGGACACCGGGTGCTGCTGAATTACGATGGGATGGCGGAGAATCTGAGTGTACCGGCGCTCGTGGTCGATGCAGGGAAGGCTGTGCCGGAGGAAGCTGCGGCGTAAACGGATTTCGACTTTGTCGCGGCTTGTCTCGATCGTTCGTATGGTGTTAGCTTCACGAGCATGAGCACGGTCAGCGAAATCGAAGACGCCTTGCCAAAACTCTCGCCGGAGGAATTGGCGAAGGTCGAGGCAGCCATTCGGCGGGTGCAACGCGAGCGTGGCGTAGGGATCATTTACGATGATGCGTACGGAATCTGGACGAACGAAGACCAGTCGTCTGTTGCCGCGGAAGCATGGCGGATGATGGATGCCTGAGCTTTCGCAAATCACCAGTCTGCTGACGAATCGCGACCTGGATCGGTTGGCGCGTTTGCGGCTGAAGGTGTCGCGGCGGTTTACGAATCGCGGGCGGGGAGAGCACCTCGGAGTGAAGGGTGGGACGAGCACGGAGTTTTGTGACTATCGCGACTATGCGCCGGGGGATGACGTGAGATTTGTGGATTGGAATATTTTTGCGCGCATCCAACGGCCGTACCTGAAGCAGTTTCACCAGGAGGAGGAATTGCACGTGGCGCTGATCGTGGATGCCTCGCGGTCGATGCTTTTTGAGGAGAAGCTGATGCTGGCGCAGAAGCTGGCGGCGGCGTTGGGGGTGCTGGGTCTGCGCGGTGGGGAGAAGGTGAGCGCGTATGCTCTCGGCGCGGTCTCGCCGGCGCGGCTCGCACCTGGGCGGGGACGCATCGCACAAGGCAAGCTGTTCGCGTTTCTGGAAAACATCGAGGGCGGCGGGCAGACGCCGATCGATCGAGGGATCGAAGATTTTCTGCGCCAGCACAGCGGGCGCGGGGCGGCGGTGATCCTCAGCGATTTTCTGACGGACGGCGACCTGCGGCGCGCGTTTAATTTGTTGCACAACGCTGGGCTGGAAATCTTTGCGGTGCAGCTTCTCGGGCCGTCGGAACTGGCGCCGGAGATCACGGGTGATTTGCGTTTCGTGGACAGCGAAACGGAGGCGCATTTGGATATATCTTCGGCGGGCGATTTGCTGGCGCTCTATCACGAGTACCGGCTGTCGCACGAAGCACGGGTTTCGGCGCTCTGCTCGCAACGATCCGGCCGGTTCCTTTCGATCTCGAGTGCCGAGCCATTTGAGCGCGTGGTCTTCGATATCCTGCGGCGGCGGGGCTGGATCCTGTAACTTACCATGCTTCCCGGGTTCACCTCACTGAGCAGCGTCTGGCTCCTGACTTTGCTCGCGCCGCTGATTGCGTTTTATTTTTTGAAGCTGAAGCGGCCGCGTGTGGCCATTCCATCGCTCGTGCTCTGGCGGCAGGTGTTGAACGATCAGCGGGTGAATTCGCCGTTCCAACGATTCAAGCGGAACCTGCTGCTCTTCCTGCAAATCCTCGTGTTGCTGTTGCTGGTGCTGGCGGCGATGCAGCCGTTTTTGCGGAGGGAAGCGGAGCGGGCGCATCGGCTGCCGGTGCTGATCGACATTTCCGCGAGCATGGGGGCGCTGGATCATGCGCACGGCGCTTCGCGATTGGAGGAGGTGAGGCGCCGGTTGCGGGAGCGGATCGACGGATTGCTGCCGGACCAGGAAATGTGTCTCGTGGCTTTCGGGAAAACGGCGCGGCGGCTGACGCCTTTCACGAACAATCACCGCGAACTGCGCGAGGCGTTGGATTCGCTGAAAGTGGAAGACGTTCCAAGTGACCTGGAGGAATCGTTGCGCGTGGCGCAGGCCTTGGGGCGCACGGAGCCGTTCGACCGTGTGCTTCTCCTTTCGGATGGAAATGTCCCGAGCCAGGCGAATTTCGAACTGCCTTTCCAGATCGATTTTCAAAAGACCGAGCCGGCCGGTTCGAACTACGGCATCGTGGCCTTCAACGCGCGTCGGGCGCCGGGCGGCCACTGGCAGGTCTTCGTGCAGATGGCCGGGTCGACGAATGCCGAGGCGGCGACCGGCACGCTCGAACTGCGGCAGGGCGAAAAAGTGATCGCGCACGAGGATGTGGCCCTGACGCGGGGCAGCAATTCGCGACTGGCATTCGACCTGGCGGGCGGGCCGGGTGCGCTGCTCGAGGCGCGGTTGACCTTGAATGATTTTGATTCCCTCGCAGCGGACAACGCGGCGTGGCTGATGCTACCGGCGTCGCGTCCGCTAGCGGTCTTCGTTCCGGAGAAGCTTGCGGACTACCGGCACGCGCTCTCGGCGTTGGAAGACGTGAAGGTGTTTCCGCAGTCCGGGAGTGTGTCGCCGTCGACCTACGATCTGGTGATCACGGATCGCGAGGAGGACCTGGCGTTGCCGGCGCTCGTCCGGTGTGCGGTCGGGATCGTGCCGCCGGACGTGCGTTCGATCGTGACGGTGGAAGGCAAGCAATCGCAGGCCATCGACTGGCGGCGCGATTCGCCGTTGCTGCAGCATGTGAGTCTGCGCGACGTGGTGTTTCTGGATGAGCCCGTGGCAAAAGACGGCACGTATGAGGATGCCGTGGCGCAATTGGGTTACGACGTGATCGCACATGGCGAGCACGGCCCGCTGATGCTGCAAAAACGGACGGGCGATGCGCTGAACTTGTGGCTGCTTTTCCATACGGACCGGTCGACGCTCCCGTTCAGGGTGGGTTTACCGATTTTCGTTTCCAATCTCGTGCAGGCCGCTCTCCTGCAGAGCGGGATGGCCGAGGCGGAGGCGCCGCGCACCGGCGTGCTCGCCGCCGATGGATTTTCGCCGAATGCGGATTGCACGATCACCGGGCCGGGGAATTACCGGCGCACGGCCGAGGCCGATGAGCAGGGGCGGTTGAGCGGAGTGCCGGCGCCGCTGGCGGGCGAATACACGATCGCGGCGAGCGGCGCCGCTCCGCGAGAGGTGGGCCTGGGGTTGCTCTCGCCGAGTGAGACTTCACTGGCCGCGGTGGATCGGCTTCAATTCAACGACGAGTTGACGGTGACCGCGGCGACGGCGCCGGTGAAGAGCGATCGGACGCTGTGGTGGGGGATTGCGTTCGCGGCGCTGGTTGCACTGCTGGTGGAATGGTGGTGGTTTCAGCGGCGGGTGGCGTGAATAAAACGGCAGCCACGTATCTGGTCGCGCGAAGCGCCTCCGGGGAGCGCACTTGTCCCGAGTGCCGGTTTCGGCGTCCCGCCGAAACGAACTTTTCCAAGTCCGCGAAGGCGGGACGCCTTCGCCAGCACTCGGGACAAGTGCGCTCCCCAGAGGCGCTTCGCGCGACCTGATGCGCGGCTCCAGCTTGATGAGCGATGGAAGATTCCGCATTGGAGAATGGAGGCCGCTTCGCTACAGTCGCGGCGAATGACCCGGCTTCTCAAGCTTCTCCCCGGTTGGATCGGATTGCTGCTGGCGACCGTGTGTCCGCTGCGCGCTCTCGAAATTCAGCAAGCGATCTGGGGTTTCGACGGACATGTCGTGCCCGACTGCTTCAATCCGCTCTCGGTGCTGGTGGCCAATCCGGCGGCCGCGCCTTTTGATGGGACGCTCGTGCTTTCCTCGGAAGCCGTGGACATGCGAAAGGCGCGTTACGCGGAGCCAGTCTACCTCGCGCCGCACACTTCACGCTGGGTGCAATTTTATGTGCTGACCGGGAACGGGACGAATTTCGAGGAGTTGAGTTGGGGACGCGGGGCCCAGGAACATTGGCCGCTCGATCCGGTGAAAGGCGGGCCGCCGGCGTGTGTGTGGTTGCGCGACACGGAGAATCCGTTTGCCGTGTCCGGGGCGCTGCGATCTTTTCCCGATCAGCTTTTTCCGACGACGGCTTCGGCAGCAGAAGGCCTGGACGCGGTGGTGCTCGATCACGCGCCGCAGTGGGAACCGGCGCGGCGGGAAGCGTTTCTCAATTGGGTGAAACTCGGCGGCACGGTCCACGTGCTCCCGGCGGCCGACGGCAAGTGGCCGGTGTTCGGCGCGGGCCTGGAAGCGCTCGATTCCCGCGATGAGATCGCTCCGATCGGTTCGGGGCGGGTCGTTCACCACCAGGTGGCGGCGCAGGAGATGAGCGAATCGTTTCTGAGCCGCGCCGGTTATCCACCGCGCATCGTGGCGGAATCGAGGACGCCGATCATCTATGATTTCGAGGCGCCAATATTTCGCACGCTCGGTTCACTGACGAAGCCGAAGGTGAGCTGGCCGCTGGTCAATCTGCTCGTGCTGGCGTACGTGGCGGCGATTGGGCCGGTGCACAATTATTACCGGCGGCGGCTGGACTATCGCGTGTCGATCCTGGCGTTTCTGGGATGTGTGGTGGTCTTCAGCGTGGCCTTGGGCATCACCGGCCGGCGCGGATATGGCGAAAGCCAGACGGTGCACTCGCTGACCGTGGCGCGCGCTCTCGGAGGCGGCCAGGCGGATGTGACGCAATGGATCAGCGCCTTTGCGACGCGGGGCAACCGCTACACCCTCACCCATCGCGCGCCGGCCAATCTCTACGCCACGGATCGCACGGCCGAGGCGGGGAGCGGGATCATCTTGAACGGCAAGAATGGCCGCATCGAACTGGACATTCCGCTCTATTCGGCGCGGGCCTTCGTGCATCGGGCGATCATGACCGGGGACGACACGACGGTGACGGTGGAGAAGTGGGAAGAGTTCAACAACCTTCTGAGGCAGTTGCGCCTGAAGGTGGGCCCCGGATTCCCGGCAAATCCGGGGGAGATTCACGCGGTCCACGCCGGCCGGTATTACACGCTGGTTCGCAAAGAAGGAGGACTCGAACTGGCGAACACTTCTTCGGAAAGGCTCGAAGTGCAATTCGGCCGGGAAAAACTGCAACCGATGGTCTATGCGAATACTGTGGCGTTTGGCGGCAACCCCGCCACCACCGACGCGGACTCTTTCCGTTTCCTGATGCCACTGCTGATGGCGCGCGCGCTGAAAGTGCCGGACATTTTTGTGAGCACCGTTCCTCCGCCGAGTCATCACGCGGACCTGCAACTGCTGGTGGTGGCGCCTGCTCCGGCGGCGTTTCAACTCCAGGGAGAAGGATTTGCCCGCGAGAAGGGCTGGGTCCTGTACGTGCAGGATGTGTTCAAACCGTGATGCTTCGCCCTTTCCCGATTTCCCATGGAAACTGAAACTGTCATCGCCATCCAGGATCTCCGACACCGCTACAAACAGCATTTCGCCCTCGGCAGTCCGGCGTCGGGGGGCGTTTCATTCACCGTGGAGCGCAAGTCCATTCACGGCTTCGTCGGGCCGAACGGCGCAGGGAAGACGACGACGCTGAAAATCCTGGCCACGTTGCTCAAGCCGCAGGCGGGAAGCGTGGGGGTATTCGGCCACGACATCGTGAAGGACTGCAAGGCGGTGCGGCGGCGGATCGGATTCATGCCCGATCATTTTTCGATGTACCGGCAGATGACGGTGTTCGAGTATCTGGATTTTTTCGGCGCGGCCTATGGCCTGGGATTGGCGGAGCGCGACAAGATCATCGGCGATGTGCTCGCGCTGACCGACATGGCGGGCCGCAAGGACGATCTCATCAATGGACTTTCGCGCGGGATGCAGCAGCGCGTCTCGCTGGCCCGGGTGCTGGTGCATGATCCCGATTTGTTGCTCCTGGATGAGCCCGCGAGCGGGCTGGATCCGCGGGCGCGCATCGAGTTGATGGAGATTCTGGAGGAGTTGCGGCGGCTGGGAAAAACCATCTTCATCAGTTCACACATCCTGAGCGAGCTGGCGACGTTATGCGACCACGTGACGATCCTCGACCGCGGCGAGGTGAAGTATACCGGGACGATGCGCGGGCTGATTGCGACGAGCGACGGCGCGACGACCTCCTACCAGTTGACGCTCGCGGCGGAGCATCCGGCGACGGGCGATGCCTTGTCCAAACTCTCGGGAATGAAACGGGTGACGCCGCCGCTGCCGAATGAAGCGCGTTACACCATCTCTTTCGATCCGGCGCAGCTCTCGATCAATGCCATCCTGGGATGCGTGCTGGAAGCCGGCGGGCAGGTGGTGAGTTTCACGGAAGACGTGAAGCACCTAAACCAGGCCTTCATGGATCTGACGGAGCCGGGCGTGCGCACGTGAGATCGCCGCTGCTCGCGCTGTTCATTCGCTCGCTGCGCCAGGACATGCGCAGCGGCGCGACCTACTGGGCGCGGGCGGGCCTGGGCGCTTTTTTCCTCCTGGTGTTGCTGCTCTTCGCGTTGACCAACTCGTGGTTGGGCGCGCCGGGCCGATGGTTTTTCCTCAGCATCATCGCGCTCCAGATGGTCTCGATTACCTTCGTCGGCTTGAGTTATTTCGCCTCGGCGATTGCCGAGGAAAAGGAAGAACAAACGCTCGGCCTGTTGCGCATGACGGGGCTCGACCCGCTCTCGATCCTGCTGGGGAAAAGCACCAGCCGATTGTGCGGCGCGCTGCTTTTCGTCACCGCGCAACTGCCGTTCACGATCTTTGCCATCACCCTGGGAGGCGTATCCCTGCGGGAAATCGCGGCAGCGTATTGCACGCTGCTCGCCTTCACCTTTCTGCTCTGCAATGTCGCGCTGCTCGGTTCCGTGCTCGCGCGAAGGACGGCGGGCGCGGTGGCCTTCTGCTTGTGCACGCCGGTTTTGCTCGGTCTCGTTTGGGGGCTTCTCGTCGGGGCGCAGCAATGGTTGAGCGGCTACTCGCAGATGCACTGGGTGCTGGGTCGGATGGCTGCGGTGATTGCGGCGGCCGAGCCGGTTGCCCGCTTGCGGGAAGTGCTGGGGACGGGATTCAGCGGCTCGCCGATTGGCCGCCAGGTCATCGTCGATGTGGCGTTTGGCCTGGGGTGCTTTCTGCTGGCGTGGGCGTTGTTTGAGAGGCTCTGTGATCGGGCGCCGGACAAGACCTTTGCCTTGGGCCGGGTGCCACCCGCGGTTCGAAACAAGGGCCCGACCGCGGCCGGCAATGTTTTGCGGCGGGTGAACCTGCGCTGGCTGCTGCCGCCGCGGGTCTGGGAAAAAGCGCTCTTGTGGAAGGATTTCTATTTTCTCCACGGCGGCCGCACGGCTTTTGTCATTCGTTCGGTCCTCTATGGGAGCGCGGTGCTTTTTAGTGCCTGGTCGCTTCCGGCCGCGGGAACACCGATGTCCCAGGCGGGCGTCTCCATGGGCGTGAGTTCAATTTTGTCGCTGGTCTTTTCCATTGATCTTGCCGTGACCATCGGGCGGATTTTCCGGGTCGAAATCAATGAGCAAACTTTTACGACGCTCGCCGTTCTGCCGTGTAGTATTCGAGAGATCGCCAATCGAAAATTGCTGGCCTGCCTGCTGGCCCTGGCACCCGGCGCGGTCTGCATGATTGCGGGTCAGATTCTGTTCCTGATGGACGTTGGGAAACAGGGGGCGATACTCTTCGTCTCGCTGCTCAGCGACTGGGCGACGGACATTCTGCTCGGGTTCGTGGTCGTGTGGTTTTCACTGCATCTAAAACGGGGAGCGGCGCCGCTGGGTTGGGTCGTGACCAAAGCGCTGGGCGCGGTGTCGATGGGCATTTGCGAAGTGGTGATCATGCTGACCGCTTTGGCGGTGTCTAAAAATGGGCTGTCGACGCAACGGATGGTTTCATCGGTTTTCCTGGCGCCGGCGCTTTTCGGTTTATTGGCTCTCGGTGCGGCCTGGATGCTTCGGCGGATGGGCATCGGGAAGCTGGAGGAGATAGTCCGGGAAAATTGAACCATGAACATTCCCAGCGAGCGCCTGAAAGTCAGCGAGTGGTCGCGTGCGAGGGCTGAGACTCTGGCGATGCCGACGGGGCAAAAGGCGTCTCCGCTGCTCGCGCTTTTCATTCGCTCGGTCCGTGAGGAGTCGCGCCATTGGACGACTTATGGGGCGCGGGCCGGGCTCGGCGCATTTCTTTTGCTCGTGGTCTGGGCGGTCAGCGGCGAAGGATGGACGGGAGCGCCGGGGCTGAAGTTTTTCAAGGGCGTGGTGTGGTTCGAATTGATCGGCATCACGATTTTTGGTCTGAGCTATTTCGCGGCGGCGATTTCCGAAGAAAAGGAAGAGCAGACTTTGGGCTTGCTGCGGATGACCGGCCTCAGCCCGCTGGTTCTTTTGCTCGGGAAGAGCGCCAGCCGGTTGTCGGGCGCACTGCTGCTGGTGGCCGGGCAAATCCCGTTTACGATCTTCGCCATCACTCTTGGCGGGGTGTCGTTCGAACAGATCGGGGCGGCATACTGCACGCTGGGGGCGTATATCTTCTTGCTCTCCAATCTCGCCGTGCTGGCCGCGGTCATGGCGCGGCGGACGGCGGGCGCCGTGGCCTCCTGCGCGCTACTGCTCGTGGCCTGGTTCGGAGGCGTGCCGTTGTTCCTGTATCTGCGGGATGAGACGGCGGGGCATGCGGACGTGAGCCGCGTCTTCGGCACGATGGGCACGATGCTTTGGAAAGCGACGCCGATGCAGCGCTTGGGAGAAATATTGGGCACGGAATTTTCGGGCCCGCTGGCGGGCCGGCAGGTGGAAAGCAACCTGGCGATCGGCCTCGCGTGCTTTCTCCTCGCGTGGCTGGCGCTCGACTGTTTCGGCGATCGTTTTCAGGAGGGCGCGGCCTCCGCAGTTCCGGTGGGTGGCAGGACGATTTGGACGCGATGCCGGCGGCGACCGCGGGCGTGGAGAAATGCCTTCTTTTGGAAGGACTTCTTTTTTTTGCAGGGTGGGGCGCTGGGGCTTGGCCTTCGGACGTTGTGCTATGGCCTGACCCTGTGTCCATTCGTCCTGCGGGCCGCTGGTTCGCAGGGCTGGATCGCGTCGCTTGCGCAGGTCATGTTCATCCTCGCGCCATTCGCATTTTCGATCGATCTCGTTTTGATGGCCTCGCGTATGTTTGGCTCCGAGCAGCGGGAACGAGCGCTGGCGTCGCTGGGGACGCTGCCCTGTTCGATGTGCGCGATCGCGTGGCGGAAGGCGCTGGCGTGTGTGATGGCGGCGGCGCCGGCTGGGGCTATCGTGCTCACGGCGCAAGTCCTGTCATTGGAGTCCAATACTTACGGGGTGAAGTTTTCTCCCTTTGATTACGACTGGATCGGTCCGTTGTTCTACGTCTGGTTGGGAATGGCCCTGATGATTCATGTGACCGTGTTTCTTTCGCTCTACCTGAAACGCGGCGCGGCCCCGCTCGGCTACGTCATTACCTTCGTCGGCGCCGTTGTCCTCGTCGCGATCACTTCGATGGTCTTTGCGAGGAATGCGCTGTGGTTTGCACAACATTTGCCGGGGCTGGACTCCTCGCTGCTCTACGAGATCGTTCACGCGTCGGTCTGCACCGTGGCGATCGTCAGCCTGCATGTTCTGGGCTTGCGGCGCTTGAAGGTGCTGGCCGCGGAGTCCTGAGAGAGCGTTCCCACGTGATATGCCCTCCGCGCTTCTGGCCCTATTCCTTCGCTCGGTGAGAGACGATGTGCACTCGATGGCTCCACGGCCATGACCTCCCCGCTGCTCGCCTTATTTATCCGATCTCTGCGGGAGGACAGCCGGCTCAAGTTCACCTACTTTGCGCGGTCGGCGCTGGTCTTGCTCATCCTGCTCTTTCTGGGCATGACGAAATCGGAGTTCGGCTGGACGAACGCTCCCGGGTTGCAATTTTTCGAGGTGGTCGCGGAGATCGATCTTTGCTTCGTGCTCCTTGCCGGGGTGAGTTATTTCGCGGCGCCGATCAGCGAGG
The DNA here is from genome assembly GCA_036501065.1 of Chthoniobacter sp. Lineage (GTDB taxonomy): Bacteria > Verrucomicrobiota > Verrucomicrobiia > Chthoniobacterales > Chthoniobacteraceae > Chthoniobacter. The sequence goes on along the minus strand of DASYAY010000080.1, from coordinate 30,192 downwards.
AGAAGGAGGAGCAGACACTGGGCTTGCTGCGCATGACCGATCTGAATCCGTTGTCGATTCTCCTGGGAAAATCGACCAGCCGGTTGTGCGTGGCGGTGCTGCTCTTCGCCGCGCAATTTCCCTTTACCCTGCTGGCGATCACGCTGGGCGGCATCACGCTGCGGCAAATCGTTGCGGTGTATCTCGCCATCGGCGCCTTCCTCATTTTCGTCTCCGGGCTGGCGCTGCTGGCCTCGGTGATCTGCCGCCGGACGGGCACCGCCGGGGTGATGACCGGCGCGTGTTTGTTGCTCTTGATCTTCATTGGGCCGGTCGCTGAATGGATGGGTGGCGTTCCCGCGGGGATGGGCTGGATGCCGACGCCGAATCGCTGGGGACAGGCGTGTGATTCCATCTCGCGAGCGTTCCAGGCGGCCTTTCCAATGGCGCGTATCGAAGACATCCTGCTCGGCCGGGCGTTGCCTGGTTCGCCCTTTTTGTCCGCGCAATTCCTGAGCAACGCGCTCGGGGGCCTGGCCTGCTTTCTCCTGGCCTGGCTGGCCTTTGGGAAATTCTGCGACGAACGGGGAGAAACCGCGCCCGGCAGGTTCCGGCGAAGCGAATCGCGGGAACCCTCGCGGTATTTGAGGCCGGGTCGCGCGTGGCGCCGGGCGCTGGCCTGGAAGGAATTCTCTTTCACGAATGGCGGGAAGCGATGGATCGGGATCAAGATGGTGGCTTATGGCGTCCTGCTGGTGCTATTGTATTTCATCCAGTGGTATGACATGCACCAGTATGGGATTACTTCGCGAGGCCTGGTGGATTATGGGCCGCTGGCATTTAGTTTTGCGATTGTTTGTCTGGTCGCGGAACTGGCTTTTGCCGCCGGGACGATCTTTCGCAATGAACACCAGGGACAGACGCTCTCGAGCTTGGCGATGTTACCCCAAGGGATTCGTCGGGTGGCTTATCAGAAGCTGCTCGGCCTGGTGCCGGCGCTGGGAGCATCGAGCCTGTATTTGATGTTGAGTCTGCCGCTCTATGTCGCGTGGTACGAGCAAGAGGCACATCATCCCCGCAGGGGTGGGAGCGATGCCGTGCTGGGGAGCGCGTTCTATCTCGCGCAGGTGCTCTTTTTCCTGCACCTGGTGGCGGCGCTCTCGCTCCGCTTGAAGCGTGGGGCATTGCCCCTGGCGATCGGCGTCGAAGTCTTGTTTTTTATTTTCCTGACTTGGCTTTTCGGGGCCACGATCGACGAGGATGCGGTGGTCATTCTCATCACTCTGGTCGCTCTCGCCGCAGCCGGATTTCTTCACGCCAGCATTCTCTGGCGGCTCGATGAGCTTGCCGGGGAAGGGTAAATCCCGCTCGATGCCTGCCGCATGATCGCGCCCCTGTTCGCCCTTTTCATTCGTGCCCTGCGCGAGGAGGCTCGTCTTCGGCTCACTTATCTATCGCGAGCTACGCTGGTCTTGCTCATCCTACTCTTTCTGGCCGTGATCCAACAGGAATTGGGTTGGGTGAACGGACCGGGGTTGCGCTTTTTCACCACCGTCTGCATCATCGACCTCTGCTTCGTGGTGCTGGCCGGGGTGAGCTATCTGGCGTCGGCCATCAGCGAGGAAAAAGAGGAGATGACGCTGGGCCTGCTGCGTATGACCAATCTCAATCCGCTCTCGATTCTCCTCGGGAAATCGACCAGCCGGCTCTGCACGGCCACGCTGCTTTTTGCCGCGCAGTTTCCTTTCACGCTGCTGGCGATCACTCTCGGGGGAATTTCGCTGCGGCAAATCCTGGCCGCTTACCTGACGATCGGATCTTTCCTCTTTTTGGTCTCGAACCTCGCGCTGCTGGCCTCGGTGATTTGCCGGCGGTCGAGCGGCGCGGCGATCCTCACGGGGGTCCTGTTGCTGGCCTTTCTTTTGGTCGCTCCGCTGGCCCTTTGGTTTGCCGGGTTACCGGTCTGGCTCGGATGGCTTCCGAATGAGAACGCCTGGTCGCAATTGCTGACCTCCGTTGGACAGACGTCGGCCATGGCTTCACCTTTCACGCGGATCGCGCAGGTCCTGAATCTGCGGCCATTTGCTGGCGTCATGGATTTTCAAGTATGGAGTAATCTGGGTCTCGGGGTGGTCTTCTTTATTCTCGCCTGGCTGGGCTTCGAGCGATTCTGCGGGGAATTGAAGGAGGCCTCGCCCACGCGCGCGGGGTTGGCCCGTTCCCGCGGGAGCCGGCATCCGTTGAGCCCCGGCCGGGCCTGGCGCCGGGCGCTGGCCTGGAAGGATTTTTATTTCACCACCGGCGGCAAATTGTGGGTCGGCATCAAGCTGGTGATTTACGGCACGCCGTTGGTCATAGTGCGGTGCTGGCCGCAGAAGCTTGGGGGACCGCCGGCGTGGGACGATTTCGGCATCGCCACCTTGTTTATCATGATGCTGTTCATTGGCGTGGAATTGACGTTTTCCGCCGCCTCGCTTTTCCGGAACGAACGCCAGGGCCAGACGCTGTCGAGCCTGGCGATGCTGCCGCAAGGATTGGGGCGGGTGGCGTATGAAAAGCTCCTCGGGGTGGTGCCGTCGCTGGTGGCCGCGGGGACCTACCTGGTGTTGAGCCTGCCGCTGGTCGTCGGGTCATTCCTCAAGACGACCGTCTCCAGGGTCAACGATTTCGAGAACGTGTTTGCCTTGCCGTTGCTGTTGCTCGCGTCCCAAGGGATTTTCTTCCTTCACTTGGTGGCCGCACTTTCCCTCCATCTCAAACGGGCGGCATTGCCGCTGGCCATGGGGATTCACTTCCTGATCATTTTCCTCTGGGCGATCCTATTCACCGGGTTCCGTGGTGGTGATTCTGGATTGGTCCTGCTGATGATTTTCGGTTTTGGCGGGGCGGCGTTTCTGCATTTTCACATCGGAAAGCGCCTCGCTGTGGTCGCGGCGGAGGGGTAGGGGGAGGGGGGAAGTAATCGGTGATCAGTGGGCAGTGGTCAGTGCTTAGTGCTCAGTCGGCGCTCCGCTCCGGTAAACTCGAAACTTCGCAACCCGAAACTCGAAACTCACGCACGAAGGCTTGCGGAAATGCGAGCCACGCGCATGACTGCGGGATGCCCGATCCCATTGCCAGCGCCAGCGAATTGACCGTTCGCTATGGTCCACACCTTGTTCTCGACCGTGCGACGATTGCCGTCGAAGAAGGGGAACGGATTGGCTTGGTCGGGCGCAATGGTTCGGGCAAATCCACGTTCCTGCGCATTGCCTCCGGTGAATTGGAGCCCGACGCCGGGCGGTTCACCCGGCGGCGCGATCTCATTACCGGTTATTTGCCGCAGGTTTTCGCTCTCGATGATGCGGCCACGGTGGAGACCAACATTCGCAACGGCGCGCAGCGGGTGCTGGAATTGCTCGCCGAATACGAGGCCACGCCGCCCGAAAGTCACCACGCGGCCACGCTGCTCGACCAGATCAATCACCACGATGGCTGGGGACTGGATCACCGCATCGGAAGCCTGGCCACGAACCTGCACGCGCCGCCGTTGGAACGACTCGTCGGCACGCTCAGCGGTGGTGAAAAGCGGCGTGTGGCCCTTTGCCGGGCGCTCATTGCCCAACCGGATTTCCTCATCCTCGACGAACCGACGAACCATCTGGACACGGAGAGCATCGAGTGGCTGGAGGATTTCCTCAAGCGCTACCCGGGCGTGTGCCTTTTCGTCACGCACGACCGGTATTTTCTCGACCGGATCGCCACGCGCATCCTCGAGCTCTCGCGCGGCGCCTTCCTGAATTACGATGGGAGTTACAACGATTACCTTCTGGCCAAGGCGGAGCGCGAAGCCGCTGAGGCGCGGGTCGAGCACAAGCGCCAGATGTTTCTGAAGCATGAACTCGAATGGGTGCGGCGCGGTCCGAGTGCCCGCCGGACGAAATCGGTGGACCGCATCGAGCGTTATTTCGAGGAGGCGGCGAAGGCGCCTCCGGAGCAGGAGATCGCCGTGGAATTAATCATCCCGCCGGCCTCGAAACTGGCCAATCGCGTGATCACGCTGACCAATGTGGGGATGGAACTCGGTGGCCGCATGCTCTTCGATTACGTGACTCTCGACCTTGCCGCCGGGCAGCGTCTCGGGGTGGTCGGCCGGAATGGCTTGGGCAAATCGACGTTGCTGAAAATCATCATCGGCGAACTGGCACCGACGCACGGCGAAGTGGAGATCGGGGCGCGCACGCAGATCAATTACGTCGATCAAAACCGGCTGGCGCTCGACGATAACAAGACGGTGTGGGAGGAAGTCGGCGGCGGCAGTGAGCACGTGCGGCTGGGCGAAGAAAACATCACATTGCGCAGCTACCTGCGCCGGTTCCTTTTCACCGAGGACCGGATCAACACGAAGGTCAGCCAGTTGAGTGGGGGCGAACGCAGCCGGATCCTGCTGGCGAAGATTCTCAAGCGCGGCGGCAATGTCCTGATCCTCGATGAGCCGACGAATGATCTCGATCTGGCGACGTTGCGCTTGCTCGAAGAGGCGCTGCTCTATTTTGGCGGAGCGGTCATCGTGGTGAGCCACGACCGCTATTTTCTCAATCGCGTTTGCACCGACACCCTGGCCTTCGAGGGAGACGGGGTGGTGACGGTGAATGCCGGCAACTACGAGTACTATCGCGAGAAGAAAGCGGCCCGCGCCAGTACGGCGGCATTCAATGTCGCAGGCAAGCCGGCGGACACCGCGGCATCGCGCCGCACCGAGCGGGCGCGAAAGCTGAGTTACAAGGAAGCGCGAGAATTGGAGACGATCGAGGCTGATATCTTCGCGGCGGAAGCGGAAGTGGCGCGCCTGGAGAAGGCCTTTGCCGCGCCGGATTTCTACGAGAAACACGGGGACGACTGGCCAGCGCTGGAGACGCAACTCAAGGAAGCCAAGGAGCGGGTGCCGCGGCTCTATGCGCGCTGGGAGGAACTCGAGGCGATCAAGGCGGCCACGGCGTAGAAGGTCTGCGACGTGGTCATGGATTTTTGGGAGGGATGGGAAGAATGGGAGGAATAGGAAGAATGGGACCGGCGAGCCCAATGCCTCTCGAGCCGTTTCAATTGAGCTGTCGCCGAAACTGACGGTGCGACGTTTGGGTGGATGCCGATCTCCGAGCGGCATGGGAAAACCAGCCACGCCGGAGGCGTCCATCCCTTGGCCCAGAGGAATGGCGCGTTGCGCGTTGTCTTTGTCATCGCGCCCGGAGGTCGCGATCCACCTCAATTCCGCACCTCTCTCGCGATCCAGATCTCTTCGGACGCGGCCACAACTAAAATGCCTTTAGCGTTCGGTGATGGCTTTGCGGATGGCTGCGAGGGGGGCGTTGGAATCGAAGGTGACGGTTTCGCCGTGGCGGATGACGCCGAGTTGTTTCCAGAGCGCGGGGAGATCGACGGTGACCGGTTTGTCTTTCATTTCGTCGTAGAGTTCGCGCAGGACGGGGACGCCAGTGGCGCCGTCGCCCGTGGCAATGACGCGATCGATGGTCCAATTGTTGACGATCGTCCCGCCGGCGGCGTGGATGGCGCGCAGGGCATGCTCGAGTCCGAAGCGGTTGTTCGTCCGGCGGCGAATCTCCAGGTCGGCGCGCAGACAGAAAAGCGCGCCGCCCCAGTAAGTGCGCGCCCAGGTGTGGGTGTGGTCGAGGCCGCGGTCGCCGGGTTTGGGCTCGCCCTCGGGGCAGCGGTCGACGAGGTCGAACCAGACCTTTTCCGGCGGGAGGATGCCGACGCGGCAACGGGCCACCGGCTCGCAGTAGGTGGCGAGGCCTTCTTCGAGCCAGAGATAACGATCCGGGATGTTGGGGAAGGCGAGGTGCATCATCTCGTGGGTGAGGATCCAGTCGTCGGCGAAGTCGGCATTGGTGGCATTGCGACCGACGGAAACGGTGGAAACCGCGCCCTGATAACCGAAAGATTTCCCGCCGCTGGTATCGTGGCCATCGGTGAGGGTGAGGCGCAAGGTGAGATGCGGGACGCTGAAGATGCCGCCGTAGTAATTGGCGACGGCGTGGGCGGAATTCTTGATCCACTGGGTGGCGGCCTTGTCGAGGGCGGGGCTCGGGTGGGCCGTGTATTGCACATCGATGGTACCGCCTTCGACGGGAATGGATTCGGCGGACGCGCGGAATGGCAGGGCGAGCCCGACGAGCACGAACGCAATGAGGAAGCTGTCGCGGGTCATTGGCATTGGGGAATGTGACACGGGACTGCGGATTTTCGATTCTCGATTCGCCGCGACCAAACCGGTTTTTCTTAATCTTAATCTTAATCCTCGGAGATGCGTCAGAGGGATTAAGAGTAAGAGTAAGAGTAAGAACCGCTGCTGGCCCCCTTACGGCGGCGTTGGGCCGACGTAGATCGCATCGTCGGGCCATTCCTTTTTGATGTAGCCGGCGCTCATGTTCACCGGCTGGATGTAGTTGCGCATGATGCGCACCGGCGCGAGGACGCGAATCGTGTTTACGGACTCGATGGAGTTTTCGCCGTGATTGCGGAGGAGGCTGGGAATGAGCTGCTCCTGGACGGTCTGGACGATGTTGGTTTCGTCTGCGCCATCGATGTAGAGAAGCATGGCGAGTTTGCCATCGATCTCGGCGATGTGGCTTTCGAAGATGATCTCGGTAAAGATCGACCGGACGAAGGGCTCGCGCTGGATGTCGTCGAGAAGCTGCTTGTAGGTGATGCCGATCCGGAACCGGATGATGTAGAGATGCCGCGCGCCGAACTGGCCGGTGCCGCGGGACGACAGGTCGAGGTGGGTGAAATAAGAGAGAATCCCGGCCTGTTCGAGCCGCTGCCGCTTGCGCCCGACGGTGCGCACGTTCACTCCGGTGGCTTCGCCGATGCCATTGTCCGATTCACGGGGGTCGCGGATGAGGTGCCGGACGATGAGCCGCTCCTGTTCATCAAGTTCTTTCATGCCAATGATTTGAGATGAGGGGTTGGGGAAAAAGTGCGGAAGTTAGACAGACTCGATGGTCAAAGGCGACAAAATTTTGCCAAAACGACGCAGATTTTGTCTTGAATTACGCGATCCTGCTCCTAGTTTGCTCATCCGGGAAAACTCACTGGGAATATATTTATGCTGAACCAAGTCACTTTGGACCAAACGTCGGGCCGTCAGTCGCTCTACTCGGCGGACTTCGAACATGACTCTTGTGGAGTCGGATTCATCGCGCAGGTCAGTGGCAAACGTTCGAACCAAGTGCTGAAATACGCGCTGCAATCCCTCTGTAATCTGGCCCATCGTGGAGCGGTCGATGCCGATGCGAAAACGGGCGACGGGGCCGGCGTCTCGACCCAGATTCCCTACAAGATTTTTGCCCCCGAAGTGCAGAAGCTCGGGCACCGGCTGTTCCAGGAGTCCGATCTCGGGGTGGGCATGGTCTTCCTGCCGCACGACAACGCCTACGCGCAGGCGCGCGCCAAGGCCATTACCGAGGAGGTCATCGAGAAGCGCGGCCTTTTCCAATTCGGCTGGCGCGATGTCCCGATCAATATCCACATGCTGGGCGACAAGGCGGCGTCTACGCTGCCGCGCATCGAGCAGGTGCTCGTCGGCCGGCCGCATGGCGTCACGGACGAAGACTACGAGCGCCGGCTTTTCCTGGCTCGCAACGAAATCGAAAAGCGCGCCGAGAGCGACGGGATCAAGCACTTCTACATCGCGTCCTTTTCCCACCGGCTGATCATTTACAAAGGGTTGCTCGTCTCGCCGTCGCTGCAGAAGTTCTACAAGGATTTGCAGGATGAGCGCTACGAGACGGCCCTGGCCATTTATCATCAGCGCTATTCGACGAATACTTTTCCGACGTGGCCGCTGGGGCATCCCTTCCGGATGCTCGCCCACAATGGCGAGATCAATACCCGCCGGGGGAATGTGAACTGGATGCGGGCGCGCGAGGCGGAACTGGAAGCGGATTTCTGGGGTGCAGACATCGAGTTGCTCAAGCCGATCATCCAGCCGGGCGGGAGCGATTCCGCCGAACTCGACAACGCGCTCGAGGCCATCGTCATGTCGGGACGCTCCATCCTGCACGCCATGACTATGCTCGTGCCGCCGGCCTGGCGGAGCGAAAAGAACGTGTCCCCGGCGCTGCAAGCCTTCTACGATTATCACCGCTGCTTTGGTGAGCCGTGGGATGGACCGGCGGCGCTTTGCTTCACCGATGGCATCACCATCGGCGCCTGCCTCGACCGCAACGGCCTGCGGCCGGCGCGTTACAAGCTGACCGACGACGGCATTTTCAGCATCGGCTCCGAAGTGGGCACGATCGTTTTCGACGATGCGCATATTGTCGAGAAAGGCCGTCTCGCTCCGGGGGAAATGATCGCCATCGACACGGCGGCGGGCAAACTGATGCGCGACGGCGAGATCAAGGCGGCGCTGGCCGCCAAGAAGCCTTACGGCGCCTGGCTGAAGGACAACATCATTCGGCTGAGCGACCTGGTCTCGGGACCGGCCAAGGAACCGACGGAACCGCTCGACATTCTCACCCTGGCGCAGCGCCAGATCACCTTCGGCTATTCCGCGGAGGAGCTCGACATCATCCTCAAGCCGATGATCCGCGACGGCGCCGAGGCGGTCGGCTCGATGGGCGACGACACGCCGCTGGCCGTGCTCTCGCTCCAGCCGCGGCTGCTCTACACCTATTTCAAACAGCTCTTCGCGCAGGTCACCAATCCGCCGATCGATCCGATCCGCGAGAAGCTGGTCATGTCGCTCAATGTCAATCTCGGCTGGCGGCGCAACCTGCTCGCGGAAACGCCCGAGCATTGCCGCCTCATCCAGGCGGAATCGCCGGTGCTGCTCGAGCATGAGCTGGCTGCGCTGCGCAATCTCGCGGAGAAGCATCATCCGGCGACGACGATCAATGCCACCTGGCCGCTGAGCGAAGGCGAAGAGGGGCTGGAAAAAGCCGTTGCGCGCATTTGCCAGGAAGCGGAAGCGGCCGTGCTGACCGGTTCGCGAATCCTCATCCTCAGCGACCGGACGGTCGATCATAACAACGTCCCGGTGCCGATGCTGCTGGCCACGGGCGCGGTCCATCATCATTTGATTCGCGCGGGCAAGCGGATGAAAGCCTCGATCGTTTGCGAGACCGGCGAAGCGCGCGACGTGCATCAACTGGCCTGCCTCATCGGCTATGGCGCAAGCGCGATTTGCCCGTACCTCGTTTTCGATTCGGCGCGGGAGACCATCGGCCAGATCAAGGTTGCCGCCCAGCAAGGCGTGACCAAGGCCGGCGCCGATGCCGACAAGCTGGCCAAGGCCCAGGCGGCGCTCAAGGACGCGGAAACGCTGAGCTACGGCAAGGCCCTGCAAAATCTCCGCACGGCGCTGGAGAGCGGGCTCTTGAAAATCATGTCGAAGATGGGGATCAGCGTGCTCTCCAGCTATTGCGGCGCGCAGATTTTCGAGGCGATCGGCATTGGCCCGAAGGTGATCGAGCAGTGTTTTTGGCAGACGCCTTCACAGGTCGGCGGCATCGGCTATGTCGAGATCGCCCGCGAGTCGCTGGCCCGTCACGAGAAGGGTTTTGCCGCGGTGCCCGCGGAACCGGTGAAGCTCGACGATCCGGGCTTTTATCGCTTCCGCCGCAATGGCGAAAATCACGCGGTCACGCCGCCGGTCATCCAGTCTTTTCATTCGTTTGTGAAGTCGGGGAATGCCGAGGAATATAAAAAATACGTTACCGCGGTGAAGGCGCAGCAGCCGATTTCGTTCAAGGACATGTTCGAGCTCGTGCCGAAGAGCACGCCCATCCCGATCGATGAAGTGGAATCGATCGAAGACATTCGCGCGCGCTTCACCACCGCCGGCATGTCGCTCGGCGCGCTCAGCCCCGAGGCTCACGAGACGCTGGCCATTGCCATGAATCGCATTGGCGGGAAATCGAACAGCGGCGAGGGCGGCGAAGACCCGGAACGTTTCAAGCGGCGCGCGAATGGCGACCTGGCGAATTCCGCGATCAAGCAAATTGCCTCCGGGCGTTTCGGGGTCACCGCGGCTTATCTGGCGAGCGCCAAGGAAATCGAAATCAAGATGGCGCAGGGCGCGAAGCCCGGCGAAGGCGGGCAATTGCCCGGCCACAAGGTGAGCACGATCATCGCCAAGCTCCGGCACACCACGCCGGGCGTGATGCTCATTTCGCCGCCGCCGCATCACGACATTTACAGCATCGAGGATCTCGCCCAGCTCATTCACGACCTCAAGGAAGTGAACCCGCGCGCCAAGGTCTGCGTGAAGCTGGTCAGCGAATCGGGCGTGGGCACGGTGGCCGCAGGGGTGGTCAAGGCCCACGCCGATATCGTCCTCGTGAGCGGCCACGACGGCGGCACCGGCGCCTCCTCGCTTTCCTCCATCAAACACGCCGGCACGCCCTGGGAACTCGGCGTTGCCGAGACGCAGCAAACCCTGATGGCGAACAATCTGCGCTCGCGCATCGTCCTCCGCACCGATGGCGGCATGCGCACGGGCATCGACATCGTCATGGCGGCGATTCTCGGCGCCGAGGAATATAACTTCGGCACCGCCGCGGTCATCTCCATCGGCTGCGTTTATGTCCGCCAATGCCATCTCAACACCTGCCCGGTGGGCGTGGCCACGCAGGATGAAAAGCTCCGCGGCAAGTTCAAGGGCACGCCGGAAATGGTGGTGAACTTCTTCAACGCCGTGGCCGCGGAAGTGCGGGAGATTCTCGCCAGCCTAGGGGTGCGCAAGTTGACCGACATCATCGGCCGGCCGGAATGGCTCAAGCAACGCCACGTGCCGAATCATCCCAAGGCCAACACGCTCGACCTGAAGAAACTGCTCGTCAGCATGGCCGACAACGAAGACGCGCCGCGCTATTGCACGCGCAGCCGCAACGATGCTCCGCACGAACGGCCGCTGGACGACATCATCCTGCAGGACGCCAAGGACGCGATCACCGAGCAGCAGCCCATTTCGTTGAGCTACAAGGTGACGAACATGAATCGCAGCGTCGGGACGAAAGTCTCCGGCGAGATCGGCTATCAATACGGCAAGGACGGCCTGCCCGAAGGCACCCTGGAGCTCAAGCTCGAGGGCAGCGCCGGGCAGAGCTTCGGCACGTTTCTGGCCTCCGGCATCCGGCTCATTCTCGAGGGCGAAGCCAACGATTATGTGGGCAAAGGCATGAGCGGCGGCGAGATTATCGTCAAGCCATCGGCCGATCACAAATTCGCCGCGGGCGACAATTCCATCGTCGGCAACACCTGCCTCTATGGCGCCACCGGCGGCGTCCTCCTGGCCAATGGCCGCGCCGGGGAACGCTTCGGCGTGCGCAATTCCGGAGCCACCACCGTGATCGAAGGCGTGGGTGACCACGGCTGCGAATACATGACCGGCGGCACCGTCGTGGTGCTGGGCCGCACCGGCAAAAATTTCGGCGCGGGCATGACCGGCGGCCTCGCTTTTATCCTCGACCAGGAAGATCGCTTCTCGGAGCTCTACAATCCCGGCCTAGTCGGCATCGAGCGCCTGACCGACGAAGACAAAGGTCAGGTCCAGCAATTGATCTACAAGCACCTCGAAGCCACCGAAAGCGCCCGCGCCAAAGAAATCCTCGCCGACTGGCAGAAATTTGCCGGCAGCTTCTGGAAGGTGAAACCGAAGAGCCTGATGAAGCCCGCGGAGGCCAAAGCGCCCGCGCCCGAGCCGGTGCCGGCGGCGAAGCCGTAGAGCTGGCTCGAGGCCCGCAGGCTGGCGCACACCGGACGGCGATTACCCCTGGTGGTGCGGACTATGCGGATTTTGCGCCCGTGAAGTTCTCTCGTTGCTCTCGAATTGGCGACGAGAGAACGAGAGACCGACGAGCGGGAGCCTTCGATCCGGAGCGAGTATGGCCTTTCGGAGCGCTCTTCCTTTTCGTGTCATGCTGAGCTTGCGAAGCATCTCTGACTTCCTGTGGGCGGAGGTGGTGCGGAGCCTTCGGAGCGTGGCGCCACCGCCTCCGCCCGCGGGATGCGAGAGATGCTTCGCAAGCTCAGCATGACACCGTGAAAGGGTGGCGTTTCCAATGCCGCACTCGCTTCGGAGTGGGACTCTTTTTCCTCGTCCGGCCTTTCGCTCCGCTAACTTTGGGAACGAGAGGAACACGCGATCGATGGTAGCGGCGGTATTGCCAATCAAATCAGCGGGTATTACCTTCCCGCCATGCAAACGATCTCTCTCAAACTGCCGGCTCCGCTGCTGGCCCGCCTGGAAGAAGAGAGCCGGCGGCGGCGGACCAACAAATCGGCCCTGATTCGCGCTGCTCTGGAGAGGGAACTTGATCCTCAAAAGCAAAAGAAAAAGCCGTCCTGCTACGACCTGGCGCGGGACCTGGCCGGGTCCATCAAGGGCTTGCCCAAGGACATCGCCACGAACCCCAAATACCTCGAGGGTTTCGGCGAATGAGTGGTGCGGTGCTGCTGGACACCGGCCCACTGGTGAGTTTTTTGGCCGGTGAAACGCAGCATAGCCAGTGGGTCCAGGAGCAGTGGGCGCAGATACCTCCACCGATGCTCACGTGCGAGGCGGTGTTGACAGAGTCGGCATTGATCCTCGAGCGCGAAGGCGTGGAAGCGGATCCCATCTTTGAGCTGTTGGAACGCAAGGTGATCCGGGTCGCCATGCAATTGGATCGGGAACAAGCTGATCTGCGCACGCTCATGCGCCGCTATCGCCATCGCCCGATGTCGCTCGCCGAGGCCTGTCTGGTGCGGCTCTCCGAGTTACACCGCGCTTCCACCGTCTTCACCCTGGACGCCGATTTTCGCATCTATCGCCGGCACGGAAACAAGGCCATCGCGCTCTTGATTCCAGAGGATTGAGGCCGAGTTCTTGTCGGCCACCCTCGTGTCTTTCACGTCGCAGTAGCGAAGCTCCGTAGCCGCCCTTACTTGGCGGCCTGCGCCGCCGCGTACTTGGCCTGAAGCGCGGCCACGGCGTGATTGCGCTCCGCATAGGTCGCGGCATCGAGATTAAACTTCTTCACGGCCTCGGTATCGGCCGTATTCAAGCTCGCCCGGACCTTTTGGAGTTCCGCCGCGCGCTCATTCACTTCCTTGATCGCGGCGTCGACTTCTTCCCGGGTGACGACATGCTCGGCCGGCGCGGCCGGCGCGGGTTTTGGCGTGTTCGTATAATGGGCGATGACATTTTCCAGGGGCGGAAAATCGCGCTCCCGGGCGATGTGCAACGTCGCCATGACGGCGAGCATCACCGGGACCATGACGGACATCATCCGGAGGCGCGAGGGTTGGCCATGGGAATCGCGCAGATCGGTCTTTCCATAGATGGCCAGCGCCAAACCGAAAACGAAGACCATCGGTCCGATCATGACGAAGTGGATGTCGATGCTCGTATCGTTGCGGGTCAGCCAAATGAGCCAGATCGTGAACGGAATCCCGCCGAGAAAAAGCAAGGCGCCAGCGATGCGGTTGCCAATTGTGCTACTGGAGTTATTCATCTGCTGAAAAGTGAGTATGAGGGAGTCTGGAGTTCATAGCACGAGATGGGCCAGCCGGACCCGGCGGGACGGAGAGTTGCATAGACACCCGCGGAATTTGCGGAATTTTTGCGTCAGGCCAGCAGCGAATCTCGGAATACGCCGAAGGCGTTCAATCACTCAGCCCAGGGTTGGGCGAGGAACGAGCCCTACCCTGGGTAACCGCCCCACACGGTCCAACTCTGAAAGAGTTGCATCGACGGGGATGTCCGCCCCGCGCTCGCTGGCGTCAGATAGCTTCGGATTCAACCCCTTCAGGGTTGGACGCGTTTGATTCGCTACCCAGGGTAGGCGCTCGTTCCTCGCGCCAACCCTGGGCTGAGTGATTCAACGCCTTCGGCGTTGGCACAAGGTCCAGTTCCTCCTCTGTGAACCGGGAAAGGTTGGCAAACCACTCCGGCTAAGGTTAAAGGATGCCACGCCATGGCTACGGACAAGGAGACCGCAAAAAGGAAATCGTGCTTTATCGCGATGCCGATCAGCACGCCGGAGCACTTGATTGAAACTTACGGAGGTGATGGCGACCACTTTAAGCACGTAATGGAGGAACTCTTCAGCCCCGCAATAGAGGCCGCAGGGATGATCGCCCTGCCGCCCATTTCCAGCGGTTCAGAGGTTATTCATGCGGACATTATCGCCGCGTTGCAGAGTGCTGATCTCGTGCTCGTCGACCTATCGACATTGAATCCAAATGTTCTCTTCGAGTTCGGCGTCCGCACCTCGCTCAATCTTCCGGCGTGCCCAGTCCGCGATGAGAAAACACCAAAAATCCCATTCGACACCGGAACACTAAACACCCCCAGCTATTCTTCGGACCTACGATCGTGGATCACAAAAAGCGAGATTCCAAAACTGGCAAAACACATCCAAACAAGCTTGGAGCGGAGTGGCGGCAAAAATGCGCTTTGGAAGCATTTTGGTTTCCGACAAGTAGCGCTTGGACCGGAGCCGCCATCTGGCACTGACGCCAAGCTGGATGCGCTTTTGAATGAGGTCGCGCTCATACGTGAGGAAAACAGGCGTCCTGCTATCCAATCGAGAACTCCTCGCATCGTGCAGAGTAACAAGGAAATAGCATTCAAAGCGACAGTAGACGCATTCGTTACCTTACTGATGAAGAAAGGTATTAATCTTCTCGGGTGGGCGTCTAACCCGCATGACCGAAGCCTTGTGCTCTATTTAGAGAAGCCACCGACAGAGGCGGAAGAAGCTATACTTAAAGGTGCTAAAGGTGATAGTGTCGATCTCGGCATAGACACGCTGAATTGGAGTGAGTTTGGTGTGCTGTAACGAATGCTTCTATTCGTAATGGTGTTCAGCTCGCTGCAGGGGTCTCTGTACAACCGATGCGGTCTCACCCTTCCACCCGAAACCCATACACCTCCCGCTTCCCTTCCTTCACCACGAGGCGCGCTTTGTTTTGGGCGATGAGGGTGGGGAGGAGGTGGTGGTAGAGTTCGTGGGGACGGAGGGCGCCTTTGCGGCTGCTGTCGTGGCAGTAGGCACGGGTCAGTTCGCTGCGGGTGGCGTAGATGGTGCCTGCGTGGCAGTGGATGGCGAAGTCGCGCTGGATGCGGGCGTGGAGCACTTCCACGTCCTGGGCGATGCTGGCACGGTTGGCGATGCCGTCCAGCCAGCGGGCGGCGTCCAGGCAGGCGTCGACGTGGGCCATGGCGGCCTCGAGGGCGGCGAGGCTGAGGAGGGGTTGCCAGTCGACCTCGCGTTTTGCCCAGAGGGCAGTTTCGAAGATCATGGCCACGGCGAGGGTCTGCGCGGGGGCCGAGGAGAGGCGCGAGATGTAATCTTCGGCGAGAGGGTTGGCGCTGTTCATGGCCTCGCGGTTTTCCGCCTGGTAAGCGCGCCAGCGTGCCTGCGCCTCGGGGGTGAATTGCATTTCGCCTTCGATCGCCAGGCAACGGCGAAAGGCGTTGATGTGCGCCTGGAAGGCCACGGGATCGTCCTCCGGTGAATCGTAAATGTCCCGGCCGCGCCGCTCGGCGACGTAGTAAAGAAAACGCCGGGCCATGCCGGCGCGCACGCTTTGGCCCTTGAAACAGGCGACATTGAAAGTGCCGCCGAAAAGGACGCTCGTGGAAGTTTCGTCGATGACGCGGCGGGATTCGCCGCTCTCGGCTTCCTCCTTGTTCCGCCGGAAACTCTCGGACAAAGCCGCGCAATCGTAGAGCTCGAGGAAACGTGTGGAGTTGCGCTCGCCGTTGGAGGTCTTTTGCCAGTCGAGGAGGACGCTGTTGGCATCGTCGACGATCCAGAGTTTGTCGGGGCGGCCGTCGCACGCTTCGTCGTATTCGTCGAAGAGGCTTTCTGGTGAGAAGCTCGAAGGGAGGAAGGTGTTTTTCGGCAGGCAGCGCCGGGCGAGGCCGGCGGCCAATCGAATAGTGGTGCTTTTGCGATCGCCGGGTTTGCCGCAGATGAGGGCGAAGATGTTCGGGAATTTGCGTCCACCGGCCAGCCGCATCCACACGCGCCGCCCGAGGATGGCGCCGAGCACGGGGACGATGCAGCCGGCGAGATAGCAGTCCGCCCCCTCGGTGAACTGCCGTGCATGGCGGTACCAATCCATGAGGATGGATTCCGCGGGCAGGACGGCAGGCTGCACATAGACCCCTCCGACAGTCCCGCCCGAAGCGGAATTTGCGGAAGTTTCATCCGGGGTGGGGCGGAGGGGCGGAGCATCCCAATCGATCGGCGGATATTCCCCAAGTTCCGCAAATTCCGCAGCACCCTGGGTGGGCGCGGGGACGAGAGGGATGCGGTCGTGATGCCAGTCCTGGGCGAGGCCTCTATAAGTACCCATACTTCGATTTATATGGTCCCGCGGAATTTGCGGAAGTTGCGGGATTTGCTGCGACCTCGCTCACGCGGGATAAAGGACGATCGCTGGAGTTATTGCTCATTGATCTTAAAACGCAGAGGCGCAGAGGACGCAGAGGCGCCCTCAGACCCTGCCGCAGGAGTTATAGGATGTATCTGTTGTTGCACCGATTATGAGTTAGACAGAATGGCTGAAGACAGAGGGACTGTAGCTTGGGAAAGGTGCGATTTCAGGAACTCTGCGACCTCTGCGCCTCTGCGTCTCTGCGTTTAAAATCGTGGGCGGAACTTTCGGATATGGCCGTGGCGCCGGTTACACACGCAGGGTTGAAGTAATAGACGCACTGCCGGCGGGCGTGCGGCGTGCCGGGATCGCGCGTGCCATCGGGCATGCGGGCGAATTGCGAACGCACCCATAACTGGTCATCCGCGCCGAGGCTCACGGCGTACTGCATGAAACGCAGCATGACTTCTTCCGGCTGGCCATGGCAATAGAACCAGCCGTGCAACGATTTCCCGGCGCTGTGCACGGCGAGCGTGAGCGGGGCATAGCGGGCGAGATGGAGCAGGAGCGCGGCATGTTCGTCGGCACTGCCGGTATCGAATTCCACGACGAGAAAACGCCGCGGGCCGGTGCTGGCCAGGGTGTGTTCGCTCATCCGGCCTTCGCGTGTTTTCCCCGTGCGCGCGGTCATTGGCGACGGCACGATGAAAGAGGCCGCCGCCAGCTCTCCGCGCAACGCCTCCCGCCGGCGCGTTTTGAAAACGCTCTGGCTCGCGCCCACGCATAACCATGGATTGCCGGGGAACAGTGTATCGATGATCTCCTCCGTGCCGGGAGCGGTCTCGCGGATGTGAATCGGCGATAAGTCCCAGAGATCGTGGAGCGTGGGGCCACCTTTGGTGATAGCTTCGCGTTGCTCGCGATTGACCTGCGGCCAGCGACGTTGTGGGGCGGATCTCCAGGCGTTGTTACCGGTCAGGCATGGTGCGGGCTTCCAGCCTGCATTGTTACCAGGCAGACTGGAAGCCTGCACCGCAGAGCCCGGCTGCCAGGCAAAGGGTTTCGAGGCGCGGATAGCATCGGTGATTTCCCGCGCCGTGACCGTCCGCCCGCAGCCGTGCACGGACGCTTCGAGCGTGGCGAAGATTTCCGTCTCCGGGCGATAGGGATGGAGCACCCGCGCCGTGCGGAAGAGCCATTTGTGTACACCTTCGCCATGGCGCGGTACCGTGGATAACATGTCGCGCACGAATTGAGGCAAGACGGAAGCCACGTTCATCGCCGTAATTTTTACCATCCAGCCCGAGAGTTACTAACGTCATTCTACTATCGACACTGTCGATAGTGAGCGGTCGATAGTTAGGAAAGAGTTGATGGTTGATAGTTGATTGTTGATAGCCGGGCTCTCAACTCTTCTTCCCCTTCTTCCTCCCGCCGCTATCTTCCGGTAGGTGCGCGAGCCCGCAACGCTTGAAGATGCGCGTCCAGTTTTGTTCCGGGAATTGTTCGATCCCCCGGCGCACCTCCCTGGCGAATTCGGGCTTCAATCGCGGCTGACCAGCCTCGTTGAAGTCGTGCATTTGCTTCCAAGCGAGCGGCGGATTTTGGCGATGCTGGAAATCATGGAAGGCGATGGAAAAAAGCGCGGCTTCGCGCACCTCTCTTTTGGTCGGCAGTTCGCGCCCTTCGATTTCGGCCCGCTGCTGCAAAACCTTAAAGGCGCGGGACACCTCGAGGTCGATGCGCCGATGCGGCCCGCCGATCCGCGTTTCCAGCAACCGGGCCACTTCCCGGAAAAATGCGGCGTCGCGAGTGAGCACCGCCTGCTCCACGGCGGCGGTGAAGGCCTCGCTGTACCACTGGGGTCCGCTCTTGCCCATGCGCGCCTGCAGGAGACGCCTGAGCACGGTGCTGGTCGTCCCCTCGGCTTCGCCTTTGGCCTTGGCTTCCAGGCGCGTCTTCAGGTCGAGCAACTGCCAGAGCAGAGGGTTGTCCGCGTCGTCGCCATATTCGGCCTGCGCGGCAATCGCCGTCATCTCTTTCGCGTTCGGAAGCTTCTTCCCACCGGTCTCAACTGGCTTCTTTCCGCGGGGCAATTTCATGAGTCTGCCCGGCAGTCAAAACCGGGAGTGCCCTGGAACGCCATCCATTTCTTCGCCGGCGCGCCGCGCCGCGGCTCGACTACTGCGCCTGGCCGACGAACTGCAGCGCTTCCTGCATGGTGACTAGCTGGCCGTTAGACCAAATGATGAGGTTTCCGCCGGGATGGACCGAGCCGCGCTCGATGAACCACGGTTGGTGCGGCCACAAGAAGGGCGTGCCCGGCTTGTTGTCGAAGGGCGTGGCGAGGTAGTCGACCCGGACGTTCTCGGATTTGGTCATATCCGGGTTGCCCATTTCGCGTTGGACCGAGGGGCAGAGCCAGTTTTTCTGGGCGATGCCGAAGGGGGCCAGCGCGTTAATCCAGGCGTTGGGATAAAGGGTGTCGTTCGGCGTGGTCAGGGTATTGGTGGCGACCTGCGGCCATTGGCCATTTTGCTGCACGTAGGCGGCGGCGGCCGTGTAGAGGCTCTTCATGTTGGTCGAGCAGGCCGCCAGTTCGGCGCGGTTGCGCATGCTCGACCAGACGCCCATGAACATCGCCGCGAGGATGAGCATGACGGTGATGACCGTCATCAATTCGAGCAAAGTAAATGCCGCGGCTGATCGCTGGGATAGCCGCGGCATAAACAAAGGAAACAGTGTTGCTGAAAGCGGTGAGTTACTAGGAGCCGCCACCCTGGCTGCTCGTCGTCTGCGTCAGGGAATTCAGATCGATCTGACCCGACACCTGGTTGGATTGGAGGAAGCCATCGATGATGAGGGTCGAACTGCCGATGGTAAAGAGCGCGCCGGTCGTTTGATTGATACCCTGATATTCCGCATTGCCAGTGCCATTGATCCGGGTGCTGGCCGAACCACCGTTGTTGCTCGCCTGGTTGAACGTAATCTGGGTGGTAAAGCTGATGCCAATGAGGCCTTCGGTGAACTGGAAGGGCACTTGGGTGACTACGCCGGTGGTGAGATTAATGACAGCGGCGCTTTCCGTCACCGTGGCATCTCCTTCCATGACGCCCGTCATCGTCAAGGCCGTGGGATCCACGATGGCAATGACCGAACCCGTGTAGGTGCTGCCACCGGCAAACATGGCGAACACTCCCGATCCCAATCCGGAATCCGGCTGGGCAATCTGGAAAACGCCGAGGCCGTTGGCAGCCACCGTCGTGGTCGTGGTGGAGATAATCCCACCGGCGGCGTTAAAGAAAACCTGGCCGACGATGGTACCTGCGTAGGTTCCGCTGAGGGTGGCAGGATTCCCGGGGTAGACAGGCGCAAATGCCCAGATCTGCACCTGGAAAAAGAGATATGCGAGGAGAAGCGCGAGCGACTGTTTCATGATTCCCTTAGAAAACCATTTATCAAACGAGTGTCAACGTAATTTCTCGGAATTTTTATCAACGGGATGTTTGCTCATTTTTACTCTGTGGCGGGCGGATTTTCGATTTTCGATTTTCGATTGCCGATTCGGCGCGGAACTTCAAGGCGCAGCGAAGCGCCAGCGCTCTTAATCTTAATCTTAATCTTACTCCCATCCCGGGCGGATCAGATTAAGATTAAGATTAAGAGTAAGATTAAGAGGAAGAAGAACACATTTCGCTTGGTCGCAAGGGCTGGAGGCGCTTCCATGTCGGACCGCCCGTGCAAGCCTCGTTCAGCCTTTTCCTCGCCCTCCGCTTTCTGCGGCCGAAGCGGACGTTTGTCTCCGTCATCACGATCATTTCGCTGCTCGGTGTGATGCTCGGCGTGGCCGTGCCGGTGATCGCTTTGTCGGTGATGACCGGCTTCGATCACGCATTGCAGCGGGCCATCCTGGGATTCGAGCCGCACCTGAAGGTGGTCAATGGAGATGTGATGACGAACTGGAGGGAATTGTTACCCAAGGTGGAAAAAGTGCCGGGGGTCGAGGCGGTGGCGCCGTATGTGCAAGGGCCGGTGCTCGTGGAACATGACGGGCGCGTGAACCAGGCGATGGTCCGGGGAATCGATGTCGAGCAGGAAGAAAAGCTCATCGACTTGAAGAAATTTATCATCGGCACGGTGGACATGCCGCTGGACTCGGTGATCATCGGCAAAGAGCTCGCCGCCGAGCTCGGTGTGCGGATCGGCGATGAAGTGATCATTTACGCGCCTGGGGACATGAAGGCGTTGATCGACGAACTCCACCGCCAGACGGAGGACCCGAACGCCAAGAGCAAGACGGTCGCCGAGCTGAAACAGGATATCGTCATCCCCGCGCCGCTGAAGGTCGTCGGTCTGCTCAATTCGGGGACGTACACTTTCGATTCCAGTTTTATGCTCGTCCCGCTGGCCAACGGCCAGGAGCTCTACGGCCTGAAGGACGGCGTCCAGGGGCTGGCGGTCAAGACCAACGATCCCTACAAAGTCCGGCCGATCCAGAACCGGGTGAACGAGGCGATCGACGGCGATGGTTACGCGATCTCGTGGTATGATGAAAACCGCGAGCGTTTCGAAGCGATCAGCATGGAAAAGCAGGTGATCTTCATTTTGCTGAGCGTCACCGGGCTGGTCGCCGGCTTCTCGATCATGAACACGTTCATCACCGTGACCGTGCAGAAGACGCGCGAGATCGGGATCATGAAGGCGCTGGGAGCCACCCGGCCGCAGATCGTGTGGGTCTTTCTTTCGCAAGGAATGATCGTGGGTGTGCTCGGGACGATCGCCGGACTCGGTCTCAGCCTCTTCATGCTCCATTACCGCAATGATTTCCGGGACTGGCTGAACCACACCTTCCATCTCTCGATATTTCCACCGGGGATTTACGAATTCAACGGCATCCCGGCGGAAGTGCTGCCGTCCGATCTGGTGATCATTTGCGTGGGGGCGTTCTTCCTCTGCTCCATCGCCACGTTTGTCCCGGCGTGGATCGCGGCAGGGCTCGACCCGGTGAAGGCATTGCGGACGGATTAAGTAGGCGATAGTCGATAGAAGTTGACAGCCCAGTCCCGCGGGAGTTTTCGAGAAAAGTTGCCAGTCCAGTCCCGTAGGGACTTCCGAAAATAGCCCAGCGCTTTGGCGCTGGGATCTCCCCCAAAAAACCGATCAAGTCCCGTAGGGACGGCAGAACCCATGCATTCCTTCCACTCCAACCACCGCGTACGGGGTTTCCGTGAAGAGCTGGAAAGCTTCCTGGTTCGCCATGGTCTGGAGTTTGAGCATTCCATGCTCGATTGATGTGCCGTCCCTGCGGGACTGGCTGGTTCTCTGCGGAAGGTCCCAGCGCTAAAGCGCTGGGCTATTTTCGGAAGTCCCTGCGGGACTGGAGCCGGTCGAGTCGTCCGGACTGGAGAATATCGATTTAACTCGCTTACAAAATTGATGTAGTGCGTCTGCGGCTTTCCGTGTCAATCGAGGCAAGGTAATCTTTGATCTCGAAACCAACCCAGCGCTTTAGCTGGGACTTTCCCGAAGAACCGGCCCAGTCCCGTAAGAGACTTTCTGAAATAGCCCAGCGCTTTAGCTGGGATATCCCCGCAAAGAACCAACCAGTCCCGTAGGGACTTCCGAAAATAGCCCAGCGCTTAGCGCTGGGATCTCCCTCCAAAACCAATTAAGTCCCGTAGGGACGGTAGAACCCATGCATTCCTTCCACTCCCTCCTCGTTCATATTGTTTTCAGCACCAAAGAGCGCGAACCATTTCTCACCCGCGAGATTCGCGCTCGGCTTTGGCCTTACTTTGGCGGGATTGCCCGGGAGAACGACATGCGCGCTCTTGCCGTTGGGGGCATGCCTGACCACGTCCACATGCTCCTGAGCATGCCCGCCACCCTGGCCGTGGCCAAAGCCATTCAACTCCTCAAAGGTAATTCCTCGAAGTGGCTTCACGAGACTTTCCCGGAGACTCGCAATTCGTCCTGGCAGGAGGGCTACGGCGCGTTCTCCATCGGCGTCTCGGGTATCGAAGACACCGTGCGATACATCCATACTCAAGAGGAGCATCACCGCGTGCGCAGTTTCCGTGAAGAGCTGGAAAGCTTCCTGGTTCGCCATGGTCTGGAGTTTGAGCATTCCATGCTTGATTGATCTGCCGTCCCTGCGGGACTGGCTGGTTCTTTGCAGAAGGTCCCAGCGCTAAAGCGCTGGGCTATTTTCGGAAGTCCCTGCGGGACTGGAGCGAGCCGAGTCGTCCGGACTGGGTTTGTCCCGGCGTGGATCGCGGCAGGGCTCGACCCGGTGAAGGCGTCGCGGACGGATTGAGGGAGATGTAGGTGTCTCGCTTGCGGAAACGCGAGTGATCCATGCTCGATTGATCTGCCGTCCCTGCGGGACTGGCTGGTTCTCTGCGGAAGGTCCCAGCGCTAAAGCGCTGGGCTATTTTCGGAAGTCCCTGCGGGACTGGAGCGAGCCAAACCTGGAGCGGGCCGAACCCGGAGCGAGCCAAACCTGGAGCCGAGTCGCTGAGACTATTGAGCATTGCGGAATACCGCGACATCGCAGAACGCGATGGACTATTTCTGTAAATTCGCCAGCCCAGTCCCAGAGGGACTTTTCGAAAATAGCCCAGCGCTTTAGCGCTGGGATCTCCCCAAAAGAACCCGTCAGTCCCGTAGGGACGGTAGAACCCATGCATTCTTTCCACTCGTTCATGTTGTCTTTAGCACAAAAAGCAAAAAAACGCCGCCCGGCATGTTTCAGCCGGACGGCGTTTTCGGGTGAGCCTTGGAAGTTTCGCGGAGCCTCCTTAAGGCTCAACAAATCTGTCCCTCGTTCAGGCTCCCGGCATCCCCTGGATGGGTTCCCTGATGCCGGAAGCGATGAAAGAAGGGATGGGCCGGAGTTACTTCGTCGGGACGGTCTCGACCGTCTGCAGGATGCGGCTGGCGATCTTGTAGGGGTCGCCTTGTGAGTTCGGACGGCGATCTTCGAGGTAACCCTTGTAGCCGGCATTCACGAAGCTGTGCGGGACGCGGACGGAAGCGCCGCGGTTGGCGATGCCGTAGTTGAACTTGTCGATCGACTGCGTCTCGTGGAGACCGGTCAAGCGGAGATGATTGTCCGGGCCATAGACGGCGATGTGCTCGTTCTTGTACTTGTCGAAGGCGGCCATGAGGGCCTCGAAGTAGACCTTGCCACCGACTTCACGCATGTGCTTGGTGGAGAAGTTCGAGTGCATGCCGGAACCGTTCCAGTCGACGTCCTTGCCGAGTGGTTTGCAGTGCCAGTTCACGTCCACGGAGTACTTCTCGCAGAGCCGCAGGAGGAGGTAGCGGGCCATCCACATCTGGTCGGCCGCGGTGGCGGAACCTTTGCCGAAGATCTGGAATTCCCACTGGCCTTTGGCCACTTCGGCGTTGATGCCTTCATGGTTGATGCCGGCGAAGAGGCACAGGTCGAGGTGGGTGTCGACGATCTCGCGGGCGATACTGCCCACGTTCTTGAAGCCGACGCCGGTGTAGTACTCACCCTGCGGGGGCGGGAAGCCGCCACCTTGTGGGAAGCCGAGCGGCGCGCCGTCCTTCCAGAGGAAATATTCCTGTTCGAAGCCAAACCACGCGTCCGGATCGTCATGGATCGTTGCGCGGGCATTGCTCGGGTGCGGCTTGCCGTCGGGCAGCATGACTTCGCACATCACGAGGACGCCGTTTTCCTTGGTCTTGTCGGGATAAACCGCGACCGGCTTGAGGATACAATCCGAGTTGTGGCCCTCGGCCTGACGGGTCGAGCTGCCGTCGAAGCCCCACATCGGGAGTTCATCCAGCTTGGGAAAAGCGCTGAACTCCTTGATCTGAGTCTTGCCGCGGAGGTTGGGGACAGGCTCGTAGCCATCGAGCCAGATGTATTCCAGTTTATACTTCGCCATTATTGGTAGTAGGTGGTTTTTTTTGAGCGGGGTGCGCCGATTTTGCCGCTGCGTTTGTGGTTGTGGCCCTGAAAGCCCTATTTTGTGGCGCGGCGCCGATTTAGCAAAACCAGTGCCAGATCACAACGGCGAAAACGAGTCGGGGCCAGCAGTTTACTTCGCCGCGCGATTCACGCCCTCCGCAACCTCGCGGAAGAGAGCTTGCCCACCTGCCGGATCAAAGCATTGTCTACTCTGAATGCAGCAGGTCAAAGACACCCTTCGTGCGACGGTGCGCATTGGCTATGACGGCCGTGTGCACAAAACTTTTCGCGGTCCAAAAGCCGAAGAAAGATTTGCCAATGAGGTACGGGTGTTGCGGTATCTGGAGTCGCGCGGCTGTCCATTTGTGCCCATCCTGCTCGAAGCGCACCCTGAGCAATTGCGCATGGTGACCACCAATTGTGGGTCGCGGGTGGAACATTTGGATACAGCGCGGATGGAGGAGATCTACTCTGAACTACACCGCTATGGTGTCAGGCATGACGACGCTGAAATGAGAAACATTACATACCGTCAATCCGACGGCCGTTTTTGCGTGATCGACTTCGAGTTTGCCACGATCCTTTCCGACCCGGAAAAATCTCCGGAAAAAGCCCCCGATGGACCTCCTGCATAAGCCCGCGCCCCCGCCGCGTCTGCGCTGGTTCGGTCTGACCGATCGAGGCAAAGTACGGAAGAACAACGAAGACACTTTCGTGGCCGTGCAGTTCGACGCGCGGGAAGTGCGCTACCTCGGCAAAACGGGAGAGGATTCCGGCGAGCACCACGACTTCGTCTTTGCGGTGAGCGACGGCATGGGCGGCGCCATGGCGGGGGAATTTGCCAGCCGGATCACCGTGGACAAGATCGCGCATCTCATGCCGCGTGCCTACAAGCAGGCGGCCCTCGGCCTGGAATCCGGTTTCGCCGACGTGCTGGAGGAGCTCTTCGAGCAGGTGCATCGCGCGCTCACCTATCTCGGCGGCAGCTATGAGGAATGCTCGGGCATGGGAGCCACGCTCAGCCTTGGTTGGTTCACCCCGGGGAGGATGTATTTCGGCCACATCGGCGACAGTCGCATTTACTATCTGCCCGCCAATGGCGGCGGCTTGCGGCAAATCACCCACGACGATACCTACGTCGGCTGGCTCTTCCGCAAGGGCGAAATCAACGAGCGCGAGGCCCGCACCCACCCGCGGCGCAATGTCCTGCAGCGCGCGCTCGGCGCCGGCAACCAATTCGTCGATCCGCAAGTCGGCGCGGTGGCCTGCGAACCCGGAGATGTTTTCCTGCTCTGCACCGACGGCGTCGTCGACGGGCTTTTCGACAACCAGTTGCACGATCTATTGCGCCGCCCGGATGCCAGCGAAGCGCAATTGAATCCCGCAGAGCGCCTCGTCACCACGGCCGTTGCGAACGCCGGCCGGGACAATACGACGGCGTTGGTCGTGGAAGTGCTTCGTGCGGAAAGTTGATGGTTGAGAGTTGAGAGTTGAGAGCCCTGCGGATTTAGCGCGAAGGCGCCGCTTCGCGAGGAAAATGGTTCTCATACCAATTCTCGTTTCCAAGTTGCACTTGGGAACGCACTAAGGAGCGAAGTTTCACTTCGCAGGGCGGGGGTGTCCGCGGGTAGGCCATTGGATGTTGGATGTTGGGTGTTTCTCCGTCCACCGAGCTTGGCGCACGGGGGAAGCTATGCCCCCCGCAGACACCCCCTCCATGCGAAGTGAAACTTCGCTCCTAATGA
This sequence comes from Chthoniobacter sp., assembly GCA_036501065.1. GTDB lineage: Bacteria > Verrucomicrobiota > Verrucomicrobiia > Chthoniobacterales > Chthoniobacteraceae > Chthoniobacter. Next base: position 4,152 of record DASYAY010000080.1, on the reverse strand, counting down.
CATTCCCAAGTGCAACTTGGGAACGAGGACCAACGAGAGTCGGACCAACGAGAGTCGGTCCCTCGCGAAGCGGCGCCCTCGCCCGAAAGCCGCGGGGCTCTCAACTCTCAACTCTCAACCATCAACTTCCCCAATCACACCGCCTTGTCGCCGGTCTCTTCCGTGCGGATGCGGATCGCGCTCTCGACGGCGAAAGTGAAGACCTTGCCATCGCCGATCTTTCCCGTCTTGGCGGCGGCTACGATCGTGGCCACGGCTTTCTCGGTAATGTCGTCGGCGAGCACGATCTCGATCTTCACCTTGGGCAGAAAATCCACGGTGTATTCCGAACCGCGGTAAATCTCCGTGTGACCTTTTTGCCGCCCGAAGCCTTTTACCTCCGTGACGGTCATACCTTCCACGCCCAACTCGGCCAGGGCGTCTTTGACTTCTTCGAGTTTGAACGGCTTGATGACGGCTTCGATCTTTTTCATGCGAATTAGGGTAAATGCGTTTCGGCTGGCGGCTTCGGTGACGGCGGCGCGTTCAGCAACGGTCATGCCACCGGAGTCTCACGGGGGTTTTATAGGGGTGTTTCGGCAAACGCACGTCCAAATCGCAGATTCCGGCATGGTCAAATTCCGCCAGGCGCCTGCAGAGGTGCGCAACTTTCTCCACAACCCGTGAGCCCACTTCCAACGAATCACTAGACAGCAGCACACCACGACCCACACACCGTAGACATGTTCGAGCTCTTCCCGGCCGTCCGATCGGCCCTCCAGCAGGTGAGCAGCATCGCTTGGTTGCTCATCCACACTGTGGAAGAAATGGGCGATCGCATGCTCCAGGGCCGATTGCCGTTCCGAGCCGGGGTCTTCTTCGAGCAGGCCGATCGCACCGGGGTCGGCTCGGTGCCTCTGGTCGCGCTGGTCTCGATGTTCCTCGGCGCGACCATGGCTCTGCTCACCGGTTACGTGCTTCGACCCTACGGCCAGGAAAACCTCGTGCCCGCGGCCGTGGCCATTGGTTTTACCCGCGAGCTGGGTCCGTTGATCACCGGCATCATGGTCGCGGCAAGAGTCGGCGCGGCGTTTACGGCCGAGCTCGGCACGATGATGGTGGCCGAGGAAGTCGAAGCGATCGAAGCGATGGGCTTGGGAGCGTTGCGCCTCCTCGTGAGCCCGCGCGTGCTCGCAGTCTTCCTCCTCATGCCGTGCCTCACGATGATTTCGAATTTCATGGCCATGGGCGGCGGCGCGGCGATTTCGCTGTGGGCCTTCGAAATTCCCGTTCGCGGCTTCATCCGGATCGCCCTCGATAACCTGCTCATTCGCGACATCATCGCTGGTGTCCTCAAGAGCTTTTTCTTCGGGCTGATCATCGGCCTCGTCGCCTGCTATCGCGGTCTGACGGTGCGCGGCGGCGCCGCCGGCGTAGGCACGGCGACCACTTCCAGCGTGGTGACTGCGATCGCCACGGTCATCGGATTCGATACTCTTTTTAACATTGTGCTCGTTGCCCTTTTCGACTGATGACCGCCCCCGCTTCGCCACTCCTCGAGTTGCAAGACGTCCGTCTGGCCTTTCAGCGGGAGGAAGTTCTGCGTGGCGTCGACTTGCGTCTGAATGCGCGCGAGCGCTTGATCGTTCTCGGGCAATCCGGCGGCGGCAAAAGCACGTTGCTGCGCCTGATTCTCGGCATCCTCCGGCCGAGCCGCGGGTCGCTGCGTTTCAAAGGGCTGGAGATCACCCGCATGGGCCGCCGCCGGCTGAACCGGATGCGCCAGCGGGTCGGCATGGTTTATCAAAACAGCGCGCTCATCAGTTCGCTCAACGTGCGGGACAATCTCGCGCTGCCGCTGGAGGAACTGACTGACATGACGCCCCAGGAGATCGACGAGGTCGTGATGCACAAGCTCCAGTTGGTGGGCATGGAGGATACCCGGGAAAAGATGCCGTCGGAGCTCAGCGGCGGCATGCGCAAACGCATCGCCCTGGCGCGCGGCATCATCATGGATCCGGAACTCATTCTTTACGATGAACCGAGTGCGGGGCTCGATCCGGTGACGAGCACGCTCATCGACCAGCTCATCATCAGCCTCAGCGAGAAGATCGGCGCCACGTCGATCGTCGTCACGCACGAGATGGAAAGCGCCTTCCGCGTGGCCACGCGCATGGCCATGCTCTACCAGGGCAAGATCATTGCCGACGACAAGCCGGAGGTCTTCAAACATCACCCGAACCCGGTCGTCGCCCAATTCATCTCCGGCGACCCCCACGGACCGCTCGGCGATCACCTCCCGGAGGAACTCGCATGAACGTCATCCGCGATGAGATTCGCACCGGCCTGCTGGTCCTCGTCTCGCTCGTCGCCCTCGTCGGCATTCTCCTTTACCTCGGCGCACCGGGAGTATTCGTCCCGCAGCATACCTACTGGATTTATTTCCAGGACGCCTCAGGGATCAAACCGGGCTCACAGGTGCAGTTGGCCGGCCGGAAGATCGGCCAGGTGCGCGCGCTTTTTTCTCCGGTGCCCGATAAAGAACGCCCGGAACCGAAGCTCGAGACGAAGATCGAAGTGCAGGTCAATTCCACGGCCCGCGTCTTCAACCGGGTCAAAGCGCAAATCACCCAGCCGACGATGCTCGGGGATTCCGTGATCGATTTTTCCAGTGGCGATGAAGCCAGCGGCCTGGCCAAGAACAACGCCCATTTCATCGGCGAACTCGCCCCCAGCCTCTCGAGTCTTGCCCCGATCGTCATGGAACGGCTCGACCCGGTCCTGGCCAAACTCAACGGCACCCTGGACAGCTTGCAAAAGACCTCGGACAACTTCGCCAAGCTCACTTCTCCGGGGGCGGACCTCCCGCAGGCGTTCTCCGAGTTCAAACAGGTGGGCGTCAATCTCAACCAACTCAGCAGCTATCAAGGGCCGTTGCAGCAGTCGTTGCAAAATATCGAAACACTCACCGGAGAGAACGGGAAGTTCACCCAAACGCTGAACCAACTCGCGCAGTTGACCAGCCCGGATGGCTCGCTTTCGAAGACCTTCAAGAACACGGAGAAGTTCACCACGGAGCTGAACGAGAATCACGACGCCGCTACGATCATGCGCAACCTGCGCGAAGCGACGGACAACTTGAACCGCCGCATGACCCAGCTCGGGCAGGAGTTCAGCGTGGTCGGCGTGAATCTCGAGCAGGCCACCGACACGGTGAAACGCCAGCCCTGGCGGCTGATCTGGAAATCGACCAAGCAGTACGGCACACCCACACCGACGCCCACGCCGGCAAAGAGATTTTCGAGGCGCTGAGAAGCAGCGGTGAAACCGCATCAGCGCGGCGAAGCCGCAACCAAAAAACAAGCGCAAGAACTCTCGATGCAGACCGAGCATGGTACTTGAAACGCCCCCTTCATTTTGCGGTCATTCTGAGCTTGCGAAGAATCTCTGATTTTCGCGGGCGGCGGCGGTGCGGAGCATATGTGGATCAGCGCCTCCGCCTCCGCCCACGGGAAGTCAGAGATTCTTCGCAAGCTCAGAATGACCGCAGGAGAGAGGGGCGCTCCCAAGGTCACGTTCGCCCTGCAAAGGATATCGTTTTCGGCTGGTGATCGTTTACCTACCCGCAGACACCCACGCCTGCGAGACAGCCTACGCCCACGCCCTCAAAGAGATTTTCGAGGTGCCGAGAGCCGGTGTATCCTGCCTGTGTGATCAAGATCGTCCTCGCCATTCTGCTGGCGTTTTCCGTGCAGGGGGCGTTCTAGGCTTTGTTCACGAATTCTGCCGTCCCTTCGGGACTGATGGTTGTTGAGGGGGAATCCCAGCGCTAAAGCGCTGGGCTATTTTCGGGAAGTCCCTGCGGGACCAAAGGCTTCGGTAACACCACACGATGCCACATACAGCATGGCCAAAAAATTCGTGAATGGGTCTTAGAGGACGTCTAAAAAGTAAGTGCGCACGGGGCAAGCCGGAGGCTTGCCGGACCGTAGCCGGGGGTAACACCCCCGGAATGCGCCCCCAAAAAACAACTCATACCATCTTTCATAAATAACGTGACATATGTGAGGGAGGCTGGCAAAAGAGAGCGATGGCTGGAGTAAAACTCAAATTAGGCGTGCCTGAAGTTGCCGCGTGTATTGACCAGAGACATGCACGGGAGCGCGACGGATG
>DASYAY010000079.1:0-24559 GCA_036501065.1 Chthoniobacter sp. | reverse complement strand
ACTGGTGTTCCAGTTGTCGTGTCAACGGCAGTGCTGGGTAGCTATGTTCGGAAAGGATAAGCGCTGAAAGCATCTAAGCGCCAAGCCTCTCCCAAGATGACTCTTCCCCGAAGGATCGTGGCAGACCACCACGTTGATAGGATTCCGGTGTAAGCATGGTAACATGTTCAGCTGAGAATTACTAATAATCCGTTCGGCTTGGTCTTTTCCTCATCCTCGAATGGATGAGCGAAAAAACCTTTTTATAAAACTTAGCCTGAAATGGGGTAAGACCCCCTGTATGTAGATGTCAGAGAATCGGTGACGGTTCTTTTGACAAAATAAAATAACGACGCAAGTCGGGAAAATTGGCTGCGAATGCAGCCAGCAAACCCGGCAAAGCCGGTCGCTAGAAATCTGGCGAATTTGAGGTTCGACTCACTCCCCCCAGTGAGAATCTCCCAGAATGAGCCTTAGTGTGGCCTCAAATTCGTCAGATTTCTGGTGATCACAGCGCAGTGGCCCCACCCGTTCCCATTCCGAACACGGAAGTGAAACGCTGCAGCCCCGATGATAGTGCATCTCTAGGTTGTGCGAAAGTAGGACGTCGCCAGTTTTACGCCCCATCTCTTGGAAACAGGAGATGGGGCTTTTTTTATTTCGTGGCAAGAGAGCCAACGCTTCCCGAGATGGCCGTGGCGCCGTTGCTGGAAACCCCCTGATAGGGCCGGTTAAACAAAATTTTAGCCGTGCATCGGGTCGCGCGGAGCGCCTCTGAGGAGCGCACTCGTCCCGAGTGCTGCGAAGGCGTCCCCGCCTTCGCGGACTTTTCAAGAATCAACCAACTTTCCTCTGAAGCGCACCGTTTAAGAAGTTCGTTTCGGCGAGACGCCAAAACCAGCACTCGAGACGAGTGCGCTCCCCGGACTTCTACTGCCTCATCCTCACGCCGGCAGCTACACTTTTGGTTAATCTGCTCTAATCGAGGAGCGTAAAACTGGCTGTGTAGGCCACCACGGAATCTCCCTGCCAGGCTTCTTCACCATCCGGGACCGCCACCACTTTGAATCCTTTGCCCTTGGCCGGCCACGGTGCTGGATAATTCTTCAACAGCACCCTGCCGTTGACGTAACTATCAAGGGTCCATGTGCTTCTGTCGTAAAGGCTTTGCCGCGCGGCGCCGCCGTTGACCATCAGCAGACGCCCAAACTGGAACTGCTCGTGCGCATCCACGAGGTTTGCGTAGAGAATGTTCATGCCCTCACCGTCTCCCGGATAGACCGGAACCTGCGTGCCGTGGACGATCCAGCCGCTGCAATCGAGGACGATGCCGGTTTCCGTATGATCGAGGACGATCCCGCGGACGATTTTCAACTGCGAGCGACGGCAGGTCGTATGATGTTCGCTGGCGGAGTGGAAGCCGCGCTGAAGGGCCGCAAGCGCTTTGGAAAAAATATCGGGCGACGTGTCCGCAGCGGACAGCGAAGATTGCGAAGCTGGGACGGAGGACGAAGAATACTGGGAGGGTGAGACTGGCGCTGGGGATCGAAACGGCCACGGCACGGGTGTCGAAGCTGCGGCCCTCGAAGAGCGATAATTCGGGCCGGTCGCAGGGGCGGCCGTGTCCCGATTCCAAGTGAGCAGGGCAAACAGAACCACCGCCATACACGCCAGAATGAGCAAGCTGACCGTTTTCATCGTTGCCGGGGAATTCGCTACCGATTGAGTTACCAAGAAGGCGCGACGGATTGAAGCAAAATTAGAGATTCCAGAATTCACAGATCCGGTTGAGGAGTGCGACTGCGCCCTGTCCGAATCGATCTCCCCGAGGGAACGAGCCCTGTATTCCAAGGTTTTTCTTGCTCCGCAGACAAGCTGCGGAGAAAAAAAGCGCAGGGATTATGAACAAGGGACAACCTGCATCTGACTACGTCGCGATCGGTTTCGAAAAAATCGAGCGCGACCTTCGATTCTTCATGGAGTGCCTGGGGGAGGTCCTCAGCGAACTCGGCCTCGGCGACCTGGCCGCTCACCTGCCGTGGGTCGACTCGGACCTCACTAAATTTGAGGCGGCACAGGTGCCCGCCCAACTGGGCCTCGTTTATTCGATCGCCTTTCAACTGCTCAACATGGTCGAGGAGAATGCGGCGGCCTATGTCCGCTCCTTGCGCGAGGCCGAGGGAGGCGTGACTGCGGAGCGAGGACTCTGGGGCGAGAGATTTGCGCAGCTCAAGGCGGAGGGAATTTCGGAGTCCGTCATTGCGGATACCCTCAATCGCGTCCGCGTGGAACCGGTGTTGACCGCGCATCCCACGGAAGCCAAACGACTTGCGGTCCTGGACCAGCATCGTGCCCTGTATGCCCTCCTGGCCGGTCCGGACCGGCAGACTCTACCGGAATTCGAACTTCAGAGCCTCCGCACCAAAACGAAAGCCGCCCTGGAGCGGCTCTGGCGAACCGGTGAGATTCTTCTCGAAAAGCCGACCCTCACCGACGAACGCCGCAATGTGCTGCACTACTTGCGCGATGTTTTCCCGGCAGTCCTGCCGGAGCTGGACGATCGGCTCGATCACGCATGGGAGGCCGCAGGATTCAGCAAGTCGCGGCTTCGCGATGAAAAAAAGATGCCGAAGATCCGCTTCGGAACCTGGGTGGGGGGCGATCGGGACGGGCACCCGGGAGTCACCGCCGAAGTCACGGCGGAAAATCTCGAACGGTTGCGCGCCAATGCCTTTGTCGTTCTACGGCGGCATCTGACCACTTTGGCTGAAAAGCTCAGCTTGTCCGAGTGGATGCAACCGCTCCCGGACTCGCTCGTGGCCGCCCGGGAAAAATTGCAGAGCGCACTCGGCGAGAAGGCGCGTGCGGTCCTCGCTACGAACACCAGCGAACCATGGCGTCAATATGTCGAGTTGATGATCGAACGTCTGCCGATCGAGATCATCGCTTATCAGGTCACGCAATTGCGGCCTGGAGTCGGGAGTTACGAGTACGCAAACGAGTTGACCGAGGATCTGACGATTCTCCGCGATGCGCTCATCGAGGCGGGCGCGCGGCGGCTCGCCGATACCGATGTCCGCCCGGTGCTTCGTGCGGTGCAAGTTTTTGGTTTTCACCTCGCCCAACTCGACATTCGCCAAAACAGTGTCTTTCACGCCAAGGCTTTGTCGCAGTTGATGAACGCCGCCGGGCTGGATGGCAGCCAGTGGGAGGAGTGGTCGGAGAACGAACGCCTGCGGTTTCTCGAAAGGGAGCTCCGGTCGCCGCGTCCGTTCCTGCATGCCAGTGCGTCGGCCGGGCCGGAAGCGGATGCGGTCCTGGGCTGTTACCGCGCGCTCGCTTCGCATATCGCCAGGTACGGCGCCGACGGCATCGGCGCGCTCATCATCAGCATGACGCGCCGGCTCTCCGATCTTCTCATCGTCTATGTCCTCGCCCGGGAGGCGGGTTTGACGCGCAGCCTACCCGAGGGACTCGTCTGCGTCCTGCCGGTGGTCCCGCTGTTCGAGACGCTCGACGACCTCGAGGCGGCGCCATCGATTCTCGGCGCTTTTCTCGACGAGCCAATGACCCGGCGCAGCCTGAATTTTCTCTCCTGGAACGGGGGCCGGGAAAAGCTGGAGCTCACGCAGCAGGTCATGGTCGGCTACAGCGACAGCAACAAGGATTCGGGAATATTTGCCAGTCAATGGGGATTGCAAAAAGCCCAGGCGTGGCTCGCGCAATTGAGTCGCGATACCGGCGTGCGAATCCGGTTTTTCCATGGCCGCGGCGGCACAGTCAGCCGCGGCGCGGGGCCGACGCATCGCTTTCTCGAGGCGTTGCCGAACAATTCCCTGACCGGTGACATTCGCCTCACGGAACAAGGCGAAACGATCGCCCAGAAATTTGGAAATTTCGGCACCGCGACCTACAACCTCGAACTGCTCATGGCCGGCGTCACCGCGACGACTATCGAGCACGAGCGCAGCGTTCCCATGCCTCCGCCACTCGCACCGGTGCTGGAGCGGCTGTCACGCTCCAGCCAGCAGGCCTATCGGAGTCTGCTGCAAACGGAGGACTTCCTCACTTTTTACCGGCAGGCCACCCCGATTGACGCCCTGGAGCACAGCCGCATCGGGTCGCGTCCTTCGCGACGCACCGGCAAGCCGAGTCTCGCTGACCTGCGGGCCATCCCGTGGGTCTTCAGTTGGAATCAATCGCGCTTTTACGTGCCGGGCTGGTTTGGCGCGGGCTCCGGGTTGAAAGCGCTCACCGAGGATGAATTGGGTGAAATCAAAGATCAGATTCGGAGCTGGCCGTTTCTTTACTACGTCCTCACGAACATCGAATCGAGCATTGCCAGTGCCGACTTGGAATTGATGCAGGCCTATGCGGCGCTGGTCGAGGATGCAACCATTCGGGAGCGCGTCATGGAAATCATCGTTGCGGAGTGGAATCTCACGCGCGAGATGCTCGAAAAATTGCGCGGTGTGCCCATGGCCGAACGCCGTCCGCGGATGCTCAAGACCTTGCAGCGACGGGCCGAAGCCTTGCAGATCCTGCATTTGCAGGAAATCGATTTACTCAAAAAATGGCGGGCACATCGCGCTGCCGGGGACGAAGCCGCCGCGGAAAAAATGCTCCCGGCCCTGCTCCTCTCGATCAATGCCATCGCCAGTGGCTTGCGGACGACGGGATAAGTGCGGGTCGCGCTCCACGGCGCGATGCCGAAAGCCTCAAGGGGATTTTCTCTGTCCGAGGACGGCGACGGCGCTGGCCGGATTGGCGGAGACGCCACCGGAAAACGCTTCGTTCAGTTGCGACGCCGGATGCCGGTAGGTGCCATATTTTCCGAACGAATAGTAGGGCACATAGCGATTCGACGAGACGGTGTCGGCGGCGATCGGATCGGCACGTTCGGTGCAATCGAGAATCCACCAGCGTCCATCACAACGCCAGTAGACCCACGCGTGGCTGGTGCGCAGATTTTTTTCGGCCTTTCCAATGACGAAAAGCGCTCCCGAGTCCGCCAGATTGCCGTAGAGCCAAAGGGCCTTGGATTTGCAGTCGCCGGAATGCTGCAGTTCGGTGAGCCTTGGCGGATCGGGACGATAAGGATCGCGGGATTTGTACTCGAAACTGTGCCCGACTTTCATCAGGTGGCAGGCCCCGGCCATCGTCGCGGTGTGCGGTTCCATGGTCGAGATGACATAACGGACGCTGCCGAAATAGCGATCGTACGGGGTGGAAGCGGTCGGTTGGAGTTCGAGCTCGCGTCCGCCGGGCGGCAGGGTAAAGGAGCCGCGCGGAGGCATTGCCGCGCCGGCGTTTTCGCTGTCGGTATCCCGGAGGGAAATGCTGCTGTGCCGGAATTTGGAGCGCGAGAATCCCGCGGTGGGAGAAGACGATGCACCCGGTTCATCCGCCGCGAGGGCGGGAAAGGCGAGCAACGCCAGGAAATATCCGAGGGCAAGCGGACGCATCGGCTGCGAAGGCTAGCGGGAACATGCCGGATGGCAACATCGCCTTGCCGGACAATTTTGCGACGCGGCAGAAGCCGAGCACAGGGATCGCAGCGTTGTTGCCTGCGCGGAGCGGACGATTAAGATGCTCCGGCAATGAGCCGAATTCTCAGTGCCGCGGGGGCTTGGGTGGACCGCATCAAAATCAATGCTGTTTCGCGCGAAATGCGCGAGGGACGGGCACTTTGGATCAAGCGCCGGCGCTGGACGGCTCGCCCGATCATGGCCTGCGCGAACGGCTTTTTTCGACTCGCCGGGAATCCGGTCTCCGCCATCGAAGAATTGGCGGTGTGGCAGCGCTGGGAAGTGGACTGTTTTCTCCAGTTGCACGGAGCGGAGTACCAGGCTTTTACCGACGGGCCGCGGACCGTCGCCGCCGAGGAGGTGCCGGGAATGAACCTCTCCCAGCATCTCGACGCCGCGACGCTCACGCCCCGAATGCTGGCCGCGGCGGCGCGTGAATTGCGGCGGGCCCACGAAGCGGAATGTGGCACCTTTCGCGGGCCCTGGTCGCACGGCGACCCGCACGCCGGAAATTTTGTCTACGACGCGAGCGCGGACCGGGCGCGGCTCATTGATTTCGAGGTGATGCATCATCCCACGATTCCGGCGAATGAGCGGCATGCCGACGACCTGCTGGTTTTCCTGCAAGACATGGTGGGACGCACGCCGACGGAACATTGGCTCCTGAATGCCCGAGCCTTTCTTCATGCGTATGGACGACCGGAGATCGTCGCCTTGATGCGTGAACGATTCGTGGTGCCGAACGGGCTGCCGCGTTTGTGGTGGGCGGTCCGGACCACGTATCTGGCCACGGATGAGCTGGAGCGGCGTGTCCGCGCCTTGCGGGAAAGTCTCTGAGTTAGCTCGCCCCGCAGCCGAAGTCGTTGCGCGCCACCAGCCATTCGGCGACTGGTTTTCCTCCGAGGAGATGTTCCTGGAGAATGCGCTCGAAGCGTTCGGTAGTCATGGCGCCATACCAGGTGCCATCGGGATAAATCGCCAGCCACGGGCCGCCGGCACAAATCCGGAAGCACCCGGCTTTGGTGCGCATCGCTTTCAGGCCGGTTTCGCGGACGCGCTTTTTCACGAATTCCCAGACGCGTTCCCCATCGCTCGTCGCGCAACAATCCGGGCCGAGGCAAAGAAACAAATGGCGAGTGGCGCTGGCGATGCCGGCTTTGTCGAGTCCGGCCTGGATGGCTTCATTCATGAGGGCGCAAGCTAGCTGTGGCCGCGAGAGCGCGCAATCGACCGATCTTTTTTGGGAAACTCGCTCGGCAGATCACACGCGGCTATCAACCGCCCGCGTAACCGCCGCCTTGCCTGCGGCGTTACAGTGGATGATGCAATGTGTTCATGCCGCCCGATGCCCTTGACGTGCCCGTCTGCCTGGAGCGCGTCCGCGCGCGGGACGGCGATGCGGCCAGGGCGCTGGTCGAGCATCTCTACCCGTTGGTCATCAAGATCGTGCGCGCTCATCGTCCGCGTCGTGTCGCGGAGGAGGACCTCGCGCAGGAAATATTTTTGAAAATGTTCAACCGACTCGAGCAATACCGGGGACGTGAGGGCGTGCCATTCGAACACTGGATCGCACGTCTCTCCGTGACCACTTGTCTGGACGCCTTGCGCGCGGAAAAAAGGCGTCCGGAATGGCGTTGGGCCGACTTGCCCGATTCTGAACGTGAATGGCTGGAGTTCTTTGCCGGAGAATCGGTGGCGGTGGCGCCCGTTGACGCCTTCGGCGCGCGGGAGATGGTGGAGAAATTGCTCTCGCTCCTGTCGCCGGACGACCGGTTGGTGATCACTCTGCTCGACCTCGAGGAGCGTTCCGTTGCGGAGATCAGCGGCCTCACCGGGTGGAGCCAATCGCTGGTCAAAGTGCGCGCCTTTCGCGCCCGTCGAAAATTGCGCGACCACGCCGTGAAACTGCAAATGGATTCCAAGCTATGAATGAATTCGAACGTCGTTGGCAAATGGGCGCGCGCGCTTCGCGAGGGGACGCGCCGAATCTTTCGAACGAAGCGCCTTTGGGCTTTGCCACACGGGTGGTGGCCCAATGGCAGGCCCATCCGGAGCCGTCGCTAATGGCGCTTTGGCAGCGGCTGTCGCTCCGGGTACTCGGGGTGATGGCTTTGATATTTCTGGCCCTGGCGGTGTATGGGGCATTCACGGTGAGCGGGGACAACTCGATCGAACCGCCGGTGGAAAATGCCGTGGCCGATTCGTTCTGGCTCCTATGAAAGCGAAGTGGAAAATCGTCCTGGTGCTATTGGGAATCGTCCTCGTGAGCGCGGGCGCCGGGGGCGTTGTCGGGGCCAAGCTCATGCAGCATCTTTTGAAGCGGAAGCATACGCCTGAGACGTGGAATCAATCGGTCATGCACGCCATGCAAAGGAATTTGAAACTCACGCCGGAACAGGCCCCCAAGGTGCAGCAGATCATCGATCGCGGCGTGGAGGAAATGAAAAGGATCCGGCTCGAAACCATCGGGAAAACCGATGCGGTCATCGACCGTTTGGTTCGTGAAGTCGACCAGGAGCTGACTCCCGAACAGCAGGCGGAACTGCAAAAGCTCAAAGAGCAGCATGGCGCCACGACGGTCGATATCCGGATGGTGGGACCGCGGAAGAAGTAAAAGCGCCTCTCGGGCGCAAAATCCATGTTTCCTCGCGGCGGTTTCGTGATTACATAGCCGCCCTTTATGAAAATCGTTGTCGCATACTCCGGAGGTCTCGATACCTCCGTGCTGCTGAATTGGCTGAAGGAAACGTATTCCGCGGAGATCATCGCGTTTTGCGCGGATGTCGGCCAGGAAGAGGAACTCGATGGCTTGGAGGCCAAGGCGCTGCGGACCGGCGCGAGCAAGTGCTACATCGACGACCTGCGTGAGGAATTTGCGCGCGATTTCATTTTTCCCATGTTCCAGGCTGGGGCGATTTACGAGGGCCAGTACTACCTCGGCACCTCGATTGCGCGTCCGCTGATTGCCAAGCGCATGGTGGAAATCGCCCGTGCGGAAAAGGCCGACGCCGTGGCTCACGGCGCCACGGGCAAGGGGAACGATCAGGTGCGCTTCGAGCTGACCGCGGCGGCGCTGGCCCCGGAGTTGCAAGTGATCGCACCGTGGCGGCAGGAACGCTTTCGGGAACAGTTTCCGGGTCGCGCGGAGATGATTGCCTACGCGGAAAAGAACGGCATTCCGGTGCTGGCGTCGGCGAAGAAGCCCTACTCCATGGATCGCAATCTTCTGCACATCAGCTTCGAAGCGGGTATCCTCGAAGACCCGTGGTTCGATGCCAGCGCCGAGAAAGCGCGCGAGATGTATATCTTGAGCGTCTCGCCCGAGGAAGCGCCGGACAAAGCGGAGCACATTGAGCTGGCCTTCGAAAAGGGCAACTGCGTCGGCATTGGCTACCACGAACTCGACGCCCTGCTTGCGGAGCTCGGCATCACCGGCGCGAAATACGACAATGAAAATCACGCGCGGCTCACGCCGTTGCAGATCATGCGCGTGCTGAACAAGCTCGGTGGCCGGCATGGCATCGGACGCGTCGATCTGGTGGAAAATCGTTTCGTCGGTATGAAATCGCGCGGCGTTTATGAAACGCCCGGCGGCGCGATCTTGCACTTCGCCCATCGGCAGGTGGAATCGCTCACCATGGACCGTGAAGTCATGCATCTGCGCGACTCGCTCATTCCGCAGTATGCCACGCTCGTTTATAATGGCTTCTGGTTCGCGCCGGAGCGTGAGGCGCTGCAGGCACTGGTCACCGAATCGCAAAAGAACGTCACGGGCACGGTGCGCCTCAAGCTTTACAAGGGCAACATCATCACTGCCGGCCGCAAGTCGCCGCTGAGCCTCTACAATCCGGAAATCGCCACCATGGAGGCCGACCCGACCAAGGCTTACAACCAGAATGACGCCACCGGCTTTATTGCCCTCAACGCCTTGCGTTTGAAGGTGGCGGCCCGCGTCCACGCCACGAAGTAACAGCGCTCGCCAAACGCTCCGGGGCGCGGCACACTCCCGGGGAGATGGAAAATTTCTTCGGCATTCTCGCGCTCGTTGTCGCCCTGGCTTCCTTTCCGGGCGGCTACTGGCTGGCGCGGTGCTGCGTGAAAAGTGTGGGTGGCCGCGTTGTCCTGACGCTCGTGTTCGGCGTGGTGCTGCTCGTCGTCGGGATTATCGCCGTCATCGCCGGCTGTTCCGCCGCCGGAGGAAAAATGGACTTCAAGTGATGGCTGCCGAGCTTTCCGCCGCAGCCTCTCTATGGGGATGACGGTTTCCACTGGGGCGGTGAGGTCTGAAACATTGCTCAAGCGTACCCAATCGCGCTGCCCGGTGTGTCACGCCGCGTGCTCCGCCGAAGTCTGGAAAGTCGGTGACGCGAAACATCAGCGCGTCCTCTTGCGCCGCCGGTGTGCGGAACATGGCGAAGCCGAAGTGTGCATCGCCTCCGATGCGCGATTTTATTGGCTGGCGCAGGGTGATCCGAAGAACGCGTGCTGCGGCAGCAATGCCTGCTCCGCGAGCGATGGAGTCGTCCGTGGAACCCTCGGGCGTAATGCTGGTGGAACGAGGTCCATCGAGAATCGAAAATCGGAAATCGAAAATCTCAGCACCTGCCTGGCGCTCATCGAAATCGTCAATACCTGCAATCTCGCGTGCCCGACTTGTTTTGCCGATTCGCCGCGGGCGGCGCAGGTCGATGCCGTTCCGCTCAGCGATCTGCAAGGGCGCATCCAGGGGGTGATCGATTGCAAGGGCGGGATTGAGATTCTTCAGCTCTCCGGTGGCGAACCGACGTTGCATCCCCAGTTTTGCGAGTTGCTCGCCTGGTGCCACACCAATCCCGGGATCGACTATGTCTTGCTCAATACCAACGGCGTCCGCCTGGCCACGGACGATGCGTTCCTCGATGCGCTGGGCAAAACTTTTCGTTACGGAAAATTCCAAATCTATTTGCAGTTCGACGGTCCGGAGGAGGCTGGTCAGCGCGCTTTGCGCGGAGCGGACCTGCGCGAAGTTCGCCGGCGCGCCATCGACCGCTGCGGTGCACTGAATATCCCCATCACTCTCGCCATGACGGTGACTCCGCAAAATCTCGATCAAGTCTGGGCCGCGGTCGAATTCGGCCTGCAATTTCCGCATGTCCGCGGTGTTGCCTTCCAGCCGGTCTTCGGCTCCGGCCGCGTCTCGGGTGCCGAGTTCCGAGCCAACATCGGAGGCAAACCCGAAACCCTCCGCCTCAACACCGCCGACGTCATTCTCGCCGCGGTCGAGCAGGCGCGTGGTCGACTGCGCTTCGAGGATTTCACGCCGCTGCCGTGCGGCGATCCGAATTGCGCGACCATCGGCTACCTGCTGAAAACCGGTGATGGCGGGACGCGTTCGATCAGTGAATTCATCGATTTTACGGAGGTGCAGGGTTTTCTCCGGGACAAGATTCGCTACCGGCTCGAAGACCTGCGGCAGTGTGGGTGCGAAAGCGAAGAGTTGGGCACCCTGCTGAAGCAATTCGAATTGGACGAGACGCATACCTTTCGACTTTTCATCAAGCCGTTCATGGACGCGTGGACTTGGGACGAGGACCGGATTGACCGTTGTTGCACCCACGTGATTCGGCCGGACGGGCAATTGGATTCTTTTTGCCGTTACTATTCGAGATAATGGACGCGCTTCCTCCACCGCTTCCGAAGCCACCACATCGGCCGATCTTGTTGCCGCTGATCCTGGCCTTCTTGCCATCGGCGTTCTTTCTCATCCTGGTGGCCATGGAGAAGGCGGGAATCAAGGTTGCAATCTACTGCCTGATCGCTGCGGTCCTGGGACTTGCGTGTTGCATCGCATCGTCGGTCATGCTGTTCCGGCGCAACACCCCGCTGGCCATCGTCTTCGGGGTGCTATTTGCGCTGCTCAATCTCGTCATCTCCGGTTTTTTGGGGTGCGCCTCGCTTCTCGCGGACAACAAATTCCACTGATGTCCTCGTCGTTCCATTCCACTGCGTATGGATGGCTGATGCTCGCTGGGATCCTGTTGAGTGTCTTCTTCTGGTCGCGGATTGCGCGGCGCGATGAGCGGTTGCTCATCATTTATTTCGCGGCGCTGGCCAGCGCGTTTCTCGGGGCAAAACTGGTTTATCTGGCGGCGGAGGGCTGGATGTTTTGGGATTATCCGCAGCGCTGGGTGATCTGGGCGACGGGGAAGACGATTCTCGGTGCGTTGCTCGGTGGTTATGCGGGAGTGGAATTGGCAAAAAAGTTCACGGGTTACCCGCAGGCGACGGGAGATTGGTTTGCGCTCATCGCGCCGTTGGGGATCGCGATCGGCCGGGTGGGCTGTCTCCTCCAAGGGTGTTGCCTGGGAAAACGCTGCCTGCCGGCGTGGTGGACGATCCGCGATGCGCACGGCATTTCGCGCTGGCCGGCGGTGCCGTTGGAAATGGCGTTCAACCTGGTGGCGGTCGTGGTGTTTCTCGTTCTGCGCCGGCGCCGGATACTTCCCGGACAGCATTTTCATCTCTATCTCATCGCGTACGGAGTCTTCCGATTCTGGCATGAATTCATGCGCGCGACGCCGCGAGTGGCTGGGGAGATTTCCGGGTATCAAATTGCCGCATTATCGGTTGCGGGATTGGGAATCCTGGGGTTTGTTCGCCGCCGTCATGCGCAATGTGATACGCACGTGGTGCCGGCAGCTACCATTCTTTCGTAAAGCGCTCCTCGTCGTCTCCTGTTTAGGTATCCTCTTCCACTGTCTGCCGTGTGCGGCGGAGGAAGAGCCCGACGAGATGACGGTCAAACTGGATGAGATTCGCAAAGAACACGGGCTTCCGGCCCTCGCTGCAGCGGCTGTTCGCCACGGCAAGCTCGTCATTAACGTGGCCAGTGGCGTGCGAAAACTGGGATCCGATGAACCCGTCACGACGGATGATCAGTGGCATCTCGGCTCTTGCACCAAATCGATGACCGCGATGCTCGCGGGAATGCTCGTCGATGAAGGGAGAATTTCCTGGCACTCGACCCTCGCGGAAATTTATCCGGAATTGAAGGACTCGATGACTCCAGCGTGGCGATCGGTAACGCTGGAGCAACTGCTCACGCACCACGGTGGGGCGCCGGCGCATCCTCCTGCGGACGTGTGGGCGACGGCTCTGGAGCAAAAAGGCACGCCGATGGAGCAGCGTCAGGCGATGGTCTGTGGGATCGTGTGCAAGCCCTCGGATGAGCCGCACGGGAAAAAGTTTGTTTATTCGGATATTGGTTACGGGATCGCGGGCGCCATGCTCGAGCGGGTCACGGGAGAGTCGTGGGAGAACATGATTCGGGAGCGGATCTTTGAGCCCTTGGGGATGACCTCGGCAGGCTTTGGCGCGCCGGCCACTCCGGGAAAGATCGACCAACCTTGGGGGCATCTTGGCGAGATCGGTGAATTGCGTCCGGTGCCGCCTGGTCCTTCGGCTGACAATCCACCGGCCATCGGGCCGGCGGCCACGGTCCACGCTTCGTTGGCGGATTTTGCCCGCTACGCCGACTGGCATTCCGATTGGAAGCGTGCGGAGCCGCGCTTGCTGACGGAAGAAACCTACAATCGTCTCCATCGTCCCCCGCCGGGGCAGCAGGACTACGCCATGGGCTGGCTGCTGGATGATCGCGACTGGGCCGGCGGCAATGTGCTTTGGCACGCCGGTTCCAATGCCATGTTTTACGCGGTCATGTGGGTGGCGCCGGAGCGCGAGGCCACGTTCGTGGCGGCGACAAACGCGGCTTATTCCGAAGCGAGCGACGGGTGCAACGACGCGATCATCGCGCTCATTCGCCGGGTTCTGGGGAAATACTGAAGCGCGGAATTCGGAGTGCGGAATTAAGATTCCGTGGCGAGACGTCTCCGGAAATTCCGCATTCCGCACTCCCCATTCCGAATTTCAGTATCTCGGTACGGTCGGGTCGATCTCGATCGACCAGGCGTCGATGCCGCCAGCAAGATTGGTGACGTCGGTAAAGCCGTTGCGGAGGAGAAACTCCGTGGCACGCGCCGACCGGCCACCGTGGTGACACTGGATGAGCAGGGCCTGCGCGGGGTCGGTGAGCTTTTCGGCGGCGATGGCCGGCCATTGCGAGAGCGGGAGCAACTCGGCGCCTTCGATACGCGCGACTGCGTATTCATCCGCCTCGCGCACGTCGATCAGGCGCGGTGGCGTCGGGCTGGCGAGCCGCGATTTCGCTTCCGCGACGGAGATTTCCGGGATCGGCACGTTCAGTTGATGACGGAGACGGGTGTGCCGACGTTCACGTTCTCGAAGAACTTTTGCGCCATGAATCCCGGCATCCGAATGCAACCATGGGAGGCAGGATATCCCGGGAGATAGCCTTGGTGCATCCCGGTGCCACCGACGATGCGCATGAAGAAGGGCATTTTCGCCCCATCGTAGCGTGCACCCTTGGGCATCGGGTCCTTATCCCGATCGATATCCTTCTTGAGCACGTTGCCGTTGGCATCGTCGTAATCGCCGAAGCGCGAGGAGACGTGATCCTTGTCCTTCTGAATGATGTGGAAATTGCCGGAGGTCGTGCCGAAGCCCTCACGTCCGGTGGAAACGATGGAAATGCCCACCAGTTGACCGCCCTTGTAGAAGTAAGCGCGCTGCTCCGGGAGATTGATTTTGATGGAGGGCGCTCCGGAGACGTTGTCCCCATCCCAGTAGGAGACATTGTCGAAGGGCGCCCGTTGGGATTGATCCTGATGGTGGAACCCGCCGAGGTAGACCGTATCGTTGTGCGAAGGTGTATCGTGGGCGCAACCGATGGCGAAAGTCGCGACAAGCAAGGCCAGAACAAAGTTTCGAAGCATCGGCAGAGAGGAGTAGAGCGCGCCAATAAATCGCGTGCTACCCGGAGCGTCAAGGGCGCAATCGGAGCTTTTGTGGCCTGGAGTCTTCCCTTTTGGGCGAGAAGGAACAATCCGTTGCGGCACTGAAACCGCTCTGCTATAGGTGCCGGGCTTTTTTCCAGCGGAAACCGTCCAGCATGCCGACCTACGAATACCAGTGCGATAAGTGTAAGAAAAAGTTTGATTGCTTCCAGTCGATGAAAGACGAGCCGCTAAAGGTTTGCCCGAAAGAACTGTGTCGCCAGAAAACCTGGGGCAAGGGGAAGGTAAAGCGGTTGCTGGGCACGGGCGCGGGGTTGATTTTCAAGGGATCGGGCTTTTATATCACCGACTACCGCAGTGAAGGGTACCGTTCGGCCGCCCAAAAGGAGTCTTCGAGCGGCGAGCCCAAGCCCGCGGAGACGAAAAAGACGGATACCAAACCCGCCACGACGGAAAAGAAGAAGCCTGCGGCACCCAAAAAATCCGAATAAGGTATGCCCCCCAAGCCATCCCCCTCATCGAATCCCGGCCCCACTATTCCGTGCGAGCAGTGCGGTTACTCCAACGAACCGGAGCGGGTTTATTGCCACAATTGCGGTTCCAAGCTGGACCGTTCGCTCCTGCCTAAAGCTGAGTCGAAGGCCGTAGAGCACCCCGAGAAAGTGCGGAAACGGGTGGAGAAGATGACCAATCCGAGAGCCGGCTGGTTCTGGCACGAGGTTAAAACGCTCTTCAAGGTCGTGTTTTTCTCCGCGTTGCTGGCTGCGGCGGTGGACTTTGGCTGGCCCCCGGAAGATTTGCCGGACACCAGCAAGAAGCCTGACGAAATACGTCTGGTGAGCAGCGACATGATGGAGGCGCTGGGTTCGCCGACTCCGGCGCGAGTTTCCTTCAGCGACGCCGACATCAATCAGTATCTCAAGCAGAAGATGAATAAACCGCAGGATACCATGATTCCTGGCGTACAGTTGGCGCAGGCTTATGTGGCCTGCAAGCCGGGCGTGTTGCATATCTTCGAGGAGTTTTCGGCGTTTGGCTTGCCGACCTATGCCCGCATCGATTTCAAGCTCACCGTCAAGGACGGCAAGTTCACCACGAATATTGTCGGAGCCGCCTTTGGACGGCTTTCGATCGACCCGCAATTGATGCAGTACGCCGGCGCCCAACAAACTGTCGACTACCCCTTTGGCACGCTCTGGACCACGCTGCAGCGCGAGCGCAAGCAGATGGATAAAATCCAGAGCATCACCGTCGGGGACGGCCGCATCGATCTGGTATCCAAAGGCGCCGAACCAGGGCGATGAAATCCGCCGCGCTGCTCTGGCTTGCGGCGCTGCTGGCGGTAACCCTGCCAGCCGCAGGTGTGGATTTGCGGGAACGCAGTGTGAGCAGTTCGAGCCAGTTCGTCGTTTTCAGCAGCGATCTGCGCCTGCGGCAGCGCGTGGCCAGCTATGCCGAGGAGTTGAAGGGAGACGTGCTTCAGTTGCTCGGGGAATCCGACCACTGGCGGTTCCCGATCGTCGTGACTTTGGAGCGTTCCGCGACCGTGGATCTCGGTGGGCCGCCGGCGAGGCTGCGCTTCGTCGACACGCCGGCCGGGTCGAAGATTGAGATCAACGTCAAAATTGGCGACGACCCCTCGACGGTAAATCTACAGAAGCATCTGCTGCAGGCCCTCTTGCTCGAGTACGCCTATCGCCAGGAGCCGCCGGCGGCCGGTGCGCAATTCATCGAAGCACCCTGGTGGGTGGTGGAGGGACTCATCGAAATGGAACGGCGCCGCGACGCCGGCATCGATAGCGATCTCTTTCGTCGTCTCGTGGAGAGCAACCATTTGCCGCCGCTGGAGGGTTTCCTCATGGAAAAGCCCGAAAAATTGGGCGCAACCGCGCTCGCCGTGGACCAGGCGCTGGCCATGGGTTTGTTGCAAATGCTCCTCGACCAGGGCGGTGGCCACCAAAACCTGGCGCGTTTGGTCCGCGATTGGCCGAAGAGCAATGGCGATCCGATGGCCGTCCTGGCCAAGGACTTCCCGGCGGTGGCATCCAATCGGGAGACGCTGCAAAAATGGTGGACGGTGAATCTGGCGCGTTTTGCGGCGGCAGATCGATTCGAAGGATTGAGCGTGCAGGACACCGACAAGGCGCTGACGAAGCTGTTGAGTGTGGATGTCGTGGTGGACAAGGCGGGCCAGAAAAAGACGTTCGCTGTCGCCGATTTCGCCCAGTTTTCCAAATTCCGCGCGAGCCGTGCCGCCATGGCTGGCCAGCACGTGCAGGTGCTCGCTTTATGCACCCGCGCCAACGCGCTCATGCGACCGGTGATGACCGAGTACGAGCAAATCTTCGCCCTGTTGTCCCGCGGCAAGACTCACAGGTTGCGTGAACGATTGGCCAAAGTGGAGCAATACCGCGCCCTGGTGTTGAAGCGAAATTCCGATATCGCCGATTACCTGAATTGGTGGGAAGCGACCCAAATGGAGTCGCGAAACGGGACTTTCGACAGCTATCTGCGAGCGGCCAGTGAGATATCCGAGGAGGATCGGAAGGATAAGGGGCCGATCGGCGCCTATCTGGACCAGATGGAGCAGGATTTCTGAACGCCCTACATCATCTGGCCTTTGCTGAGCTTGTCCATGCAGGCCGGGCAAATGCCGTGGGAAAAGTCCGTGCCTGTTTCTGTGTAAATATACTCGTCGATCTGGCGCCAGTAATCGCGGTCGTCGCGAACGCTTTTGCAATACATGCAGATCGGCAACAAGCTTTTCAGCTTCTTCACGTCGGCCAGGGCTGTTTCCAAGTCCTGCACTCGCTTCTCGAGTGTTCTTTCCAGTTCCACTACTCGCTGTCCGACTTTTAGCCGGGCGCGGAGTTCGTCGGGGTCGAAAGGTTTGATCACGTAATCGTCCGCCCCGGCATCGAGCCCGGCGGCGATCTCGTCTTTCTGGCTCTTGGCCGTGAGCATCAACAGGTAGATATACGGAGAGGCGTGGCTCTGGCGCACGCGCCGGCACACCTCCACGCCATCCATCCGTGGCATCATCCAGTCGAGAATGGCTATGGATGGGGCATCCGGACCGTCCAGAATCGCCACAGCGGCTTCGCCATCTTGCGCCGAGACCACGTCGAACCCCCAGTTTTGTAAATTCCGCTCCAGCAAATGGCGGGAGACCTGATGGTCTTCTGCCACCAGAATGCGATTAATCGTTGAATTCATGCGTGGTCGACAACCCAGTATCGGATTTCATTTCGGGCGTGAGTGTGTGAATTTTTAGAAGCACTGAAGCAAATCTTTCCGCTTTGCTCCGGGCCCGAATTGTCGTTTTGTCGATTTCCCTGCATTGATGAAAGTATCCGATCTTCGTGGAATTCTCCAGTACGTCCCAAGGTTCCGGGAGCGGATTTTTGTCATCGCGATCGATGGCGAGATCATCGCGTCGCCGAATTTCGCGAATCTGCTGCTCGACCTCGCGGTCCTGCGTTCACTGAGCATCAAGGTCATTCTGGTTCATGGCGCGAGCATGCAGATTGCGCGGCTGGCGGCGGAACGCGGCGTGGCCCTTTCGAATGCGGACGGCACGGGAATTACCGACGAAGCGACTCTCCGGGTGAGTTTGGAAGCGGTGACCAACGTCATGAACGAGATCATGCAGGGCCTGACCGCGGTGGATCTGCGCGCGGCCTATGCCAATGCCATTATCGCGCATCCAGCAGGGATTCTTGGCGGAGTCGATCAACTGAACACGGGCCGCGTCGAACGGGTCGACACCAAAGCGCTGCACCTCTTTCTCAACGAGGGTATTATTCCGCTCATTCCCCCGATGGGTTACGACGGCGAGGGCAGGACTTTCCGGGTGAATTCCGATGCCGTGGCGCTGGAGGTGGCGGAGGCCATGCAAGCCATCAAGATTCTCTTTCTCTCCTCGCACGATGGCGTCGTCGTCGACGGCAATCTCATCGGCCAGCTCTCGATCGCCGAGGCGGAAGAATTCGTGAAGAAAAAGCGGGGCACGATGGACCCCGGCTTGATTTCCAAGCTCGATCACGCGGCGCGCGCCTGTAAATCGCGCGTGGATCGGGTGCACCTGCTCAACGGTTTGAAGGACGAAGCCTTGCTCAGCGAGATCTTCAGCCAGAGAGGCATTGGCACGATGGTTTACTCGTCGGAATACCAGGAGATTCGGCGGGCCTTTAAAAAGGATGTGCGCGGGATCATGACGCTCATCCGGCAATCGGTGGATAGTGAAGAGCTGGTCAAGCGGACGCGGGCGGACATTCTGACGCGCCTGGAGGATTACTGGGTGCTGGAGATCGACCGCAATCTCGTCGGCTGTGTGGCCCTGCACGTTTACCCGGAGCAGGGGATCGCCGAGCTGGCATGTCTCTACGTGAACAAAAGTTACGAGGGTCAGGGTTACGGGCGGAAACTCATGGCCTACGCCGAGCAGCTCGCCGTCGAAAAAGGGATCAAGCAGGTCATCGCCCTCTCCACGCAGACCTTCAATTATTTCCAGCAGAAAGGCGGCTATACCGAAGTGACGCCGGACGTGCTGCCGCCGGACCGCCGCAAGAAGTACGACGCCAGCGCGCGCAATTCCAAGGTCATGATCAAGACGGTGACCGTGGCTACGGCGATCGAGGCTTCACGCGCGTAGGGCACGATCTGCGACTCCAGGAAATTGGGGGCGGACGGATCAAAGAAAGCCGCCCGTCGGGGGTTGCATAGCGAGCCGTTCGGCTTTCCTCCTCGATGAACGAGAATTCCATTGTCCTCCGATTTGCCTGCCTCCGATCGAATTTCGGGCGGCGACGGCTTGTCCGAGGGGCCGGAATTTTGTGGGTGGCCGGTCTTCTGGGATTTTTCGCCGATTCGATGGGCCGTGCGCAGGAGGTGGCGGCATTGGATCCGAAAGTGCACGACTATTTCGAGACGCATTGCATGGACTGCCATGATGCGGATACGACCAAGGGTGATTTCCGGATCGACACGCTGTCAAACAGAGTGGGCTTCGTGGACAACTCCAAATGGCTCGAAGTGATGGAGCGGATCAATTCCGGAGAAATGCCGCCAAAAAAGGTCAAGAAGCGGCCCGGTGCGGAAGAATCGGCCGGCGTGGTCGCCTGGATTTCGGCTCGCATGAAAGAAGGCGAAGCGGCGCGCATGGCGGCCCGGGGTCGAGTTTCCTACAATCGCCTCACGCGCGATGAATACGTCAACACGGTGCGCGACCTTCTCGGGGTGCACTACGATGCCACTGACCCGGGCGCTTTTCTGGAAGATCCCGAGTGGCACGGGTTCGAGCGCATCGGTTCGGTGCTGACTTTGTCGCCTTCCAACGTGGAAAAATATCTGGCGGCGGCCGAAGTCATCCTCGCGGAGGCCTACCCGTCGCAAAAACCGGCGCTGCTCAATTCCAGCAAGCCGGCCATCGAGGAGAAGCAGATCGAGGAATCCCACCGTGAGCGACTGCAGAGCCTGGGGCTGCTGGACAAGGTGCGCTTTGAAATGTGGCCGGGAGATATCTTTCGTTATTCCGCTCCGAAGGATCCACTGCCGGAGGCGGGAATCTACGAGATCAGCTATAAGCTCAGCGGGCTCAAACCGGAGAAGGGGCGGGCGCCGCGTTTGTTCGTCTACGAAACCAAACTGGATCGGGTGCTTTTCGAGCAAGACATCCTTGCTCCCGAGGATCAACCGACGACGGTCACCTTCCGCACACACTTGCCCAAGGGGCGGCCGAATATCGAAGTGATCAATGACGTGCCTGGGCCGTCGAATACGCCGCCTTCGGGCCGTCACGGCATCAAACCGTTCGTCAGCATCGCGGAAGGCCGGATGCCCTGGCAGATGAAGCTGACCGATGAGCAAGGGCGTCCGCGCTATCCGTTTCTAATCATCGATTCGATTTCGTTCCGTGGACCGATCGTCACCGATGAAGAACAGCGTCACCGCGATGAATACCTGCCTCGCGAGGCAGGCAATATGGACGAAGTGCGTGCCTGCCTGGGAGTGTTCGCCCGGCGGGCCTTCCGGCGTCCCCTCCGCGAGGGCGAACTGGACGGTTTTCTGGCCATCGTGAAGAGCGAGTTGGCGAACGGCGAAAAGTTCTACGATGCGGTCAAAACGGGGATGGCCGCCATTCTCTGCTCGAAAAGTTTCATCTTCCT
Source organism: Chthoniobacter sp. (assembly GCA_036501065.1). Taxonomy (GTDB): domain Bacteria; phylum Verrucomicrobiota; class Verrucomicrobiia; order Chthoniobacterales; family Chthoniobacteraceae; genus Chthoniobacter. Next base: position 4,033 of record DASYAY010000079.1, on the reverse strand, counting down.
GGCGGAGGGTGATGAGGATGCCGACCGCCTGACGCTCAACGATTGGGAGATCGCCTCGCGCCTGTCGTACCTTTTCTGGAGCACCATGCCTGACGACGAGTTGTTGACCCTCGCCGAGCAAGGCAAGCTGCATGAAAAAGCGGAACTGGCCCGACAAGTCCAACGCATGCTGGCCGATCCTCGCGCCGCGCGTTTCGCCGACTCCTTTGCCACCCAATGGCTGAATCTGCGGAAGGTCGGCATGTTTCCGCCCGACAAGAAGCTCTATCCCGATTACGACAAATCTTTGGAGAAGAGCATGATCGGTGAATCGACCGCCTATTTCCACGAGGTGCTCAAGGACAACCTCAGCCTGCGCGAGTTCATCAATTCGGACTGGACCATGTTGAACCCGCGACTCTGCAAGTTTTATGGCTTGCCGGATGGCCTGTGCACCGCGCAAACCGGCTCTGCGGGGAACGGATTTCAGAAGGTCTCGCTACCGGCTGACAGCCGGCGGGGCGGGCTGCTCACGCAAGCGGCCATCCTTTCCCTCACCTCCGACGGCACGCGGCATCGGCCCGTTCACCGGGGCAAATGGTTGTTGGAAACGGTCTATGGCAAGTCTCCACCGCCGCCCCCGGCGAACGTGGATCCCATTGAACCGAATCCGCTGACCGCGCCCAAGGCGACGCTGCGCATGAAATTGGACGCGCACATTCATGATGCGCGTTGCTCTGGCTGCCACAACCGTATCGATCCGCTCGGGCTCGCTTTTGAAAATTACGACGCCATCGGGCGTTGGCGCACGGTGGAAGTGGCGACGGGCACGGGCGACGATCCTCCGGTCGATCCCAGCGGCCAGCTGATCGACGGCCGTAGCTTCCAGACGCCGGAGGAATTCAAGAAGTTGCTCCTCCAGGACATCGATAAATTCAACGCCGCCTTCGTCGAAAAACTCGCCACTTACGGGCTGCGGCGGACGATGTCCTTCAGCGATCGTGAATCCCTGGAGGCGATCGCCAAGGCCAGCCGCGAGAAGGACTACCGCCTGCGCGATCTCGTGGAGGCCTTTGTGCTGTCCGATCTTTTCCAAAAACGCTAATCACCCAAAACCGCCAGATCACACGCCTATGTCGAACATCAACTTCAACCGCGGGCAAATGAGCCGCCGCCAGATGCTGCGCGGCATGGGTGTCTGTCTGGCCCTGCCTTTGCTCGATTGCATGGGTGCGCTGCCGGCCACGTCGCAGCCGAAGCGCAGCGTCTTTCTCTACATCCCGAACGGAGTCAATACGCTCACCTGGCAAATCGCCAAAGCCGGGGCTGGCTACGAATTGACCTCGCCCCTGGCGTCGCTCGAAAAGCATCGGGCGGAACTCACGCCGATCAGCGGTCTGTGTCATCCGCAAGTGATCGGGAAGGCCCACAATTGCGACAAGGTGTGGCTCACGGGCGCGGATGTTCCGGCCGACGGCGGCGCCTTTCGGAACACCGTATCGGCCGACCAGCTCATGGCCGAAGTGCAGGGCAAATCCACGCGCTTTTCCTCCCTGGAGCTGGCCATCGAAGGCAACTCGCTGGCGTGGTCCCGGGACGGCATCCAGATTCCGGCGGAACGCAATACCCGCACCATTTTCAATTCGCTCTTTGGCGTGGAAAAAGACAGCAAGGCTACGCAGCTTCGCCGTCTGAACCGCCGGGGCAGCATCCTCGACGCGGTGATGAGCGATGCCAAACGCGTGAACGAAAAGCTGGGCAGCGAAGACCGCACCAAGCTCGACGAGTATCTCACCGCGGTGCGCCAGGTGGAGGTGCGTACGGATCGCGCGGAGTCCTGGCTGGACATCCCGAAACCGAAGATTGCTCCCGAGGAGGAGGCTCACCTTACCCGCAAGCTCGATATGACCCAGGCCGGTGAATACTACCGCCTGTTTTACGATCTCATGGTCATGGCTCTGCGGACCGATTCCACGCGCGTCATTACTTGCATGATCGGCAGCGAATCAAACGCCGGGGCCATTCCCGACATCGGCATTTACCAGACGCGTCACGGCTTGTCGCACCACAACGGCGACCCCGAACAGCTCCGGCGCCTGACCATGACCGATACTTTTCTCGTCGAGCAGTACAGCTACTTCCTGGATCAGCTCAAGGCGCATCAGGAAGACAACCGGACGTTGCTCGATACCACGCAAGTGTTGTGGGGCAGCGGCATGGCTTACGGCCACAGTCACGGCAATGCCAACCTGCCCTTGTTGCTCGCCGGCGGACGCGCCTTGGGGGTGAAACATGGGGAGCATGTCGACTTCAACCTGCCGAAGATCGAGCACTACAATATGGCCGATGCCGGCGCGCACTATCGCATTTGCTCGCGGCCGGTGGACGGTGACGCGCGTCTCAGTAACTTGCTTTTGACGATGCTCCAGCGCGTGGACGTCGAGGCCAAAACCTTCCAGGATAGCGTCCGCACGGTTTCGGAAATCGTCGCCTAATCGCGAGGAGAAAAACGGCGTTGATCGTTTTCAAAGCCTTGGTCCCGTTCCCGATGCTCCGCCAAATCCTACCGTCGCTGGCGACGCTTTGTCTGGTGCTTGCGTCGGCGTTGCTCCACGCGGAAGCCGGTCCGGCTTTTCGCACGGACGACAACAAGGACAAATCCCTGCGGTGGTTTCAACTGGTTGACGGCCAGTTTCCGCCACCGAATTCCGCGCATGCCGTCTCCGGAGAGCTGATCAAGGTCGACCACCTGGAGCGGGAGTTTTATCTCCGGGTCGATCGCAGCGACACCCAGGATCGCGGTGTCTTCGACCTGCCACTCGATAGCGTCATGCTGCCCTACGGGTCGATCTATTACCACGGCGCCCCGGCGGCTTTGCAGGACATTCCCCTAGGCACGCACCTTCACGGCCTCTTCTACCTGAAGGCGGCCAACGATACTTCGCCACCGCCGCCGGGCCCTTATCACCGCGTGACGCCGGAACTGGCGTTCAAGCGCTGCTTTCAATTGGAAGATGATTTCAGCTATTACGCGCGGCAGAAGCAGATTTGGAAAATCGATCAGGTGAACTTGGCCGATAAGAAGCTCACTGCGACTCTGCAAGGCGACGGCAACGCGATCGGCACGTCCAAAATCTTTGATCTGCTCTCCAGCACGCTGGTCTTCACAGGACATGGATTTGGCGATCTGGCATCGTTGAAGGAAGGTCAGACGGTGCAGTTCAACCTGACGTGGGCTACGCTTTATGGGCCCGGGCGTGTCGTAGAGATCTGGCTCGACGAACCGAGCCGGCAACTCGCGAGCGCTCAGCAATTGGAGCGTCACCGCAATCATATCCGCGAGCGCGGGTTGCCGGGTTGGATCGATGAAGTCGACGATGACGCGCAGATCGTCACGATCACTTTCTTCGGTGGCGTCGACCCAGCGTTATTCGCCGATCTCAAGGGCATCAATCCGGAGCCCTTCGGCTGGCCGCTGAACAAGCCGGAGGATGACCCACTGGCTCCGAAAGGCACCATCGCCGTGGCGCGGGAGAGCCTCATGACCTACGACCCCTTGAACGATCGCAAGGGAGGGAACATCCTTCACATCGGCCAGGTGCCCGTGCAACCGGGGAGCAGCGGGGTGCAAATCAAAGTCAAATGTGACCTGCTGCTCGAAGGCTTTCGGCCTCACCACATCGTTCGCTTCTACCCCGGAGTGTGGAAAGTCAACGCGCTGCCTCGCGAAGAGCAATTCAACGGACGGGAATGAGCGAGAGCTTCACTTCGTAGAAAGAGCCCGGGAAGCCCCGCGCGAGTTGAGCGAGCACGTAGGCGGCGGCCGAGAGCAGGACGCGGAACTGGTTGGCCCACCAGCCCCGGCAGGAGGTCCGGTCGCTAAAGAGCCCGAGTTGCTGCTCCTTGATGCGGTTTTCCATCTCGCCTCGGGCGCAGTAGATCCGGTCGTAAAGTTCCTGCGCGTCGCCCTCCAGGCTGGTGACTACAAAGCGCGGGTTCTCCCCTTTGGCGGTCACTTCGGCTTTGGCGATGACTCGCCGCTCTCGATCCCAGG